>CAMLJY010000017.1 GCA_946480465.1 uncultured Burkholderiales bacterium
CGGAACGACCGGTCACGATGCCGAAACGGGCGGTCACGTTGGGCCGAAATACGCACCCCGGTGCTGATGCCGCTGCCTGCGCAGTCCTACGAACTGCCCCGCTTCAAGACGGTGAAGGTGCACATCGACTACCACGTCGAACTCCATGGGCACCGCTACAGCGTGCCGCACGCGCTGGTGGGCCAGATGCTGGAGGCCCGCATCACCGGCCACGGCGTGGAGCTGCTGCTGCGCGGCCAGCGCGTCGGCCTGGCCTGCGGCGAACTGGTCAAGCGGCTGCTGCAGACCTACAAGCACCCCGAGCACGGCTACCGCTCCTGCCTGGGGCTGCTGAGCCTGTCACGCCGCTATGGCAATGACCGGCTGGAAGCCGCCTGCGAACGCGCGCTGGCGCTGGGCACCTTCCGCTACCGCCACGTGCGCGACCTGTTGGCCAACAACCGCGACACTCGTGCCCCCGGAGGCTTCAGCCGACTGGACCAGCCCAGCGCACGCCAATGTGCGTGGCCCCGGCTACTACCAGTGACGCCTGCAACACCGGACACCGAACCGACATCATCACCATGCTGACGGACCTCGGTGGCCGCGTGGGCGCTGGATCGGAGGCGCAAAGCTGCACTCGGTTGTAGACGCCGGGTTGCATCGCCCTGTGCGGGCTCGCATCGATGAATCCCCGCTTGTCCAGACCTGCGGGCGTGACGACGAGGTGACTGCCCCATCGGAAGCGAAGAGGTCCCAGGACGTCATCGCATCGCTGAAGGCAGCGTATGTGATGTTGTTCGAGGTGAGCGCGAACCGACCGTTGCGCAGGCGGACTTGGCCGGGGGCCAGGGGCCGCTGCGCGTCGGGATCGGCCGCGAAGCAGGTGTCCCGCAGGTTCTGGCGATGAACCAGCAGGCGCAACGGTTCGGCGGTGGCAGTCATCTGCGTCGCTAGGAGGCCGTCGTCGCCAGGCGGCGCATCACAGGCGCGTGACGCCGGCCACGTAGCCGACGAGTTCGCCATCGACATAGAGCGCACCTTCGGGTGCACCCGCCTCGGCATAGAACTCGAGTTCCGGTGCGCGACGTGCACGGCGTCCTGCCTGCGCGGTGCTCAGGCGGCGCGACAGGCGGGCCAGCGCCATGCTCGCGCCGCGAAGCGCAGCGGCAGTGCCGCGCCGAACAAGGTTGCCGCGAGGGGCGGCGAGAGGGCCGTGGAAGGCCTGGAGGGTCTTGCTCATGGTCATTTCTCCAGCAGCACCGCTCGCGCCGACCGAGGCGTCGGGGTGCCCGCAGTTCAGGTGCAGGGATGTCGTTCCTTCAGCAGCTCGCGCTGCAGTTCGCGCTTGGCCAGTTGGCGGTCAGCGCCGATGCCGCGTCGGTGAAGGCCGGCCCGTCGGTGAAGACAGGCAGCCACCAGCGGGTTGCGCGGCTTGGAGGTGTTGAGCGTGATCTTCATAGGGTGCCTCCTGGGGCAGATGCAAATCGGACTCGAACAAACAGAACGGCCCGGGTGCTGTGCGCATCCCGGGCCGTGGGGTTGAGGGGCGATGTATCGCCGTCAACCAGACCACTTCCCGGGCGCAGCGCCTGCTGCACCATGACCAGCCGGACTCGTTCGCATCGGTGCCTGGACTGCGCCGGCCAATGCGAAGAGCGCGGCAGGCAGGCTGAAGCAAGCGAACGAAGCGGACATGAATGTCGAGACTCGGGCGATGAGGGTTGGGGGGAGGGGCGTCGTCGCGGACGAGCCGGCGACTTGCGCACATGATAAACGTTCGTTTATCTTGCGCAAGACTTTTGTCTAGGGGCAGGGAAAGCACGGAGATCCGCGCGGCCGCCGCAGACGGGCCGTAGGCAGGTCAGCGCTTGCGCTTCAGGGGTGCCACGCCGGCCTGCAATTGGCTCCACAACGCGCGATCGTCGAGGGCGGGTGGAGGCAAGGCCTGTGGTGCGCGGGGCCGTGGCGCGGGTGCCGGCGGCGTTGGCGCGACGGCAGCGACGGGGGTGAGGACCTCGCCCAGCAGGTCCAGCAGTCGGGTTCGGGCGCGCTGAGGGTGGCGCCGGTAGTAGGTGAGCACCAAGCCGATGATGAAGCGCTCGTCGTCGTCCTGCGGCAAGGGGCCTAAATCGGTGGTTGCGGGGGGCGTGGGAGCGTGCGCCGCAGCGACGGCACCATGAGGGACATCCATCCAGCCATGCGGCTTGCGACAGAGTTGTTCGAACTGGCGTGCAAGCCGCTCGCCGATTTGGCGCGAACGGCCTTTGATTTGGCTCCAGTAGCTGGGTTGAATCTGCAGGCGCTCGGCAAACCGGCGCTCCAGGCCGCGCAGTGTCGCCGCGTCAGGGGCGCTTACGGTGGCCTGTACGAACTCATCGAACAGCAGCAATGCGTTGTCCAGCCGGATGCGGGCGACGTCGGGAACCGAGGAAGACATGCCTATATGATAAATCCGGCTTGCTCTTCAGATCATCATGGCACGTGTCGGAACCATGTTCTCGAAATTGACGTTCCATGGGGGCCGGCGCTAAGTTCACGCCCCGATCCGGAGATCGTCAAAGGGTTCCCATGCGCATCGTCCGTCTGGCTGCTTCTGTCCTGGCTGTTGGCATCGCGACCGTGCTTCCCGTCCACGCGGGTGAGCGCGCCATCGACAAGGAAATCCTGGTGCCGGCTCCGCTGGACAAGGTTTGGGAGTCTTGGACCACGCGGGAGGGCGTCCGGGGCTTCTTCGCGCCGGATGCCGTTGTCGAGCCCCGTGCTGGCGGCGCGTTCCACATCCACTTCGATCCGCTGGCGAAGCCCGGCGCACGCGGGGCCGACGACATGCGCTTCATGGCGCTGCAGCCGATGAAGATGCTGAGCTTCGACTGGAATGCGCCGCCGCACCTGCCCGAGGCGCGTGCGCAGCGCACATTCGTGGTCGTGCGTTTCGAACCCGTCGATGACCGGACCACCCGGGTGCGCTTGCACCACACGGGATGGGGCGACGGCGGGCAGTGGGATCAGGCGTACACATACTTCGATCGCGCGTGGGGCAATGTGCTCTCGAACCTGAGGAAGCGCCACGAGGCCGGGCCGCTGGATTGGACCGCATGGCTGGAGCAGTTGCGCAAGGCCCACGCGCGGCCCACGCCGACCCCGTGACCGATAGGCGACGAATCGGCGCAACGCCGCTGGTTGACGCCCACCCCGTGGCGCGGCGTCGCTCGCTCGGTTGTTGGATCAGGCGCGCCCGGGTGTCAGCAGTGCCGGTGTGACCTCGGCCAGCGTCGCGCAGCCGCACAGGGCCAGCGCGATCTCGAATTCGTCGCGCAGCAGACGGATCGAACGTGCCACGCCCAGTGCGCCTTCGGCCGCCAGCGCCCAGATGCACGGGCGTCCGATCATGACTGCCTGCGCCCCCAGCGAAAGCGCCTTCACGATATCGGTGCCGCGGCGGATGCCACCGTCCACGAGCAGCGGCACGCGCCCGTCCACTGCGTCGGCGACGCGCGGCAGCGCGTGGGCCGTGGTGACGGCGGTGTCCAGCGTGCGGCCACCATGGTTGCTGACGATCAGGCCGGCCGCGCCGGCGCTGATCGCGGTGACTGCGTCATCCGGGTGCAGCACCCCCTTCAGCAGCACCGGCAGGCGCGTCAGGCCGGCGAGCCACCCGATGTCCTGCCAGGTCGGAGTGCCGGGCAACAGGCCGTCGAAGAGTGCGCTGGCACCGGCGGGCAGTTCAGCGAACGACCTCGGCGGCAGGCCGGTGAGGTTGACAGCCTGCACCGCTGGCGGCAGGCGGAAGCCGGCACGCCGTTCGCGGTCGCGGGCGCCGCTGGTGGGTGCGTCCACGGTGACGACCAGCGCCTCATAGCCGGCGGCCTCGGCGCGCTGCACCAGCTCGCGAGTGAAGCCGCGGTCGTGCTGCACATAGAGCTGGAACCACAGTGCACCCCGGCCGGCTTCGGCCAGCGCCAGACGAGCGACGTCCTCGAGCGGGACACTGGCCTGCGTGCTCAACGTGATCCCGGCGCCCTGCGCCGCGGCGGCGAGGGTGCTGGCGTGCTCGCCGTCCGGATGGAAGAGGCGCTGGTAGGCCACCGGCGCCAGCATGATCGGGTGCGGCCATTGGCGGCCCAGCAGCATCTGCCGGGTGTGGCCGCCAGCCAAGGGGCGCAACACCCGTGGCAGCAGGCGCCAGGCGTCCCAGGCGGCGCGGTTCTCACGCAGCGTGATCTCGTCGGCCGCTCCTCCTGCAAGGTAGGACCATGCGGACTCGTCGAGCGCCGCGCGAGCCATAGGCTCGTAGTCGGCGAGCGTGAAGGCCTTCAGCTGTCCGCCCACATGCGCAGCAGGTTGTGGTACGCGCCGGTCAGCCGCACCGTCTCGGCGGATTCACCGTGCGCCGAGCGCAGCCGCATCAGCGCCATGTCCATGTCGAACAGCAGCTGGCGCTGGTCGTCGCGCCGCACCATGCTCTCGATCCAGAAGAAGGACGCGAGCCGCTCACCGCGCGTGACCGGCTCGACGCGGTGAACGCTGGTGCCGGGGTACAGCACCAGGTCGCCGGCCGGCAGCTTCACGCGCTGCTGGCCGAAGCTGTGCTCGATGACGAGTTCACCACCGTCGTAGTCGGCCGGGTCGCTGAAGAACAGCGTGCACGACAGGTCGGTGCGCACGCGCTGGCCGGGCTCGCCGCCGTAGCGGATGGCCTGGTCGACGTGGTCGCCGTACTGGTTGGCGTCGCCCGCGTAGCGATTGAACTGCGGCGGCAGCACACGCCTGGGCAGCGCGGCCGAGAAGAACAGCGGATGACCGTCCAGCGCCCGCAGCACCAGCGCACGCAGGGCTTGCGCGGCTGGTGCGTTCGGATCGAGCTGCTGGTTGCGTTTGGCTTGCGCGGCCTGCGGGCCCGCCGTGGTGCGGCCGTCGACCCAGGCTGCCGCGCCCAGCAGCTCACGCGCCTGGCGCAGCGCGACGGCGTCGAGGACTTGTGGAATGTGCAGCAGCATGGTCGCGGTGTGGACGCGCGGGGCCGTGAGCGTCAGAAGCGGTAGCTCGTGGTCAGCTGGATGGTGCGCGGCTTGCCGGGGATGTAGTGGCCCCGGTACAGCATATCGGCATAGAGCTTGTTCGTGACGTTGGTGACGTTGAGCTTGAAGCTCAGGTCGTTCAGCGTGTACTCGGCCATCAGGTCACCGGTCACGTAGGCCGGGGCCTTGAAGGCCTCGATCAACGGAGGCGAGTCGGCGCTGCGTGCGTTGAGGCCCCCGCCAAAGCGGAACGCGCCGAGCTGGTAGGTCGTCCAGATCGTGCCGCTGTGCTTGGGCGTGCCGCCGGGGCGAGCGCCGACGCGCTCGTTCTGCAGGCTGACCGGTGTGCCGTTCGGGTTGTTCACCGGCGGCGATCCCTTGTCGATTTCGGCTTCTGGAATGAACGCGTAGGAAGCGAAGACTTCCCAGCTGGGCGTGATCCGGCCGGCCACGTCGAGTTCGATGCCGCTGGCGTGCCGCTCGCCCGATAGCAGGTAGGCGGTGGGCTGGGTCTCGGTGGTTTGGGTGTCGCGGTTTCTCTCGTGCGTCTTGACGGAGTGGAAGAGCGCGACGCGCACGCTGAGGTCGCCGCTCGCCAAGTCCAGCTTGCCGCCGATCTCGAAGTTCTTGCTGCCTTCCGGCGGTGTGTTGCTGCCCAGCAGGTCGTACTGGTAGGTGTCGCCCGAGGTGTTGAACGAGGTGCCGTAGGAGACGTGGTACGACTGGAAGGCGGTCGGCTGGAACAGCACGCCGACGCGCTTGCTCCACAGCGAGTCGCGGCGCTCGCGGTGGGTGGGGGCGGCCGCACCGATCTGCGGCGTGTCGTACTTGCCCTCGAAACGGTCCCAGCGCAGGCCGGCCAGCAGCTTCCATTGCGGGGCGATCTGGACCAGGTTCTGCGCATAGATGCCGAGCGCCTTGGCGTCGAAGGTGCGATTCAGCGTCACCAGGCGCGCGCCTTCGTTGACGCCCCGTCCGTCGTTGGGCGTGCCGATGGTGGTCTTGGGCTTGGGCGATGGCAGCGCGCTGGCCGCGAAGTTCTGGAACTCCTCGTGCGCATAGTCGACGCCCGCCTGCACCGAATGCTTCATGCCGCCCAGGTTGAAGCGGCCGTTGTAGTCGGACTGGAAGTTGAGCGTGTCGAGCTGCTGGATCTTGACGTTGTTGCCACGCGTCAGGATGGTGTGAGGCCCGATGCTTTGCGCGGTGACGGGGTCGGTGGCCGCCACCGGGCACTCCGGGTTGGCGGTGCTGAAGGCACAGAAGCGGATCGCGCTGGCGCGCAGGTCGCGGTCGTACCTGGCCTTGCGCAGCACGGTCCTCAGCTCGCTACCTTGGCCGAAGCGGTGGATATGCGACAGGGTGCCGTATTTGGCGCTGCCGTCGCTGTAGTCGCTGGAGGCGGCGTAGTAATTCTTCGGATCGACGGGCACGAGGACGCGATCGACGGTCCCGGTGGGATTCGTTGTCGCGTTGAAGGGAGCGCTCGGCGGCAGCCAGGGCATGCCGTAGTTCACCCCGTTGTGGTTGTCGAGGTGGTACAGCCCTACGCTGAACTCGTCGCGCGTGCCGATGCCCAGCGCGTAGCTGGCGGCCACGCCTTCCTTGTCGATGAAGTTGCCCCAGTTGTTGGCGTCAGTCTTCATCAGGTTCACGCGCAGCGCCGCGTTCTCGCCGGTGCGCAGGTTCAGGTCGGCGGTGGCGCGGGCGTACTTGCCGTTGCCCACGGTCAGGTCGACCTCGTTGCGGCCGTACAGCAGCGGCTGCTTGTTGACCTGGTTCACTGCGCCGCCGGTGGAGCCGCGGCCGAACAGCATCGACGCCGAGCCGCGCAGCACTTCCAGGCGGTCGTAGTTGAAGGTGTCGCGTTCGAAGAAGGCTGGCTCGCGGATGCCGTCGACGAAGATGTCGCCGGTGGAGGCCAGCGAGAAGCCGCGCAGGCGGATGTCCTCCTCGCCCCCCTCGGCTGCCTGGAAGCTGATGCCGGCGGTGTTGTGCAGCGCCTCCTTCAGCGTGTCGAGGTTGCGGTCGTCGATCAGGCGCTCGGTGACGACGGTGACCGACTGCGGGATGTCGCGCAGTTCCTGCGTGCCCTTGCCGATCGACGTCGTCACCGCCTGCACGCTTGCCTTGCCCTGGCGAACCGCGCTGGCCTTGGCCTTCACGGTGGGCATCACGGCGCCGGCCCTGTCGTCGGCCGCCGGTGCGGCAGGCGCGCTGGCGGCAGGAGCGGGCTGCGGCGCGGCGGCCGGGGTTTGCGCCGCGGCGAGGCCGGCCAGGCCGAAGCCGGCGGCCAGCGCGCCCAGCGGCAGCAGCGGCAGCGCTCGGGTCTTGTCGTTGGGGAAGGACATCTGTTGTTCTCCGGAAGCGGACAGTGATCTGGCTTGCGCGGTCGCATTCGGCCGCGCTGGCTGAGGCGAAGCGGGGAGGGGGAGTGGGTCAGCGCTGCTCAGGCTCGCTGACGAAGCCGATCTTGTGCAGGCCGGCCTTGGAGGCATCGGCCAGCGTCTCGGCCACGGCGCGGTAGGCCACGGACTGGTCGGCCCGCAGGTGCACTTCGGGCAGCGGCTGCTGCCGGGCGGCTTGCTCGAAGCGGGCGGCGGCCTCGCTGCGCGTGACCGCCTCGCCGTTGAAGTAGCGCGTGCCGGCCGCGTCGATCGCGAACTCGATCTTCTGCGGTTTCAGCTCGTTGACTTCGGCGCTGGCCTTCGGCAGGTCCAGCTTCACCGCATGCGTGAGCAGCGGTGCCGTGACGATGAAGATCACCAGCAGCACCAGCATCACGTCGATCAGCGGCACCATGTTGATCTCGGCCAGCGGCGCGGCTCCGCGTTTGCCGTCGAAGGAGGCGAAGGCCATCGTGGACGCTCCGTTCGCGCGTCAGGCGGTGGCCGGCTTCAACGGCCGCACCTTGCCGTTGTCCGCGGCCTGCGCGGCAGCGGCGCCGGGCGCTTCGCCCAGCGTCAGGAAGCTGTGCAGTTCGAATGCGAAGGCGTCGAGCTGCGCCGCCAGCACCCGGTTGCTGCGGGTGAACGCGTTGTAGGCGACTACCGCGGGAATCGCCACGGCGAGGCCCAGGCCGGTCATGATCAGTGCTTCGCCCACGGGGCCGGCCACCTTGTCCAACGTACCCGCGCCGGACAGGCCGATGGCCACCAGCGCGTGGTACACGCCCCAAACCGTACCGAACAGGCCGACGAAGGGCGCGGTGGCGCCGACCGTGGCCAGCGTCGTCAGTCCGCTTTCCATGCGCATGGTTTCCTCGTCGAGCACCTTGCGGATGGTGCGGGTGATGTACTCGCTGCCAGTGCCGGCATCGGCCAGGCGGGTGGCGCCGTGGCGGGCATGGTGTTCCTGCGCATGCAGCGCGTGGGCGCTGAGGTGCGAGAACGGGTCGTGCGCGCCGTGCGTGGCGAGCTCGTGCCGCACCGCGTCCAGCGTCGGCGCATTCCAGAAGGTCGCGAGGAAGGCTGCGCCGCGTTGTCGGCGCCGCCATTGCGACAGCCCCTTCACCGCCACCAGCACCCAGCTGGCGACGGACATCAGGATCAGGATGGCGAGCAGGGCCTTGCCGAGCGCGTCGGTCTGCGTGAGGAAGTGGCCGAAGCCGAGGGTGGGCGTGTCCATGGCGGGATGACAGCGTTTTTGAGAGTTATTGGGTGAGTTCGTACTCGGCCGTCACGGTGGCGATCACCTCGATCGGTAGGCCGTCTTCCATCTGCGGCACGAAACGCGCCTTGCGCGTGGCGCTGATGGCCTGCTCGTCCAGTCGCGTGAAGCCGGAGGATTTGTGCAGCGTGATCTGCCTTGGCAGGCCGGCCGTGTCGACCAGCACGCGCAGCACCACGGTGCCGGCTTCGCCGAGGCGGCGCGAGGCCATCGGCACCTCGATCGGCGGTGGCACGAGGTAGCGCACGGCGGTGGCCGGCAGCAGCTTGGGCGCGGGCGGTGGAGGCGGCGGCACCGGCGCGGGGGGTGCCGGTGGGGCTTGCACTGCCGCAGG
This sequence comes from uncultured Burkholderiales bacterium, assembly GCA_946480465.1. The sequence continues at coordinate 9,004 of CAMLJY010000017.1, forward strand.
CGCGGGCGCGGGCGCCGGCACGGGTTCGGGCGCCGGCACGACGAATGAGGCCGGTGCCGGCGTGGGCGTCGGAGCAACCGCGATGACCGGTGCCGGGGCAGGGCGCGGTGCTGGCACGCGCGGACGCACTGGCGGTGGCGGCGGGGGCGGCGGCGCTTCGGGGGTGATGAAGTCGACGACGAGCGGCGACACCTCACGCACCGCGCGTTGGACGGAATCCACCTGCAGCAGAGCCCACAGCGCCAGCACGTGCAGTCCGGCAACGCCGGCGATCAGCAGCCGGCGCTCGCTTCGAGGAAGGGCTTCGTCGTGCGGGCCCAGCGGCAGTGGTGCGGATGGTGCCGGGACGCCCGGCCTCGGGATGCGTCCCGGTTCCACGGTGGACGTGGCGGCCGGCCCGGGCGCGGCTTGGGCGGGAGCGGTGGAGGCGGTGCGGGCGGTCGAAGGCATGTAGCTCGCACGACCGCTGAGCCGGCCGTGAGGACGCGCACTCTAACACCAATGAGAATGATTCGCAAAAGCGTTTCCCGGCGGACGCACAGGAGGGGCCGCACCGCTGATGCGGCGGCGCAACAAGGAAAGCGGATTCCGCGGGCAGGGGGGCAAGCGATCAGTGCAGGGCGGCGAGGAACTGGCGCAACTCCGGCGTGCGCGGCGCGCCGAACAACTCTGCCGGTGCGCCCACCTCGTGGATGCGGCCCGCGTGCATGAACACCACCCGGTCCGCCACCTTCCGCGCGAAGTTCATCTCGTGCGTGACCATGAGCAGCGTCATGCCGTCGTCGGCCAGCGACTCGACCACGCGCAGCACCTCGCCGACCAGCTCGGGATCGAGCGCCGAGGTGATCTCGTCGCACAGCAGCACCGCCGGCTCCATCGCCAATGCGCGGGCGATCGCGACCCGCTGCTGCTGGCCGCCGGAAAGCTGGTCCGGCGCCGCGTCGAACTTGTCCGCAAGGCCGACGCGCTCGAGCAGGGCGCGTGCCGCGCCGGCGGCGCTGGCCGCATCGCGCCGCTTCACCAGCGTGGGCGCGAGCATCACGTTGCGTCCGACGGACAGGTGCGGGAAGAGGTTGAAGCTCTGGAAGATCATGCCGACGTGCTGGCGCAACTCGCGCAGCGCCTTCGCATCGCCGGCGCGCAGCGGCTGGCCGTCGACGCTGATGGCGCCGTGCTGGAAGGATTCGAGGCCGTTGACGCAGCGCAGCAAGGTGCTCTTGCCCGAGCCGCTCTTGCCGATGATGGCGATGACCTCGCCGCGCTGCACCTGCAGGTCGATGCCCTTGAGCACCTCGTTGTCGCCGTACGCCTTGCGCAGGCCCTCGATCGTGACGATCGCGTTCATCGGGAAGCAGTCCTTTCGAGCCGGCGGGCCCAGGCTGACACCGGGAAGCACAAGGCGAAGTACAGCAACGCCACGCAGGCGTACACGGTGAAGGGCCGGAAAGTGGCGTTGCTGATCATCGTGCCGGCCTTGGTGAGTTCGATGAAGCCCAGCACCGACGCCAGCGCCGTGCCCTTGATCACCTGCACCGCAAAGCCGACCGTCGGCGGTATGGCGATGCGCAGCGCCTGCGGCGCGATCACGTGCACCAGCGTCTGCCGCAGGTCCAGCGCCAGGCTGTCCGCGGCTTCCCATTGGCCGCGCGGGATGGCTTCGATGCAGCCGCGCCATATTTCCGTTAGGAAGGCGCTGCTGTAGAGCGTGAGCGCCAGGCCGGCGGCGGCCCAGGCGGGCACGTCCAAACCGACCAGCGCCAGGCCGAAGTAGGCCAGGAACAGCTGCATCAGCAGCGGCGTGCCCTGGAACAGCTGCACGTACAGCGCCACGCCGCGCGCGGTGCCCGGCACGCGAGCGATGCGCGCCACCAGCAATGCCGCACCGACCAGCGCACCACCGGCGAAAGCGGCCAGCGACAGCAGCACCGTCCAGCGCGCGGCCAGCAGCAGGTTGCGCAGGATGTCCCAGAGGGTGAACTCGACCATGTGGCGGAATCCGGTTCAGGCGTTCAGCGCCTGACGTGCAAAAGACGCGTGCCCAGGCGCTGCAGCAGGTGCCGCAGCAGCACCGCCAGGCCCAGATACAGCGCGGTGGCGACGAAGGTGGCTTCGAAGGCGCGGAAGTTGCGGCTGTGGATCAGGTTGGCGTAGTAGCTCAGCTCCTGCGCCGCGATCTGGCCGCACACGGCCGATCCCAGCATCACGATGACGATCTGCCCGACCACCGCGGGCCATACCCGCGCCAGCGCTGGCGGCAGCACCACGCGCAGGAAAACCTGCGCCTCGGTCAGCGCCAGCGAGCGCGCCGCCTCGATCTGCCCGCGCGGCGTGGCCTGGATGCCGGCGCGGGCGATCTCCGCCGCGTAGGCGCCCAGGTTCACGACCATCGCGATCACCGAGGCCAACTCGGGCGACAGCTTCAGCCCCAGGCTCGGCAGCCCGAAGAAGATGAAGAAGAGCTGCACGATGAAGGGCGTGTTGCGGATCAGCTCGACGTAGGCGCCCACGCTCCAGCGCTGCACCGCCCCGCCGTGCAGCCGCGCCCAGGCGCAGGCGATGCCCAGGGCCAGGCCCAGCGTCGCCGACACCGCCGTGAGCCCGGCCGTGAGAGCCAGGCCGCGCAGCAGCAGCGGCCAGTCGGCGAGGACCGCCGCGAAGTCGAGGCTGACCATGCGCGCGCCAGGCCTCAGTTCGGCAGGTCACCGGCCGGGCGGCCGAGCCACTTCTGCGCCAGCTTGTCCAGCTCGCCCGAGGCCTTGGCCGCCGCGATGATCTCGTTGACCTTCTGCCGCAGCTTGTCCTCGCCCTTGGCCACCCCGATGAAGTTCGGGGAGTCCTTCAGCAGGAACTTGTATTCGGTGCCGAGCTGCGGGTTCTTCTGGATGATCGTGCCGGCGACCGAGACGCCGGTGGCGATGACCTGCACCTGGCCCGACACGAAGGCCGCCACGGTGGCGTTGTTGTCCTCGAAGCGCTTGACGTCCGCGCTGGCGGGCGCGACCTTGCCCAGTTCGATGTCCTCCATGGCGCCGCGCGTCACGCCGATGGTCTTGCCGGCCAGGTCGGATGGGGACTTGACCGCCAGCGTCTTCGGCGCGAACACCGCCTGGAAGAAGGGCGAGTAGGCGCTGGTGAAGTCGATGACCTTCTCGCGCTCGGTGTTCTTGCCCAGCGTGGAGATCACGAGGTCGGCCTTCCTCGTTTGCAGGTAGGGGATGCGGTTCGCGCTGATCACCGGCACCAGGGTCACCTTCACGCCCAGCCTGGCGCCGATCAGCTGCGCCATGTCGATGTCCAGCCCCTGCGGCTGCAGGTCGGTGCCGACGAAGCCGTAGGGCGGGAAGTCGGTCGGGACGGCGATCGTGATCACCTTCCTGGCCAGTACCGTGTCCAGCGCGGCCTGCGCGTGCGCCGCGCTGGGCAGCAGGGGCGCCGTGGCCCCCAGGGCGGAGCACGCAAGCAGAGTCAGGAAAGGGCGGCGGTTCATCGGAGGGCTCCAGGAGGGGTTGAGCGGACCTTCGGGCAGGTCGAGCCAGCCGCGCTGGCTCATCAGTCTTGTATGCGAGCTCGGTGCCAGCATGCCAGCGGGCCGCGCACGGCGCTGGTACGCTTCGCAACCACTCCACCGGGGCTGCCCGGTGATCCCCGTGCAACCCCGGAATTCCGCGTCCGCGATGAGCTTCCTGGCGATCGACATCGGCAACACGCGCCTCAAATGGGCGCTCTACGCGTCGCCCCAGCCCGGTGCGGCAATGCTCTCGCATGGTGCGGTGTTTCTCGAAAACATCGACCAGCTGGCGGAAGGCGAGTGGAAGCGGTTGCCTCCGCCGGCCAGTCTGCTGGGCTGCAACGTGGCGGGCGACGCCATCCGCCGCCGCGTCGAGGAGCAACTCGAGCTGTGGGACATCGAGCCGCGCTGGGTGGTCTCCGTGCCCCAGGCCGGGGGTATCACGAACGGCTACGACCACCCGGGGCGGCTCGGCGCGGACCGCTTCGTCGCGCAGATCGGCGCCCGGCACCACGTGCTGTCGCGCGGCGTCCGGCGGCCGGTTCTGGTGGTGATGGTGGGGACGGCGGTGACGGTGGACGCGGTCGATGCGGACGGCCGCTTCCATGGCGGCTTGATCCTGCCTGGACACGGCATCATGCTGCGCGCGCTCGAAGGCGGCACGGCCGGCTTGCGCGTGCCGACCGGGGAAGTCCGCACCTTCCCCACCAACACCAGCGATGCGCTGACCAGCGGCGGCACCTACGCCATCACCGGTGCCATCGAGCGCTTGCACCGCCACCTGGGCGCGCACTGCGGCGAGCCGCCGCTGACGCTGATGACTGGTGGCGCCGGCTGGAAGGTGGCGCCCTACCTGGACGTCGAGCACGAACTCGTCGATTCGCTGATCTTCGACGGACTGCTGGTGCTGCAGTCGCATCGCCTGGCGCTGTAGTAATCCAGCGCGGCAGGGCGACCTTCACGCCGCGGCCTGCAAGCTTCAGAGGATGTAGCGCGACAGGTCCTCGTTGCGAGCCAGTTCGCCGAGTTTTGCGTCGACCGCCGCGGCATCCAGTTGCACGGTCTGCCCGGCCAGGCGTGGCGCATCGAAGCTGACCTCGTCGAGCAGCCGCTCCATCACCGTCGCCAGCCGGCGTGCCCCGATGTTCTCTGTGCGTTCGTTCACCTCGAAGGCGATCTGGGCGATGCGCCGGATCGCCTCGGGGGCGAGGGCCAGCGTCACGCCTTCGGTGGCCAGCAGCGCCTGGTACTGCTTGATCAGGCTGGCGTGCGTGCTGACGAGGATGGCTTCGAAATCGTCGACCGACAGCGACCCCAGTTCGACGCGGATCGGGAAGCGGCCCTGCAGCTCGGGGATCAGGTCGCTCGGCTTGGCCAGGTGGAAGGCGCCGGAGGCGATGAACAGGATGTGGTCGGTCTTGACCATGCCGTGCTTGGTGCTGACCGTGGTGCCCTCGACCAGCGGCAGCAAGTCGCGCTGCACGCCCTGGCGCGACACCTCGGCGCCGCCGTGCTCATTGCGCGAAGCGACCTTGTCGATCTCATCAATGAAGACGATGCCGTTCTGCTCGGCGTTCTGCAGCGCGCGGGTCTTGATCTCCTCGTCGTTGACCAGCTTCGCCGCCTCTTCCTCGACCAGCAGCTTCTGCGCTTCGCCAATCTTCAACTTGCGCGTCTTTCGCTTGGTCTGGCCCAGCTGCGAGAACATGCCTTTCAGCTGCTCGGCCATCTCCTCCATCCCGGGCGGCGTCATGATCTCCAGTCCGGCCCGCGGCTCGGCCAGCTCGATCTCGATTTCCTTGTCGTCCAGCGTGCCTTCGCGCAGGCGCTTGCGCATGACCTGGCGTGCCGTGCTGTCCGGCACGGGTGCCGGCGCCGCGGCTGTCAGGCCGAAGCCGGCCGCAGGGTCGCGCGGCGGCGGCACCAGCGCATCGAGGATGCGCTCCTCGGCGGCTTCCTCGGCGCGGGTCCGCTGGCGCTTCATCGCTGCTTCGCGCTCCTGCTTGACCGACATGTCGACCAGGTCGCGGATGATGGTGTCGACATCCTTGCCGACGTAGCCGACTTCGGTGAACTTGGTGGCCTCGACCTTGATGAAGGGAGCGTCTGCCAGCTTGGCCAGCCGCCGCGCGATCTCGGTCTTGCCGACGCCGGTGGGGCCGATCATCAGGATGTTCTTGGGCGTGATCTCCGCGCGCAGCGTCTCGTCCACCTGCTGGCGGCGCCAGCGGTTGCGCAGCGCGATGGCCACGGCGCGCTTGGCCGCCGCCTGGCCCACGATGTGGTTGTCGAGCTCGGAGACGATCTCCTGGGGCGTCATGCTCATCGCGGCACCGTGCGGCCGGTCCCAAGGTGCTCAGCGCCCCCGCGCGGGGGCAGCGAACGAAGTGCGCGTGAAGGCTGTTTCATGCTGGATCACCCCAGGGTCTCGATGGTGTGGTTCTGGTTCGTGTAGATGCACAGGTCGCCGGCGATCACCAGCGATTGCTTGACGATGTCCTGCGCTCCCAGTTCCGTGTGCTGGATCAGGGCCCGCGCGGCGGCCTGGGCATAGGCCCCGCCCGAGCCGATCGCGATGACACCCATCTCGGGCTCCAGCACGTCGCCGTTGCCGGTGATGATCAGGCTGGCGTCGAGGTCGGCCACCGCCAGCATCGCTTCCAGCCGGCGCAGCACGCGGTCGGTGCGCCAGTCCTTCGTCAGCTCGATTGCCGCGCGCACCAGGTGGCCCTGGTGCTTCTCCAGCTTGGCCTCGAAGCGTTCGAAGAGCGTGAACGCGTCCGCGGTGGCGCCGGCGAAGCCAGCGAGGACCTGGTCGCGGTACAGCTTGCGCACCTTGCGCGCACTGGCCTTGACGACGATGTTGCCCAGCGTGACCTGGCCGTCGCCGCCGAGGGCGACCTGCCAGCCCTGCGGCGTCTGTCGCCGCACACTGACGATGGTGGTGCCGTGGAAGGGTTCCATGGTGGGGTTCGTGAACGGGAAGGGAAGTCGGGCGCCAGCCGCCGCCTGCGGCCGGCCGGTGGTCCGCGGTTCAGTCGCGCAGGACCTGCACGCGTGCGTGCTCGTTGATGCCCATCGCGCCGAAGAACAGCGCCACCAGCCGATGTGCATCGACGAAGGTGACGCTGCGGTTCTGGCTGCGCTTGGCGAGCACCCAGTTCAGCAGATCGCCGGCGGCAATGAAGTCGACGCGGATCAGCCGCGCGCAGGAGACGTTGACCAGCTGCGCCTTCGCGAGCTTGCTGTCCAGCCGCACCAGCGTCGAACCGATGTCGCCGATCAGCTGGCCCGAAAGGTCCACGGTCGCCACCTGCTGGCCGCCTTGAGGGTCGTCGAGCAGGCTGGACTCCATGAAGCCCGTGGAAACCTCGCTGACGACCGACAGCGGCGGCGCGCTCGTCGAATGGGCACCACCGGCCATGCGCACCGTGCATTCGGTGCGCTCCCAGGACGGTGGCGAGACTTCGTAGGTGACGCAGTAGTCGATCGCGGTCTCGTCGAACTGGTCCGGCCGGTTGGCCAGGCGCAGCGCTTCGAGGCGACACATCCAGAACACGGGATCGGCGTCGCGCACGCCTGTCGGCGCGGCTTCCTGCAGGGCGGCCAGCAACTGCTCGCCCCCTTGCCAGCGCATCTCGACGCGCTGCTTCGCCCACTGCTTGAACAGCTCGGTCAGCTGTCCGGCAGCCTCGGCTTCGACGCGTTGCAGCACCGACCAGTCCAGCACCCACGGCAAGGGCAGCTGCAGCGTCGCGGAACGCAGTCGGGCAACGGCCTCCAGGTCCAGCACCTCGGCGCTGACCCAGCCCACGTCGCCGGTCGGCGGGCGTGCCGCCTTGGGGCGTTCTTCGGTGGCGGCCGCTTCGGCCACGCGCTTCGGCAACGAATACCACTGCGGCGACGAAGCACCGAAGAGATTGGCGTACTCGAGTGCGAGGCCTTCGAACTTCACCTGCTGGCCGGTCGCGCGGTACAGGTCGAACAGCACGAGCCAGGTTTCCGGATGCTGGTAGCGCGGCGCGCCCGCACTCACCAGCCCGGTCAGCGACTCCTCGCAGTGCGCGAAGTCGGCGTTGGCGAAGGCGATCACCGCCTCGTCCAGCTCCGGATCGTGCACGACTTCGCTGACTTCGACCGCGAAGTTCGAGTCGCCGCCCGATACACCGGGCCGCAGCGCGGCCGCCGCCGTTGCCGCCGTGGGAGCTGGAGGTGCCGGTGCACGAGGCGGTGGTGACAGCTCGCTGGGCGGGAACTGGCTGGAGCGCGGCGGGTCCGCCGGCCGCAGCGGGGCCACGCCACCACCCATCACCGCCGGCGCGGGCGCGGCCGCGGGCGGGATGTCGAACTGCGGCAGCGGCGGCAGGGCCGGCAGCTGCTCGCTGTCCGACCCGCCGACTTCGGCTTCGCTGTCGCCGGAGTGGAGGGCGACCGGCTGGGTGGGCGCGTTGTAGAAGCCTGGCGAACGCTTGGTGCTGGTCGGTCGGATGCCTTCGCCGACCATCTGCTGCTCGATCTCGTCGATCTTGGCCTTCACGCGCACGTCCTGGCGGGCGCCTGCGTCGGCCAGGCGCACCTCGGAATCGTCGATGCGCGAGGAGCCGCCCAGCGCCGCCAGTTGCTCAGGCGACAGGCCCTCGCGGCGGAGGCGGCGCAGCATGTCGAACTCGCGCTTGCGGACGAAATCGTTGCGCCGCTTGCGCTCGACCATCGCCTTCAACTCGGAGCGCTCAAGGTCGAGGTCGCGACTGTCTTCCTGCCGCGAGTTGATGTCGGACCAGTCCGTGGCCGGGTTGGCCACGAAGCGCACGACCTTGCGCAGGAAGCTTTCGCCGTCCTTGGGATCAGCCATGGGCGGTGGACACCTCCATGCGCACCCTCGGGCCGAACCCGCCGGTGTTGCCAAGGGACAGCGCGGCGACGCGCGCAACGGCTTGCATCGCTTCAGTCGCCGAACATCTTCTGCTTGAGTTCACGGCGCTGCTGCGCCTCGAGCGACAGCGTGGCGGTCGGCCGTGCCAGCAAGCGGCCGAGGCCGATCGGTTCGCCGGTTTCATCGCAGTAGCCGTAGTCGCCGGCCTCGATGCGGCCGAGCGACTGCGAGATCTTCTTCAGCAGCTTGCGCTCGCGGTCGCGCGTGCGCAGCTCGAGCGCGTGTTCTTCCTCGATCGTCGCCCGGTCGGCCGGGTCGGGAACGATGGAGGTGTCCTCGCGCAGGTGTTCGGTGGTTTCGCCGGCGTTGGACAGCAGGTCGTCCTTCAGCGCCTGCAGGCGGGCGCGAAAGAAATCGAGCTGCTTGTCGTTCATGTACTCGGATTCGGGCATCGCGAGCAACTCGGCTTCGGTCAGGTCGCGGCCGGCCTTGGACTTCCAGGCATTGACGAGTTTCGGGTCTGCCTTGACGGCAGGCTTCACAGTTTCCATGGGTTCGGGAAATCCACGAGCAGGGGGCTTCGGAGGGGAAAACCGATCAGAGAACCGGTTGTTGCCCGGGGTCGGCGCGGCCGCCGTGACGGCGGGTGCGCCTTCGGCGGAGTGCGCGGGTTCGGCGACGGCGTCGGCCACCTTGTCGTCGCCCCTGGCAGCGGGCGGCTTCGCGGTGGCGGCCTTGGCCGGCGCGGTCTTCACGGTCTTGGCAGCTGGCGCCGACGCGGTCACCGGCGGCGCCGCCTTCTTGCCGGCGGTGCCGGAGGCGGGCTTGTCGGTGTCCGGGCTTTTGGCCGAGGTCTTGCTCACTTCGGGACTCCTCGCAGTGGCTTTATACCTGTTCTCTGCCCGGACCTGGGGTCTTTCCAGCGTCGGTTTTGGGCGCGCGGATTGTAGTCACGGAACCCTGTGCAAAAGGGCGCCGTTCCACCATCACACGAGGCAGCCTTCCAGGCCTTGCTGCAGGATGTCTCGGGGCAGGTCGATGCCGATGAAGACCATCTTGCTCTGCTTCTGTTCCCCCGGCAGCCACTTCGGGCCGAGGTCGCTGCCCATGAGCTGGTGCACACCCTGGAAGATCACCTTGCGCTCGCTGCCCTTCATGTGCAGCACGCCCTTGTAGCGCAGCATCTTCGGTCCGTAGACCTGCACGATCGAGCCGAGGAAGTCCTCGAGCTTGGCGGCGTGGAAGGGCTTGTCGGCGCGGAAGACGAAGGACTTCACGTCGTCGTCGTGGGCGTGGTGGTGCGGGTGGTCGCAGTGCTCGCCGTGTTCGTGGTCGTGATCATGGTCGTGGTGATGGTGGCCATGGTCGTCGGAGAACAGGAACTCGGGGTCGATCTCGAGCTTGGAATTCAGGTTGAAGCCGCGCAGGTCGAACACCTGCGACAGCGGCACCTCGCCGAAATGCACCTTCTGCTGAGGCGCGCGCGGGTTCATGTGCTTCAGGCGATGAGCCAGCGCGTGCACCGTGTCCTCATCGACCAGGTCGGTCTTGCTGATGAAGAGCTGGTCGGCGAATCCGACCTGGCGGCGCGCTTCCTGGCGCGTATCGAGCTGGCTGTCGGCGTGCTTGGCATCCACCAGCGTGAGGATCGAGTCGAGCAGGTAGCTCTCGGCGATCTCGTCGTCCATGAAGAAGGTTTGCGCCACCGGTCCGGGGTCGGCCAGGCCGGTGGTTTCGATGACGACCCGCTCGAAGTCCAGTTCGCCCTTGCGGCGTTTCTCGGCCAGGTCCGACAGCGTCGAGCGCAGGTCCTCGCGGATCGTGCAACAGACGCAGCCGTTGCTCATCTGGATAACCTGCTCCTTCGACTCCATCACGAGGATGTCGTTGTCGATGTTCTCCTCACCGAACTCGTTCTCGATCACGGCAATCTTCTGGCCGTGCGATTCGGTCAGCACGCGCTTGAGCAGCGTGGTCTTGCCGCTGCCGAGGAAGCCGGTGAGGATGGTGGCGGGGATCAGTCCGTTGGACATGCGAGGGCTCCGGGATCGGGAACGTCAGTCTGGGGCGGCGGCTGCGCGTCGACCCAGCCAGATGGGGGCGGCGGACTGTGTTGCAAGGCACCGCACCTGTCAAGGCGGGGTCCCATCGGCCCCTGCTGCCAGCCTGGGGTATTCTCGGCGCTCCGCCACTTTCGACACCCGTCGTGTCAGAACCCCCTTCCGCCCGGCCGGCGCAGCGCGCCTCCGGTGAGAAGCGCAGCTTTTTCGAGCGCTTGGTCGAGTTCGTCTCCCCCGGCCCCGATTCCCGGGATGCGCTGATCGAAACCCTGGCCAGTGCCGAGCACCGCGAGCTGATCGCGCCCGAGTCGCGCATCATGCTCGAGGGCGTGCTCCGCATGGCCGACCTGACGGCCGGCGACGTGATGGTGGCGGCGCCGCGCATGGACATGCTGGCGATCGACGCGCCATATGAAGAGGTGCTGAACGCGGTCATCGAGACCGGCCACTCCCGCTTCCCGGTGTATGACGGCGAGCGCGAGAACATCATCGGCATCCTGATGGCGAAGGACCTGCTGAAGCTGCAGCGGGCACCCGAACTGAACCTGCGCACGCTGCTGCGGCCGGCCGTCTTCGTGCCGGAATCGAAGAACCTCAACGAACTGCTGCGGGACTTCCGTTCCAACCGCAACCACCTGGCCATCGTGATCGACGAGTTCGGCAACACCGCCGGCATCATCACGATCGAGGACGTGCTGGAGGAGATCGTCGGCGAGATCGAGGACGAGTTCGATGACGACGAGGCCGAGAGCGGCATCTACACCCTGGCCGACGGCACGCAGCGTGTCGCCGGCGATGCGACGATTTCCGCGGTCAACCACGCGTTCGGCACCGACCTGCCCGAGGATGAGTTCGACACCATCGGCGGCCTGGTCGCCCACGAGAAAGGCCGTGTGCCCCGGCGCGGCGAAACGGTGGAGGTCGGCGGCCTTGCCTTCCAGGTGATGCTGACGCGCGGCGGCGCGGTGCGCTGGTTCAAGACCTCACGCGCGGCCCCGCCCGACGCCGCGGATTGACGGCCCTGCATTCGATGCGCAGGCGCCGCATCGGCCCGCAGCGGCCGGCTGAGTTCGTGCTGGCCGCGGCGCTGGGCGCCCTGCAGACCCTGGCCTTCGTGCACACCGGCGCCGGCTGGCTGCTGCAGCTGGCGGCGGTCGCCTGGCTGGCGTGGCGCGTGCTCGGCGACGCGGCGCCCGGCCGCGCCGCCGGCCTGGGCCTGGCCTTCGCCACCGCCTGGGGGGTCGCTGGCACCTGGTGGCTTTTCATCAGCATGCACCGCTATGGCGGGCTGGCGGCACCGCTCGCGGTGGCGGCGGTGCTGCTGCTGTCGCTGGCGCTGGCGGGGTACTTTGCGCTCGCGCTGGCGGCGGTGGCGCGCGCTCGGCGCGGCGGTCCGCTGCGCGATGCGCTGGCGTTCGCGCTGGCGTGGCTGGCGGCCGAGCTGGCGCGCGGGCTGGTGTTCACCGGCTTCCCTTGGGTCGCCAGCGGCTACGCGCACGTCGACAGTCCGCTCGCCGGCTGGGCGCCGTGGGTCGGGGTCTACGGCATGGGGGCGCTGCTGGCCTTCACCGCGGCACTGCTGGCCGGCCTGGTGCGCGGCCGTCGGCGGGCCGGCATCGCCCTGGCGGCGACGGTGGCGCTGGCGTGGCTGCTGCCGCTCGGGCTGGCCCGCATCGACTTCACGCAGCCGTCGTCGTCGCTGCAGGTGCGCCTGCTGCAGACCAACGTGGCGCAGGACGAGAAGTTCGCGATCGAGCACCTGCCGGCCACGCTGGCCTGGGTGGCCGGCGCGCTCAAGGCGTCGGACGGCGACCTGGTCGTCGCGCCCGAGACCGCCGTGCCGCTGCTGCCGGCGCAGCTGGACCAGCTGGACCCGGACTACTGGCCGGCGCTGCGCGAGCATTTCGCGCAGCCGGGCCGCCCGGCGGCGCTGCTGGGCGTGCCGCTGGGGGACGAGCGGGACGGCTACAGCAACGCGGTGGTCGGCCTGTCTGCCGGCGGGGCCAGCGTCTACCGCTACGACAAGTCGCACCTGGTGCCCTTCGGCGAGTTCATCCCCACCGGCTTCCGCTGGTTCACGGACCTGATGAACATCCCCCTCGGCGACTTCATGCGCGGCCGGCCCGACGCGCCGTCCTTCGTGGTGCGCGGCGAGCGCATCGGGCCGAACATCTGCTACGAGGACCTGTTCGGCGAGGAGCTGGCGCTGCGCTTCGCCAGCCCGGCCGATGCGCCGACCGTGCTGGCCAACGTCAGCAACATCGGCTGGTTCGGCGACACGATCGCGGTCGAGCAGCACCTGAACATCTCGCGCATGCGTTCTCTGGAGCTGCAGCGGCCGATGCTGCGCGCGACCAACACCGGCGCCACGGCGGTCGTCGACCACCGCGGCCGCGTCACAGCCTCGCTGCCGCCGTTCACGCGCGGGGTGCTGGCGGCCGAGGTGCAGGGCCGGCAGGGGCGCACGCCGTATGCCGCCTGGGTCGGTGCGACCGGGCTGTGGCCGCTGCTGGTGCTGGCCTGGCTGCTGTTGCTGATCGCGGCGCGCCGGCGGCGCTGACGCCGGGCGGGCCGCCGCGCTGGCGGCCACCAAGGAACCGATCCTGCGGCACACCCGCCGGTAAACTCCACGGTTTGCCTTCAAGTCGCCGACTGCCGCCGCGATGCTCACCTTCCAGCAATTGATCCAGCGTCTTCAGGACTACTGGGCCGCCCAGGGCTGCGCCCTGCTGCAGCCCTACGACATGGAGGTGGGCGCGGGCACAAGCCACACCGCCACCTTCCTGCGCGCGCTCGGCCCCGAGCCCTGGAAGGCCGCCTACGTGCAGCCCAGCCGCCGCCCCAAGGACGGCCGCTACGGCGAGAACCCCAACCGCCTGCAGCACTACTACCAGTACCAGGTGGTGCTCAAGCCCGCACCGGCCAACATCCTGGAGCTGTACCTGGGCAGCCTCGAAGCCCTGGGCTTCGACCTCAAGAAGAACGACATCCGCTTTGTGGAAGACGACTGGGAGAACCCCACGCTCGGCGCCTGGGGCCTGGGCTGGGAGGTGTGGCTCAACGGCATGGAGGTGACGCAGTTCACCTACTTCCAGCAGGTCGGCGGCATCGACTGCAAGCCGATCACCGGCGAGATCACTTACGGCCTGGAGCGGCTGGCGATGTACCTGCAAGGGGTCGAGAGCGTCTATCAACTGAAGTGGACGGACGGCCTGACGTATGGCGACGTCTACCACCAGAACGAGGTCGAGCAGAGCACGTACAACTTCGAGCACTCCGACGTCGAGTTCCTGCTGCACGCCTTCGGCGCGCATGAGGGGCAGAGCAAGCACCTGATGGAGGCGCAGCTCGCTTTGCCGGCCTACGAGCAGCTGCTGAAGGCCGGCCACACCTTCAACCTGCTGGACGCCCGCGGCGCGATCAGCGTGACCGAACGCGCCGCCTACATCGGCCGCATCCGCAATCTGGCGCGCGCCGTCGCGCAAAGCTACGTCGACAGCCGTGCGCGCCTGGGCTTCCCGATGGCGCCGAAGGACTGGGCCGCCGAAGTGCTGGCCGACCTGGACAAGAAGAAGGCCGCCTGAGCATGAGCACGACGTCAAAGAACCTGCTGGTCGAGCTGTTCGTCGAGGAACTGCCGCCGAAAGCACTGAAGAGGCTGGGCGAGGCCTTTGCGGGCGGCATCGCCGCGTCGCTGAAGGCCCAGGGCCTGGTGGCCGACGCTGCGGCGTTCACGCCCTTCGCTTCGCCGCGCCGCCTGGCCTTGCACCTGAAGGACGTGGCTCCGAAGGCCGCCGACCGCGCGGTGCAGCAGAAGCTGATGCCTGTCGCCGTGGCGCTGGACGCGACCGGCGCGCCGACGCCCGCGCTGCTGAAGAAGCTGGCCGCTGTCGGCGCCGATGCATCGGCCGTGCCCTCGCTCAAGCGCGCGATGGACGGCAAGGCCGAGGCGCTGTTCCTGGACAGCGTGGTGCCCGGCGCGACGCTGGCCGAGGGCCTGCAGCGTGCGCTGGACGAAGCGCTGGCCAAGCTGCCCATCCCCAAGGTGATGAGCTACCAGCTGGCCGACGGCTGGAAGAGCGTGAACTTCGTGCGGCCGGCGCACCGCCTGGTCGCGCTGCACGGCTCGGACGTCGTGCCGGTCTCGGTGCTGGGCCTGGCCGCCGGCCGGGTGACGCAGGGCCACCGCTTCGAAGCCGCCGCGCCGCAGCTGTCCTTGCGTGATGCCGATGGCTACGTCGCCCAGCTCGAGGGCGAGGGCGCCGTGATCCCCTCCTTCGACGCCCGCCGCGCCGAGATCAACCGCCAGCTCGCCGAGGCCGCGAAGCCGCTGGGCCTGCAACCCATCGACGACCCGGCCCTGCTGGACGAGGTGACGGCGCTGGTCGAACGGCCCAACGTGCTGCTGTGCCGGTTCGAGCCGGAGTTCCTCGCCGTGCCGCAGGAATGCCTGATCCTGACGATGAAGGCGAACCAGAAGTACTTTCCGCTGCTGGATGCCGCGGGCAGGCTCACGCACCAGTTCCTCGTCGTCTCCAACATCCGGCCCGCCGATGCCTCGGCCGTGACCGGCGGCAACGAGCGGGTGGTGCGCCCGCGCCTGGCGGATGCCAAGTTCTTCTTCGACCAGGACCGCAAGAAGCCGCTCGCCGAGCGCGTGCCCGGGCTGGACAAGGTGGTCTACCACAACAAGCTTGGCACCCAGGGCGAGCGGCTGCGCCGCGTGCGCGCGATCGCGCAGTCGATCGGCCAGGCGCTGGGTGGCGACAGCCTGGCCGCGCAGGCCGACCGTGCCGCGTTGCTGGCCAAGGCCGACCTGCTGACCGACATGGTCGGTGAGTTCCCCGAACTGCAGGGCGTGATGGGCGGCTACTACGCCCGCCACGACGGCGAGACCGAGGCCATTGCGCTGGCGGTCGAGGACCACTACCGGCCGCGGTTCGCGGGTGACGCGCTGCCGCGCAATCCGGTGGGGCTGGCGGTCGCGCTGGCCGACAAGCTGGAGACGCTGGCGGGGCTGTTCGGCATCGGCCAGGTGCCCACCGGCGACAAGGACCCCTTCGCGCTGCGCCGCCATGCCCTGGGCGTGATCCGCATGCTGATCGAGGGCGAGCTGCCGCTGGACATCCACCGCCTGGTTGGCCAGGCCTTCGCGGCCTTTCCGCAGGGCCATGGCCAGGCGCAGGCTGAGGTCGGCTTCTTCCTGCGCGAACGGCTGGCGGGCTACCTGCGCGAGCAGGGCTACAGCGCGCAGGAGGTCGATGCGGTCGTCGAGGCGCGGCCCGAGCGCTGGGCGGAGATCCCGAAGCGCCTGGCCGCCGTGCGTGCCTTCGCGGCGCTGCCGGAGGCGGCGTCGCTGGCAGCGGCGAACAAGCGCGTCGGCAACATCCTGAAGAAGTCCGAAGCCGGCGCCGGCGCACCGGTGCAGGCTGCGCTGCTGAAGGAGCCGGCCGAGGCCGCGCTGCACGAGGCGCTGGCGGCCGTGCAACCGGCCGCGGACGCCGCCTTCGAGCGCGGCGACTACACCGCGTCGCTGCAGGCGCTGGCCGCGCTGAAGGCGCCGGTGGATGCGTTCTTCGACGGCGTGATGGTCAATGCGGACGATCCGGCGCTGCGCAACAACCGGCTGGCGCTGCTGGGTGGGCTGCACGCGGCGATGAACCGCGTCGCCGACCTGTCGCGCCTGGCGGCCTGAGCGAACCGCTGACCCCAGACGACGGGAGGCTCGCATGCAACCGGTGCTCAAGCTCGTGATCCTCGGCCGCGACGGCATCCTCAACGAGTACCGCGAGGACCACGTCAAGGCGCCCAGCGAGTGGCAGCCGATCGAGGGCGCGCTGGAAGCGGTGGCGCGACTCAACCACGCCGGCTGGCATGCGGTGATCGCCACCAACCAGAGCGGCATCGGCCGCGGCATGATCGACATGGCCTCGGTCAACGCCGTGCACGCCTACATGATGCAGCGCCTGGCGGCCGTCGGCGGCCGGCTCGATGCGGTCTTCTTCTGCCCGCACACGCCCGAGGACCAGTGCGACTGCCGCAAGCCGCAGCCGGGCCTGATGAAGGAAATCGGCCGCCGCTACGGCATCGACCTGCGCATGGTGCCGATGGTGGCCGACACGCTGCGCGACCTGCTGGCCGCGCAGGCCGCCGGCTGCGAGCCGCACCTGGTGCTGGGCGGCCGGTCCGCCAACCTGGACGATGCGCAGATCGCGCACGTGCTCGCCCAGGTGCCCGGCGCCCAGCTGCACGAAACCCTCGGCGGCTTCACCGAATTTCTGCTGCGGCGCGAGCATGCGCCGATGTCCGGCCCCGGAGACCTGCATTGAATGTGTTGAACGGATTGCGCTCGGGGCTGTTCGTCCTGTGGATGGCGGTCACCGTGGTGCCCTGGGCCCTGGCAGTGCTGGTGTTCTCGATCTTCGTGCGCGGGCGGCCGGTGTACTGGATGTGCGCCGGATGGCTGAGCACGGCCGTCTGGGGGGCGCGGGTCATCTGCGGCGTGCGCCACCGCATCCAGGGCATGGAGAACCTGCCCTCGGCCAACGACGTCAATGCCGCCGTGGTGCTGGCGCCCAAGCACCAGTCGACCTGGGAGACCTTCGCGTTCCCGGCGCTGATGCCGCACCCGCTGTGCTACGTCTTCAAGCGCGAGCTGCTGTACATCCCCTTCTTCGGCTGGGCGATGGCGCGGCTGGACATGATCCACATCGACCGCAGCAGGCGCACCGAGGCCTGGAACCGCGTCGCCGAGCAGGGCAGGAAGCTGATGGCCCAGGGCCTGTGGGTCATCATGTTCCCCGAGGGCACCCGGAGCGCGCGGGGCGAGCAGGGCACTTACAAGGCCGGCGCCAGCCGCCTGGCCATCACGACCGGCAATCCCATCGTGCCGATCGCCGTGACCTCGGCGCGCTGCTGGCCGCGCAAGAGCTTCCTGCTGCGGCCGGGCGTCATCGACATCTCGATCGGCAAGCCCATTCCCGTCGCGGGCCGCCAGCCCGACGAGCTGATGCGGGAAGTGGAGGCCTGGATCGAGGCGGAAATGCGCCGCCTCGACCCCGAGGCCTACGCGCGTTAGCGCTGTAAGGCCTTCCGGGGCAGAAAGCCGTCGCCACGTCCGTAGAATCGGCCGCCATGGCGCGGTCCCGCCCTGATGCAACGCATGAGCAGCAGCTGTCGCTGTTCGACGCGGCGTCGCCGTCGCCGGACGCGACCGCCGCGCCGCTGACCGTGCCTGGCGCCGCCGCCGGCCTGGTCCCGAGCAGGTGGGCGCCCTCCTTCCCGATGCCGTCTCCCTCCAGCCCCGATACTCCGGCGGCCGCGCCCGCCTCGCGCCGTTTCGTGCATCCGCGCGCGCAGCGCGAGGTGCGGCTGGGCGAACACCATGTGGGCTATGAATTCCGGCGCGCGCGCCGCCGCAGCATCGGCTTCGTCGTCAGCGCCGAGGGCCTGTCGGTCAGCGCGCCGCGCTGGGTCGGCGTCGGCGAGGTGGAGCAGGCCCTGCAGTCCAAGGCCGGCTGGATCCTGCGCAAGCTGCACGAGCAGCAGCAGCGGGCCGAGCGCATGCAGGCGCAGCGCGTTGAATGGCGCGACGGCACCGGCCTGCCGTTCCTCGGCGATACGGTGATCCTGGTGCTGGACGCGCGCGTCACCGGCGCGGTGCTGCACACCGCCGCCGAGGCGCTGCCTGGCGTGCCCCGGCTGACGCTGCACGTGGGCCTGCCGCAGACGGCGACGCAGGCGCAGATCCGCGAGGCGGTGCAAAGCTGGCTGCAGCGCCAGGCGCGCCGGGTGTTCGAGGAGCGCTGCGCCCATTTCGCGCCGCGGCTGAACGTGCGGATCAAGCGGCTGTCGCTGTCCTCGGCCTCCACCCGCTGGGGCAGCGCCAGCGCCGACGGCTCGGTGCGGCTGAACTGGCGCCTGATCCACTTCGGCCTGCCGGTGATCGACTACGTGGTCACCCACGAGCTGGCCCACCTGCGCGAGATGAACCACAGCGCTGCCTTCTGGGAGGTGGTGCGCTCGGTGCTGCCCGACTACGAAGAGCGCCGTGGCCAGCTGCGGTCGGAACTGCTGCCGAACTTCGACTGACGGCGATCCGGCATCGGGCATTGCATCGGGGCGGCGGACCCGCCTGCTCGCGGTACATTGACGTAAACGTCAATAGCGATTGCCCGCCATGCCCGCCGCCGCCTCTGCCGCCCGTCCCAAGGACGACCGCAGCTACACCATCACCGAGCTTGCGCAGGAATTCGACATCACGCCGCGCGCGATCCGCTTCTACGAGGACGTCGGCCTGCTGTCGCCGTCGCGCGCCGGCCGCAACCGCGTCTACAGCCAGCGCGACCGCACCCGCCTGAAGCTGACGCTGCGCGGCAAGCGCCTGGGCTTTTCGCTGACGGAGATCCTGCAGCTGGTCACGATGTACGAGACCCCGGCCGACACCCGGCCGCAGCTGGAAGCCTTTGCGGCCGCGCTGGCCAAGCACCGCCAGCAGCTGGAGCAGCAGCTGGAAGACCTGCAGGTGACGCTGGCCGAGCTGGGCCAGCATGAAAGCCGCTGCCAGCGCCTGCTGGCGGACCGCCGCGCGGCAGACGCGCGACCCGCACGGCCGGCGAAGCCGCGCAAGTCCGCGCCCGCTGAGCGCTGAGCGCTGAGCGCTGGGCGCTGGGCGCTGGGCGCTGGGCGCTGGGCGCTGGGCGCTGTGCCGGCGCGCGCAGCGCGGGGCCGCGCGGAACGCAAGCGGAATGCGCCGCCGTTTCCCGCGCGCCGCGGTGCTTCGTTTATGATCTCGCGATTGACGTTTACGTAAACGTCAATTTGTCCACCATCCCCACACACGGCACAGCACAGGAGCCGGCCGATGGCAGCAGCGTTCGAGGCGGAAGCGGGATTCGAGCAGCGCGTGCGCGATTCCTTCGGGCGGCAGGCCGTGATGGCGACGCTGGGCGCGGCCATCGAAGCGGTCGAGCCCGGGCGGGTCGTCCTCACCATGCGCCACCGGCCCGAGCTGACCCAGCAGCACGGCTTCCTGCATGCCGGCATCGTCTCCACCGCCCTCGATTCGGCCTGCGGCTACGCCGCGTTTTCGCTGATGCCGGCCGATGCCGCGGTGCTGACGATCGAGTTCAAGGTCAACCTGCTCGCGCCGGCGCGCGGGCCCGACTTCCGCTTCGAGGCCGAGGTCACCAAGGCCGGCCGTACGATCAGCGTCGTCGATGGCAGCGCCTGGCAGGCCGATGCGGACGGCCAACCCCAACGCGTGGCCACGATGACCGCGACGGTGATGGCCGTGCGCGGCCGGGATGGCCTCAAGCACTGACTCCCTTCCGCAGCGAACGCACTTTCAGGAGACATTCATGAGCAATCTGCCAGGCCTCGACTTCCAGCTCGGCGAGGACATCGACGCGCTGCGCGACGCGGTGCGCAGCTTCGCGCAGGCCGAGATCGCGCCGCGCGCCGCGGAGATCGACCGCAGCGACCAGTTCCCGATGGATCTGTGGCGCAAGATGGGTGAACTGGGCGTGCTCGGCATCACGGTGCCCGAGCAGTACGGCGGCGCGGCCATGGGCTACCTGGCGCACATGGTCGCGATGGAGGAGATCAGCCGCGCATCCGCCTCGGTGGGCCTGAGCTACGGTGCGCACTCCAACCTCTGCGTGAACCAGATCAAACGCAACGGCAACGAGGCGCAAAAGGCCAGGTACCTGCCCAAGCTGATCAGCGGCGAGCACGTCGGCGCGCTGGCGATGAGCGAGCCCGGCGCCGGCTCCGACGTCATCAGCATGAAGCTGAAGGCCGAGGACAAAGGCGGTTATTACGTCCTCAACGGCAGCAAGATGTGGATCACCAACGGCCCCGACGCGGACACGCTGGTGGTCTATGCCAAGACCGACCCCGGGCATGACGACCCCCTGGCTTCGCCTCCCCCCGAAGGGGGCCGCCGGCCTTCGGGCGGGCGGGCAGCTGGCGGGGGCGCACGCGCCATCACCGCCTTCCTGATCGAGAAAGGCATGAAGGGCTTTTCCATCGCGCAGAAGCTGGACAAGCTGGGCATGCGCGGCTCGCACACCGGCGAACTGGTGTTCCAGGACGTCGAGGTGCCGGCCGAGAACGTGCTGGGCACGGTGGGCGGTGGCGCCAGGGTGCTGATGTCCGGCCTGGACTACGAGCGTGCGGTGCTGGCCGCCGGCCCCATCGGCATCATGCAGGCGGTGATGGACAACGTGGTGCCCTACATCCACGACCGCAAGCAGTTCGGCCAGAGCATCGGCGAGTTCCAGCTGATCCAGGGCAAGGTGGCCGACATGTACACCGTGCTGCAGGCTGCGCGTGCCTTCTGCTACACGGTCGGCAAGAACCTCGACAAGCTCGGTACCGAACACGTGCGCCAGGTGCGGAAAGACTGCGCCAGCGTCATCCTGTGGTGCGCCGAGAAGGCGACGTGGATGGCCGGCGAGGGCATCCAGGTCTTCGGCGGCAACGGCTACATCAACGAGTACCCGCTGGGCCGCCTGTGGCGCGACGCCAAGCTGTACGAGATCGGCGCCGGCACCAGCGAGATCCGCCGCATGCTGATCGGGCGCGAGCTGTTTGCCGAGACCATGTGAGCGCGAACGCGCCGGGGAGTGAACCATGGGTGGCGCCATCGTGGCGATCGGAGGCGGCGGCTTCCTGATGGAGGACTTCCGCGGCCTGCAGGAGCGCTACCTGCTGTCGCTGCTGGAGCCGCGCCTGGGCCCGAACGACCGGCGGCCGAAGGTGCTGTACCTGGGCACTGCCGGAGGGGACGGCGAGCGCGCGCAACTGCGCTTCCTGAAGCTCTTCCTGGAACTCGGATGCGAGCCTTCGACGCTGCCCTTCTTCCCCTACGACATGAAGCGTGACTACGCACGGGCGGTGCGCGAGGCGGACCTGGTGTACGTGGGCGGAGGCAATACGGTGGCGATGATCGCGGTGTGGCGCGAGTTCGGCTTCGACCAGGCGCTGCACGAGGTGTGGCAGGCCGGTACCGTCTTCTCCGGCATCAGTGCCGGCGCCAACTGCTGGTTCCAGCACTACATCACCGACAGCGTGCCTGGCGGCGGCGTGCGCGATGGCCTGGGCTGGCTGCCCGGCACCTTCTGCCCGCACCTGGACAGCGAGCCCTGGCGCCAGCCGATGTTGCGCCAGGTGCAGGGCCTGCCGGCCTACGGCGCGCCCGATGGGGTGATGCTGCGCTTCGACGATCCGGGGTTCACCGAGGCGGTCAGCTCGCGCGAGGCCCAGGTGGCGGTGCGGCGGCTGCAGCCGGGCGACGAGCCCGGGCCGCTGCCGACCCGCCTGCTGGCCGCTGCGTAAACTGTGTGCAGTGCAGCAATCTTGGAAGTAGGCGTGCAATGACGGTCGAACTGCAGGAACTCTTCGAGAAGAACCGCGAATGGGCCGCGGCCACCGAGGCCCGCGAGCCGGGCTTCTTCAGCCGGCTGCTGCAGCAGCAGTCGCCGCAGTACCTGTGGATCGGCTGCGCCGACAGCCGCGTGCCGGCCAACGAACTGGTGGGCCTGCTGCCCGGCGAGTTGTTCGTTCACCGCAACGTCGCCAACCTGCTGGTGCATTCCGACCTGAACGCGCTGTCGGTCATCCAGTACGCGGTCGATGCGCTGAAGGTGAGCCACATCATCGTCGTCGGCCATTCCAACTGCGGCGGCGTGCGCGCCGCGATGGAGAACCAGCGTGCCGGCCTGGTGGACAACTGGCTGCGCCACGTGCAGGACGTGCGCGACCTGCACGAAGGCTTCCTGGCCGGCCTGCCCGAGAGCCTGCGCGTCGACGCGCTGGTGGAGCTGAATGTGCTGGAGCAGGCGCGCAACGTCTGCCGCACCACCGTCGTTCGCGACGCCTGGCAGCGTGGCCAGGAGGTGGTGGTGCATGGCTGGGTCTACGGCCTGCACAACGGCCTGCTGGAAGACTTGCAGATCACCGCCAAGTGCTTCGAGGACGTGGGCCTGGCCTACGACACCGCACTGGCGCAGCTGAAGCAGCGCTGGCGGCAGCGGCAGGCCCAGGTGGTGGCGTGATGGAGCAGCCGGCGCGCGCGGTGTTCCCGCACCGCCTGAGCGATCCGCGGGCCTACGACGTTGCGCTGGCGATGCTGGAAGGTTTCAACCGGCACTACCAGCTGTTCAGCGAAACCAACCGTGCCGCCAAGCAGCGCTTCGAGGCGGCGGACTGGCACGGCCAGCAGCGCGCGCAGCGCGAGCGCATCGAGTTCTACGACACGCGCGTGGACGAGGCGGTGGAGCGGCTGCAGAACGAGTTCGACGTGGCCACGCTGTCGGACGACACCTGGCAGCAGGTCAAGCTGCACTACATCGGCCTGCTCATCAACCACCAGCAGCCCGAGCTGGCCGAGACCTTCTTCAACTCGGTCACCACCAAGATCCTGCACCACCGCTACTTCCGCAACGACTTCCTGTTCGTGCGGCCCGCGGTCAGCACCGAGTACATCGAGAACGACGAGCCGGCCTCGCTGCCCACCTACCGCGCCTACTACCCCACGCGGGACACGCTGCGCGAGACGCTGCTGCGCATCGTCACCAACTTCCAGCTGAAGCGCGATTTCGAGGACCTGGGGCGCGACATCGACCTGGTGATGAATGCGCTGCGCGGCACCGTGGGCAGCGTGCGACTGCGCGCGAATTTCCAGATCCAGGTGCTGTCGTCCTTGTTCTATCGCAACAAGGGCGCCTACCTGATCGGCAAGATCGTCAACGGATTCTCCGAGACCCCGATCGTGCTGCCCATCCTGCACAACGAGCGCGGCCTGCTGGTCATCGACACCGCACTCTTCACGCAGGACGACCTGTTGATCCTGTTCAGCTTCGCGCGTGCCTACTTCATGGTCGACATGGTGGTGCCCAGCGCCTACGTGCAGTTCCTGCGCAGCCTGATGCCGCGCAAGCCGAGGTCCGAGATCTACAGCGCGCTGGGCCTGCAGAAGCAGGGCAAGAACGCCTTCTACCGCGACTTCCTCTACCACCTGCGCCACTCCAGCGACAACTTCGGCATCGCGCCCGGCATCAAGGGCATGGTGATGCTGGTGTTCGACCTGCCGTCGTTCCCCTACGTGTTCAAGGTCATCAAGGACTTCTACCCGCCGCAGAAGGACACCACGCGCGAGCAGATCAAGCGCAAGTACCTGCTGGTGAAGACGCACGACCGCGTCGGCCGCATGGCCGACACGCTGGAGTACACCAGCGTGGCCTTCCCGCGTGCCCGCGTCAGCGAGGAACTGGTGGCCGAGTTGAAGGCGTTCGCGCCCAGCCAGGTCGAGGAAGACGGCGACGCGCTGATCATCAAGCACCTGTACATCGAGCGGCGCATGATCCCGCTGAACATCTACCTGCAGGACGCCACGCGCGAGCAGATCGAGCATGCGGTGATCGAGTACGGCAACGCGATCAAGGACCTGGTGGCGGCCAACATCTTCCCGGGCGACATGCTGTGGAAGAACTTCGGCGTCACCCGCCACGGCAAGGTGGTGTTCTACGACTACGACGAGATCGAATACCTCACCGACTGCAACTTCCGCAAGGTGCCCGAGCCGCGCAACGAGGAAGAGGAGATGTCCGGCGAGGTCTGGTATTCGGTCGGCCCGAAGGACATCTTCCCCGAGACCTTCGCGCCCTTCCTGCTCGGCAACCCGTCGGTGCGCGAGGTGTTCATGAAGCACCACGCCGACCTGCTGGACCCGGCCTTCTGGCAAGGGCACAAGGACCGCATCCTGGCCGGGCATGTGCATGATGTATTCCCCTACGAAGCGAACCGCCGCTTCCTGCACCAGCGGCGCGTCCACCCGTCCGCCGCTTCCGAATCGCTGACCCCAGCCTGATTCGCCCCCACACCATCCGCTGAAGGAGCCTGTCATGACCGATCCCGTCGTCATCGTTTCCGCTGCCCGCACGCCCATCGGCGGCCTGCTGGGCGATTTCTCGTCGCTGGCCGCCTGGGAACTCGGCGCCGTCGCGATCAAGGCGGCAGTCGAGCGCGCCGGCGTGCCGGGCGACGCCGTCGATGAAGTCCTGATGGGCAACTGCCTGATGGCTGGCCAAGGCCAGGCGCCGGCGCGCCAGGCCCTGCGCCGCGCCGGCCTGCCGGATTCGGCCGGTGCCGTCACGCTCAGCAAGATGTGCGGCTCCGGCATGCGCACGATGATGTTCGCCCACGACATGCTGGCCGCCGGTTCGGCCCAGGTGATGGTGGCCGGTGGCATGGAAAGCATGACCAACGCGCCGCACCTGATGTTCGCGCGCAAGGGCGTGAAGTACGGCGCCACCGCGATGTACGACCACATGGCGCTCGATGGCCTGGAAGACGCCTACGAGCGCGGCAAGGCCATGGGCGTGTTCGCCGAGCAGTGCGTCAGCAAGTACGACTTCACGCGCGAGGCGCAGGACCAGTTCGCCATCGCCTCCACGCAGCGCTCCAAGGCCGCGAACGAAGACGGCAGCTTCGATTGGGAAATCGCGCCCGTCACCTTGCCCGGCAAGACCGGCGATACCGTGGTCAAGTTCGACGAGCAGCCCTTCAAGGCCAAGCTCGACAAGATCCCGGGGCTCAAGCCCGCGTTCAAGAAGGACGGCACCATCACCGCCGCCACCTCGTCGTCGATCTCCGATGGCGCGGCGGCCCTGGTGCTGATGCGCGAATCCACCGCCAAGGCACGCGGCCTCACGCCCCTGGCCCGCATCGTCTCCCACGCCGTGCATGCGCAGGCCCCGGACTGGTTCACCACCGCCCCGGTCGGCGCCATCGACAAGGCCTTGAAGAAGGCCGGCTGGGATGCCAAGAGCGTCAACCTGTGGGAAGTGAACGAAGCCTTCGCCGCCGTGACGATGGCGGCGATGGCGGAGTTCAAGCTGCCGCACGAGATCGTCAACGTGCATGGCGGTGCCGTGGCCCTGGGTCACCCCATCGGTGCGTCGGGCGCGCGCATCGTGGTGACGCTGCTGGGCGCGCTGCGTAAGCGCAACCTGAAGCGCGGTGTCGCGGCCCTGTGCATCGGCGGCGGCGAAGCCACGGCGATGGCCATCGAACTCTTCTAACGCGCAACAGCCCTGGCACGCTTTCGCATGCCAGGGCGCAGTCACTGCCAATCTGGTGACCGACGGTTCGGGGTATTGAGAACGCCGGAGCGGTGAACACACCGTGTCGAAAGCCTTCGCGTGCGGAGGCACGGATGGACGTTAGGCCCTCTTTCTTGGTTACTTCTTTCTGGGCCAACAGAAAGAAGTGACTCGCCTGCCGGGGCGAATACCCGGCGCCGTGCAGCGAATGATCGTTGACCAAGGCAAATCGGAAGACAAGACGAACATGAACGTCCTCATCATTGGCGCCTCCCGCGGCATCGGCCTTGAATTGGTCAAGCAGCACCTCGCCGCCGGCGACAAGGTGACCGCCACCGTCCGCAGCGAAGCCGCCCACGCGCAGCTGGCGCAGCAAGGCGCCAAGCCCCTGTGGCTCGACGTTGCCGACATGGCCAGCTGCTCCGGCCTGGCGTGGCAGATCGACGGCGAAGCCTTCGACACCGTCTGGTTCGTCGCCGGCGTCTATGGCCCCCGCAGCACCGGCCTGCAGCCGCCGACGGAAGCCGAGTTCGACCAGGTGATGCACACCAACGTGCTTGCCGCCATGCGGCTCCTGCCCGCCGTCGCCGACACGCTGGCCCCGAACGCGAAGATCGCCGTCATCTCCTCGATCATGGCCTCGATCGGCCAGCGCACCAGCCCCAGCGGCTGGCTTTACCGTGCCTCCAAGGCCGCGCTGAATTCGGTCCTCAAGGACGCATCCCTCGCGCTGCAAGGCCGCGCCACCTGCGTCACCCTGCACCCCGGCTGGGTGCAGACCGACATGGGCGGTGCCGGCGCCGACATCACCGTCGAGCACAGCGTGCAGACCATGCGCGCCACCGTGGCAGCGCTGGCCCCCGAAGACAACGGCAAGTTCCTGAACCACGACGGCCAGCCCCTGGCCTGGTGACCTCCGCATGAGCAACAGCAGCCCCTTCTGGAGCCCGGTGGTCCAGGCCCTCACGCCCTACGTCCCGGGCGAGCAACCGACCATCCCCGGCCTCATCAAGCTCAACACCAACGAGAACCCGTACCCACCCAGCCCCCGCGTGCTGGACGCGCTGCACGCCGCGGCGAACGCGGACCTGCGCCTCTACCCCGAGCCCACCGGCCGCGCGCTGCGCGAAGCCATCGCCCGCCGCCACGGCCTGCAGCCCGGGAACGTCTTCGTCAGCAACAGCTCCGACGACGTGCTGGCGCTGACCTTCATGGCGTTGCTGAACCACGCGCCGCGGCCGCTGCTTTTCCCTGATATCAGCTATGGCTTCTACCCGGTGTATTGCGGCCTCTACGGCATCCCGCACTGCACCGTCGCGCTGGACGGCCAGTTCCAGATCACCATCGACGACTACCTTGCCGCCGACGCTGGCGCGGTGATCTTCCCCAACCCCAACGCCCCCACCGGCCGTCCGCTGCCGCGCGTCGAGATCGCCCGCCTGCTCGCCGCGCTGCCGAACACGCCGGTGGTGATCGACGAGGCTTACGTCGACTTCGGCGCCGAGTCCGCGGTGCCGCTGATCGCGGACCACCCGAACCTTCTGGTGGTGCAGACGCTGTCGAAGTCGCGTTCTCTCGCGGGCCTGCGCGTCGGCTTCGCGCTGGGCCAGGCCCCGCTCATCGAAGCCCTGACCCGGGTAAAGGACAGCTTCAACTCCTACCCGCTCGACCGCCTGGCCACCGCCGGCGCCATCGCCGCGATCGAGGACGAGGCGCATTTCGACGACACCCGCCACCGCGTGATGGCCACCCGCGAGCGCCTGGCCACGGTGCTGCGCACCCTCGGCTTCGAGGTGCTGCCGTCCCAGGCCAATTTCCTCTTTGCGCGCCACCCCGCGCACGCCGGTGAACAGCTCGCCGCCGCGCTGCGCGAACGCGCCATCCTCGTGCGCCGCTTCGCGCTACCCGCGCGCATCGCCGACTTCCTGCGCATCAGCATCGGCACCGACGCCGAATGCAACGCCCTGCTGCAAGCCCTATCGGAGATCCTCCAACATGCTGCTGTCTGACGACCACCGCGCGGTGCAGGATGCCGTGCGCGACTACGTGCAGGCCGAGATCGCGCCCAAGGCCGCCGAGTGGGACAAGACCCACCACTTTCCCGCCGAGCAGCTGAAGGGCCTGGCCGGCCTGGGCTGCTACGGCGTGGCGGTGCCGACCGAGTACGACGGCGCGGGCCTCGACTACCTGTCGCTGGCGCTGATCCTCGAGGAGATCGCCGCCGGCGATGGCGCCACCAGCACGGTGGTCAGCGTCAACAACTGCCCCGTCTGCTCGATCCTGATGGCCTTCGGCAACGAGGACCAGAAGCAGCGCTACCTGAAACCGCTGGCGCGTGGCGACATGCTGGGCGCGTTCTGCCTGACCGAGCCGCACGTCGGTTCGCAGGCCGACGGGCTGCGCACCACAGCCGTCAAGGACGGCGACCATTACGTGCTCAACGGCGTCAAGCAGTTCATCACCAGCGGCAAGAACGGCGACGTCGCGATCGTGATGGCGGTGACCGACAAGGCCGCCGGCAAGCGCGGCATCAGCGCCTTCATCGTCGAGACGCGCACGCCCGGCTACTCGGTCGCGCGCATCGAGGACAAGATGGGCCAGCACGCCAGCGACACCGCGCAGATCACCTTCGACAACTGCCGCGTGCCTGCGGCCAACCTGCTGGGCGAGGAGGGCCAAGGCCTGAAGATCGCGCTGTCAGGGCTGGAAGGCGGGCGCATCGGCATCGCCAGCCAGTCGGTGGGCATGGCGCGCGCGGCCTTCGAGGCGGCGCTGGCCTACAGCAAGGAGCGCACCGCCTTCGGCCAGCCGCTCTTCAGCCACCAGGCCATCCAGTTCAAGCTGGCCGAGATGGCCACCAAGATCGAGGCCGCGCGCCAGCTGATCTGGCATGCGGCCAGCCTGAAGGACGCCGGCCGGCCATGCCTGAAGGAAGCGGCCATGGCCAAGCTCAACGCCAGCGAGATGGCCGAAGCCGTGTGCTCGGCGGCGATCCAGGTCTTCGGCGGCTATGGCTACGTCAGCGACTTCCCCGTCGAGCGCATCTACCGCGACGTCCGCGTGACGCAGATCTACGAAGGCACGTCCGAGGTGCAGAAGATCCTGATCGGGCGGGCACTGGGGTGATGGCTGCGCGGGAGGGGGCGTGCGCCCGGCAGCGCGGCATCGGGCAGCCCGCCCGCTGCGGGCATCGGCTTCGCTGATTGACTTTCGGTTGATTGCGGCCGCGGCGCCGCGGCCTATCGTGGCCGCCTCGACGTTCGTGCCCGGAGGCCCCGATGGACCGCAGCCCCGATTCCCCGTCCACCGTGCCCCAGTCCCGCGGGGCGCTGTTCCTCAGTGACGGTGGCCTGGAGACCACCCTGGTGTTCGAGCGCGGCCTGCAGCTGCCGCACTTCGCCGCCTTCCCGCTGCTGGCCGACGAGCGCGGCAGGCAGCTGCTGACCGAGTACTACAAGCCCTACCTGACGCTGGCCGCGCGCACGCCCGGCGCCGGCTTCGTGCTGGAGACGCCGACCTGGCGCGCCAGCAGCGACTGGGGCGAACGCCTGGGCTACGACGAGGCGGCGCTGGCCGCCATCAACCGCCAGGCCGGCGAGTTCTGCAACCAGCTGCGCCGCACCTGGGCGCCGCGCGTCGAGGGCGACATCGTCGTCGCCGGCATCATCGGCCCGCGCGGCGACGGCTACGTGGCCGAATTGCCGGACAGCGCCGACGAAGCGGCGCGTTACCACCAGCCGCAGGCCGAGGCGCTGCGCCAGGGCGGCGTGGACATGCTGATCGGCGTCACCATGACCAGCAGCGCCGAGGCGATCGGCGTGGCGCGCGCGGCGGCGGCCGTGGGGCTGCCGGTGGCGCTGTCCTTCACGGTCGAGACCGACGGCAAGCTGCCCAGCGGCGAGGCCTTGGGCGAGGCCATCGAACGGGTGGATGCCGGCACGGCCGACGCGTCACCCGCTTACTTCGGCATCAATTGCGCCCATCCCAGCCATTTCGATGCCGTGCTGGCTCGCGGCGGCGCCTGGCGGCAGCGCATCCACGCGGTGCGCGCGAACGCGTCCGCCAAGAGCCATGCCGAGCTGGAGGCGGCCGATACGCTGGATGCCGGCGACCCGGACGACCTGGCCCGGCGCTACCTGCGGCTGCGCGATGGCCTGCCCGCGCTCAACGTGCTGGGCGGCTGCTGCGGCACGGGCGAGGCGCACCTGAAGGCCATCGCGAAGGCCTGGTTGCGTTAGCGCTGGGCCTCAGCGCGCGGTTCGCCTTGCGGGGCAGGCCCGGCCGCGCCCAGGTGAGCGGCCCGCCCGTCCGGCGTGGCCGCCAGGTCAGTCCGCGACCTCGATGCGGTTGCGGCCCGCTTCCTTCGCGCGGAAGAGCGCGGCATCGGCGCGGGCGATCATGCTCTCCGGATCCTTGTCGACCGAATGGGCGAGGGCGATGCCGACGCTGATGGTCGTGCCCAGCGCCTCGGCCCGCACCAGCACCCGCAGCCGCTCGGCCAGCGAGATGGCCTGCTGCGGCTCGGTGTCCGGCAGCAGCAGCATGAATTCCTCGCCGCCGACGCGGCCGACGATGTCTTCGCCGCGCACGTGGTTCTGCAGCAGCTTGGTCAGGTGCACCAGCACGCTGTCGCCGGCGGTGTGGCCCAGGGTGTCGTTGATGCGCTTGAAGTGGTCCAGGTCGATCGTCATGATCGCCAGCGGCGCCTGCGTGCGGCGGTGGCGCTGCCACTGGCGCGCCAGCTGCTCGATCATCGAGCGGCGGTTGTACAGGCCGGTCAGCGCGTCGCGTGACGAGGCTTCGTGCAGGTTCGCGAGCAGGCGCTGCGCCAGCATCATCGTGAACATGAAGCAGAACAGCGCGCTGCCGGTGGCGTAGGTCGCCATCAGCGCCAGGTTGGCCGGCACGGTCTGCAGGATGTCCGACGGGTGCGGCCAGCGGAAGACCTGGCCGAGGCCGAGGCCGATCAGCACCAGCGCGACGATCATTCCCGGCGCCTGCACCACCAGCGCGATGCGTGGCCCGAACTGCTCGCGCAGCGCCGGTCCGATCAGGAAGACGGTGCGCAGCAGCAGGAAGGCCTGCGCCGAGTACGACAGCACGATGCGCAGCGTGGCCCAGTGCTCGGCCGGGCCGGCGGCGGCGATCAGCGCCACCACCGGCACCAGCACCCAGGCCTGTTCGGCGTCCCCGGGTTTCAGGCGCAGGAACTGCTCGGTGCCGCGCCGCATCAGCGCGAAGGCCAGCACCGCGGCGATGTTGGCGCCGTTGTAGCTGAGCCAGTCGCGCGGTTCGCCGCGCAGGCTGGCCAGGCCCAGGCCGCAGCCCAGCAGCATCATGAACAGGCCCCACTGCAGCAGCGCCGCGCGCGATTCACGCAGCAGCAGCGACAGCACGCACCACATCACGCCCGGCAGCACCATCTGGTAGGCGGCCAGCCACTGCAGCAAGGGCAGGTTGGGTTCGGTCATCGGCAACGCGGCCCGCGCGCCGGCGCGCGCGGCGCCATCAGCGGTGCGTGGTGAAAGGGCAGCAGCATGCGGGAATTGTCAGTGGCGCGCATCATCGACCGGCGTGACCAGTGGCCGCGCTGTTACGGATGGACACGTCGACGCCGTGGCGCTACGGTGATCCGATGCGCCCGCCGATCGACTTCTTCTTCGACTTTTCGTCGCCGTACTCCTACATCGCCAACGAGTGGATCGATGCCCTGGCCGCGCGCCACGGCCGCACCGTGCGCCGCCATGCAATCCTGCTGGGGGTCACCTTCCAGGCGGCTGAACTGAAGAGTCCGGTGTCGTACCCGATCAAGCGCGAATACAGCCTGCGCGACTTCGCGCGATCGGCGCGCCATGAAGGCGTGCCCTTCGTGATGCCCGAGCCGTTCCCGATTCCCACCCAGAATGCCGCGCGAGTGTACTGGTGGCTGCATGACAGCCGGGGCCCGGCGGACGCCGCCCAGTGGACGCGCAGCGCGTTCCGTGCATTCTTCGTGCGAGGCGTGCCTTTGAACGACCCCGCGGCGCTGAAGGCGCTGGCGGCACAGTCCGGCCTGGACCCCGATGCCGCCGAGGCGGCCTGGAACGATCCGGCGTGGAAGGAGCGCCTGAAGCGCGCGAACGAGCAGGCCATCGCGGCCGGCGTGTTCGGCGCGCCCTTCTTCATCGTCGACGGCGAGCCCTTCTGGGGCAACGACCGCAAGCCGCAGATCGAACGGGTGCTGGACAGCGGGCCGTTCTGATCCTGGCCGGTGGCCGGTGCGCGGCAGCGAGAATCCGCCGATGACCGAAGCCGCGCCACGACTGCACTGGACCGATGCCGACGGCGTGACGCAGGCCGTGGCGTGGCGGTCGCTCGCCGGCCACCCGCCGCCGGAGCCGGTGGAGGTGGTAGACGACAGCCTGGATGCCGGCACGGCGGTGCGCCTGGCATCCGAAGGCCGCGGCCTCCTGTGGTGCGGCGATTTCCACAATGCGAGGCAGCTGCTGCAGGCGATGGCGCGGCGGCTGGACCGGCGCCAGCAGCGCACGGCGCGGCCGCCGGTCGCCGATGCGGGCCCTGCCGCGATGGCCCAGGCCTTCCAGGCCCAGCGCCGCATGCTTGCGGAACGCGCCGCGGTGCTGGGCCGCCTGGTCCTGCCCTTCGAGGCCGACCACAGCGTGCCGCTGGCGCGGGCGCCGGACGTGCGGGCCGCCGCGCGCGAGGCTTTCGGCGCGCTGGGGCCGGACGAGGCCTATGCCGCCTCGCTGCGCGAACTGCAGGGGGCCATCGGCGCCTTCGAATGGCGCAAGAAGGGTGTGCCGATCGCGGCGCTGCGCGGCCGCATCCACCCGCACCACGGCGTCTTTTCCCCGGTGCGCGGCGAGTACGTGGACCTGGTGGCGCGCGCGCCGCTGCCCGCGGCGGCCCGTCGGCACGGCGCCTTCGACGTCGGCACCGGCACCGGCGTGCTCGCGGCGGTGCTGGCGCAGCGCGGGCTGCGGGTGATTGCCACCGACCTCGACCCGCGCGCGCTGGCCTGCGCGGCCGACAACCTGGCGCGGCTGAAGCTGGCGGGCCGGGTCACGCTGCAGCAGGCCGACCTGTTCCCGCCCGGCCGCGCCGGCCTCGTGGTGTGCAACCCGCCCTGGGTGCCGGCGCAGCCCAGCTCGCCGCTGGAGGCCGCGGTCTACGACCCCGACAGCCGCATGCTGCGCGGCTGGCTGGCGGGCCTGGCGGCGCACCTGGCGGAAGGCGAGCGGGCCAAGGGAGGCGAAGGGGGCGGCGAGGGCTGGCTGATCCTGTCCGACCTGGCCGAGCACCTGGGCCTGCGCACGCGGGCCGAGCTGCAGGGCTGGATCGCCGCGGGCGGCCTGCGCGTGCTGGGCCGGCTGGACACCCGGCCGGTGCACAAGCGCGCGGCCGATCCATCCGATCCGCTGCATGCGGCGCGGTCGGCCGAGGTCACCTCGTTGTGGCGCCTGGGGGCGGCGTGACCGGCGACCGGGCCCTGCCAGCGCGGCAGCGCGCCGGAGGCGGATCGCCGGCCGGGCTGCCGGCCGGTGCGACCCCGCTGCTACGATCCCGCTCCCCCCGGAACCGCCCCCCACCGCACCGACCGGCATGACCGACCTGGAAACGACGAATTGCCCGCTGTGCGGCGCCGGCGGCGGCGTGCCGGTGTACGGCGGCGCGGGCTTCGCGCCCTACGGCGTCGTCGGCTGCCCGGGCTGCGGGCTGCAGTACCTGTCGCCGCGGCTGACCGAGCCGGCGATGGCGGCGCACTACGCCAGCGACCGCTATTTCCAGGGCGGGAACCAGGGCTACGACGACTATGCCGAGCAGGAACCGGCGCTGCGCGCCACCTTCCGGCGCTTCCTGCAGGCACTGGCACAGCGTGGCCGCACCGGCGGCGCGCTGCTGGAGATCGGCTGCGGCTACGGCTACCTGCTCGACGAGGCGCGCCCGCACTTCACGCGCCGCGTCGGCACCGACTTCTCCCCCGCCGCCGCGCAGGCCGCCGCCCGGGTGGCCGACGCGGTGCACCGGGGCGGCGCCGATGCCGTGCCCGCCGGCGAGCTGTTCGACTGCATCGTCGCCACGCACGTCATCGAGCATGTCTACCGCCCGCACGACTTCGTGCGCATGCTGCTGCAGCGCCTGAAACCCGGCGGCAGCCTGGTGCTGGCAGCGCCGGATGCGGGCAGTTTCTGGCGCCGCGGCATGGGGCGGCGCTGGCCGTCCTTCAAGCTGCCCGAGCACGTGCTGTACTTCGACCGCCGCACCCTCGGCCGCCTGATGGGCGAGTGCGGGCTGGGCGAACTGGCCCCGGTGCCGTACCCGCATGCCTTCCCGCTGCCGCTGGTGGCTTCCAAGCTCGGCCTGCGGCTGCCGCGTGCTTTGCAGGGCATCAGCCTGTGGCTGCCGGCGACAACGGTCGCGATGATCGGAGTGAAGCGCGGTGCCTGAGCTGGCTTCGTCGCACGCACCCGGCGCAGGCTCGGCCGCTCCGATGGCCGCACCGGTGGCCGGCTCGGTGCCCATCCCCGAGCCGCTGTCGCTGGTGATTCCGCTGTACCGCGAGGCCGCGCACCTCGATGCCACGCTGCCGCAGATCGTCGCCGTGCTCGAGTCGCTCGGCCGCCCGTACGAGCTGGTGCTGGTGGACGACGGTTCACCCGACGACACCTGGCGCCTCATCGAGCGGCAGTGCGCCGCCAACCCGGCGATCCGCGGCCTGCGGCTGTCGCGCAACTTCGGCAAGGAAGCGGCGCTGGCCGCCGGCCTGGAGCAGGCGCGCGGCAACCCGGTGGTGCTGATGGACGGTGACCTGCAGCACCCGCCCGCACTGTTGCCGCAGATGGTCCAGGCCTGGGCCGACGGCGCCGAGGTGGTCGAGGCGGTGAAGGTCTACCACGGCCGCCATCCCGGCCGCACGCGAGCCAACCTGTTCTACCGCCTGTTCGCGGCGCTCACCGGCCACGACCTGCAGGGCGCCTCCGACTTCAAGCTGATGGACCGGCGCGTGCTGGACGCCTGGCGCAGCCTGGGCGAGCGCAACCTCTTCTTCCGCGGCATGCACGCCTGGCTCGGCTTTCGCCGGCTGCAGCTGCCCTTCGAGGTGCCGGAGCGCGCCGGTGGCCACAGTGGCTGGTCGCTGTGGGCGCTGGTGCGGCTGGCGATCACCGCGGTCACCTCGTTCTCGTCAGCGCCACTGCAGCTGATCTCGCTGGCCGGTGGGGCCTTTGCGCTCTTTGCGCTGCTGCTGGGGGCGCAGACGCTGTACCAGAAGATGAGCGGCCATGCGCTGGATGGCTTCACCACCGTGATCCTGCTGCTGCTGGTGATCGGCAGCGTGACGATGCTGGGCCTGGGCATCATCGGCACCTACATCGCGCGCATCTACGACGAAGTGAAGGCGCGGCCGCGCTACATCGTCGCCGAGCGGCGCTGACGCCGTCGCCGCCATGCTGGCCGCGCAGTTCATTCGTTATGCCGTGGCCGGCGGGCTGGGCACCGCGGCCCACCTGGGCGTGCTGGTGCTGTGCGTGGAGCGGTGGGGCGCGGGCGTCGTCGCCGGCTCGGTGGCCGGCTTCGGCGCGGCGCTGGCCGTGTCCTACGCGCTGAACCGGCTCTGGACCTTCCGCGCCGGCCGGCGGCAGCGCGGCAGCTTCTGGCGCTACGCCCTGGTGTGCCTGAGCGGGCTGGCGATCAACACCGGGCTGATGCTGGCGTTGGTCGAGGGCCTGCGCTGGCCCTACCTGCTGGCGCAGCTGAGCGTGATCTTCGTCGTGCCGGTCAGCAACTTCGTGCTCAGCCGCCACTGGGCCTTCGACGCGGGCGCGCCGGCAGCGCTGGCGCCCCCGCGCGACAGCCGATGACGCCGCCGCGGCTGCAGCGCCCCGACCTGGCGGCGGCCGCGGTGCTGGTGCTGCTGGTGGTGCTGCGCTGGCACGGCCTGCCCGGCGTCTACTGGCGCGCCGACGATCCGGCACTGCTGCTGCATGCGCTGCAGTCGCCCGGGCTCGCGGCGTTCGTCGATCCGGCGGACTGGCGCCGGCTGTCGCCGAGCAACCTGACGCCGTGGATCACGCTGTCGTTCAAGCTCGACCTGGCGCTGGCGGGGCTGCGGCCGGCGGCGTTCTACCTGCACCAGCTGGTGTCGGCCGCGCTGCTCGGGCTGGCCGCCTATGCGCTGGCCCGGCGGGCGCTGCCGCCGGCCTGGGCGTTGGTCCTGGCGCTGCTGGGCCTGGCCGGCGCGCCGAGCGCGGCGGTGATCGAGTTGCTGATGACCCGGCATTACCTGGAGGGCCTGCTGTTCGCGCTGCTGTCGCTGCTGGCCTTCGTGCACGCACGGCAGGCGGGCCGTCTCGGGTGGGCCTGGGCCGGCGCGGCGCTGTACGCGCTGGCGTGCACCGCGAAGGAGCTGTACGTGCCGCTGGTGCTGGTGCTGGCCGCCCTGCCGGCCGCGCGCGATCCGGCGGCGCCAGGCCCGCAGCCGGGCCAACTTGCAGCGTGGCGCCCGAAGCCGGGCGACCCCGCAGCGCCGCGCCCGAATCCGGGCGAAGCTGCGGCGCCGCGCCGGGGGCCGGCGCGTGCGGCGCTGCTGCTGCCCTATCTGCTGGTGGCGCTGGCCTACGTGGCCTGGCGGCGCGTGATGCTGGGCGATGCGGTGGGCGGCTACGGTTCGGCCCAGTCGCTGCTGTCGGGCCGCTCGGTCGCGGCCATGGCGCAGGCGGCGGCGCGCTTTCCCGCCGACCTGCTCGGCCCGGCCTGGGGCGTCGTGCTGGCGCTGGGGCTGGCCGCGGCCGTGCTGGCGCTGCGCGGGCGCCGGGCCTGGCTCGGGTTCAGTGCGCTGGCGGCCGCCTGCGTGCTGCTGCCGCTGTGGCCGCTGGCCGCCGGTCCCGGCTTCAACGGGCCGGACCGCTACCTGCTGCTGCTGTGGTGGGCCATCGCCGCAGGCCTGGTTGCGGCGCTGCGGGGCGCCAGCGCGCGGCTGCCGCTCCCGGCCCCGGTGCGCGACGGGCTGGGCCTGGGCCTGGCCGCGGCCTTGGTGCTGGCTGCCGCCGTGCAGGCCGATGCCGCCGGGCGGCCGCGCGAGCAGGCGATGCGCGCCTTCGATGCCGCCGGGCGCTTCATCGCCACCCACGACGAGCGCAGCGCCTTCGTCGCGCCGGACGCTGTCCTGGCGAGTTATTGGTACGTCACCAGCCTGTGCGAGCTTCGGCAGCGCGATGGCGCCGGCTGCCCGCAGGCGCTGATCCCCGGCTGGCCGCTGGACGAGCGGGTGCGGCGCCTGGCGGTCTACGACCCCGCCGCCGGCGCGATGGCGGACGCTTCCGCCCGCCTCGCCGAAGAGCGCCGGCTCGCCCTGGCGATCGACCGCACGCGGCCCTTGTCCGCCGAGGTCTCGCTGGAAGGTGGCTTCGCGCGCTGGCAGTTCGGGCCGCCGCGCGACGGCCAGTTCTTCGTCGTGTCGCCGGCGCTGGGCCGCTACCCGCTGCCGCCGCGGGGCGAGCTGCGCGTCACGCTCACCGAGTTGCCGTTCCAGGTGCAGTTCGACGCCCGCGAAGGCTGGCGCACTGCTTCGCCGGTGCTGGTGGTGCGGCCGGGTCAGCCGGTGACCTGGGCGCGCGCGGCGGATGCAGCATCCGGACCGGGGCGCTGACCCTGCAGTGCCAGCCGCGCCCGCCGGTGCGCCGCGGGACTGTGGCCCGTGATGCGCTTGAAGGCCTTCGCGAAGGCCGCGCGGTCCTCGTAGCCGACGGCCCAGGCCACCGCTTCCACCGTCTGCTGCGGATTGGCCAGCTGCGCCTCGGCGGCGGCGATGCGCACGCGCTGCAGGTAGTCGATCGGCGTCAGCCCGGTGGCCTGTCGGAAGCGCCGCAGCAGGCTGCGCGGCGAGCAATGCACCTGCTCGGCCATCGCCGCCAGCGTCAGCGCCTGGGCATGGTGGGCCTCGATCCAGCGCTGCAGGCGGCCGATGGCGGCGTCGTCCTGCTCGGCCGGCGGCAAGGGCGGCAGGCGCGGCATGTGGCGGCGCTGCGGGCCGCGCGCCTCGTCCACCACCAGCACGTTGGCCACCTGGCGCGCCAGCGCGTCGCCGCCGGCCAGGCGCAGCAGGTGCAGGCACAGGTCGACGCCGGCATAGCCGCCGCCGGAGCAGGCCACCTCGCCGTCGTGCGTGACCATCTCGTCGATCGCCAGCCGGGCGTCGGGGTAGCGGCGGCGGAAGTCCTGTTCCAGTGACCAGTGCGTGGTCGCGCGCCGGCCGTCGAGCAGGCCGGCCTCGCCCAGCACGTAGGCGGCCGAGCAGATGCTGGCGAAGCGAGGCAGCACCGCGGCAGCGGCGCGGCGCGGCCGGCGCGTGCGCAGCCAGGCGATCCACGGCGCCTGGCCCTGCAGCGCGGCGGCGGTGGGCGGGCCGATGGCCGGCCACAGCACGCAGTCGGCACGCTCGGCGGCGTCCAGCGCGCCATCCACCGCCAGCCGGCCCAGCGGGGACTCGACCGGGCGGCCATCCGCGCTCAGGCGCAGCAGCTTCAGCAAGGGCCGGCCGGCCAGCGACTGGCCGAGGCGGAAGACGTCCAGCGACATCGCGGTGCTGGAAGGCACCGAGTCGGCCGACAGCGCGAGGGCGAGGGTGAGCACGGCGGGCAGGCGCGCCGGGGCGCGGGTGGATGGGTTGGCGGTATTGGACACAGGATTGTCGATCCCGCCAACCCCGCGGCGGCACTCCCGGGCGAACAATGCGGCCTCGTCCCCCACCTGGAGCCACCCGCCATGTCCCACGACGCCGCGCTGCTCGAACGCTATTACCGCGCGTTCGCCACCCTCGATGCCGAGGCCATGGCCGCCTGCTACCACCCGCAGGTACGCTTCGGCGACCCGGCCTTCCCCGCGCTGTCCGGCAGCGAGGCCGGCGACATGTGGCGCATGATGTCCGCCCGCGCGGTGGGTTTCAGCCTCGAGATCACCGAGGCGCCCAGCGTCTCGCAAGGCCGCGGCCACGGCGCCTGCATCGCGCGCTACACCTTCAGCGCCACCGGACGGCGCGTCGCCAATCCCATCGCCTCGCGCTTCGAGTTCCGCGACGGCCTGATCGTCGCGCAGGCCGACCGCTTCCCGTTCTGGGCCTGGTCGCGCCAGGCGCTGGGCCTGCCGGGGCTGCTGCTGGGCTGGACGCCGCTACTGCAGCGCAAGGTGCAGCGCCAGGCCGGCCAGGGGCTGGCGGCATTCCGCGCGGCGCGGGCGAGGAACTCCGGGGCGAAGTCGGTGGCCGCCGTGCGCGCCGCCTGACTGACCGCGAGGACCCGCGCCGCACCGCGCCCCAGCCGTGCCCAGGCGGCGCACCCCCGACGGACAGCCCGTGGCGCACCAACGGGTTCCCCTGCCGGCGCCATACTGGGCCGATGGACCTCTCCGCCTACCTGCGCATCCAGGCGCGCGCCAACCGCCTGGCCAACCACCGCCTGCATGCGGCCATGGCGCCGCTGGCGCGCGACGAACTGCACGCGCCGCGCACCAGCTTCTTCCCGAGCCTGATCGAGACGCTGAACCACATCCTGATGGTCGACGTGTACTACCTCGCCGCGCTGCACGGCGAGGCCGACATGGTGGCCCAGGCCGATGCGGTGCCGGCGCACGACACGCTGGCGCCGCTGGCCGCCGCGCAGGCCGCGGCGGATGCCCGGCTGATCGCCTTCTGCGACCGGCTCGATGCCGCCGCGCTGGAGGCCGAGGTGCGCATGCAGCGCCGCGACCACGTGCAGCGCGACCGCGCCGGCCACGTGCTGGCGCACCTGCTCAACCACCAGGTGCACCACCGCGGCCAGGTGCACGCGATGCTGGCCGGCACGCGCATCACGCCGCCGCAGCTCGATGAATTCATGATGCCCAGCGAAGGCCACCTGCGCACCGCCGACATGGCGGCGCTGGGCTGGCGCGAGAGCGAGGTCTACGGCCCGCTGGCGCCCTGAAGCGCGCCAGGCGTTCGCTTCGGCAGGGCGCCCCCAGCCTCGGCGTCGCCCCGGTGACAAGCCGGGCGCGGGTGCGCGTCTAGCATCCGCAGCCCACCGCCGTCGTCTTGCACGGCACCGCAGGAGGCTTCCGATGTCCAGCATGCTCACGTCCCTCGTCAACCACCAGGTGCGCCTGGCTTCGCGGCCGACCGGCATGGCCAGCGCGGAGAACTGGCAGTTCACCGAGGAAGCCGTGGCCGAGCCGGCCGAAGGCGGGCTGGTGGTGAAGACGCTCGCGCTGTCGCTGGACCCCGCGATGCGTGGCTGGCTGAACGACGCCAAGAGCTACATCCCGCCCGTGGGCATCGGCGAGGTCATGCGCGCCGGCGGCATCGGGCGCGTGGTGGCCTCGCGCCATCCCGGCTTCGCGGTGGGCGACGTCGTCACCGGCAGCCCCGGCGTGCAGGAGTACTGGACGGTCGCCCCCGACCAGGTGAAGCGCAGCGGCCTGGCGAAGATCGACCTGCGGCTGGGCAGCATCACGCAGTGGCTGAACGTGCTGGGCATGCCGGGCATGACCGGCTATTTCGGCCTGATGGACGTCGGCCAGCCGCAGCCGGGGCAGACCGTGGTGGTCTCCGGCGCCGCCGGCGCGGTGGGCCAGACGGTGGGGCAGCTGGCGAAGATCAAGGGCTGCCGCGCGGTCGGCATCGCAGGCGGCCCGGCCAAGTGCGAATGGGTGGTGAAGGAGCTGGGCTTCGACGCCTGCATCGACTACAAGGCCGGCCCGGTGAAGGATGCGCTGAAGGAACACTGCCCGCAGGGCATCGACGTCTACTTCGACAACGTCGGCGGCGAGATCCTCGACGCCGCGCTGGCCCGGCTGGCGCGCCGCGCGCGCGTCGTCATCTGCGGCGCCATCAGCCAGTACAACAACCTGGGCGCGGTGCAGGGGCCGAAGAACTACATGTCGCTGCTGGTCAACCGCGCTCGCATGGAAGGCATGGTCGTCTTCGACTACGTCGACCGCTTCCCGCTCGCCATCGCCGAGATGGCCGGCTACCTGAAGGACGGCCGCATGAAGAGCAAGGAAGACGTGGCGCGCGGCGGCGTGGCCGCCTTCCCCGAGACGCTGAACAAGCTCTTCAGCGGCGAGAACTTCGGCAAGCTGGTGCTGCACGTCGCTGACGAGTGACGGGTGCTGCGCGTGGCCGGCGAGCGGCGCGCGAATGACGTCTGAATGACGCGTGAGTGGCCGACCGTGCGCTGCTGATCGCGGCGCACGCACCGCGCCCGCGGGCTTCAGCCTGCGGCCGGCGCCCGCCGCGCGGCCAGCACTGCCTGCTCGAAGGCCGTGAGGTCGAAGGGCTTCTGCAGGAAGGCGTCGAAGCCGGCTTCCTCGGCGCGGCGGCGCGTAGCGGCATCACCGTAGCCGGTCAGCGCCACCAGCACGGTGTCGCGCAGGGCGGGTTCGGCGCGCAGGCGGCGTGCCACCTGCAGGCCATCGGTGCCGGGCAGGCCCAGGTCGACCACCGCCACCTGCGGCCGCTGCCGCGCCGCGGCGGCGATGCCTTGCTCGCCGTCGGCCGCGCTGCTCACCTCGTGGCCGGCGGCGCGCAGCAGGGTGGCCACCATCTCGCGGTTGTCGTGGTTGTCCTCGACCAGCAGGATGCGCAGCGGCGCCGCGCCGCCTTGGCCCTGCGCGGCCGGCGCCGCCGCGGTGTCGGCGCCCTCGACCAGCAGCGGCAGCCGCACGACGAAACGGGCGCCGCGGCCCGGCCCGTCGCTGAAGGCCTGCACCCAGCCGCCGTGCTGCTCGACCAGGCCGCGCACCACCGTCAGGCCCAGGCCCAGGCCGCCCTGCGAGCGGTCCATCGTGCGTTCGGCCTGCGAGAAGGGCTCGAAGATGTGCGGCAGCAGCTCGGGCCCGATGCCGCCGCCGTGGTCGGCGACGGCCAGCACCGCCTCGTCACCTTCACGCGCCACGGTCACCACCACCTCGCCGCCGCCGGCGCCGTACTTGGCGGCGTTGTCCAGCAGGTTGGACGCCACCTGCTCGAGCCGGGTCTCGTCGCCCAGCACCGGCGCCGCGGACAGTTCGGTGATGACCTTCAAATGACGCGTCCGCCCGGTGTCGGCGAAGGTCTGCACGACGCGGCGCACCGCTTCGGCCAGGTCCAGCGGCCGGCGGTCCAGCGTGATCTTGCCGGTGGCCAGGCGGGCCGCGTCCAGCATCTCGTTGATCAGCGCCGTCATGTGGCCGGTCTGGCGCGACAGCACCTCGCGCGCGCGGCGTTCCACCTCGGGCGTGGCGCGCTCCAGCTCGAGCAGCGCGATGGCCGAGCGCATCGCACTCAGCGGGTTGCGCAGCTCGTGCGCGAGCATGGCCAGGAATTCGTCCTTCGCGCGGCTGGCGCGCTCGGCCTCGGCGCGGGCGCGTGATTCGTTGCGCAGCGTCTCGCGCATCAGGCGCCGCACTTCCTCGGCCTCTTCCACCGCCAGCGGTTCCGAATGCGGCAGCGTCATGCCGGAGGCGGCGACGCTGGCATCCTCGGACAGCCGGCCCAGCGCGTGGCTGAGGCGCCGGCCCAGCACCACCGCGAGCAGGCCGGCGGTGGTGGCGGCCAGCACGATGCCCAGCACCGTCAGCGAGACCGGCACCGCCTGGGCCTGCTCGATCTCCTCGGCCGGAACGCCGGTGCCCAGCACCCAGCCCGAGGTCTTGAGCCGGCTGAAGGCGCTGTAGAAGCGCTGGCCTTCCAGGCCCTTGTTGGTGAAGCTGCCCTCGTCGCGCCCGGTCGTGCGCTGCCAGTAGCTGGGCTGCGACAGCTTGCCCACCCACTGCTCGTTGTTGAGCGTGCGGGCGATGATGGTGCCGCCGCGGTCGTTCAACGTCAGCGTGGCGCCGGGCGAGATGGGGTGGCTGCGCAGGAAGCCGAGCCAGGCGCGCTGCTCGATCGTCACGCAGGCGATGCCGCGCAGCGCCCCGTCGCGCAGCAGCGGCACCGCGATGGTGGTGGCCCAGCCGCGCGCCCCGGCGGGCGGCTGCAGGTTGCCCACCAGCGGTCCGCCGCCGTGGCGCAGCTCGGCGATGGTGGTGGCGTCCAGCGGCGGCGGGCTGCCGGCCGGTGCCGGCGGCTGCTGCGCCAGCGGCGTGCCCTCGGGGCCGAGCAGCACCACCGAGGACCACATCGGGTTGGTGCCGAGCACCCGCCCCAGCCGCGCCTGCAGGTCGATGGCCTCGTCGAGCAGGATCGCCCCGTCGACCGTCGGCACGTCCGCCAGGGTCTGCAGCACGCGGATGGTGCCGGCGATCTCGGTGTCCAGCGCCAGGCGCAGCGCGCTGACGCGTTCGAGCACGCGCTGCAGCTCGAAGTCCCGCTGCAGCTGGATCAGCGCGGCCAGCGACACCAGGGCCAGCACGGCAATCGGCGCCACGACGGCGCCCATCATCAGGGCAAGCTGGCCACGGATGCGCATCAGTGAAGGGAGGGAGCGGCCGGTGGCCGGACCGGCCGACTGTAGCGGCGAGCGGCGGCGC
Organism: uncultured Burkholderiales bacterium; assembly: GCA_946480465.1. The sequence continues at coordinate 52,033 of CAMLJY010000017.1, forward strand.
CGGTGCGGGCGGCGCCGATCAGCCCGGTGCGGCGAGGGCCGCGGCCATCAGCGCCTGGGCAGGGCCCGGCGCGCTGCGCTCGTGCACGGGTTCGGGGAAGTCGGCCAGGCGCGGCAGGTCGCGCTTCAGGTTCGGCGGCAGCGGCAAGCGCACCGGCTGCGCGGCGTGGCCGGCGATCAGGCTGCGGAGCGGACGCTCGCTTTCAGTGATGGCGGGTCACTGATGCCGTCATGCCGGCGCGGTCATCGGCCCGCGGGCGTCGGCATGCCGGTTCTCGTTGCCGTGCGAGCGGCACCACTGCCCGGCGTCGTCATGCCACTCGCCGGCGAAGCGCACGGCGAGCCCGGTCGGTGCCGGGCTGCCACGCTCTTCGATCAGGCGGCAGTCAGTAGTTCTTGTAGGGCAGGAACTTGCCGGACATCGTGATGCTCACCCGGTCGCCCTTGGGGTCGGGCTCACGCTGCAGGTCCATCTTGAAATCGATCGCGCTCATGATGCCGTCGCCGAATTCCTCGTGGATCAGCTCCTTGAAGGTCGTGCCGTAGACGCTGACGAGTTCGTAGAAGCGGTAGATCAGCGGATCGGTGGGCACGCTGGTGGGCAGCGAGCCCTTGTATGGCACCACCATCAGCCATTTCTTCTCCTCGGCCGTCAGGCCGAAGATCTCGGCGACCGTGGCGGCCTGCTGTTCGTCCAGTGCCATCTGGCCCAGGCAGGCGGCGGTCACCCACTCCTTGCTCAGTCCCACTTTCGCGGCCACGTCGGCCCACTTCAGGCCGCGGGCGATGCGGGTGGCGATGATCTTTTCGGTGACGGCGAGTCGGCTCATGCGGTGCTCCTGCGTTGCGGTGGGGCCATGCTAGGAAGGTGCGGCCGGGCGCGCCATCGTGTGCGGCCGGCATTTCTTGTCGTGCCAGCCCTACACGGGTGCGGCGGCATGCTGACGCTCCGTCAGGCCTGCAGCAGGTCGTGGCGGACCGCGTACAGCGCCAGTTCCACGTCGTTGCGCACGCCGGTCTTCTCGAGGATGCGCGACCGGTAGGTGCTGACGGTGTTGGGTGACAGCGCCAGCTGCTCGGCGATCTCGCCGACGCTGCGGCCGCTGGCCAGCAGGCGGAACACCTGGTACTCGCGGTGCGACAGGCGGTCGTGCAGCGGCGCGCCGTCGGCACCCCGGCCCCGCTTCGGGCCGCTGCCGGCGCCCAGGGCGCCGGCCAGCTGCTCGGCCACGCCGGGGGTGATGAAGAGCTGGCCGCGGGCCACCTTGCGGATGGCCTCGATCATCTGCGCGCTGTCGGCGCTCTTGTTCAGGTAGCCGGCGGCGCCCAGCTTCAGGCTGCGCACCGCGTACTGGCGGTCGGGGTAGGTGCTGAGCATCAGCACCGGCAGCTTCGGGAACTCGTGCTTCAGCGCCTTCAGCACGTCCAGCCCGTCGCGCTGCGGCAGCGTGATGTCCATCAGCACCACCTGCGGCAGCCGGCCCTGCGCCGCGGCCTCGCGCACCAGCGCCAGCGCGGCGGGGCCATCGCCGGCTTCGCCGGCCACCGCGATGTCGGGTGCATCGGCCAGGATCTGCCGGATGCCCTGGCGCACGATCAGGTGGTCGTCGCAGAGGAGGACCTGGATCGTCATGGCGCGTCCTCCCGCGCCAACGGCATCACCAGGCGCACCACGGTGCCGGCGCCCGGTGCCGTGTCGATCACCAGCTCCCCGCCAAAGTGAGCGGCCCGTTCCCGCATGCCGCGCACGCCGTGGCTGCCCGCGGCGTCGAGCGCCTCGGGCGTGGCGCCGATGCCGTTGTCGCGCACCTCCAGGTACAGCACCGGGTCGGGCGGGCCGTCCACGTCGAGCCGGATCGCCACGTGGGTGGCGTGCGCGTGGCGCGCGATGTTGGACAGCAGCTCTTGCAGGATGCGGAACACCGCGGTCGCGAGGCCGCCTTCCGGCGGCGCGACGCCAGCGGCCACGTGGAACTGCAGCTTGCCCTGGACCGCGTCGGCCGCGGCCCGCAGCCATTCCTGGGCCTGCCATTCCAGCGCGGCCCACAGGCCCTGGTGGTCGAGGATGCTGGGGCGCAGGTCGGTGATGATGCGGCCGATCTTGTCGACCGCGGTGTCGATCAGCCGGCCCATGCGCTGGCACTTGGCGGGCAGCTCGTTGTGCGACGGTGGCGGGGCGGGCGTGGGCGTCGCCGCGGGCGCGAGCGTGGGGAGAGGCACGGGCGCCCGGCCGACGCGCCGCTCCAGCCACTGCACGTCCATCTTCAGCGCCACCAGCAGGCTGCCCAGCTCGTCGTGGATCTCGCGCGCGATGCGGCTGCGTTCGCCCTCTCGCACGGCCTCGAGGTGGTTGGCCAGTTCGCGCAGCGCGCGGGTGCGCTCGGCGACGCGGCGTTCCAGCTCGTCGCGGTGGCGCTGCAGCTGGGCCTGCGCGGCCTTGCGTTCGCTGACGTCGACGAAGGTGACGACCGCGCCGCGCACCTCGCCCTCCTCGATCACCGGGTAGCTGGAGTACTCGGCCGGAAAGCCCGAACCGTCGGCGCGCCACAGCAGGTCGTCGTCGATGCGGCAGGGCTCGCCGCGGCGGAAGGCGTTGAAGATCGGGCAGTCGCACTCGGCATAGGGCGTGCCGTCGGGCCGGGTGTGGTGGATCAGCGCGTGCATGTTGCGCCCGAGCACCTGGTCGGTGCGCCAGCCCAGCATCTGGGCGGCGGCGCGGTTCACGAAGGTGCAGCGGCCGGCCAGGTCGACGCCGAAGATGCCCTCGCCGGTGGAATCCAGCAGCAGGGTGCTCAGTCGATCGATCGCGGCGGAGGCGGCCGGTGCGGGCTGGGCGCTGTCCATGCCGCCGATGGCGCAAGGGGCGTGCCATCCTGGCGCGGATGGCTCACGGCTTCTTCAGATCATCGGCGACAGCGGCGCGCCCGGTCGCTGGCCGCATTCGTCGAAGAGGCGCACGGTGCAGCGCGCGCACACGTCGCCGTCCAGCCGCGACACGATGTGCGCCAGCGCACTGCGCTTGTCGGCGAACACATGGTCCGCGCCCAGGCGGCTGCCGAAGCCGGTGGCCAGCCAGGTCTGCACCACCGGCGGGCGCGGGCGGTGGAAGTACAGGTCGCCCTGCGCTTCGCGGCGGCGGATCAGCTCGTCGTCCCACAGGTCGGCGCCGGCCAGGTCGATGAAGTTCATGCTCTTGGCCATCACCAGCAGGTGGCGCTGCCCGGGGTGGTCGCGGCGCAGGCCGCGCAGGCGCTCGGCCACGTGCGGTACCGCGCCGAACCACACGGAGCCTTCCATGCGCAGCAGCTTCAGCTGCGGGCACTCGGGCAGCGGCCGGGGCGCTGCGGCGGGTTCGCCGGGCGGCGTGAGGGGATCGGGGTCGATGACGACGAAGGGGCGGCCGGGGCCCTGCCTGTCGAAGCCCATCGTGCGCATCGCCGGGTGCGCGGTGCGGTAGAGGTAGGCGACGAAGGACAGCATCACGCCGGCCAGGATCGCCACCTCCAGCCGCAGCGCCAGCGTGGCCACGAGCGTGGCGGCGGCGATGCCGAATTCGCGCCGGTCCAGGCGCCACAGGCGGCGCCAGCCGGCGGGGTCGACCAGCGACGCGGCGACCAGCACCAGCAGCGCGCCCACGCCGGCCATCGGCACCCAGGCCAGCAGGGGCCCGGCCACCAGCAGCAGCGCCACCAGCCACAGGGCCGCGGCCACGCCGGCCAGCGGCGTGCGGGCACCGGCTTCCAGGTTGGGCAGCGAGCGGTTCAGCGAGCCGCAGGCGACGAAGCCGCCGGCGAGCCCGCCGGCCAGGTTGGCCAGGCCCTGGCCGGCGCATTCGCGGTTGGTGTCCAGCGGTTCGCCGGTGCGCGTGGCGAGGAACTTGGCGATGGCCACCGACTGGCCGAGCGCGATGATCGTCAGCGCGAAGGCCATCGGCAGCAGCTGCGGCAGCAGCGCCGGGTCGATCGCCGGCCACTGCCATTGGCTGATGGCGGCCGCCAGCGACGGCGGTGAACCCAGCCGCGCCGCCGGCGCGCCGGGCAGCGCGCCGCTGTGCTCGAGCCAGGCGGCCAGCCCGGCGCCCAGGGCCAGCGCGATCAGCGCCGTGGGCCCACGCCGCCAGGCCTGGCGCAGCAGCAGCGCGGCGGCCAGCGTCAGCCCGCCCACGGCCAGCGCCGCCCAGGACACTTCCGCCTGCAGCGCCTGCCAGGGCGATGCGCGCCCGGTTGCGCCGAGCAGGCTGGCCAGCGCATGCCAGCCGATGAGGATGGCTGCGCCGCCGGTGAAACCCAGCATCACCGACGGCGAGATGAAGTTGGCCAGCGTGCCCAGGCGCGCCAGCGCCAGCGCCAGCTGCAGCGCGCCGACCATCAGCGTCAGCGCGATCGCCAGCGCCACCGACAGCGCCGGGTCGCCGCCGGCCAGCGGCAGCAGCATCGCGCCCAGCGCGAGCGCGGTGGCGTTGGTGGGGCCGGTCATCACGACGCGGCTGGAGCCGGCCAGCGCGGCCACCGCGGTCGGCACGATGGCGGTGACCAGGCCCATCGCCGGCGGCAGTCCGGCCAGCGCCGCGAAGGCGATGGCCTGCGGCAGCACCAGGACCGCGCCCAGCAGCCCGGCCAGCGCATCGGCGCGCAGCGTGGGGCCGTTGACGCGGCGCACCCAGGGGCCCAGCAGGCGTTCGGTCAGGGAGGGCATGGTGCGCGGCATTCTAGAAACGGGAACCGGCGGCCCGCCGGCCGTGCGCACGCCGTTTGCTCTGGCTGCGTGTCCGACGCCCTGGCGTACCTGGGCCCTGCGCCGCCGTGGAACCCCCAAGGCGGGGCCACGAAGGGCAGGGCGAGAATCTGCCGCACTTCGCTGACCGGGCCCGCGCCGCGGCTTCGATCAGCTCCGCTCACACCGACCAGCCGGAGCCCCGCACCGATGCGTTCGAGCCGAACCGACTTCCCGACTCTCGTGCGTGCAAGCCTGCGGGCGTTGCTGCTGACCTTGGCGATGGCGGGCGCGGCCGGCAGCGCGCTGGCGCAGGGCAAGCCGCTGCGCATCGCCAGCGCCTTCGACCCGCAGACCATGGACCCGCACGCGCTGGCGCTGCTGTACCACTCGCGCATCGCGTTCCAGGTGCACGACTGCCTGGTCGGCCGCGACGAGCTGTTCAGGCTCGAGCCCTCGTTGGCCGAGTCGTGGGCCATGACCTCGCCGACCAGCTGGCGCTTCAAGCTGCGCGCCGGCGTCAAGTTCCACGACGGCAGCCCCTTCACCGCCGACGACGCGGTGTTCTCGATCGAGCGGGCGATGGGCCCCACCTCGCAGCGCTCGTTCAGCCTGCAGGGCCTGCAGTCGGTGAAGAAGGTCGACGACCTGACGATCGACTTCCACCTGGCCGCGCCCGACGCGGTGTGGCCCGAGAAGCTGTGGCTGGTCGCGATGATGAGCCGCCGATGGGCGCAGACGCATGGCGTGGAGAAGGCGCAGGACTTCAACGGCAAGCAGGAAACCCATGCGGTGCGCAACGCGATGGGCACCGGCCCCTACCGCCTGGAGAGTTATCAGCCCGACGTGCGCGTGGTGCTGAAGCGCCACGAGCAGTACTGGGGCCGCGCCGACAAGCGCATGGGCAACGTCGACGAGGTGCGCTTCGTCGGCATCAAGAGCGACGCCACGCGCCTGGCCGCGCTGGCCTCGGGCGAGGTCGACCTGGTGCTCGACCCGCCGTTCCAGGACGTCGGCCGCCTGAAGAACGAGGGCCGGCTGAGCGTGCTGTCGACCAGCGACATCGGCACCCAGTACTTCACCTTCGACCAGGCCCGCGACGAGCTGATCCAGGGCGACGTGAAGGACCGCAACCCGTTCAAGGACAAGCGGGTGCGGCTGGCGGTGGCGCATGCGCTGAACATCGACCTCATCATCGACAAGGTGCTGCGCGGCCAGGCCACGCCGACCGGCAGCTACATCTCGCCGCTGGTGGACGGCCACCTGCCGGAGCTGGACAAGCGCATTGCCTACGACCCCGCCAAGTCGCGCCAGCTGCTCAGGCAGGCCGGCTACCCCAACGGCTTCGGCGTGACGCTGGACTGCGTGAACGTGGCCTACCGCGAGGCGGTGTGCCAGGCCGCCACCGCGATGCTGGCGCAGGTGGGCATCCGCGTGAACCTGCGCAGCTCGCCGACCAACCAGTTCTTTCCGAAGCTGAGCCAGGGCACGGCCAGCTTCGTCGAGTTCGGCTGGACGCCGACCACCGATCCCTGGCCGACGCTGAACGCGCTGTTCCGCACCTGGACGCCCCAGGGCGGCGGCACCTTCAACGCCGGCCGCTACAGCAATCCCAAGCTCGACGAACTGATCGACTCGGTGCGCACCGAGCCCGACATCGACAAGCGCCGCGCGCGCGTGGGCGTGGCGCTGCGGCTGATCCACGACGACCTTCCCTACATCCCGCTGTACCGCCGCCACCTGAACTGGGCGATGGCGAAGAAGGTCAAGGCCGTGCAGTGGCCGAACGACCAGATCGAGCTGAGGTTCGTGAAGCTGCAGTGAAAGCCGGCGCAGGTGGCGCCGGCCCGGCATCTCTAGCGCGCCTTCAGTTCATCGCGGCAAATTAAAGCTTGCTTTAGTATCCGCACTCGCTCTGCAAGACCGCTTTCACACGATGCGCAGCACCGGCAGCTACGTCGCGACCACCACGCTGGGTGAATCGGTGCGCGCCTTCGTGCCGTGCGCGCTGCCGCCGGCCGCGCCCGCTCTGGCGGCGGCGGACTTCGAATCCCGCAACAGGAGCGCTGAGCTGGCCCTGGCCCGGCTGTCCGGCGTGTCCGGCCTGGTGCCGTCGGTGGAATGGCTCCTGTACAGCGCCGTCCGAAAGGAAGCGCTGCTGACGTCGCAGATCGAGGGCACGCAGGCCACGCTGACCGACCTCTTCGACGACGAGGCCGGGCTCGCCGTTGCCAACATCGACGATGTGGAGGAGGTCACCAACTACCTGCGCGCCTTTCGCCTCGTGCGCGAGAACCTGCGCGACCCGCGTGGCCTGCCGCTGAGCATCCGCCTGCTGTGCGACGCGCACCGCCTGCTGCTCGGTGGCGCGCGGGGTGCGGGCAAGCAGCCCGGTGAACTGCGCCGCTCACAGAACTGGATCGGTGGGACGCGGCCGGGCAAGGCCGTCTTCGCGCCGCCTCCGCCCGACAGGGTGCCTGCACTGCTGGCCGACCTGGAGCGCTTCATCCATGCCGCCCGGCCCAGCCTGCCACCGCTGGTGCGGGCCGGGCTGGTACACGTGCAGTTCGAGACCATCCACCCATTCCTGGATGGCAACGGCCGCATCGGCCGGCTGCTGATCGCGGCGCTGCTCGAACAGTGGGGCCTGCTGCCGGAGCCGCTGATGTACCTGAGCGGCTACCTGAAGCTGCACCAGCGCGAGTACTACCGACGCTTGTCGGCGGTGCGCACCGAAGGCGACTGGGAGGGCTGGCTCGGGTTCTTTCTCGAAGGCGTGGAGGCCGCGGCCACGGAAGCCGAGCGCGGCATCGTCGCCATCGCCAGCCTGGTGGCGGCCGACCGGAGGCGATTGCTGGCGGCGCCACGTGTCGGCGCAGCCGTGCTGCGCCTGTTCGAACTGCTGCCAGTGATGCCGCGCTTCACGATCGAGCAGGTGCGCCAGCGGCTGGAAACCACCTTTCCGACGGCCACCGCGGCGGTGAAGCGGCTCGAGGAGCTGGGCCTGGTGACCGAACTGACGGGCCAGAAGAAGAACCGCAGCTTCAGCTACCGCGCCTACGTCGAGCTGTTGACGCGCTGACGGGCCGGCGAGCTCGGCGCAGAGGGCGCCGCTTCGTTGCCTCAGGCGGCGACAGGCCCGCGCACGCCGCTCCCCCATCCCTAGTTCTGTCGATTGGACCGCTGAAATTCCGCGATACAGCGTGCGACGATGCGGCGCCTCAGGCGATCGCGCGATCGCTTTTTTTTTGCCCTCCAACACCTTGTGCGGATCGACATGAAGCTGCGAACCTTGATCACCTCCATCGCCCTCGGTGCCGGGTTGGCCGGCTGCGGCGGCGGCGCATCGGACGAGGAAGCGCGCGGCCCGCAGCAGGCCCGTCAGCAGATCGCCCGTGCCGTGCAGGAGGCGCCGCCTGCCAGGCCGGTGGCCGCAGCCGCCGGCAGCGCCGCCGGCGAGGATCCGGCCGCGCTGGCGACGCAGCTCTTCGATTTCGCCGAGACCCACTTCCCGCAGTTCTTCCCGTCGCACCGCCCGGACGTGGCCGCTGAAACGTGGCGTTATCGGTACTATCCCGAGACCGGCGCTTTCGTCGTCGTGGCCGAGGGCCGCGTCTACGTGCTGGGCGGGCCGTTCGGGCCGCAGGTGACGTATGTCGGCCTGGCGTGGGATCTGCTGAATCCGCCGCCCAATGCCGTCGCCACGGTGGTGACGCCGGCCTCGGGCAAGACCGCGTGGAACGTCGCCGCACCGGCGCAGTTCACGCTGACGGACACCTCGGGCCTGGCCGTCGCCGGCCCCTTCACCTGCAGTAGCGATGCCCCGGTCGCGATCGAGGTCGCGGCGGACTGCTCCACCGTGACTGGCAAGCGCCTGGGCACGCACACGATCAGCGTGGCCAAGGGGGGTGTCGTCGGCAAGGCGAGCGTGAAAGTGATTCCGCAGGCCCAACCGATCGGCACGGGGCCGAGTGCCGAATACAACCTCGTGGCCACGCCGGATGGTCGCGCGTTGGCATGGGGATCGGCTGACGCTCCGCTCGGGCAGGGAAAGTGGTCGAGTTCTGCCGTCGGGGCATTCTTGCCCGTGGCTGTCAAGAACACGGCAGGTGACGGCGTGCTGAGCGGCGTGGTTGCTGTTGCCGCCGGCGAGTACCAAGCGTTCGCTTTGACGGAGGACGGCGAACTCTACTCATGGGGCGGAAGCACCGCTTTGGGCCGGCCTGCGAGCAACGGTGACTCGCTGCCAGGCAAGGTGCTCGACCCCACCGGCCTCGCGCCGCTCAAGGGCCTCGTCGCCATTGCCAGCGGCCACGCGAACGCGCTGGCGCTCGGCGACGACGGCACGGTTTACACGTGGGGTGAGTACACAGCCCAAAGTGGGTCCGATCCAAAGAGGTTTGCAGGCGCGGTTGGTGGGCTGCCCGGCAAGGCGGTGAGCATTTCGGCTGGCGCCTGGTGGAGTGCGGTGCTGCTTGCGGATGGCCGGGTGATGACCTGGGGCTCCAATGCGGAGGGCGCCACCGGGCAGGGTGTGGCGTCTTCCGGCCGTCTCGCGCCGGGCTTCGTGCTCGACAGTGCGACCGGACAGCCGATCGCCAACGTGGTCGCGATCTCGGCGGGCTACTTGCATGGCTTCGCACTCACTGCCTCCGGCCAAGCCTACGGCTGGGGCCGCAACTCTTCGAGCAACCTTGCGCAGGGCGCGAGCGGCAGCGACGTCTACACCAAGGCTGTCCTTGTCAAAGCCCCGGATGGCACGGCGGCGTGGACAGGCCTGCGCATGATCGTCGCAGGCGGGAACCATTCACTGGCCATCGACCAAGCCGGCCAGGTGTACAGCTGGGGCTATTCGCAAAACGGCGAACTCGGCGACGGTCCCAATCACCCGCGCGTGAACGAGTCGCCGCTCCCGGCTGCTGTGCTGTCGGACGCCGGTGTCGGGCCGCTGAGTGGTGTGGTGGCCATCGCAGCCGGCTATGAGCACTCGCTGGCGCTGGGCGGCGATGGGCGCATGTTGATCTGGGGGGATGGTTGGGAAGGCAAGCTCGGGCAAGGAGGCACGAGCTCGGCCGACTCATACATAGCGCGGCCGGTGAAGAACGAAGCCGGCGTCGGCACCCTCGACCTGAGCCCGGCGAGCTCCTGGCCGAATCTGACACGCCGCGGGCTGTTCTGAACGCTCGGGGCGGTCGACGCTCCCGCGGCGGCGGGGCATTCGCGTGCCGCCGCACGGCGGGCGCGGGCTCGTCGAGCACCTTCTCCGCCTCCGCCACGTAACGCGCCCGCCGATCGGCCAGCTTCTCGGTCGTCACCTGCTCGCGGAAGCGTTCGACCATCAGCGCGAGTGCAAACGGGCTGGGCGCGCGCAGTGTCATCAGCTCCACCTGCTGGCCCTGCATGCGTTGCAGCGCGGCGCGCAGGCGGCGCAGGTCCAGTTCCTGGGCCAGCACCTCGGCCTCGGCCTGGCCCAGCAGGCGGTTGCCGGGGTCGTATTGGCGGAACACCTCGTAGAACAGGCTGGACGAGGCCTGCAACTGCTTTGCGCCCTTCGGTGCGCCGGGGTAGCCCGTGAAGACCAGTCCCGCCACAGGGGCGATCTCGCGGAAGCGGCGGCGTGCCAGTTCGCTGCAGTTCAGGCTGGCCAGCACGTCGTGCAGCAGTTCGTCGCCGGCGGCGAAAGCGCGCTTCCTCCACCGTGCTCAGCGCGGCGCCCGGATGCAACCGACTTCACCAGCATCGCCGCGTCCGCGACGATGGTGCCCACCCGCAGCCGGTGGCGCAGCGCGATGCCACGGTCCTCGACGCGGTAGATGCCCTCGCGCTCGACGACGCGGCGGTACTCGGGGTAGGTGCCGAGCGAATCGCCGCCGCGCACGACGAAGTCCAACGCCCATTGGAAGTCCTCGCGCGATAACCCCTGAAAACTGTGGCAGGTGCGAACTTCTTCGTACAGCGCATCGGGCGTGAAGCCGCCGCCCAGTGCCACGGTGACCAGGTGCTGCACCATCACGTCCAGCGGCCGCTCGGGCGCGTGGCGCGCTTCGACGCCGCGCGCGGCCGCCGCCCGAAAACCAGCGTGGTGCCGCTCTGTGCGATCTGCTCGGCCACCGGCAGCACCATCTGCTGGCCCAGGTGGCCGCCCAGGAGGAGCGGCCGGGTTCGCGCGGGAGCAGCGTGTCGACGACGAGCGTTTTCGGCGTGGGGCCCTGCACCAGGCGCGGCGGCGGCTCGCGTGGCACGGGACCCAGCAGCATGTGCATCGCCTCGTCCAGGTTGCCGAGCGTGGCCGACAGGCCCCACACCAGCAGCCGCGGGTTCCAGCGCTGCAGCCGTGCCAACGCCAGCTGCACTTGCACGCCGCGCTTGTTGCCGACCAGTTCGTGCCACTCGTCGACCACCACCACCTGCAGCCGGCCCAGGCGCTCGGCGGCCTCGTCCCGGGTCAGCAGCAGGGTCATGGATTCAGGCGTGGTCACCAGCGCGCTCGGCAGCAGCCGGTCCTGCCGAGCGCGTTCGGCGCCGTCGGTGTCGCCGCTGCGCAAGCCCAGGGTCCAGGCCGGGGCCAGATCGGGCAGCGGCAAGGCCAGCGCGCGCTGCGTATTGGCGGCCAGCGCGCGCATCGGCGTCAGCCACAGCACCGACAAGGGCGGCGCATGGCGCCCGTGCATCGGCACCCCGCGCACGCGGCAGGCGGCCAGCGCGCCCAGCCATACCGCATAGGTCTTGCCGGCACCGGTGGTGGCATGCAGCAGGCCGATGCGGCCGTTGGCCATCGCCTGCCACACCGCCTGCTGGAGCGGGAAGGGCGTCAGCCGCGCGCCGCGAACCACGCGCCCGCGGGGTCGGCATCGGCGGTCACCCGGGCTTCCATCGGGCCATTATTGGAGGCCGGCCATCGGGCCGGCCTTCGGCGACCACGTGGGTGAAGGGGGCGGATCGCGGCGCCGGCGCGCGGGCGTCTGCCAGAATGCGCCCGCCGCGTGGCAGCGCCGCCGCGGCACCTGACCGGTCGCTTGCGTGCAAAGTGAGCGGCATCCCTGCAGTATCCACGGGAGCCGGCCTTGCCGAACCATCCTGAATCCGAGCCGCCGGCCGACGGCGGCAATGCCGCCTGGCGTGCGCGCAGCCTGCGCGCCGTCTGGCATCCGTGCACGCAGATGAAGCTGCACGACCAGGGCCAGCCCCTGGTGCCCATCGCCCGCGCCGAAGGCGTCTGGCTCGTCGACCACGAGGGCCGGCGCATCGTCGACGGCGTCAGCTCCTGGTGGGTCAACCTGTTCGGGCACGGCCATCCGGCGCTGCGCGCGGCGCTGCACGACCAGATCGACCGGCTGGACCATGTGATGCTGGCCGGCTTCACCCACGCCCCGGTGGTCGAGTTGTCGGAACGCCTGGCGGCGCTGACCGGCCTGGGCCACGCGTTCTACGGCAGCGACGGCGCCAGCGCCACCGAAATAGCGCTCAAGATGAGCGCCCATTTCTGGCGCAATGCCGGGCGGCCGCGCAAATGCCGCTTCGTCGGCCTGGCCGGCGGCTACCACGGCGAGACGGTGGGCGCGCTGGCCGTGACCGACATCGCGCTGTTCCGCGAGGCCTATGGGCCGCTGGTGCGCCTGGCCGCCACCGTGCCCAGCCCGGACGCGCGCGGCGCGGCGCCGGGCGAGACGGCCGCCAGCGTGGCCGAGCGCGCCGGCGATGCGCTGGAGGCCTGGCTGGCCGCGCACCATGAGGACACCGCGGCGCTGATCCTGGAGCCGCTGATCCAGTGCGCCGCCGGCATGGCCATGCACGACCCCGCCTTCCTGCGCCGTGCCCGCGCGGCCTGCGACCACTACCAGGTGCACCTGGTGGCCGACGAGATCGCCGTCGGCTTCGGCCGCACCGGCACGCTGTTCGCGCACCAGCAGGCCGGCATCCGGCCCGATTTCCTGTGCCTGTCCAAGGGCCTCACCGGCGGCACGCTGCCCTTGTCGGCGGTGCTGACGACCGATGCCGTCTACGACGCGTTCTACGACGACGCGGTCGCGCGCGGCTTCCTGCATTCGCATTCCTACACCGGCAACCCGCTGGCCTGCCGCGCCGCGCTGGCGGTGCTGGACCTGTTCGAGCGCGAGCCCTGGATCGAGCGCAATGCCGACACCGCGCGCCGGCTCGATGCCGCCTTCGCGCCGCTGTCGGCGCACCCGCGGGTCGCGCATGCGCGGCGCTGCGGCATGGTGTGGGCCTGGGATGCGGTGGACGCGCCGGCCGACTTCGCGCGGCGCCTGCACCGCAGCGCGCTGGCGCAGGGCGTGCTGCTGCGGCCGATCGGCCACACGCTGTACGCGATGCCGCCCTACGTCATCGACGACGAGGCCGGCGCGCAGCTGGCGCGCGTCGCGCTGGCGGCCTTCGACGAGGCGATCGGCGGGGCGCGGTCCGATGGCGGCTGACAACGCATTCTTCGTCGTCGGCACCGACACCGGCGTGGGCAAGACGCTGGTGGCCGCCGGCCTGCTGCATGCGATGGCGCGGCGGCATGCGCGCGTGGTCGGCATGAAGCCGGTGGCCGCGGGCGCCGTGATGGTCGATGGCGCCTGGGCCAGCGAGGACGCGCTGGCGCTGCGCGCCGCCTCCAGCATCGCCGTGCCGCCCGAACTCGACAACCCGGTGCTGCTGCCCGAACCCTTGTCGCCGCACCTGGCGGCGGTGCGTGCCGGCCGCCACATCGACCTGGACGCGTTGGTCGCGTGTTATCACGGCCTGGCCGCCCGAGCCGATGCGGTGGTCGTCGAAGGCGCCGGCGGCTTCCTGGTGCCGCTGTCCGACGAGGCCACCGGCGCCGACCTGGCCCTGCGGCTGCAGCTGCCGCTGGTGCTGGTGGTCGGCCTGCGCCTGGGCTGCCTGAACCACGCGCTGCTGACGGCCGAGGCCATCGCCGCGCGCGGCCTGCGCCTGGCCGGCTGGGTGGCCAACCGCATCGACCCGCGGATGGCCGCGGCCGACGACAACATCGCCACGCTCGCGCGCCGGCTGCCGGCCCCGCTGTGGGCCGAGGTGCCGCACGGCTGCACCGACGCGCGCCTCATCCCCTTCACTCCACGCTTTCATGCCGATGTCCTGGCTTGACGAATTCGATGCCCGCCTGGGCGAACTGGATGCGGCCGGCCTGCGGCGCGTGCGCCGCGTGGTGCGGCCCGATGGGCCCCCGGGCGGCGGCACGCGCCTCGTCGTCGACGGCGATCCGCTGCTCGCCTTCTGCAGCAACGATTACCTGGGCCTGGCCGGGCATCCGGCCCTGGTCGAGGCCTTGTGCGCCGGGGCGAAGGAGTTCGGCGTCGGCTCCGGCGCGTCGCCGCTCGTCAGCGGGCACAGTGTTGCCAACGCCGAATTGGAGCGTGAGCTGGCTGCCTTCGTCGGCCTGCCGCGCGCGCTGTACTTCTACGCCGGCTATCCCACCAACGCCGGCATCGTGCCGGCCCTGGTGGGCGAGGGCGATGCGCTGCACTCCGACGCGCTGAACCACGCCTGCCTGATCGACGGCGCGCGGCTGTCGCGCGCGACCATCCACCGCTACCCGCATGGCGACCTGGACGCGCTGGGCCGCGCGCTGGCCAGGAGCGGCGCGCGGCGCCAGCTGGTGATCACCGACGCGGTCTTCAGCATGGACGGCACCATCGCCGACCTGCGCGCGCTGCTGGCGCTGTGCGAACGCCATGACGCGCTGCTGCTGATCGACGATGCGCACGGCTTCGGCGTGCTCGGGCCGCAGGGGCGCGGCACGCTGGCGGCCGCCGGCCTCACCGGCGCCGCGGCCTCGCGCCGCGTGCTGTACATGGCCACGCTGGGCAAGGCGCTGGGCGTGTCGGGCGCCTTCGTCGCCGGCGATGCCACGCTGGTCGAGTGGCTGCTGCAACGCGCCCGCAGCTACATCTTCGCCACCGCCGCGCCGGCGGCGCTGGCGACCGCCCTGCGCAGCAGCCTGCGCCTGGTGGAGGACGGCGACGGCCGCCGCGCCCATCTGCGCCACCTGATCGCGCGGCTGCGCAGCGGCCTGTCCGGCCTGCCCTGGCACCTGGCGCCGTCGACCACGCCGATCCAGCCGCTGATCATCGGCGGCAACCAGTCGGCCTTGGCGGTGATGGACGGCCTGCGCGCGCGCGGCCTGTGGGTGCCGGCGATCCGCCCGCCCACGGTGCCCGAAGGCAGCGCGCGGCTGCGCATCACGCTGAGCGCCGCGCATACCGAGGCCGACGTCGACCGGCTGGTGGATGCGCTGCGCGACCTGGCGCGCCAGCCGACGCTGTTCACGCCGGGCTGAAGACGGGTTGAACGGCGCCTGGGCGTGGCAGGCCGGGGCTGCGCCCGGCGCGGCGCTTGCCCGGGCGCGCTCAATCGTCCGAAGCGGACGCCGGCCTCTGCGCGGGGGCGGGTCCCTGGTCGGCCAGCGGCCGCAGCAGCCGGCCCATGCCCGCGAGGAAGCGCTCGAAATCGATCGGCTTGGTCCAGTAGTCCGCCGCACCGGCGGCGCGGGCCGCCTGCACCTCGGCCGGCGTGGCGCTGGCGGACAGCGCGACGACGGGGATGCCGCGCGTGGCATCGGCGGCCTTGAGCCGCTGCAGCACGGTGATGCCCTGCATGTCGGGCAGCTGCATGTCCAGCAGCAGCACGTCGGGCTGCAGCGCGCGCGCCCGTTCCAGGCCCGTCGCGCCGTCGCTCGCGGTGGCCAGCTGCACCTGGGGCCAGCGCGACAGCAGCTGCTCGACGAGGATGGCGTTGATCGGGTTGTCCTCGACGTACAGCACCCGTCCCGCGACGGCCTCGGGGAACGTCGCGCTGTCCGGGGCGTGCAGCGTGGCCATCGGCCGGCCATCGGTGGCCGGCAGGGTCAGCCGCGCCAGCGTGCCTTCGCCTTCGCGGCTGTCCAGCGTCAGCTCGCCGTCCAGCAGGCCGGCCAGCTGCCGCGCGAGCACCAGGCCGATGCCCGTGCCTTGAACGCCGCTCAGCTCCCGGCCCAGGCGGTTGAAGGGCTGGAACAGCTGCTCCTGCTGCGCTTCGGACATGCCCAGTCCGTTGTCGCTCACCAGCACGTGCACGAAGTGCGGATCGGTCTCCACGTCCAGCCGCACCCGGCCGCCCGGCCGGTTGTACTTGATCGCGTTCGACACCAGGTTCATCAGGATCTGGCGCAGGCGGTCCGGATCGGTCTGCATCAGCACCGGGCCGTGGCGGGCAAAGCCCGCCTCCAGCACCACGCCGAACTCCTCCGCCTGTGGCGTGCACATCCGCAGCACGCCGTCCAGCAGCTCGCACAGCTCGAAGTCGCGGTGCGCGATCGGCATGCGCCCGGCCTCGATGCGCGAGATGTCCAGTGTTTCGTCGACGAGCAACCGGAGGTGGGCGCCCGCCTGCAGCACCAGGTCCAGCTGCTCGCGCTGGCGCGGCCCGAGTGCATCGCGCGCCTCCGCTCGCAGCAGCTGGGCGAAGCCCAGCATCGCGTTCAGCGGCGTGCGCAATTCATGGCTGATGCGGGAGATGAATGCGGTCTTGGCCTGGTTCGCGGCCTCGGCGGCGATGCGCGCGAGCTGCGCCTTCTCCGTCTGCCGCAGCTGCGTCACGTCGCGCGCCATCACCGTCATCAGCAGGCGGTCTCCGCTGCCGGTGCGCGAGATCGACGCCTCGATCGGGAAGCGCTCGCCGTTGGCGCGGATGGCGGTGAGCTCACGCACCTGGCCGCCCATGCGCCGCGTGATGCCGTGCTGCGCATAGGCCGCCATGTGGCCGGCATGCAGGGGAGCCACCTCGGGCGGCAGGAAGCGATCGATCGGCTGCCCGATCACCTCCTCCGGCGCGACGCCGAAAATGCGGGCGGCGGCGCCGTTGAACAGGACGACCTTGAACTGCGCGTCGACCGAGATGATCGCGTCCATGGCCGTCTGCACGATGGCCGCGAGCTGCCGCTCGTGCTCCTTGGCGCTGCGTTCGGCCGCGGCGCGGGCCGCCTCGCGGTCGATGTGCTCGAGCGCGAAGCACAGGTCCAGCACCAGTTGCTCGACGAGTTCCACCAGGGCGGCGTCGAAGGCGTCCACGCTGCCGAAGTACAGGTTCAGCGTGCCGATGACCCGGCCTGCGCGCCGGATCGGGAAGGCGCCGGAGGCCTGGACCCGGAAGCGCCCGGCCCATGCGCGGAAGCGCTGCGTGCGCGGGTCGGCATGGAAGTCGTTGCAGACGTATGCGCGCCCCGTCCGCAGCGCATAGGCGGTCGGGCCCAGGTCGGCATCGGCGTCCTCGGCCCGCGGCCAGGCGATGGCCAGCCCGCGCGTGTACTCGGCGGCATCGCCCGCCCAGGCGACGGGTTGCACGTGGCCGTCGCCGACGAGTCCGATCCAGGCCATCGACGCGCCACACCCGTTGACCACGATGCCGCACAGCCGCTCGTACAGGGCCGCTGGGTCGGACACGTGGGCGATGGCCTGGTTCATGTCCGAGAGCGCGCGGTAGAAAGCGGCCAGGCGCGGTGCACTGACGGGAGCGTCGGGGGAGTCGCGCATGTCCTCGGTGGTCTGGATGTCGGCTTCATTGCCGCGCGCCACCCACCATTGAGCACGCCGCCCGGCGCGCCGGGATTGATCGGGATCAATGTCTGGGCGGCCGAAAGGGGCGAGAGGGGCGAGAGGGGCGAGAGGGGCGCGTCAGCCCAGCGCCACCTCGATCCAGCCGCGCAGGCTGTTGACGAAGGCGATCGCCTCGGCCTGCGGCAGCACCTCGACCCGCACCACCGCCTCCACCAGCCGGCCGTCGCGCAGCGCCGCCGCGCGGCCCACCCCGTCGAGCAGGCCGCAGGCCAGCGGCGGCGTCACCCAGCGGCCGCCGAGCTTCAGCGCGACGTTGCCGCGTGTGAACTCGGTGATCTCGCCGCGCGCATTCCACAGCAGCGTGTCGAACACGGCGGGATCGGTGGGCGCCAGCGCCTCGTAGTGCGCGCGGCGCGTGGTCTTGAAGCGCACGAACTCGCCATCGGCCTCCGCCAGCGGCCGCGGCGCCAGCTGCACGCGCGGCGTGCCGCTGGTGGCGGCATGCGGATGGGCTTCGGCCGTGGCGTGGCCGCGCGCATCCAGCAGCAGGCGCACGCGCCAGGTGCCGTTCGGGTGCGTGGCGCACAGCCGGTCCAGCGCGGCGTTCACCGCCGCGGGGTCGTGCTGGTATCCGAAGTGAGCGGCCGCGGCCGCCAGCCGTGCCAGGTGCAACCCACGCTCGTGCAGCGTGCCGTCCTGCAGCCGCATCGTCTGCAGCAGCTCGAAGGGCCGGCTCGCGCGTTCGACGAAGGCGCGCTTGGTGCGCCACTCCTGCCACTCGCCCTCGGCTTGCGCGTCGGCGGTGATGCCGCTGCCGATGCCGCAGCGCAATGCGTCGCCGCGCAGCTGCAGCGTGCGGATCGGCACGTTGAAGGTGGCGGTGCCGCCGGGCTGCAACACGCCCACCGCGCCGCAGTACACGCCGCGCGGCCCCGGCTCCAGCCGGCGGATCAAGCGCATCGCCTGCACCTTGGGTGCGCCGGTCACGGAGCCGCAGGGGAACAGCGCGGCGAACACGTCCGCCAGCGTCGTGCCCGCGCGCGGCCGCGCCAGCACCACCGAGACCATCTGCCACACCGTGGGCCAGGCCTGGCATTCGAAGAGGCGCGGCACCTGCACCGAGAACGGCTCGGCGATGCGCGACAGGTCGTTGCGGATCAGGTCCACGATCATCAGGTTCTCGGCGCGCTCCTTGGGCGAGGCGCGCAGCGCCTCGGCCAGCGCCGCGTCGGCCTCGGGCGTGGTGCCGCGCGGCGCCGTGCCCTTCATCGGCTGCGACTGGATCACGCCCTCGCGCCAGTCGAAGAACAGCTCCGGCGACACCGACAGCACCTGCTCGGCGCCGCTGTCGACGTAGGCCGCCAGCGCTTGCGGCTGCGCGCGCCGCAGCGCGTCGAACAGCGCGCGGGCGCTGCCTTCGCGCAGCCGGCCCTGCAGCGGCGCGGTCAGGTTGACCTGGTACAGCTCGCCGTCGGCGATGGCGCGGTGGATCTCGGCGATGGCGGCGTCGAAGGCCGGCCGCGCCGGCTGGCCGTGCCAGTCGGCCACCGCGTCGCCGGGCTCGGCCGCGGGCAGCGGCAGCGCCTCGTCGTGCACGCCGAACCAGGCCAGCGGGCCATCGGCCGGGTGGGTGTCGAAGGCCCGGTCGAAGGCCGCGGCGGCCTCGTAGCGCAGCCAGCCGACGCACCAGCGGCCGGCGCGGGCCTCGGCCTCGGCGGCATCGAGCACGGCGCGCACCTCGGCCGTGCTGTGCGCCACCAGCACGCGGCACGGGGCGCCGAAGGCCGCGCGCAGCGGCGCGATGCCGGCTTGCGGCGAGGCGAAATCGATCAGGGCATGCAGGGGCGGGGATCTCACGGCGGCGCGCAGTCTACGGGCTGCCGCGGCCGCGCAGTCGGCTTGGCCCGCAGCGCACTGTCCTTCAGGCGCCGGCGATCCAGCCTTCCAGCGGGTCCACGTTCGCCGGCAAGCCCCAGTCCGGCTGCTGCGCGGCCCACGCGGCCTGCAGCAGGCACAGCACGGCGTCGACCGAGTCGCCCGAGCCGTCGGCGGCCAGCGCGTCGCGCTGCGCGGCGCTGAGCTTGAGCCGCAGGCCCAGGCGCGAGCGGCCCTGCTCCAGCGCATCGACCAGGTCCTTGCGCGCGATCAGCCGCTCGGGCGTCTGCTTCGCCGCGTCGTCGCTCTTGTACGAGCGGCGGCCCAGCAGCTCGCGCGCGGTCAGGCCGGGGTAGGCCTCCAGCGCGACGCGCGCGGCGCCCGGCCGCGCCGGCTCGTGCGCCGGGAAGTGCGCTCCGGCCGCGCGCAGCAGCGGCACGCCGGCATGCATCATGTAGGCCACCGGCGGGTTGACCCATTTCATCGACGGGCTGGCGCCGGCCGGCGCCTCGCAGGCGCGGGCCGCGAACTTCGAGCCCGCGGGCCGCGCGGCGCAGTAGGCGGCGAAGGCGTCGCGGATCCGTGGCCGCGTCATTCGTGCGTAATGGTCCATGCTGGCCGGCCAGTCGGTGGGCCAGCCCAGCGCCTGCACCAGCGGCCGTGCCAGGCCGAAGGGCAGGTCGAAGCCGCCGATCCAGGCCGGCATGGCGGCCAGCCAGGCGGCGAAGGCGGCATCGGTCTCGAAGCGTTCCAGGCGCTGCAGCTGCAGCACCGGGCCGCGGCGCTCGCCGAGCGCGGCGACGATGGGCTTGCGCCGCGTCGGCCGGCTCGAGAAGTCGACGCCGATGAGCTGCGGCGCGCCGGCGGCTGTCAGGATCCGCTCGGCGGGCGGGCTTGCGCCGCCGCCGCCTCCGGCGTGCCGGAGTCCGCCGGCCGGCGCCGGTCGTTCAGCGCGTGGAAGCTCTTCTTCTGCTCGTACATCCGCGCGTCGGCGCGGTGCAGCGCGGCCTCCAGCCGCTCGCCCGGGGTGGACACGGCGGTGCCGATCGACAGCTGCAGCGGCTGGCCGCTGTGGAACTGGTTGTTCAGCTCCACCAGTTCGTGCAGCGTGGCCAGCAGCTGCTCGGCCGCGTGCGCGTCGCCGTTGGGCATCAACACCGCGAACTCGTCGCCGCCGATGCGGGCCACCGTGGCGGGCGGCTCCACCGCCTTGGCCAGCACCTCGCCGGCGCGGCGCAGCAGCGCGTCGCCGGCGCGGTGGCCCTGCTCGTCGTTGACCTGCTTCAGGCCGTTCAGGTCGATCACCAGCAGCGCCACCGGCTGCGTCGCCTTGCGTTCCAGCCGGTTCAGTTCGTCGTCGAAGAAGGAGCGGTTGCGCAGCTTGGTCAGCGCATCGTGCTTGCCGAGGAATTCGAGGTAGGCCTCCGCCTTCTTGCGCGCGGTGATGTCGGTGAGCGAGACCTGCACCAGCGACCAGTCGTCCTCGTGCCCGGGCAGCACCGCGAACTGCAGGTGCACGTGCAGCAGCTCGCCGTCGAGCGCGTAGTTCACCGTCTCGCGCTGCTGGAAGAGCTTGCGCTCCCACAGCTCGATCAGCTGCTCGGTGAAGGGGCGGCGCATCTCGTCGCGGAAGACCTCGGGCAGGTGCTTCAGCAGCGTGGCCTTGTCGGGCGCGCGGAACATCGTGAGCGTCTGCCGGTTCACGTCGATCACGCGGATCTCGGCCATGCAGCGCTCGACGAACTCGGGGTGCACGTCGGTGAAGGTGCGGAAATCGGTGATGCCCTGGCCGCGTACTTCGTCCAGCAGCGCCTTCACCGCGCTGAAGTCCTCCACCCACAGCGACACCGGGGAATGCTCGAACAGGCCCTGCGCATAGCGCTCGCTGCGCTGCAGCGCGCGGCGCGCCTGTTCACGCGTGCTGACGTCTTCCAGCGACAGCAGCACGCGGCTCCAGTCCGCCTCGTGGCCGGGCAGCACGCGCACCTGCAGCAGCACGTCCAGGCGGCGGCCGTCGAGCGTGTAGTTGACCGTCTCGCTGCGGTAGGCAAGGGCGCCGTTCCACAGCTGCACCAGCTCCTCCAGGTGGTGGTCCAGCATGTCGTCGCGGAACACCCGGTCCAGGTTCTGCAGCAGTGCCGCCAGGTCGGCGGCGCCGAACAGCTCCAGCGTGCGCCGGTTCACGGCCAGCACCTTCAGCTGCCGGGTGCATTCGCGCAGGCGCTGGCGGTCGGCCTGCAGGCAGGCCCGCAGGTCGGTCACGCCCGCGGCGCGCCAGGCCTCGAACAGCGCCTTCAGCCCGCTGAAGTCCTCCAGCCACAGTGACGCCGGCGCCAGTTCGAACATCTGCGCCAGGTCGGCGTCGGACAGCGAGGGCAGGACGGTGGCGGCCATGGCACGGTGCCGGAAGGGAAGGCGGGCAGTCTCGCATGGCTGGGCGCGGACCGGGCATGACCGGGCGCAAGCCGCGGGCGCGGTGGTCTCGCCCGGCGGGCCGGTCGGACGGGCAGGCTGCGCGGAAAGTGCTGGCCTGGCGGGTGCGCGGGTGCGCGGGGCGCGGGGCGCGGGGCGCGGGGCGCGCCGGAGCAGCGTCAGTGCTGCCAGGCCAGCGCCACGACGCCGCCGGCGATGCAGGCCGCGCCCAGCAGGCGCAGGCCGCGGTCGGTCTCGCCGAGCAGGCGTCCGCCCAGCAGCGCGGCGAACAGCATCGACACCTCGCGCGCCGGCGCCACGTGCGACAGCGGCGCCTGCTGCGCCGCGTACAGCACCAGCACGTAGGCCACCGGGCTGATCGCGCCCAGCACCAGCGCAGCCTTCCACTGCGCCTTCCAGTCGCGCACGAAGCCCGCCCGGTCGGCCAGCAGCGAGGGCAGCATCAGCGGCACGCGCAGCACGTTGCCCATCCAGTCGATGAGGATCGGCGACATCAGCACCACCTTGACCGCGTAGCCGTCGATCACCGTGTACAGCGCGATCAGCAGGCCGGTGGCGCCGCCCCAGGCGATGCCGGCGCGCATGCGCTGCCGGCGCGCGTCGTCGGCCGCCGCGTGGCCGCGCAGCGCCGACCACAGCGCCGGTCCGCCGGCGATCAGGAACACGCCGGCGGCGATGCCCAGCACGCCGGCCAGGCCCAGCGGGCCCAGCGCCTCGCCCAGCAGCAGCACCGCGGCGATGGAGGTGACCAGCGGCCCGGTGCCGCGCGCCACCGGGTACACGACCGTCAGGTCCGACGCGCGGTAGCCCGCCAGCAGCACGTTGAAGTAGGCGAGGTGCGCCGCACCGCTGGCCGCCACCAGCGCCCATTCCAGCCAGCCCCAGCGCGGCACCGCGTCCCAGGCCAGCCACAGGCCCAGCGGCGCCCACAGCACGGTGATCATCAGCGCCCCCATCGTCGCGAAGTGCCGGCCGCCTCCGCTCTTCTTGGCAACGATGTTCCAGGCGGCGTGAAGCAGCGCG
The DNA here is from genome assembly GCA_946480465.1 of uncultured Burkholderiales bacterium. The sequence goes on from CAMLJY010000017.1 coordinate 74,633, forward strand.
GCGACCAGCACCAGCGCGAGGGCGGACAAGGGCATTGCCGCATTGTCGCGGCGGCCCCCAGGGCTACAGTGCCGCGCATGAGCGCCGCCGACTCCCCGGTCCTGGTCCATGCGCTGCGCGGCGGCATCGTCGAATCGATGCACCGCGGCGCGCTGGCCGTCGTCGATGCCGACGGGGCCTTGCGCCTCGCGCTGGGGGACGTCGAGCGGCCGGTCTTCGCGCGCTCGGCCGTCAAGGGCCTGCAGGCGCTGCCGCTGGTGGCCAGCGGCGCGGCGGAGGCTTTCGGCCTGGGCGACGAGGAATTGGCGCTGGCCTGCGCCTCGCACGGCGGCGAGCCGCGCCATGCCGACACCGCGGCGCGCATGCTGGCCAAGGCCGGGCTCGATGCCTCGGCGCTGGAGTGCGGCACGCACTGGCCCAGCCACGATGCATCGGCCAAGGCCCTGGCCGCGGCCGGCCGCGCGCCGGGGCCGCTGAACAACAACTGCTCGGGCAAGCACGCCGGCTTCGTCTGCGTCGGCTGCCTGATGGCGCGCGCGCAGGGCGCCGAGCCGGCGGCCTTCGTGCGCGGCTACCTCGCGCACGAGCACCCGGTGATGCGCGAGGTCGCCGCCGCGCTGCAGCAGGCCACGGGCGCCGACATCGAGCGCGCCCCGCGCGGCACCGACGGCTGCTCGATCCCCACCTACGGCATCCCGCTGCGCCGGCTGGCGCTGGGCTTCGCGCGCTTCGGCACCGGCATCGGCCTGCCGCCCGCGCTGGCCCGGGCGGCCGCGCGGCTGCGCAGCGCGGTGGCGGCGGCGCCGTACTTCGTCGCCGGCACCGGCCGCTTCGACACCCGGGTGATGGAGCGCCTGGGCGAGCGCGTCTTCTGCAAGGTGGGCGCCGAGGGCGTCTACTGCGCCGCGCTGCCCGCGCTGGGGTTGGGGCTGGCGATCAAGATGGACGACGGCAACAACGCGCGCGCGGTGGAGGTGGTGATGGCCGCTGCGATCGAGGCCCTGCTGCCGCTGGACGCGGCCGAGCGCGCCTTCCTGCGCGGCTTCAGCGATGCGCCGCTGGTGAACTGGAACGGCATCGAGGTCGGCCGGCTGCAGGCCAGCGCGGCCTTGCGCGCTGGCCTGGACGGCTGAAGAGAGTTCAGCCGCCGCCGACCTGCAGCACGAAGGCCACGCCGCGGCCGTCCAGCCCGTCCTCGACGTGGACGCTGCCGCCCAGGCGCAGCGCCGCCTGGCGCACGATGGCCAGGCCCAGGCCGGATCCCGGCGTGTCGCCGGCGCTGCCGCGCCAGAAGCGGTCGAAGGCGCGCTCGCGCTGGTCCGGCGTGAGGCCCGGGCCGTCGTCGGCCACCACCAGGCGCCAGCCGGTGCGTGACGCGGCCAGCCGCAGCTCGATGCGCCCGCCGCGCGGCACGTAGCGCAGCGCGTTGTCGAGCAGGTTGTGCACGATGGACTGGAAGGCCGGCAGGTCCAGCGGCTGCTCGCAGTGCTCGGGCGCGTCCAGTGCCAGCTCCAGCCCGCGCGCCGTGGCCTGCGGCGATGCCACCGCGAGTGCCGTCTGCAGCAGGGCCGCCAGGTCGTGCGCCTCGGGCGCCGGCGTTTCGCCGTCGTCCAGCACCGCCAACGCCAGCAGCTGCTGGTTCAGGTGCGCCGCGCGCTGCAGCATCTGCGCCAGCGCGGCTTCGGCGCGGCGGCGCTGGTCCGGGTCGTCGGTGCGCGCCAGCACGTGGGCCTGGGTGCCGATGGCGGCCATCGGCGTGCGCAGCTCGTGCGCCGCGTCCTGCACGAAAGCGCGCTCCAGCCGCACCTTGTGGCGCAGCTGGGCCAGCAGCTGTTCGAAGGCGGCGACCAGCGGCTTCAGTTCCGCATGTGGCGGCACCATGCCCAGCGGCGACAGGTCCTGCGGATGGCGCGCGGCCAGCTGGGCGGCCAGCGCGCGCAGCGGCTTCAGGCCCGAGCGCAGCGCCAGCCCCAGCGGCAGCAGCACCAGCGGCAAGGCCAGCAGCAGGTCGGCCAGGATGTCCTCGCCCAGCCACTGCAGCACCTCGCGGTCGCCCAGCGCCGGCGCCGCGATCAGCACCCGCCACGGGCCGGCATCGGCCTGCACCACGTGGTGCGCCTGGCCGTTCACTTCGGCCGTCAGGATGCGGCCGCTGAGGCCGGCCAGCGCCGGTGCCGGGCCGGGCGGGTAGGCTGCCACCAGCGCGCCGTCGCCGCGCCGCAGCTGGTGGAAGACCGGCGCCGAAAAGCCGTTCAGGCCGCGCCGCACGTTCAGCATCTCGGCGAAGGAGGTCAGCACCAGGCCGGCCTCGCGCTCGTCCGGCAGGCGCGCCAGCACCGGCGCCATGGCCTCCGCGCGCACCTTGATGGCGAGGTTGGCGTCGAAGTCGCGCTGCACCTGCCAGTAGTTGCGCACCAGGAAGGCCAGCAGCACCAGCAGGAAAGACAGCAGCAGCGCCGAGGCGATGCGCCGCACCAGGCTGGGCTGCGCGATGACGCGCCAAACGCGCGTTATCACGCTGCCACCAGCGCGTAGCCCACGCCGCGCACCGTGCGGATGCGTTCCGGGCCCAGCTTCTTGCGCAGGTTGAACACGTGCATCTCGATCGCCGCATGGTGCAGCGGGTCGCCCAGCGGATCGAGCCGCTGCGCGAGCTGGCTCTTCGGCACCACCGCGCCGGGGTCGCGCGCGAGTTCCACCAGCAGCTGGAACTCGCGCGGCGACAGCTCCAGCGGCAGGCCGTCGAGGTGCGCGGCATGCGTGCGCGGCTCGATCACCAGCGGGCCCAGCGTCCAGCGCTCGCTGGCCTGGTGCGCCGCGCGCCGCACGACGGCGCGGATGCGCGACAGCAGCTCCTCCGCCGCGAAGGGCTTGACGAGGAAGTCGTCGGCGCCGCCGTCCAGCCCCGCCAGCCGGTCCTGCAGCGCGGTGCGTGCGGTGATCACGATCACCGGCAGCGCTTCGCCGGCGCCGCGCCAGCGCGCCAGCAGCGCCAGGCCGTCGTCGCCCGGCAGGTTCAGGTCGAGCAGCACGCAGTCGGCCAGGCTGTCGGCCAGCCGCGCCGGCGCCTCGGCCGGGCGGCGCAGCCACTGGCAGCTGAAGCCGTGCAGCTTCAGCGCCGCGACGAGGGAGGCGCCGAGGTCCAGGTCGTCCTCGATCAGCAGGATGTGCATGGATCAGCAGCGCCGGCGCGGGCCCGCGCGCTAGAAGTTGTACTGAAGGCCGACGGACACGCCGTGCAGCGCGTTGCCGGGTTTCTTCTCCCGGCCGAAATGCTCCAGCTCGACCGTCGTCGACCAGTGCTGGTCGAGGCGCCATGCCAGGCCGGCCCCGAGGTACAGCGCCGTGGTGCGCCGGTGCTGTGCCAGGCCCGCGGCCTCGCCGCTGGCCTGCACGTCGAAGCGGTGCCGGTCGAGGCCGATCTTGCCGAAGAGCGTCAGATTCTCGCCGAGCCGCGTCGAGGCCCGCACCGCGCCGAACCAGGCGTCGCCCTTGGTGCGCAGTTCGCCGGGCAGCCCGCCCCGCGTGAAGCGGTGCGACGGCTGGCCGAAGCCGACGTAGCCGCCTTCGATGGCCCAGGTGTCGTTGAAGCGGTAGCCGACGCTCGCTTTGCCCGTCAGGCTGTGACCGTCGCCGTCCTGGCCGCGGTCGGCGCCGGGCTGTGACAGGTCGTAGTGCCGCAGCAGCAGGCCGGCGTTGAGGTAGAGGCCTTCGGCGCGCGCGGCGGGCGCGACGATCAGGCCCAAGGGGAGCAGCCACAGGGCAGCGCGGTGAAGTTTCATGGAGCAGCGGTTCCTTGCCCGTGTCGGGGCATTGCCAGAGACGCGGCCATTCTTTCGAGGTGGATCTTTGTTTTCGCCAAAGGCGGCGTGGTGGTGGTGACTGGCGGCGCGGTGGGGCTGGCCGGGGTGAGCCGCCGTGCAAAATGGTCTTCGCCGATGGTGGAGGATCGTGTCCGCCGCCCCGAATCGACCCCCATGCCCGCCCGCCGCCCGCGCTCCCTTTCCGCCGTCGCCGGCCTGGCGGCGTTGCTGCAGTGCGGGATGGCCCAGGCCCAGGCCCAAGCGCCCGCCGAGCCGCCCTGCATCATCGTCGTCGGCCACGGCCGCAACCTGGCGCTGGACGACCACGAGGCCAACACCGCGTGGAACCAGGTGAACAACCGCTTCAACGCCCAGGTGGCCGGCCACGTGCAGCAGGCCGGGCGGCGGGTCGTGCGCCTGCCGCTGCCGGTGGAATCGCGCGACATGCCGGCCAACGTCACCAGCATCCTGGACCGCGCGCAGGAAGCCGGCTGCGACCGCCTGCTCGAGACCACGATCTTTGCCGACGACCAGGCGCGCACGCTGGTCGTCCGCGTGCGCGCGCACCCGCTGCTGCGGGTGCGCAACCTGGCCGGCAGCGGTGTGCTGCTGACCATCGGCCAGCCCAGCTTCAGCAGCCAGCGCGATCTGCCGTTGGAGCCGCGCAGCTTCGAGCGCCTGGCGCCCGACCTCGTCGCGCGCGAAATGGCCGCTGACTTCGTCCGTCATTCGGAGAGCCCATGAACCCCGCTGTTCCCATTCCCGCGCCGGCGGTGCAGGTCGGCATCGGCGTCATCGTCATGCGCGGCGGCCGCGTGCTGCTGGGGCGTCGGCGCGGCGCCCACGGTGCCGGCGACTGGGCGCTGCCCGGCGGCCACCTGGAGTTCGGCGAGGCGCCCGAGGCCTGTGCCGCGCGCGAACTGGCCGAGGAAACCGGCTTGCGCGCCGCCGCCTGGCGCCGCGCGCCCTACACCGCCGACGTGCTCGCCGAGGCCGGCCGCCACTACGTCACGCTCTTCATGCTGGCCGACGGCGTCACCGGCGACCCGCAGCGGCTGGAGCCGCAGAAGTGCGACGGCTGGTCCTGGCACGACTGGGACGCGCTGCCCGAGCCGCTCTTCGCCCCGCTGGCCAGCCTGCGCAAGAGCGGCTGGCGGCCCGGGCCGCCGGCCGGCGCCACGCCGGCGCACGGCCTGCCGGACCTGCCGGCCGGCGAGGCACCCTTGGTCCGCCGCCTGGTGCCGGACGATGCGCCGGCCTACCGCGCGCTGATGCTCGAGGCCTACGAGCGCCATGCCGAAGCCTTCAGCTCCAGCGCCGCCGAACGCGCCGTGCTGCCGCTGGACTGGTGGCGCGCCCGCCTGGCGCCGGGCGAGGACGCGCCGCAGCGGGTGATCGGCGCCTGGCGCGGCGAACGGCTGGCCGGCGTCGCCGGCCTGTCCTTCGAGACTCGCGAGAAGCTGCGCCACAAGGCCACGCTCTTCGGCATGGCGGTGGCCGAGGACTTCAGGCGTCAGGGCATCGGCGAAGCGCTGGTGCAGGCGGTGCTGGCCGAGGCCCAGGCGCACCCCGGCACGCGGCTGGTGCAGCTGACCGTCAGCGACGGCAACCGTGCCGCGCGGGCGCTGTACGAGCGCTGCGGCTTCGCCGTCTTCGGCATCGAGCCGCGCGCGGTCGCGGTGGGCGGCGGCTACGTCGCCAAGTGCCACATGTGGCTGGACCTGGAGGCGCCGCGATGAGCCGGGCCGCCGGCATCGAGCTGCACCACTGCGTCAGCGCGCGTTCGTTCCGGCCGCTGTGGCTGCTGGAGGAACTGGGGCTGCCGTACACGCTGCGGCTGTGGCCCTTTCCGCCGCGCGCCCGGGACAAGCGCTTCTTCGAGGTCAATCCGCTGGGCACCGTGCCCGCATTCCGCGACGGCGCGGTGCAGATGACCGAGTCCGCCGCGATCTGCCAGTACCTGGCCGAGCGCCACTCGCCGCGCGGGCTGCACGTGGCGCAGGACGAACCCGACCATGCCGCGTACCTGAACCTGCTGCATTTCGGCGAGGCGACGCTCACCTTCCCGCAGACCCTGGTGCTGCGCTACCGCCGCTTCGAGCCCGACGAGCGCAAGCAGCCGCAGGTGGCCGAGGACTACGAGAAGTGGTTCCTGTCCCGCCTGCGCGCGCTGGCGCCGCGCCTGCAGGCGCAGCACTGGTTGTGCGCCGGCCGCTTCACGGCCGCCGACGTGTCGGTGGGCTACGCGCTGATGCTCGCGTCCTACCTCGGATTGGACGCGTCCCTGGCGCCAGAGGTCGCGGCCTACTGGCAGCGCGTGCAGCAGCGCGACGGCTACTCTCGGGCGCTGGCCGCGCAGCAGCGCGCCGCGGCCGAGCAGGGCGTCGATCCCACGCCCGCGCCCTTGTGCTGAAGTCCGCCCATGCCGACCACCGACCCCGATCGCCCGCTCGAAGGCCGCTGCACCTGCGGCGAACTGCGCTACCGGCTGCAGGCGCCGCCGATGTTCGTGCACTGCTGCCACTGCCGCTGGTGCCAGCGCGAGACCGGCGCGTCCTTCGCGCTGAACGCGATGATCGAGGCCGAGCGGCTGACGCTGCTGGCCGGCACGGCCGAAGCCGTGCTGACGCCATCGGAGAGCGGCTCCGGCCAGCGCATCCACCGCTGCCCGCGCTGCCGCATCGCGCTGTGGAGCCACTACGCCGGCTCCGGGCCGAACGTGGCGTTCGTGCGGGTCGGCACGCTGGACGAGCCGGACCGCGTGCGGCCGGACGTGCACATCTTCACCGCCTCCAAGCAGCCCTGGGTGCAGCTGGCGCCCGAGGTGCCTGCCTTCGAGGAGTTCTACGACCTGCCCACGCAGTGGCCCGCCGACAGCCTGGCCCGGCGCGAGGCGCTGATGCCGCGCATCCTGGCCTGGCGCGCCTCGCGCGACTGGAGCGCGGCATGAAACCTGGCCTGTCCGCCGCGCACCTGCTGGAACTGGCCGAGGCCCGCCGCCTGCTGGAGACACCCGGCATCGCGGTGAAGGCCTCGAACCTGCTGGGCCGGCCGGTCGAGGCCGGCATCGGCCTGCTGCCCGCCGGCTGGCGCGACAAGGTGGCCGATGCCACGCGTGAGGCGCTGATGACCGCGCTGAACGGCGCGCTGCGCACGATGGACCGGCGCACCGGCGCGGGCGCGGCGGCGCCCGGCTGGCACAAGCTGGCGGCCACGCTGAGCGGCGCCGCCGGCGGCGCCTTCGGCCTGCCGGCGCTGCTGGTCGAGCTGCCGGTGTCGACCACCATCATGTGCCGCTCGATCGCCGACATCGCCCGCGGCGAGGGGGAGTTGCTGGACGACCCCGCCACGCGCCTGGCCTGCATCGAGGTCTTCGCGCTCGGCGGCAGGAGCCCGGGCGACGACGCGGCCGAGACCGGCTACTTCGCGGTGCGGGCGGCGCTGGCGCGCGCGGTGTCGGATGCGGCGCAGTTCCTCGCCACGCATGCGGCCGCGTCCGAAGGCGCGCCGGCGCTGCTGCGCCTGGTCGGGCTGGTGGCCGCGCGCTTTCACCTGCAGGTGTCCGAGAAGGTCGCGGCGCAGGCGGTGCCGGTGATCGGCGCGGCCGGCGGCGCGCTGATCAACCTGATGTTCATCGACCATTACCAGGACGTGAGCCGCGGCCACTTCACGGTGCGCCGGCTGGAGCGGCTGTACGGCGCCGACGCGGTGCGCCGCGCCTACGACCGACTGGGCCCGGCGCGCTGAGCGCGCGGCTGAGGCAGAGGGCCGGCCGCACTGCCAAGGCCGAGCTCCGGCCGCGCTGCCGGTGCCTGCCCCGTGCGCTGCCGACGACCTGCGCTGCGAGTTGCGCCCGCAGCGCCCGCGTGAAGCCGCTGCAACAAACCCGTTCCCCGCAGCGCCGGGCGCGTCGGCATACTCGCCGCTCTTGTCTAGACAAACCGGCGCCCGAAGCCGCCGGACCTGGAGACCATGAAGCGAGCGATTCCCTGGTTGATGAGCGCGCTGCTGGCCGGATGCGGCGGCGGCGATTCGGACAGCGCGGGCGGCCGCCCGCAGCCTCAGGGCGAACCCGCGGCCTACACGGTGCAGCTGGCCGGCGGGCAGGCGCAGACCATCACCGCCGAGTCGCTGACGCTGACCCTGGGCCAGGTGGCCGATTCGCGCTGCCCGCTGCAGGCGCAGTGCGTCTGGGCCGGCCAGGCGGTGCTGACGGTGAACGTGGCGCAGTCCGGCCAGCCCGCGGCGGACCTGGCGCTGAGCCTGGACGCCACCGATCCCAAGGTGCCGGCGCAAGCCACCTACCGCCACTACACCGTGCGCCTGCAGACGCTGGAGCCCAGTCCGCCGCCGGCCGGTGGCCTGCCCTTGTCGGCCTACCGCGCCACCGTCCGCGTCGAGCGCTCCTGAGCGGCGCGGCGGGGCTCGCCGCCAAGCGCCATCACCACCACCGGCACCACCGCCATGATTGCCACCGCCGGCGTGCCGGCGGCCGGCTGGCACGCCGGCGGCCGCGCCGCTGCGGCTCAACGGCCGGCCTTCAGTAGCCCGCGTTCGCCGCCGTGCCGATCCAGGCCGACAGCGGCCCCAGCGGCACCACCCCCGCGCCGAAGGCCGGGCCCAGCACGTACAGCTGCCCGCCCTGGCTGCCGATGTAGGTCTGCGTCGCCGGGTAGTAGCGGAAGTAATACCCAAAGCCGGTGGCACTGACGGCGTGGCCGGCGAAGTAGCCGGGGTAGCTGCGTTCGGCGAAATTGAACAGGCGGTCGCTGGTGGCGTCGATGCCGCCGATCGCGCCGATGCTGGCACCGACGCCGGCGCTGCCGGCCTGGCCGCGCGGCGCCCCCAGGCGGTCGTAGGCCGCCATGCTGCTCACCGCAGCCGCCATGTCCGACAGCGGCGCCGCAGCGCTGGGCAGCAGCGCCGCCACGATCGTGCCGCCCAGCCGGCCGGTGCTGCTGGCGTCGATGGCCGAGCCGGCGACGGGCGACGCCGTCGCCCCCTGCCCGGGCAGCCGGGAGCGCGCGCCTTCGTTCAGCGCTCCGCAAGCGCTGGCCGGCAGCGGCTGGCCGCCGTTCCACCAGTAGTTGCCGTCGTGCTGCCGCGCGGCGCTGCTGCCCACGGCGTTCAGCGGGCAGGGCACCACCGAGCCGCCGCCCGAGCCGAACTGCCCGCCCAGCGCCGCGAAGATGTTGTTCGCGATGGTCAGGTTCGCGCTGCGCAGCGGGCGGTTGATCGGCGCGGGCGCCTGTGCGCCGACGCCCCAGCAGGGGTCCACCGTCACGTAGTCCTGCAGCGCGGTGTCCCATAACTGGCAGTCGCTGCCGGCGCCGTCGGCCACGCCCAGGGTCTGGCTGTCGTGCACGCGGATCGCGTCGCCGCCGTAGATGGTGTCGCCATCTCGCGGGGCCTGGTAGCCGGCCGTGAAGACGATGGTGTTGCCCACCGCCGCGCAGTCGGTGCAGCCCGAGAACTCCAGCGCCGCCTCACGCGCATCGACGATCAGGTTGTTGCGCGCCACCATGCGCAGCGCCTCGTAGTCCCAGCGGCCGTCGAGCGAGAAGTAGTAGGTGGCGTCGGTGTTCTCGCCCCCCAGCTCGACGCGGCGCACCCGGTAGAAGCTGTTGCCGTCGACCAGGATGTCCACCGAGCCGCCCTTGGCCTCGATGCCGAGCCCGCCGCCGTTCTGCGCGATCAGGCTGCGGCAGACCGCGGCGCGGTGCACGCCCACCATGTCGATGCCGTGGCGCGTGGTCTGGCGCACCGTGCTGTCCAGCACCCACACGTCCTGCGCCTGGTTGAACTTGATGCCGTCCATGCCTTGGCTGTCGCTGGTCTCGGCATCACGCTCGTGGCGCTCGAAGAGGTTCTGGACCGTCACCCGCCGCACCAGGATGTGGTGCGAGGGATCGTGGCGTCCATAGACGGTGGTGTCGAGCTGGCCGCCGGGGCCCACGGCGCTGGTGCGCGCGTTCAGCGCGGTGCCGGACACGTGCACGCCGGCAGAGGCCTGCAGCGGCTGCGGATCGGCATGCGCCGAGCCATTCCACGCGCCCACCGTCTCCGGCCCCACCGTTACGCCATCGATGGCGATGTAGGACACCCCCACCAGGTTGATGCCGTGGCCCAGCCGCGTCGCGTTGGGGTTGGCGTCGGTGGCCTTCAGCCAGATCGGGGTGGCCGCGCTGCGCTGCAGGCGGTGCGCGTAGATCTCGCCGTCGAGGTTGTCGGCATAGAAGCCGGGCGCCAGGCGGATGCGCACCGGCTGGTTCGGGTGGCTGGCGCCGGCCGTGCGCAGCGCATCGCGCACACCGGCCGTGCCCTGTCCAGGCGTCACGTCGATGTTGACCCACGCGCTCTCGGCGATCGTGTCGACGAAGTTCCCGTCATCGCAGGTCGCGGCGACGGCGGGTGCGCCGGCCATCAGCGCGCCGGCCATCAAGGCGGCGGCCAGGACCAGGGGCGACGGCAGGCGGTGGATCGGCATCGGTCGGCTCCGGCGATGGGGGTCGGCCGATTGTGGGGCGCCGCGCGCTGCGGCGATCCGGGCCGGCGGGCCGGAAGGTGTGACGGCTTCACGCGCCGGCGGACCGGGCCTCGCTCGGCGTGCGGCCCGTCCACTGCCTGAAGGCCCGCGCGAAGCTCTTCTCGCTGGCGAAGCCCACCGCCTGCGCCACCTGCTTGATCGGCTTGCTGCTTCGCGCCAGCAGCGCCAGGGCCTGGTCGCGCCGCGCCTCGTCCTTCAGCGCCTGCAGGCGGGTGCCTTCCTCGGCCAGCTGGCGGTGCAGCGTGCGCACCGACACATGCAGCGCCGCCGCCACCGAAGGCGCGCTGTGCGCCCGCGACGGCTGCGAACGCAGCAGTTGGCGCACGCGCTGCGCCTGCAGCCGGTCGCGGCGGTACTGCAGCACGGTCAGCGGCAGCGCGCGCTGCAGCATCTGGTTCAGCGCGCGCTCGTCGCGCTTGAGCGGCAGGGCCAGGTAGCGCGCGTCGAAGTCGAAGCCCGCGGCCTCGGCACCGAAGCGCACCGGGCCGGGATAGAGCCGCGGGTACACCGCGGCGTGGGGCGGCGGCGTGAAGGGAAAACGCACCTCGGCCAGCGGGATGCGCGAATCGACCAGCCAGCACATCACGCCGTGCGCATTGCGCAGCAGCGTGACGAGGCAGAACTCGCGCAGCTCGCCCAGCCCGCACTGCTCGGCGACCACCAGGCGCGCGCTGCCGCCCACGCTCGACAGCGTCAGCGCCACGTCCTCGGTCAGCAGCCCATGGTGCCGGCACCAGCGCTTCATCGCCACGCCCAGCGTCGGCGCGCTGATGGACGCGCGCACCAGCATGCCGTAGCTGCCCCAGCGCAGGCGGCGGCTGAACCAGCCCAGCGCCTCGTCGTCCAGCTCGCGCATCGCCGCGGCGGAGATCGCTTCCATCTGCGCGGCGCTGATGCGGCTGCCCGGCCGCCTCAGCATCGCTGGCGTGATCTGCGCCGCCGCCAGGGCCTGCGCCGGGCTGGCGCCGTAGCGCTCGTAGGCGCGCAGGATCGCGTGCACGAAGGCGATCGGCGTGATCGACTCCGCGCTCGGCTCCGAGGTCGGCTCCGAGGTCGGCCCGGGGGCGGCGGCAGGGTGGTTCGGCATCCGCCGGAGTCTGTCGGCCGTTGGCACGGATTGCAACCTGGCCGGCACCCGATGCAACGGCTCCCTGCCTATGCTCGCCCCCTGGCGCGCCGGCGCCGCAGCCGTGCGGCGTCGGCCGCCGCGGCGCTACATTCGACCAAGCCGTTCCCCCCGACGAACGGCGCCGCAGGAGACCGCCGCATGTCCGTGCTCGAGGCCAAGCTCAATCCCCGCACCGAGGAATTCAAGGCCAACGCGGCCGCGATGCGGGCGCTGGTCGATGACCTGAACGCGAGGCTGGCGAAGATCGCCGAAGGCGGCGGCGCCGACGCCCGCGCCAAGCACCTGGGCCGCGGCAAGCTGCTGCCGCGCGAGCGGGTGGAGCGCCTGCTGGACCCCGACACGCCCTTCCTCGAAATCGCGCCGCTGGCCGCCTTCGGCATGTACCCCGAGAAGGACGGCCAGGACGCCGCGCCCTGCGCCGGCATGATCGCCGGCATCGGCCGCATCGCCGGGGTCGAGTGCCTGATCGTCTGCAACGACGCGACGGTGAAAGGCGGCACCTACTACCCGATGACGGTGAAGAAGCACCTGCGCGCGCAGGAGATCGCGGCGCAGAACCGGCTGCCCTGCGTGTACCTGGTGGACTCGGGCGGCGCCAACCTGCCGAACCAGGATGAGGTGTTCCCCGATCGCGACCACTTCGGCCGCATCTTCTTCAACCAGGCCAACCTCAGCGGCCAAGGCATCCCGCAGGTGGCGGTGGTGATGGGCTCCTGCACCGCCGGCGGCGCCTACGTGCCGGCGATGAGCGACGAGACCATCATCGTCAAGAACCAGGGCACCATCTTCCTGGGCGGCCCGCCGCTGGTGAAGGCTGCCACGGGCGAGGTGGTGAGCGCCGAAGACCTGGGCGGTGGCGACGTGCACACGCGCCTCTCGGGCGTGGCCGACCACCTGGCCGAGAACGACCTGCATGCGCTGGCGCTGGCGCGCCAGGCCATCGCGCAGCTGAACTGGCGCAAGGACCTGCCGGTGCCGATCCAGGCGCCCCAACCCCCGAAGTACGCGGCCGAGGAACTGCACGGCATCGTGCCCACGGACACCCGCAAGCCCTTCGACGTGCGCGAGATCATCGCCCGCGTCGTCGACGGCAGCGAGTTCCACGAGTTCAAGGCGCGCTACGGCAGCACGCTGGTCTGCGGCTTCGCGCACATCGAGGGCATGCCGGTCGGCATCGTTGCCAACAACGGCATCCTGTTCGCCGAAAGCGCCAACAAGGGCGCGCACTTCATCGAGCTGTGCTGCCAGCGCAAGGTGCCGCTGGTGTTCCTGCAGAACATCACCGGCTTCATGGTCGGCCGCAAGTACGAGAACGAGGGCATCGCCCGCGCCGGTGCCAAGATGGTCACGGCCGTGGCATGCGCCGCGGTGCCCAAGTTCACGGTGATCATCGGCGGCAGCTTCGGCGCCGGCAACTACGGCATGTGCGGCCGCGCGTATTCGCCGCGCTTCCTGTGGATGTGGCCGAACGCGCGCATCAGCGTGATGGGCGGCGAGCAGGCCGCGAGCGTGCTGGCCACCGTCAAGCGCGACGGCATCGAGGCCAAGGGCGGCCAGTGGCGCGCCGACGAGGAAGAGGCCTTCAAGGCCCCGATCCGCGCGCAGTACGAGCGCCAGGGCCACCCCTACTACGCCAGCGCCCGCCTCTGGGACGACGGCGTCATCGACCCCGCGGACACGCGGCGGGTGCTGGCGCTGGGGCTGTCCGCCAGCCTGAACGCGCCGATTCCACAGACGCGGTTCGGCGTGTTTCGCATGTGATGTACGATGCACCAAATATTGGCACTTCATACACATCATGCGCACGAACATCGATATCGACGACGAGGTCATGGAAGCCGCCATGCGCGCTGGCGGCTTCAAGACCAAGAAGGACGCGGTCGAGGCGGGCTTGAAGCTGGTCGCCCGGTTGGCGCACTACCGCGAGGTGCTGCGCTGGGAGGGGCGGCTGCATTGGGATGGTGACGAAGACGCCGCTGGTGCGGTGCCGCCGATGACGGTGCCGCTGCTGGCCCAGGAGCCCACCCCGGCCGGCAAGCCGGTGCCTGTGGCGCCGAAGAAGGGCGGAAAGGCCGGCCATGGTCGTCGTTGATTCCAGCGTCTGGATCGACTTCTTCAACGGCGCCGACTCGCCCGCCCGCGGCACGCTGCGCCGCCTGCTGTCCACGGGCGACTCCGAGATCATCGTGCCCGACCTGGTGCTGTTCGAAGTGCTGCGTGGCTTCCGCGCCGAACGTGAATACCTGCAGGCCGAGGCGCTGATGAGCGGTTTCACCATCGAGCCCAGCGGCGGCCGCGCGCTGGCGCTGAAGGCGGCACAGCACTACCGGGCGCTGCGCGCCGTCGGCCTGACGGTTCGCCGCGGCTTTGACGTGCTGCTGGCCGCGTTCTGCATCGACCGCGGCTACACGCTGCTGCACGCCGACCGCGATTTCGACGGCTTCGAACAGCACCGCGGCCTGCGGGCCTGGAGGCACTGAACGATGAGCACGGCCGCGTTCACCATTCGCCCTTGGCAGGCTTCCGACGACCTGCACGCGCTCACCGCGCTGCTGCACCGCGCCTACGCCCCGCTGGGCGCGGCGGGCATGAATTTCACCGCGGTGGACCAGACCGTGGAGCAGACGCGCGAACGCGTGGGACGCGGCCGGTGCTTCGTGGCCGAGCGCGATGGCACGGTGATCGGCACCGTCACCGTCGATGGCGCCTTCGATCCCAACAAGCACCTGTGGGCCCGAGCCACGCCCTGGTTCTTCCGCGCCGACGTGGCGCACCTGCACCAGTACGCCGTCGATCCCGCGGCGCAGGGCGCCGGCGTCGGCGTGGCGCTGCTGGCGGCCTGCGAAGCCTGGGCGCAGGAACAGGGCCACCGCGCGATCGCGCTCGACACCGCCGTGCCCGCCACCCACCTGCGCCAGCGCTACGAACGCGCCGGCTTCCGCACCGTGGACGAGGTGCAGTGGGGTGGCAAGGTCTACCGCAGCGTGATCATGGTGAAACCGCTGGCCGAGCCGGCGCCGCAGGGCGACGACGCCGAACACCATGCCGCGCTGGTCCGCACGCTGTGGGCCTGCTTCGAGGCGCGCGACTGGCCGGCCGCGCGCCGGTTGTTCAACGACGACGCACAGGCCCACTGGTTCGCCAGCGGCGAGCACCTGCTCGATGCCGACGCCATCATCCGCGTCAACGCGATCTACCCCGAGGGCTGGGCCATCGACGTGCGCGAAGTGACGTGCATGGCCGATGGCCGCGTGCATTCGATGGTCGTGGTCACCCAGGACGGGCAGCGCTACATCGCGCATTCGCTGTGGCGCTTCGCCGGCGGCCGCATCGCCCACGTGCACGAGACCTGGGCCACGGCCGAGGCGCCGCCGGCCTGGCGCAGCGCCGAGGCCATCGGCGCCTACCGGCGCGAGGACATCGCGTGAAGCGGGGGCCCACTGCCGCCGCGGCCACCTGGCTGGCGGCGCTGGCCGTGGCGCCGGCCGTCGCCGAGGCCGCGCTGGTGGAGTCGCAGTTCACGGTGACGGTCAGCGTGCACGATGCCTACGGCAAGCAGGCCGAGCGCCCGGTGGTCGTGACCACCTTCGTCGACGACGGCACGCCCGCGCCGCGCCCCGTGCTGCTGATCAACCATGGCCGCGCCGGCGATGCGGCCTCGCGTGCCGCACTCGGCCGTGTCCGCTACGGCGACAACGCGCGCTGGTTCGCGGCCCTGGGCTTCATCGTGGCCGTGCCCACCCGCATCGGCTATGGCCTGACCGGCGGCGACGACGTCGAAGACAACGGGCGCTGCGCGTCCAAGACCTATGGCCCGGGCTTCACGGCAGCGGCCCTGCAGATGCGCGCGGTGCTGGACCACCTGCGCGCGCGGCCGGACGTCGCACCCGACCGCGGCGTGGCCGTGGGCCAGTCCTATGGCGGTGCCGGCAGCATCGCGCTGGCGGCGCTGATGCCGCCGGGCCTGCAGGCCGTCATCAACTTCGCCGGCGGCAGCGGCGGCAACCCCCAGGGCAGCCCCGGCCAGCCCTGCCAGCCGAACCGGCTGGAGCGGACCTTCGGCGGCTACGGCCGCACCGCGCGCCTGCCCACGCTGTGGCTCTACACCGAGAACGACCGCTACTTCGGCGCCAAGTACCCGCGCCAGTGGTTCGAGGCCTTCCGCGAGGCCGGCGGCGAGGGCGAGTTCCACCAGTTCCCGCCGCACGGCACCGACGGACACAAGCTGTTCACCAGCCATCCCGCCGCCTGGCAGCCCGTGGTGCTGGACTTCCTGCGCCGGCATGGCCTGGTGCTGCCGCCGGCCCCGCCCGCCGCGCCTTCGAGCGCGCCCGCGCCCGCTGCGCCACCCGCCGCGCCGGCGGCTTCATCCACCGCGCCCGCGGCCGCGGCGTCCGCCGCTGGCGCATCGCATCCGGAGGCCTCGCGATGAGCGACCGCACCGACCCCGACGACGACACGCTCGACATCAGCCGCGACGGCTCCGTGGCCCGCGTCTACCTGAACCGGCCCGAGGTGCGCAATGCCTTCAACAGCCGGGTCATCGCGGAACTGGCGCGCGCCTTTCGCGAGTTAGGCGCCGACCCCACGCTGCGCGCCATCGTGCTGGGCGGCCACGGCAAGGTGTTCTGCGCCGGGGCCGACCTGAACTGGATGCGCGCAATGGCTGACTACAGCTGGGAGCAGAACCGCGCCGACGCGCAGGCCCTGGCCGACATGCTGTGGACGATCTACCAGTGCCCCCTGCCCGTGGTCGGCCGCATCCACGGCGACTGCTTCGCCGGCGGCCTGGGCCTGGCCGCCTGCTGCGACGTGCTGGTGGCGGCCGAGCGCGCCACCTTCTGCCTGAGCGAGGCGCGCCTCGGCCTGCTGCCCGCCACCATCAGCCCCTACGTGATCCGGGCGATGGGCGAGCAGGCCGCGCGCCGCTACTTCATCACCGCCGAGCGCTTCAGCGCCGCCGAGGCGCAGCGCATCGGCCTGGCGCACGAAGTGGCGCCGCTGGAGGCTTTGGACGAGAAGGTCGACGGCATCGTCGCCGCGCTGGTGGCCAACGGCCCGGCCGCGGTCAAGGCCAGCAAGCGCCTGGTGCAGGACCTGGCCGGCCGCACGATCACCGACGAACTGCGCGCCGACACCGCGCGCCGCATCGCCGACGTCCGCGCCAGCGCCGAGGGCAAGGAGGGCGTGCAGTCCTTCCTGGCCAAGCGCGACCCCGCCTGGAAGCTCTGAACCCGGCACCCGCCAAGCCATGAGCCCCGACCAACTCGACACCACGCACCTGTTCGCGCTGGCCGCGGCCCTGGGCTGGGCGAGTGGCCTGCGCCTCTATGCCGTGGTGTTCCTCACCGGCCTGGCGGGCTGGCTCGGCTGGGTGCCGCTGCCGTCGGGCCTGAAGATCCTCGAGCACCCGCTGGTGCTCGGCGCCTCGGGCCTGATGCTCTTCGCCGAGTTCCTGGCCGACAAGATCCCCGCCGTCGATTCGCTGTGGGACGCCGTGCACACGGTGATCCGCATCCCCGCCGGCGCCGCGCTGGCCGCCGGCGTGTTCGGCGGCGACCAGGCGGCGTGGGCGACGATCGCCGCCCTGCTGGGCGGCACGCTGGCCGCCACCAGCCACGTCGCCAAGGCCACCACGCGCGCGGCCGCCAACACCTCGCCCGAGCCGTTTTCCAACGTCGGCCTGTCGCTGCTGGGCGATGCCGCGGTGCCGGCCATGCTGTGGCTGGCCTGGGAGCACCCCGTGGCCGCGATCGTCGCGGTGCTGATCGCGCTGGTGGTGATGGTCACGCTGACCATCGTGCTGATGAAGTTTCTGAAGACCTTGATCGGGTCGCTGCGCCGCCGCTTCGGTGGTGCCCATGCCACCTGACGGAGACAACGCATGTTCAAGAAGATCCTGATCGCCAACCGCGGAGAGATCGCCTGCCGGGTGGCCGCCACCGCCCGGCGCCTCGGCATCCGCACCGTCGCCGTCTACTCCGAGGCCGATGCGAATGCGCGGCACGTCGCCGCCTGCGACGAGGCAGTGCTGATCGGCGGCCCCGCGCCGCGTGACAGTTATCTGCAGGCCGCGCGCATCCTGGAGGTTGCGAAGGCCACCGGCGCGCAGGCGGTGCACCCGGGCTACGGCTTCCTGTCGGAGAACGAAGAGTTCGCGCAAGCCTGCGCCGACGCCGGCATCGCTTTCATCGGGCCGCCGCCCTCGGCCATCGCCGCGATGGGCAGCAAGTCGGCTGCCAAGGCGCTGATGGAAAAGGCCGGCGTGCCGCTGGTGCCCGGCTACCACGGTGACGACAACGACCCGGGCTTCCTCTCGGGCCAAGCCGAGCGCATCGGCTACCCGGTGCTGATCAAGGCCAGCGCCGGCGGCGGCGGCAAGGGCATGCGCCGCGTCGACAAGCCGGAGGACTTCGCTGCCGCGCTCGCGTCCTGCCAGCGCGAGGCCCGGGCCAGCTTCGGCGACGACCACGTGCTGGTCGAGCGTTACGTCACCCGGCCGCGCCACATCGAGATCCAGGTCTTCGGCGACACGCAGGGCCACTGCGTCTACCTCTTCGAGCGCGACTGCTCGGTGCAGCGCCGCCACCAGAAGGTGCTGGAAGAAGCGCCCGCGCCGGGCATGAGCGAGGCGCGCCGCGCCGAGATGGGCGCCGCCGCGGTGGCGGCCGCTCAGGCCGTGGGTTATGTCGGCGCCGGCACGGTGGAGTTCATCGCCGAGGAGGTGAACGACGGCGACCTGCGCTTCTATTTCATGGAGATGAACACGCGGCTGCAGGTCGAGCATCCGGTCACCGAGGCGATCACCGGGCTGGACCTGGTGGAGTGGCAGCTGCGCGTGGCGGCCGGCCAGCCGCTGCCCTTGCAGCAGTCCGAGCTGAAGATCCACGGCCACGCCATCGAGGCCCGCATCTGCGCCGAGAACCCCGACGCCGGCTTCCTGCCCGCCACCGGCACGATGGACGTGCTGCGCTGGCCCGAGCACGTGGCCTTCCGCCGCAATGCGGATGGCGAGGCCTTCCACGACGCGGCGCCGGTGCGGGTGGACGCCGGCGTGCGCGAGGGTGACGCCATCAGTCCCTTCTACGACTCGATGATCGCCAAGCTCATCGTCTGGGGCGACAACCGCGCGCAGGCGCTGCAGCGCCTGGACGCGGCGCTGGAGCAGACCCGCATCGTCGGCCTGCACACCAACGTGACCTTCCTGCGCCGCGTCGTCAATTCGCCGTCCTTCGCGACAGCCGACCTCGACACCGCGCTGATCGAGCGTGAACGCGCGGTGCTGCTGGAGCAGCCGCCGCTGGCGCTGGAGGTGGTGGCCGCGGGCGTCGTCGCCCACGCGCTGGACGACGAACGATCGCTCTCCGGCACCGACCCCTGGTCACGCCGCGACGGCTGGCGCCTGCACGGCGGGGCGCGGAGGCACTTCGACATCGAGCACGCCGGCCAGCGGCACGAGGTGACGCTGGCCCGCCTGCACGACGGTGCGATGCGGCTCGAGATCGGCGAGTACGCCTGGGCCTTCGGCGCCCGTGCGCTGGGGAACGCCCAGCATGACGTCACGCTGGGCACGCGCCGCCTGCGGCTGGCGGTGTACGTGCACGGCGAGCGTGTCGCCGTGTTCGCCGCCGAGGGCAGCGCGGTGGTGCACGAGATCGATGCCATCGCCCATGCCGGCGAGGCTGGCGGCGAGGGCGGCCGGCTGACGGCGCCGATGCCAGGCAAGGTGGTGGCCTTCCTGGCCAAGGCCGGCGACAGCGTCGCCAAGGGCCAGCCGGTGGCGGTGATGGAGGCGATGAAGATGGAGCACACCCTCACCGCGCCGCGCGACGGCGTGGTGGCCGAGCTGCTGTACGCGGTGGGTGACCAGGTGGCCGAGGGGGGCGAGCTGCTGCGGCTGGAAGCAGCCGCGTGAGCCGCGTGGCCCGCGTCCCGGGCGCACCAGGGCCGCGGGGGACCCGGAAACGACACCGCCGCCCGGGGGCGGCGGTGTCGACGGGAAACCGCCGCCTGCGGCAGTGGTGCCGATGGGAGACCGCCGCCCGAAGGCGGCGGTGTTGATGCGAAGCCGTCGCGGGCCGGCGGTGCTGATGCGAAACCACCGCGGGGCGGCGGTACTGATGCGAAACCGCCGCGGGGCGGCGGAGTGGGCTCCGCGCCGTCGCGCCTCAGCGCCCCCGCAGGCGGGACAGCCAGCCGCGGGAATCGGGTGGCGGCGCCTCGGGATCGGCCGGCGGCTGCGTGTCTTCCATCGGTCGCGACACGCCGAAGCCGGTGGTGTTGCGCGACCACTCGGTCGGGTGCTGCGCGTGGCCGGGCGAGTTGGCGCGGGAGGCCTCGAGCCGGTCGTAAAGCTTCTTGACCTGGCGGTAGGTGCTCGCCAGCTCCGCCAGCTCGGTGCCGCGGCAGGCGTCGCACACCAGCAGCACGTCGCGCGCGTAGCGGGGGTGCTGCAGCATCTTCTCGACGTCGATGCCCTTTCCCAATTCCCGCATCAGGAAGAAGTGGATCTTGGTCGCGATCTGCAGTGGGCTCGGGCTGTGAGACACGATGAAGCTTTCTTTTTGCGGTGCAGCGATCGTGGGCGCGATTCTGCGTGCCGGGCAACAATCCGCCACCCCCTCAAACAACAGGCTGAGGGCCTGTTTTTGCAAGCCCTTGTAACCGCCGGGGCTTTTTCACGCCCTCTTTCTCCTTGCAACGAACACTCATCGGCATGTTCCCAACCCATGTGACCCTGGTCGACGTCGGCCCGCGCGACGGCCTGCAGAACGAGAAGCAGCCGGTCGCCACCGAACACAAGGTGGAGCTGGTGCGCCGGCTGCAGGCCGCGGGCCTGCGCGAGATCGAAGTGACGAGCTACGTCAGCCCCAAGTGGGTACCGCAGATGGCCGACAACGCGCAGGTGATGGCCGCCATCGCGCGGCCGCCGGGCGTGCGGCACTCGGTGCTGGTGCCCAACATGGTCGGCCTGCAGGCGGCGCTGGCCAGCGGCGCGGCGACGCGGCCGGATGAGGTCGTCGTCTTCGGCGCGGCCAGCCAGGCCTTCAGCCAGCGCAACATCAACTGCTCGATCGAAGAGAGCATCGAGCGCTTCGCCCCGGTGGTGGCGGCGGCGCGCGAGGCGGGGCTGAAGGTGCGCGCGGCCATTTCCTGCGCGCTGGGCTGTCCCTACCAGGGGGACGTGAGCGCGGACGAGGTCGAGCACGTCGTGAAGCTGATGAAGCAGGTCGGCGTGCAGCACTGCGGCATCGCCGACACCATCGGCGTCGGCACGCCGCGCAAGGTGCAGGCGGTGCTGGAGCGGGCGCTGAAGCACTTCCCGCTGGCCGAGGTCAGCGGCCACTTCCACGACACCTACGGCCAGGCGCTGGCCAACATCTATGCCAGCCTGGAAACCGGCGTGCACGTCTTCGACACCAGCGTCGCCGGCCTCGGCGGCTGCCCGTATGCCAAGGGCGCGACCGGCAACGTCGCCACCGAGGACGTGGTCTTCATGCTGAACGGCCTCGGCATCGAGACCGGCATCGACCTCGACGCGCTGGTGCAGGCCGGCGGCTACATCTCCGACGTGCTGGGCCGGCCGCCGGTGTCGCGCGTCGGCAAGGCGCTGCTGATCAAGCAGGGCCGCAGCTTCGCGACCGGGAGCTGCGCATGAGCGCCGTCGTGGAAGACCGTCCGGAAGGATTCCGCCGCGTCGCCCAGGTGCTGAGCGAGCGCGGCCACCCGCACGCGCCGCTGTGGCTGGAGGTCTCGGCCCGCACCTGCGCCGAGGCGGCCGAGGCGCTGGGGGTCGCGGTCGGCCAGATCGCCAAGAGCGTGATCTTCCGGCGCCGGGCCGACGAGGTGGCGGTGCTGGTCGTCACCTCGGGCGACCGGCGCGTCGACGAGAAGAAGGTGGCGGCCCAGGTCGGCCCGATCGGCCGCGCCGATGCCGATTTCGTCAAGGCGCGCACCGGCTTCTCGATCGGCGGCGTGTCGCCGGTCGGCCATGCCAGCCCGCCGGTGGTGCTGGTCGACCGCGACCTGTTCCGCTTCGAGGAGATCTGGGCCGCCGCCGGCCACCCCAACGGGGTCTTCAAGCTGGCGCCGGACGAGCTGCTGGCGCTGACCGGCGCGCCCGCAGCGGACGTGGTGGTCGCGGCCTGATGGACGCCGGCGTCAAGAGCCCCTGCATCAACGTGTGCCGCATGCACGCCGGCACCGGCTGGTGCGAAGGCTGCCTGCGCACCATCGACGAGATCGCCGCCTGGGGCGCGCTGGACGATCGCCTGAAACGCGAGGTGCTGGCGCTGCTGCCGCAGCGTCGTCGCCAGTGGCGCGCGCTGCGCGGCGATGCCGCCGCGGCCCCCGCCCCCTTGCCACCGCCCCCCGCCGCATGACCCCGATCACCTTCTGGTTCGACGTGATCTCGCCCTACGCCTGGCTGGCCTTCGACCGGCTGCCGCAGGCGCTGGAGGGCTGCAGCTACGTGGTCGAGTACCGGCCGCTGCTGTTCGCCGGGCTGCTGAAGCACTGGGGCCAGAAGGGCCCGGCCGAGATCGGCCCGAAGCGCGCCTGGACCTACCGCCAGGTGGCCTGGCTGGCGCATGAGCAGGGCACGCCGTTGGCCTTGCCGCGGCCGCACCCATTCAACCCGCTGGCGCTGCAGCGCCTGGCGGTGGCCGCGTCGGCCGGTGGCCTGCCCAACCGGCGTGTGGTGGAACTGCTGTTCCGCCACGTCTGGTGCCGCGACGGCGCCGACCCGAACGACCCCACGGCGTTCGCCGACCTGGTGGTGGACGTGGCGCCGGCGCGCGACCCGGCCGGCGAGGACGTGAAGGCCGAACTGCGCGCGGCCACCGGCGAAGCCGCCGCCGCCGGCATCTTCGGCGTCCCCAGCTTCGTCGCTGATGGCCGGGTTTTCTGGGGCCAGGACGGCCTGGCGATGCTGCGCGCCGCGCTGCTGAAGGACCCGTGGTTCCAGGGGGCGGCCTGGGACGAGGCGGGCGACCAGCCCGCCGGCGTGCAGCGGGTGTCCTGACCCCGTTCTGGCGCAGATCCGGGTTTGTCCGGATCCGTGGGTCGCGTGTTTTCCTGATGGGATTAACCCTTGGTTTTGCGCATTGCGAAACCGGCCCTGCGGGTTGGTCCCAGGTTCGTCAGCCTGTGTTGGCTTCGCGTCAGCCGCTGTTGGCTTGGCGTCAGAGCTTGGTCAGAGCCCTCGCGCATCGTGCCGGCCATGCGCAGCCGGTCGGCCGCGCAGATCTCTAGCCCAGGAGACTCCGTCATGGCCCATGCAGCCACCACCCACGTCAGCGGCGCTTCGGCGCCGATGACCAAAGAGGAGAAGAAAGTCATCTTCGCCTCGTCGCTCGGCACCGTGTTCGAGTGGTACGACTTCTACCTTTACGGTTCGCTCGCCGTCTTCATCGGCAAGCAGTTCTTCGCCGCGCTGGACCCGACGGCGCAGTTCATCGCCTCGCTGCTCGCGTTCGCGGCCGGCTTCATCGTGCGGCCTTTCGGCGCGCTGGTGTTCGGCCGCCTGGGCGACATGATCGGCCGCAAGTACACCTTCCTGGTCACCATCCTGATCATGGGCCTGTCGACCTTCATCGTCGGCATCCTGCCCAGCTACTCGTCGATCGGCATCGCCGCGCCGATCATCCTCGTCGGCCTGCGCATCCTGCAGGGCCTGGCGCTGGGCGGTGAATACGGCGGTGCCGCGACCTACGTCGCCGAGCACGCGCCGCACGGCAAGCGCGGCGCCTACACCGCCTGGATCCAGACCACCGCGACGCTGGGCCTGTTCCTGTCGCTGATGGTGATCCTGGGCGTGCGCACCTGGATGGGCGACGCCGCCTTCGCCGAGTGGGGCTGGCGCATCCCGTTCATCGTCTCGATCCTGCTGCTGGCCATCAGCGTGTGGATCCGGCTGTCGATGAACGAGTCGCCCGCCTTCAAGAAGATGAAGGAAGAAGGCAAGGTCTCGAAGGCCCCGCTGTCGGAGTCCTTCGGCCAGTGGAAGAACGCCAAGATCGTCGCGCTGGCGCTGTTCGGCCTGGTGATGGGCCAGGGCGTGGTCTGGTACACGGGCCAGTTCTACGCGCTGTTCTTCCTGTCCAGCGTGCTGAAGGTGGACGCCGCGACGGCCAACGTCATGGTGGCGGTCTCGCTGATCATCGGCACGCCGCTGTTCGTCGTCTTCGGCACGCTGTCGGACAAGATCGGCCGCAAGCCCATCATCCTGGCCGGCATGCTGCTGGCGGTGCTGACCTACTTCCCGCTGTTCAAGGCCCTGACCGCGGCGGCCAACCCCGAGCTGGCCAAGGCCCAGGCCGCGGCCCAGATCGTCGTGCAGGCCGATCCCAGCACCTGCTCCTTCCAGGGCAGCCCGATTGCGCGTGAAGTCGACTTCACTTCCGCCTGCGACATCGCCAAGCGCGCGTTGACGCAGTCCTCCGCCAGCTACGAGAACGTGCCCGCCGCCGCCGGCGCGCCCACCACCATCAAGATCGGCGACAAGGTGCTGACCCCGCCGACGGCCGCCACCACTGCCGGCGGCCACAAGTTCGACGATGCGTCGACCAAGGCCATCGGGGCGTTCAAGAAGGAAGTCGCCGAAGCGCTGAAGGCCGCGGGCTACCCGTCCAAGGCGGCGCCCATCCCCTTCATGAGCGGCCAGTGGTGGACCATCGTCGGCATCCTGACCATCCTCGTGGTGTACGTGACCATGGTGTACGGCCCGATCGCCGCGATGCTGGTGGAGCTGTTCCCGACCCGCATCCGCTACACCTCGATGAGCCTGCCGTACCACATCGGCAACGGCTGGTTCGGCGGCCTGCTGCCGTCCATCACCTTCGCGATGGTGGCCTCCAACGGCAACATGTACCACGGCCTCTGGTACCCCATCGTGATCGCTGGAGTGTGCTTCGTGGTCGGCATGCTGTTCGTGCGTGAGACCAAGGACGTGGACATCTACGCCCGCGACTGATGGCGTGAAGACGGCGCGCCCGCGGCGCGCCATCGACGCCCGCCACCCTCCCAACTTCGGAAAGACCCTGCCATGTGGAAGCTGCTGATCGCCTTCATCCTGTTCGCCGCCGTCGGCCTGTTCGTGCTCAAGAAGGCGGGGGGCGACATCGACATGGGCGGCGAGAAGCACGGCGTCGAGGCCAGCCATGCCGATTCCGCGGCCTCGGCCGCCTCCGCCCCGGCGACGCCGGCCTCGGCCGCGGCGCCGGCTTCCGCTGCGTCGAACTGAGCCCGCGGCCGCGGCGGGCCCTGGCCGGCACAGGCCGGCCATTGACCGGTATTGACCCGGCCCAGGCCCAGGCCCAGGCCCAGGCCCAGGCCCAGGCCCAGGCCCAGGCCCAG
>CAMLJY010000018.1 GCA_946480465.1 uncultured Burkholderiales bacterium
GCGCCTTCGTCATCGGGCCGGACGGCCACAACTACGAGGCGGTCTGCCACCGGCCCGAATAGTCGGGCCGGCGGCGCCGATCGGCATCGGGAACCTTGGCGCTTTGCTCGTGGCGCCGGAGCAGCTGTTCATCGAGATCGAGCTTGACGTGAACGAGTCACACACCGAGATTGTTCACGTCCATGCGCTCGCCAGCGTCACCAATCAGCAGAGTGTCTCGCTGTACAACCGCGGCACAGGCAAGGGGCTCGGGGCGCTTGCGCTCGCGGTTCCTGAAACCCTGAATGCGCCATGAACCTTGGCCTCTTCATCGAGCGGACAGTTCTCGGCAAGCCACCAAGTGCTGCAGAGAGCGGGCGGCCCGGGATCACGAATCCATCTTGTCCAGACCCCACATGCGTCGCGTCATCTTGATGTCTCTCTGGATCGCCTGCCTCTTCGAGGCGAGTGCTGCGGCATTGCCGAAAGAAATCGAGGATGACATCGTCGGAAGACACGGGCCGGTTGAGCGTCAGAGTCGACTTCAAGGGCAAAGGGAGCCAGCCCTTCGAGACGGTTGGGTTCTCATTCGCCCCCGGCGGCACCGCATTGCGGATGACGGAGATTCGTACCAGTGCGGTTTACAACGGCGAGCCCCCGCCTGGTCAACCGATCAGCTATGAAACCCGACTTGATCTTCAAGCGGGAACGCTTGCTGATACGCGGAGCAAGAAGGTAAAGAGCGTCGGTCCGATTTCTCGAACCTTCGAGGAGTTTGATCCCTGGGAAGCCAGGGATCTTGAACTGATTCGGAGATGAGGTCGCACCCGCTCCCAGGAGAATGCGGCGTACCCTGGTACGGTGCTGGCGCTTCGTGCCGAGGCGGTTGCTGCTTGCCTGCGGCCGGCGATCAGACCGCCTGGTGCCACCGCAGGCCGTGCGGTGGCTCCGGCGGCGCGAACAGCAGGTGCAGCACGCGGCGCAGGCTGGCGCCGCGGGCCTTCGACGAGGCATGCAGCAGCAACGGCCGCATCAGCAGCGCCGAGCCGCGCGGTGCGGTGCAGACCACCGCGCCTTCGGCAGCGGCTTCGCTGCCGGCTGAGGCGCCTTCGGGCCGCGGGCCGGCGGCGTGCGTGCCCGGCAGCACGCGCAGCGGCCCGTCCTGCGGGCCGCAGTCGTCCAGGTGCAGGCGCACGGCCACCAGCTGCTCCAGCAGCGCCGCCGGGGGCTGCACCTGCGGCACGCCTTCCTTGACCGACCAGGCGCGCAACGCCGGATGCTCGACGCGCTCGGCCACCGGCACGCACAGGTCCTGGTGCCAGGGCACCAGCCAATTGCGTCCCACCGATTTCTCGAAATAGGTGCATTGCACCGCGACCGCCCCGGCCGGCAGCAACGGCGCCAGGGCCGCGTGCCGGCGCAGGTGCTGCACCAGGGCCGCACACCAGGGGGCTTGCAGCATGGTGCGCGTGCCGCCCGACAAGGTGGCCGACGGGGCGGCGGCGCGGGCGCAGCCGTCGCATTCGCGGTCGGTGAGCAGGCCGGGCAGCAGCAGGTAGCCATCACGCGCGAAGCGCTGGGCGGGCTCGGTGGACGGTGAGGCGGCGGTCATGGCGTGGAGGGACGGGCCGCGAATCATCGCATTGCATGCCGCGCACGCTGTCTTGCAAGCGCTCAAAAGACGCGGCCGGGGCGATGCGCGAGGGCAGCCCCCGGCAATCGAGGCGCCTCTGCGCGCCCCGGGCCCCGGCGCGATCAGCCGGTCAGCCGCTTCAGCAGGCCGAGCAGCCGCTCGAAGCGCGCGCCATAGGGCGGCTGGAACATCCACGTCGCCGCGAAGCGCGACTGCACGAAGACCGGCTTGTCCTTGCTGAAGGTGCGAAAGCCCCACTCGCCGTGGTAGGCGCCCATGCCGCTCGCGCCGACGCCGCCGAAGGGCTGGTTTTCCTGGCCGAGGTGCCAGAGGCAGTCGTTGATGGTGACGCCGCCGGCGTGCGTGTGCTCCAGGGCGTGGCGCTGCGCCGCGGCATCCCGGCCGAACCAGTACAGCGCCAGCGGCCGGTCGTGCGCGCGCACGTAGGCCAGCGCGTCGTCCACGCGCTCGTAGCCCATGATGGGCAGCAGCGGGCCGAAGATCTCTTCCCGCATCACCGCCATCTCGTCGTTCACGTCCAGCAGCAGCTGGGGCACCAGGCGGCGGTCGGCCGGCTGCTCGTCGTGCGTGGGCAGCACGCGTGCGCCGCGCTGGCGCGCGTCGGCCAGCAGGCGCTGCAGGCGTTCGTGGTGGCGGGGCGCGGCGATGCTGGTGTAGTCGGGGTTGTCGGCCACGCGCGGGTACAGGCGGCGCATCGCCGAGCGCAGGGCCTCGGCCAGGGGCTGCACCAGTTCGCGCGGGGCCAGCACGTAGTCGGGCGCGACGCAGGTCTGGCCGGCGTTGAAGAGCTTGCCGAAGGCGATCCGCTCGGCCGTGGTGGCGAGATCGGCGCTGCGGTCGACGACGGCGGGCGACTTGCCGCCCAGTTCCAGCGTTACTGGGGTCAGGTTCTTGGCCGCGGCCTGTGCCACCAGGCGGCCTACGGCGGTGGAGCCGGTGAAGAACAGGTGGTCGAAGGGCAGTTCGGTGAAGGCGCGGCCGACCTGCGCGTCGCCGATGATCACCTGCATCTCATCCGGCGCGAACGACTCGGCCACCATCGCGGCCATCAGCGCGGAGGTCGCAGGCGTCAGCTCGGACGGCTTGATCAGCACGCGGTTGCCGGCGGCCAGCGCGGCGATGGCCGGAATCAGCGCCAGGTGCACCGGGTAGTTCCACGGCGACACGATGCCCACCACGCCCAGCGGCTGCGGCAGCAGCCGGTTGTGGCCCGGCAGGAAGTGCGCCTGGGTGGGCACGCGGCGCATGCGCATCCAGCCGCGCAGGTGGGCCAGCGCATGGCGCGCGGCGGCGGAGACCGCGAAGACGTCGGCCAGCAGGCTTTCCTGGCGGGCGCGGTGGCCGAAGTCCTGCGAGATCGCGGCGGCGATCGCTTCGCCGTGCCGGTCCATCATCGCCCGCAGGCGCTGCAGCCGGTCGCGCCGTGTCGCCAGCGTGGGCATGGGCTCGGCCGCGAAGGCGGCGCGTTGCTGCTGCAGCGCCAGCTGCAGGCGCTCTTCGAGGCTCTGGTTCATCGGGCGTCCTTCCGGGGAGGTGCGCGATTGTGTGGGCCCGGCCCGGCGCGGCGGGAGGGTGATTCCTCTACGCTGCCGCGGTCTCCCCGGCCGGACCTGGTGGCTGGGCGCCCGCGGCCTTCCTGCGGCGGGCGGACGTGATGTCGCGCCAGCGCGAGAACTGCTGCCGAACTTGCCTGCTGATCCGCGCCGCGCGGCACCCTCCGCTGCCTGCACTGGCCCGCGCCCTTCGTCGGTGCCGGGCCGTACCCGGCGCCCGTTCCCGTGTCTTTCCCGCTGCTGCGTTGGCTGCTGTTGCTCGCCTGCTGGGCCGCCGCCGCGACCGCGCTGGTGCTGCTGGCCGCGCTGCGGGTGGCCGACAACCTGCAGGTCGCGCGGCACTTCGAGTGGCCGCACGCCACCATCGGCATGCTGGCTCTTGTGCTGGCCGCGGTGGCGGCGATGTCGCGGCGCCTGGCACGCGCCTTGACGGCCGAGGAACTGCGCGGCCTGGAACAGCGCCACCGCGCCAACCTGCTGGTGCGCCACCAAGGCCGGCATCCTGGACCGGGACGTCGCCGCCGGCGCCGTCAGCCATTCCGAGCGCTGCAAGCAGTGCTGGGCCACGCCCCGGAGGCCGACACCCGCGGCTGGCCGGGCTTCTTCGAGCAGGTGCATCCGAGGACAGCGAGACCGTGCGCACCCCCTTCATGGCCCGGCTGCGCGACCGCAGCGTGCGCGGCGACTTCCGCGAACAACCGCCGGCTTCCTATCGCCTGATGCGCGCGGATGGCGACGTGCTCCGGGTGCAGGCCGAAGCCCGCGCGGCATGGATGGCGGCGACGTCTGCCGTCGTCTGGTCGAGGACCCGCAGGCGCGGCACATCCCCGTGCCGTACCTGACCTCGATGGTGTCGAACGACGAGGTGGCGGCGCTCGACGGCGAGATGGGCGGCCGGCCCGGCATCTCGAAGGGAGCCGCGGTGCAGGACATCGCCTGATGCAACACGCAGCTGATCGCCGGCCGCTGACGCCGCGCGCCCACGCCGTGGCGCGACCTGACACGAGCCGGGATCCGGGCCGACAATGCCGCGGCCCGATCCCCACCGGCCGCGATGAAGCCTGACGCCCTCACCTTCGCCCGCACCAAGATCCAGCCGCCGCGCCTGCGCGCCGGACTGCTGCCGCGCGAGCGGCTGGTGGACCTGATCGGCCAGGGCCTGCGGCAGGCGCGGCTGACGCTGGTGTGCGCACCCGGCGGCTTCGGCAAGAGCAGCGCGGTGGTGCAGGCCCTGCAGTCCGCTGGCGCTGACGTCCGCTGCGCCTGGATCGCCTGCGACGGCACCGACACGCTGGCGCGCCTGTGCTCGGCCATCGTCGCGGCGCTGGAGCCCTTCGACGTGCCCTGGCGCCTGTCGCCCGAGGCGCTGATCGCGGCGCTGGACCGCCCCGACGGCCCGCGCGCCTTCCGCGATGCGCTGGTGAATGCGCTGCTCGGCGCCGAAGGCCCGCGGGCGCTGATCGTCTTCGACGACCTGCACCGCCTGGCCGATGCACGGGCACTGGACTTCCTGGGCATGCTGCCGTCGCTGCTGCCCGAGCACTGGGGCCTGGCCGTCGTCACGCGGGTCGATCCACCGTGGCCGCTGCCGCGCTGGCGCGCCGCGGGCGAGCTGGTGGAGGTGCGGCAGGACGAGCTGCGCTTCAGCCTGCCCGAGATCGAGACCCTGGCTTGCCGCGCCGGCCATGACCCGGCCGAAGCGCCGGCGCTGCTGGCGCGCACCGAAGGCTGGCCGGTGGGCGTGACGCTGGCGCTGGCTGGCGGCCCCGCCGCCTCGCCGGTGCGCAGCGTGCGCCATGCGGTGGACTACCTGCGCACGGAAGTGCTGGACCACCTGCCGCCACCGCTGCGAGAGTTCCTGGTGTGCAGCTCCGTGCTGCCGGAGCTGACGGCGGCCCGCGCCGCCGCGGTCAGCGGCCGCGCCGATGCCGCGGCCTGCCTGGACGAGATCGAGCGCCGCGGGCTGTTCTACCAGGAGGTCGACAGCGCCGAGCGCACGCTGCGCCTGCACGACTTGTTCCGCGATGCCCTGGCGGCGGAACGCCAGCGCCTGCCGCCCGAGGCCCAGGCCGCGCTGTGGCGCCGCGCCGCCGACGGCGAGCCCGACGCCACGCTGCGCTTCACCTACCAGCTGCAGGCCGGAGCGCACGATGCCGCCGTGCAGACGCTGACGCAGGCCGCGCCGACGCTGCTGGCCGCCGGCATGGCCGATGCCGTGCGCGACATGCTGGGCCGCTTGCCGGCCGCAGTGCAGGCCCGCGTCCCGGAGGTCGCGCTGCTGCGCGGCGTGATGGCCTGGGAGGGCATGGACCTGCACGCCATGCTGGACCACACGAAGCAGGCCGCCCGCGAGTTCGCGGCGCGCGGCGACGAATCCGGGCATGACCTGGCGCGGGCCTACGTCGCGCTGGCCATCAACGGCCTGAGCCCGATCGGCCGGCCCGAGACGGACCCAGCGTATGAAGTGAGCGTCCATGCCGACACGCCGCCACGCACCCGCGTGATCGTCGCGCTGCAGCGGGCCTGGCATGCCTTCGACCTGGCCGACTTCGAAGCCACCAACCGCCACTATGGCGAGGTGCTGGAGCAATTGGCGCACGACCGTGATGCCGCGCTGTGGTACCAGGTCACGCCCGGCATCGCCTACTACGGCGTGCGTGCGCTGCAGCCGCTGCTGGAGCGCTACGCCGCCGGCGCCTTGCGCGTGGCGGGCGAGGACTACCCGGCACTGCGCGCCATCGCGCTGGCCGTGCGCGGGTGCGTGGCGCTGTGGCGCGGCGCGGTGGCCGAGGCGCGGGCGCAGCTCGACGAAGCGGAGTCGCTGTGCGCGTGGTTGAACTACCCGCAGACCCTGTCGATCTACAGCCTGATCGGCCGCCTGCTGTGCCGCAGCATGCAGGGCGAGGCCGGGGCCGCGGTGCCGGACTTCCGCGCCGCGGCCGCCCGCGTCGAAGGCCTGTTCGGCGACGATGGCCGCGGCCCCGGCTGGTACCTGCACTGGTTCGAACTGCGCTGCTGCCTGCTGGCCGACCGGCTCGACCTGGCCCGTGACGCGCTGGCCGCGCTGCGACGCACGATGCCCGCGACCGTGCAGGCCACGCACACCGGCCCGGCAGCCATCATCGATGCCTACGACGCCTGGCTGGCTGGCGATGCCGCCGGCGCGCGCCGCGGGCTGCGGCAGGCGCTGGGCCTGTTCGGCCACCACGATGCGGTCGGCATCGTCACCGCGCTGAACCTGCAGCGGGCGGCGCTGGCGCTGGAGCAAGGCGATGCCGCCGACGCCGGCGCTGCGCTGCAAAGCGCGCTGGACGGTATCCGCGAGCACGGCTGCCCGATGTCGGCGCGGTTCGCGGGTGAACGCGTGCTGCGCCTTTTGTGCAATAGCGATCTCGTCCGCGGGCTCGATGCGGCCCAGGCCGCGACCCTGTCGTCCGTGATGGCACTGCCGGGCCGGCCGGCCGGAGCCGTGGGCGCGCTGGCACCGCCCTTCGCCGCGGCGGACGGGGCCCACATGGCGGGCAGGGCGCCGGCCGAGGACGGGCCACTGCCGACCGACGCCGGCAGCCAGATGCCGGCGAGCCTGCCCTCCGCGGCCGCCGGTGCGCTGGAACCGCTGAGCGCCCGCGAGATGGAGGTGCTGGCCCAGATCGCGGCCGGCGACAGCAACAAGGTGATCGCGCGCTGCCTCGACCTCAGCCCCCACACGGTCAAGCGCCATGTCGCCAACATCCTCGGCAAGCTCGGCGTGGCATCGCGCGGGCAGGCCGCGGCGCGCTACCGCAGCCTGTCGGCCGGTGGCTGACCCGAGCGACGAAGCAACCGGATCGGCGGCGTGAATGGCCAGGTTCAAGCAGCACGCGCATCGCCCGAAGGCGGACAGCCCACCGGCCTGCCGCTTTCCGTTCGTGTGCATTCACTGCCGGAAGTCCTTCAAGTACCCGGCGCAGCCCGAGCGGCGCATCTGCCCGCAGTGCCGGGGACCGATGGAACGCCTGAGCCGCAAGTTCTCGGCACCGAAGTCGAGCGACCGAATGCAATGGCGCAAGGTGCAGTACCTGGTCGAACACGGCTTCCGATTCCACACGGCATTCGTGCAGGTCGCCCCGGGCGTGGCGCGGTCGGTGGACTATCCGCGAACGCTGCGGGAGGCGAGGGATTTCGTCGAGTTGATGCGGGCGGCCGCGAATGCGCGCACGCCTTCCCGCAGGGGTGACGACTAGGCTACGCGTGCGAGTGCGGTGTCAGCAAGGGCCAGCGCCAGGCGCTCGATGTCGCTCTTCATCGCCAAGCGCTCGAGCCAGCGTTCGGGAATGGCCGACGCGCCATAGAAGGCGCCGGCCAGCTGGCCGGCAATGGCCGCGACCGTGTCCGCGTCGTCGCCCAGGTTGGCGGCCGCGAGCACCGTGTTCTCGAAGGAGGATTCGCGGGCGAAACACCACAGCGCCGCTTCCAGTGAGTCCACACAGTAGCCCGAGCTGCGGATGCCGTCGACCGCCTTGTCTCGATAGTGGCCGTTCGCCAGCGCTTGAAGCGCGGCGCTTTCGGGGCGCGCGTGGAGGGACCGGAGCACGTCGTCCTTCGGCATGCCACCGAGGGCATTGCACAGGGTTTCTGCGAACAAGGCGCAGGCATCCATGGCCTCCGTTGCGCGGTGAGTCGTCGCCGAACTTTGCCGGGCATGGTGGAGCACCATGGGCAGGTCGGGGTTGTAGTAGAGCGCCACCGGTGCAAGCCGCATCAACGAGCCGTTGCCTGCGGTGCGGGGATCGTCCGATCCTGCCATCGGGTTGCCGTGGACAAGGTAGCGTTGCAAGGCGTTCGCCGTGGTCATGCCGATGTCGAAGCATTGCCCGGTGGCGCTGAGGTAGCCCCATTGCCACCAGTTCACATAGCGATTCATCTGGTCGGCTGGGTCGAAGCCGCCGCAGTGCAGCAGGCTGGTGGCGAGGCACAAGGCCATCGAGGTGTCGTCGGTCCACTGTCCAGGCGCAAGCCCGAAGGGGCCGCCGCCGATCATGTCGCGCAACGGCTCGAAGTCGCCGCGCTGGCTGAACTCGACGGTGGTGCCCACCGCGTCGCCGCAGGCCAGGCCGAGCATCGCGCCGCGGTATCGGTCCTTCAATTCGATCATCGGGAATCCTCAGTGGCGCGGACTGAAGGTCCGCGGAAAAACGATCGGTGCGCTTCGGTCGCGCAGGCGGTAGCCCATCGCCGGGCGGTTCGATTCGCCGGCGACGTAGCCGACCTCGTTCAGGAAGCCGGCCGACAGCATGCGGGTGCGAAAGCCGCTCTTGTCGACCGCCCGCCCGAGCACGATTTCGTAGGCTTTCTGCAGCTGGGGCAGCGTGAAGGGCTCGGGCAGCAGGAACGCCGGCAGGGAGGTGTACTCGACCTTGCCGCGCAGTCGCTCGACAGCGGCCGTGAGGATGGCGGCGTGGTCGAAGGCCAGCGTCTGGCGGCGCAATGCGCCAGCGACCGGAAACCACCTCACGTCAGCGGCATTGGCGCCCTTGGCCAGCGTGATGTTCGTTCCCGGCAGCAGCGCAAAGTAGACATGCGTGGCAGACCAGCCTCGCGGGTCGCGGTCCAGTCCGCCCCAGCTGCCCAGCTGCTCGAGGTAGGGGCTCACGACGCTGGTCTTCTCCAGCAGCTTGCGTCGCGCGCAGGCTTCCAGGTCCCGGTCGCGGTCAATGTCGACGAAGCCGCCCGGCAGCGCCCACGCGCCCGGGAAGGGGTCGTCATGGCTGGTGGGGCGCTGCACCAGCAGCACCGACAGTTCGTCGCTCAGCACGGTGAATATCACCACGTCGACCGTCGTGAAGGGCAGCGGGAAGGCGGGTATCGCTGGGTGGGGCGACGAACGCGGGGCGAGGGGCTTGCGGGCCATCTGGACTCCGGGGATTGATCTCTGGGCACGTAGGTTGTATTGTGCAACCCATCTCGGTTGGTCTGGGCAACTTTCGAGAGCCATGTTGGAGATCCCTTTCGCCAAGGGCCAGCCGGTTGCGCATGCGAGAGAGGGCATGCAGTGGTCCAGTGATGATGAAAGATGACAACAAGATGACCGATCACGACAAGCTGAAGTCAATCAGCAAGTTCCTGAGTTTCGTGCTGCGCCATGAGCCTCAATCCATCGGCCTGGTACTGGACGAAGCCGGCTGGGCCAAGGTGGACGAATTGCTCGCGAAGGCCGCAGCGGCGGGTAGGCGGCTGGACCGCGTTTTGCTGCAGCAGGTGGTGGAACACAATGACAAGCGGCGCTTCGCGCTGAGTGAAGACAGCGTGCGAATTCGCGCCAACCAGGGCCATTCGATCGACGTTGTGCTCGGCTTGCAGCCCGTGCAGCCGCCGGACGTGCTGTACCACGGCACCGCCACCCGTTTCCTGGATTCCATCCTGGCCGCCGGCCTTGACAAGCGCCAGCGCCACCATGTTCACCTGACCGAAAGCCTCGCTACGGCCAAGGCCGTCGGACAGCGCTATGGCAAGGTGGTGCTGCTGGCGGTCGACGCCCGGTGCATGGCCGTGGACGGACATGCGTTCTATTGCTCGGACAATGGCGTCTGGCTGACCGAAGCTGTACCGCCCCAGTACCTGGAGCCGATGACATGACTACCGAATGCACGACCCTGTTTCGACCGACGGG
The DNA here is from genome assembly GCA_946480465.1 of uncultured Burkholderiales bacterium. The sequence goes on from CAMLJY010000018.1 coordinate 9,836, forward strand.
TCCGCAGGAGTTGGCGCTGGTGGCTGATTCGGGCTACAGGCGCTGGCCTCCACGCTTGCCAGATCAGCCCATCTTCTATCCCGTCGCCAATGAACAGTACGCCATCGAAATTGCGCGAGACTGGAACGTGCCTGCCAGTGGCGCCGGTTTCGTTACGCGCTTCCTCGTGAAGAAGGATTTCATGGACCGGTACCCGTTGCAGCAAGTCGGTGCAAGGCACCACGTGGAGTGGTGGGTGCCCGCCGAGGAACTGGAGATGCTCAACGATTGCATCGTTGGGGAGATCACGGTGCTCTGGCGATTCGATCAGCACGGTGCGTATCGGTTGCGCTCAGGAGAACAAGCATGAATCCCATTGCAGATGTGCGTGATGTACACGCCCTTCGTCATTGCATCGCGCGGGGCACGGAGCCGCGCTTTCTGTTCTTCTGGGGTCATCAGCGTGCCAAGGACGGCCGCATCGGAAAGGCCTGCTTCAGCCAGTGGTACGACGCGCCTTTCGTGGTGAATGGCGCCCGCTATTCCACGGCGGAGCATTTCATGATGGCCGAGAAGGCTCGTCTCTTTGGAGACGAGGCCGTTCGCCAGCGGGTGCTGATGGCCGCGACCCCCGGTGAGGCCAAGAAGCTCGGTCGCGAGGTTGCCGGCTTCGACGAGGGCGCGTGGGTGCGTGAGCGCTTCGGCGTGGTCGTCGCCGCGAACCTCGGGAAGTTCGGGCAGAACGATGCGCTGCGGGACTTTCTGACGCAGACCGGCGACCGTGTGCTGGTGGAGGCCAGCCCGGTCGACAGCATCTGGGGCATTGGCCTGGCGGCTGATCATCCCGATGCAACGAGGCCGGATCGGTGGCCGGGGCTGAACCTGCTCGGATTCGCGCTGATGGAAGTGCGGACCAGGCTGGTGACCGAGTGAATCACGCCATCCTGCTCCCATGTCGACGCTGATCTTCACGCCCCGATTCATCGGCGACTCGCAGGCGCTCTGGAAAGCGGCTGCAGCGCTGGGATGGAAGACGGAGCGGCTCAGTGCTTGGCGGGCCGGGGCACCTTTGGCAATTGCCTGATGCCGTGCTGCATGGCCAGCCCTTTCGGACCGGCCCTAGCCGAGCAGCTCGGTGTTGGCCGTGTCGATCCGCCAGAAAGTTGGCTCGTGCGGCTGCCTGTCGGCATCCCGGGCTCAAGCTAACCCGCCGTCGACGCGCGCTCGACGATGCCGAAGCCGAGGTCGACGATCTTGTCTGCCACTTCCTCGCCGCGGCAGCGGGCGATGATCATCGCGGCGGCACGCCGGCCGATCTCGGCGCCTTCGATGCGCACCGTGGTCAGTGAAGGCAGCAGGTGCGCGGCGAAGTCGGCGTCGCCGAAGCCGCAGACCGCCAGCTGCTCGGGGATCTTGAGCCCGCGTGCCTGCGCTTCGATCATCACGCCCTGGGCCAGGCCGTCCGAGCTGCAGCACACCGCCTGCAGGTCGGGCGCCTGCGCCAGCAGCTCGGCCAGGGCCTGGCGGCCCAGCTGAAGGTTGCTGGGCGCCTTCACCATCGCGGTGGGGACCTCGCGGCCGATGGCAGCCATGAAGCCGGCGCGGCGGGTGCGGGCGCGCTGGTCGTCGGCGGTCGCGATGCCGACGCGGCACCAGCCCTTGGCGAGGAAGAAGCCCGCCACCGCGCTGCCGACGTGCTGGTGCGAGAAGCCGACCAGCATGTCCGCCGGCCGGTCGGTCAGGTCCCAGGTCTCGACCACCGGGATGCCGGCACGGCGCACGCGTTCGACCGACTCCTGCGCGCCGAGCAGGCCGGCGACGACGATCGCGTCGACGCGGCGGCTGATCATCGTCGTCAGCAGCGCGGCTTCGCGGGCGCGGTCGTAGCCGGTCTGGCCCAGGATCAGCTGGTAGCCGGCGCGGTCCAGTTCCTCCGTCAGGGCCTGCACGGTGGGCAGGAACTGCGGCACCGAAATCACCGGCACCAGCGCGGCCACCGTCATGCTGCGGCGCGACTTCAAGCCGCCGGCCAGCAGGTTGGGCACGTAGCCGGTGGCTTCGACCGCCTCGCGCACGCGCTGGATGGTGGCGCCGGACACCCGGTCCGGGTTGCTCAGCGCCCGCGAGGCGGTGATCAGCGACACGCCGGCCGCGCGGGCCACGTCGTGCAGGGTGACGGACTTGTGGCGGGGCGGGTTCATGCGAGGGTGGCGGCGCGGCCTGCGCTGGGAAGCAGCGGGCGATTATGCGAGCGCCCTGCGTGCTTGCTTGACGGGCTGAATGACAACGTTAGCATCGCCTCTTCAGGCGTAAAGAGTGGTTCCGTTTGACATCGTTACCATCGTGATACCGCCCGCCGCAAGGTTCGGCCAGCGCTGATCGCCGTGCGCCTCCAGCGCCCTCCCGTTCACACCTCGGACAGACCGTTTCGCGAAGCGTCCGGCGTTCAGATGACCATGTCGACCACCCCCACACGCACCACCGCGCCGGGCACGACGCCTACGGCACCCACGGCACCCACGGCACCCACGGCACCCACGACGCCCATGACGCCCATGACGCCCATGACGCCCATGACGCCCATGACCCCGCTGACCATCCGCATGAACGAAGGCGACAACGTCGCCATCGTCGCCAACGAAGGCGGCCTGCCCGCGGGTGCGGTGCTGCCGGACGGCCCGGTGCTGGTGGAGCGGGTGCCGCAAGGCCACAAGGTGGCGCTGGTCGACATTGCCGAGGACGCGCCGGTGCTGCGTTATGGCGTGGCGATCGGCCATGCGCTGAAGCCCATTCCGGCCGGCAGCTGGGTGCATGAGCGGCTGTTGAGGATGCCCGAGGCGCGCGGGCTCGATGGCCTGCCCCTTGCCACCGCCAGGCGCGCGCCGCTGCCGCCGCTGGAGGGCTACACCTTCCAGGGCTACCGCAATGCCGACGGCACGGTCGGCACGCGCAACATCCTCGCCATCACGCAGACGGTGCAGTGCGTCGCCGGGGTCACCAGCTTCGCGGTGCAGCGCATCAGGGCCGAGCTGTTGCCGCGTTATCCGAACGTGGACGACGTCGTCGCGCTGGAGCATGGCTATGGCTGCGGCGTCGCCATCGACGCGCCGGACGCGGTGGTGCCGATCCGCACCGTGCGCAACATCAGCCTGAACCCCAACTTCGGCGGCGAGGTGATGGTGGTGAGCCTGGGCTGCGAGAAGCTGCAGCCCGAGCGGCTGATGCCGCCCGGCAGCATGCCGATCGTGGCCGCGGCCGCGGCCGCGACCGCGGATGCCGACGCCCGCGAGCCGCTCGACGTGGTGTGCCTGCAGGACGAGGCGCACGTCGGCTTCATGGCCATGGTCGAGTCCATCCTGCGCCAGGCCGACGTGCACCTGCAGCGGCTGAACGCCCGCCGGCGCGAGACCGTGCCGGCCAGCGAACTGGTGGTGGGCGTGCAGTGCGGCGGCAGCGATGCGTTCTCGGGCGTCACCGCGAACCCGGCCGTGGGTTTCTGCACCGACCTGCTGGTGCGTGCCGGCGCGAGCGTGATGTTCTCGGAGACCACCGAGGTGCGCGATGGCATCGCCCAGCTCACGGCCCGCGCGGCGACGCCGGAGGTTGCCGCCGCGATGATCCGCGAGATGGCCTGGTACGACGCCTACCTGCAGCGCGGCAGCGTGGACCGCAGCGCCAACACCACGCCCGGCAACAAGAAGGGTGGCCTGTCGAACATCGTCGAGAAGGCGATGGGCTCGATCGTGAAATCAGGCACCGCGCCGATCAGCCACGTGCTGGCGCCCGGCGAGAAGCTGAAGGGCAAGGGCCTGGCCTACGCCGCCACGCCGGCCAGCGATTTCATCTGCGGCACGCTGCAGCTGGCCGCGGGCATGAACCTGCACGTGTTCACCACCGGCCGCGGCACGCCGTATGGCCTGGCGGCGGTGCCGGTGATCAAGGTGGCCACGCGCAGCGAGCTGGCGCGCCGCTGGCACGACCTGATGGACATCGACGCCGGCCGCATCGCCGACGGCAGCGCCACGATCGAAGACGTGGGCTGGCAGCTGTTCCGCTTCATGCTGGACGTGGCCAGCGGCCGCAAGAAGACCTGGGCCGAACACTGGAAGCTGCACAACGCGCTGGTGCTGTTCAATCCGGCGCCGGTGACGTGATTCTTCGCGATCCCAGGAGAGGCGTTGATAACGCGTTAGATGATCAGCCGATCGCCACCGGCCGGCGCGGCGGCGACGGATCGTCCACCAGCGGCTGCAGCTCCTTCACCCACCAGCCGACGTCGCGCCAGGCACCGTGCTTGAAGCCGACCTTCTCGTAGACGCCGATCGGCCGGTAGCCCACCGATTCGTGCAGCGCCACGCTGCCCGGGTGCGGCAGCGAAATGCCGGCGTAGGCGCGGAAGAAGCCCAGGTCCACCAGCTGCCGGTGCAGCGCCTCGTACAGGCGCCGGCCCAATCCCTGGCCGCGGGCGTCCTCGCGGATGTAGACGGAGGTGTTCACCGACCACTGGTAGCTGGGTGGGTCGCGGTGGCTGCCGGCGCAGGCATAGCCGGTCACCTCGCCCAGGGTGTTCTCGGCCACCAGCCAGGGGTAGCGCGCCAGGGTCTTGGCGATGCGCCCACGCATCTCATCCGCGGTCGGCGGCTCCCATTCGAAGGAGATTGCGGTGCCGAGGACGACGGGCGCGAAGATGCCGACCATGGCTTCGGCATCGTTGGGGGTGGCGGAGCGTAGGTGCATGCGCGCGGGCGATGGGGTGGGAACGTGGGCTGCACATCATAGGCAGTGGCCGCAAGGCGTGAGGCGCGCCAATCGCGCTGCTCGCGGCAATCGCTCCAGTCGCTCGAATCTCTCACAGCGGTGGTGCCGCTGCAGTACCCGGCCCGGCCGGCGGGGCACACGGCGCCGCTCAGCGGCAGGCGAAAAAGGTGACGTAGCGCTGGTGCGTCGCGATGCCGACCCGCTCCAGCTTCGGGTTGAGCAGGTTGCGGTGGTGGCTGGGCGACTGCCGCCAGCCGTCCAGCAGCGCCTGTGCGGTGCGGTGGTTCCAGCCCAGGTTCTCGACGCAGACCTTGCTGCCGCTTCGGCCGTAGCGGTTGCGGAAGCCCTCGTGCGTGAGCACGCGCTGCGTGGCCATGGCCTCGCTGTGCTCATCGGCCAGCGCGGACAGCTCGGCCGCCGGCTTCAGCGGCTGCAGGCCTTGCTCGCGGCGGTAGTCGTTGACCAGTTCGAACAGCCGCTGCACGAAGGCTTCGCCGGCCTCGGCGGCCGATCCGGTGCTGGACGCGGACTGCGCCGGCAGGGCGCTCGCCAGGGCCAGCAGGAGGAGCCAGGTTCGCATGGTCGGCGCATGGGATCGCGTGGGACTGCCCTGTCTTCGGCGCTTCGTCCCGGGTCTTGAGCCGACGAAGGCGGAACCCGGGGGTGCGGAGCCGCCTGACCGGGCCACGCGCGTTCACTTCCGGCGCCGCTGCCAGGCCAGCAGCCCCAGCGCGCCCAGCGCCAGCGCCCAGGCGGGCGGCTCGGGCACCTCCTGCGGTCCCGCGGCGCCTTTGCCGCCTTCGTCGTCCTCCTCGTCGGCCTCTTCGCCCAGCACGGCGACGTTGTTGCACACGTAGGGCACCATCACCGTGTGCAGGTGGCCGCGGTCATCGCGCACCTCGTACAGCGCGGCATGTTCGACGTGGCCGGCAGGAAAGTTCACGCGGGTGGCGAAACACAAGGTGTTGCCGAAACCCATGGCCCGCAGCCGCGGGCTGAACTTGCGCTGGCCGTCCAGCGTGCTCACCGCGTCGCGGCTGATTCGCACCTGGCCGTGCAGCTCGCCGCGGTCGGCCATGGCCGCCACCTGGCGCACCACCTCCGGCGGCAGCCGGGCCGCCGACAGCGCCTGCGCCACGGTGCCCCGGTAACGGTTGGCACCCGGTGTGCCCCAGGCGCAGTGGCGGCGCAGCGTCAGCGGCGTGGCATTGGCGCGCACGCGCGCATCCGCGGCCGGCAGCTCAGGTCCTTCGACGTCTTCTCCCGGCGCCGCCAGCCGCGCCAGCGCGGCGGCGCCGGCGGCACTCGCGGCGCTGGCCGCATGCACCGCCTGCGCCGGGCCCGACGGCTGCTTCCACTGGCGGATCCCCAGCACTGCCGCCCCGGCCAGCCCGGCGCCGGCGACCAGCCACAGCAGCCGCGTGCGCCATGGCGAGGGTCGCTGCGCGGCCGGCGGCGCCTGTTCCAGCCGACCGACCAGGCCTTCCCAGCCGCAGGCCGCGTCCATGCAGTGATAGCGGTGCAGCGAACGGAACAGGCTGGCCCAGCGGTCCAGCCGATTCCGGTGCAGGCGTTCGATCGGTCCGCCGCAATCGGGGCAACGGTGGCCGTCGGGCAATTCTTCGCCGTCCGGGCCGAGGGGCACGGGTCGCATCGTCTTCTCCGGCAGGCCCACACGGCCACCCAGCCGCGCCATTGCAGTCCACCGCGGCGCGGCCGGCCTTGAGCGCGGTCAAGCCATGCAACGTCCCGCCACGCGGGTGTCGTGCGCCGCGGCTTTCCGTGAGCAGTTCTACCGCCGGCGGGTGTCGGGGACCCGCGACCACCGGCGGCTTGGCTCCCAGCGCCGTGCCGACGCGCCGCCGGCAGGCGCTTCAGCCCCGCCGCAGCTGTTCGGCCAGGCTGCGGGTCATCGGCGTGCGCAGCTTGCCGGTGTGCTCGGTGGTCACCGTTTCCACCAGCGCGATCAGGCATTCGTCCTCGGCCACGGGGTTGTGCAGCGCACCGCGGGGAACGACGTGCATGCTGCCCGCGCTCAGCTCCACCGCCGGCCGGTCGCGGTATTCGATGCGCAGCCGGCCCTGCAGCACGAGGAACAGCTCGTCTTCCTGGTCGTGGGCGTGCCAGGCCAGGCGGCCGTGCAGCCGGGCCACCTTCACGTACTGGTCATTGACCCGCGCCACCACACGCGGCGACCAGGTCTCGGTCAGCGCCGCGGCGGCGGCCAGCAGGTCCACGGGGGTGGGAAATGAATCGGGCGCGTCGGCGCAACCGGGCGAATCGGGAACGGGGGGCGAATCGGGCATGCGGCGTGACGGCAGTGGATGCAAAGGCCGGACTGTCGGGCGGCCCGGCCCCGGCCGCCATCGATATCTTTCGATGGGGCCATCGTGAAAGACAATGCCCCGATGCCGAGGGACCTCGATCCTGTCCTGCTTCGGGCCTTCGCGTCGGTGGCGCGGCTGGGCAGTGTGACCGCGGCCGCCCAGCAGCTGCACCTCACGCAGGGCACGGTCAGCCAGCAGCTGGGCCGGCTCGAGGACCTGCTTGGCGAACGGTTGCTCGAGCGCGATCACCGCGGTGCACGGCTGACCAACTTCGGCACCCGCGCCTTGCAGCAGGCCGAGCGCCTGCTCGCCGCCCATGACGAGGCCTGGCGCGCCTTGCGTGCCACGGCCGTCCCTCCGGTGCGCCTGGGCGTGCCGCCCGACCTGATACGGCGCTGGATGCCGTCCATCCTCGAAGGCTTCGAGGCCGCCTGTCCCGGCATCGAGCTACTGCTGCGCAGCGGCACCTCGCCGGCCTTGGACGAGGCGATGCGCGCCGGCGAGCTCGACCTGGCCTTGGTCGAGACCACCGGGCCCGGCCCGGGCGAATGGCTGGCGGACGATGCCTTGGTGTGGGTCGCGGCCGAACAAGGCACGGCGCACACGCGGCGCCCCTTGCCGGTGTCGCTGATTGCGCCGGACTGCGCCTTCCGCCCCAGCGTCGAGGCCGCGTTGCAGGCCGGCGGCATCGATGCACGTTTCGTCTTCGAGGCGGGCGACATCGAGGCGACGACCACGTTGGTGCGCGCCGACCGTGCCGTGACCGCCTGGCTGGAAAGCACGCTGCCCGCCGGCTTGCACAAGCTGCAGGACGGCGCGCTGCCGGCGCTGCCGCGCCTGGGCATTCACCTGCGCCGCGGCCCGCGGCAGGACGGGCCGAGCCGGGCCCTGGCCGGCGTGCTGCGCGCCGTGCTGGGCGGCGGCACGGCCGGCCGCTGAAAGATCGCGGATTGCGGTTCCGTTCGTCTGGGACGCTTACAACATGCGCTAGGGCATCTGCGTCGGCGGGGTGCGCTTCAATGGGTCCGCCCCGGGGGGGCATCGTTTCCCCTCACCGACGCCTGTGCTCATGTGCGCAGGCGGCGCGACCGCTGCCCTAGAAAGCCGCCTTGTCGCTGCGTTCGCGCAGGTTTGCCTTGAGCCTGTCGCTCATGGGCATCGCAAGCACCGCGCCTTTCGGCGGTATGGGTGACTCGAACCACTTGGCGTAGAGGCGCTCGAATTCCCCGGAACGCATCAAGCGCCCGATCGTGCGGTCCACCAGCGCCTTGAACTCCGGGTCGTTCTTCCGGACCATGCAGCCGTACGGCTCGACCTGAAGCGCCTCACCCACGACTTCGAGCGCGGCAGGATCCTCCGCATTCGCGCGCAGCCCGAAGAGCAGCACGTCGTCCAGGGCGAGCGCCGCTGCCTTGCCGGTTTGCAGATCGGCCAGGCCGTCCATGTAGTCCTTGCTCGCCAGCACTTGCGTGTCCAGTCCCCGGTCGGCGATTTCCTTGCGCAGCACCTTTTCGTTGGTGCTGCCCGCCGTGGTCGCCACCGTCTTCGCCGCCAGATCGGCCACGCTTCGGATGCCGGAGCCTTTCTTGGTGAGCAGCCGCGTGCCGGTGTAGAAGTAGCTCACCGAGAAGGCCACGTCCTTTTCGCGCGCCAGGGTGTGCGTGGTGGACCCGCACTCCAGGTCGTAGCGGCCCTCGACGAGCAGGGGGATGCGGGTTTGCCCGCTCACGGCGAGGTACGACACGCCCAGCCCCGGCCGCTTCAACTGCTTTCTGACGTCGTCGACGATGGCTTCTGTCAAATCCACCGCGAATCCCACCGGTTTGGTAGGACTGATCAGATAGCTGAATGGGACCGAGGCCTCACGGTATCCCACCGTGATGCGGTTGCTGTCGGCGGTCTTCTGCAGCGTCTGGGCCATGGCCCCCGGGGTGCCGATGGCCGCTGCGGCACACAGTGCGGCAGCGAGCGAGCGCCAGGTGTTGTTCATGTCGGCGGCCCTTCATTCCGGCAGCGGGTCCATGCCCGCCGATTGGTTGAGGTGTGCCGATCATGAGCGGCGCCATTGCGCCCGCGTTGATGATGCTCAATGGCTGTGCGGTGGGCGAAATCCTGATTCGCTATTCTTCGCCCCAGTCCTTGCCGGCGCCCATCAGCTGCAAGGTGGCGGTGAGCAGCTTGTGGCTCGCCAGGTTGACGGGCCGGCGTCCGCTCGGCGTCGACACTGCCACTGTCTGCATGCTGGCGTACTGGCTCATCTGCTGCCGCATGTCGGGTGGCAGCGTGTCGAGGGCTTCCCGCCGGGCGCGGATGCTGCCGGCCAATGGATAGACCGGTCCTGATACGGCCCCCCCGGCGCGTTCGGCATCGAAGCGGGCGATGGCGTTCCACAGTGCCGCCAGGTCCGCCACCTCGTCGAGCTGGTAGCGCACGTGGCGCTGCTGTGGATCCAGCTCGAACAGCCGCAGTCGCGCGATGTCGCGCTCGCTGGCGTCGATGTAGGTCTTCTCGCCCAGTTCGTTCAACTGGCGCCAGGCATTCAGGTACAGCGCATCCAGCGTGATGGCCTGGCGGAACAGCGCGACGGCATCCTCGTGCGGCCCTGCTCCTTGCGCAGGTAGGCCAGCATGTAGGGGACCTGCGGCTTGCTTGCGTTGCTGTTGAGCAGGCCTGTGAACACCTCGTCCGCCACCGCCTGCGCACTTGCGCCGGCGAAGACGCTTTCGCAGCCGAAGCAGTGGCTCTCCACGCGGCCGAAACTGTCAGGCATCAGTTCGAATGCGCGGCGGTAATGCTTCAGCGCCTCTTCGTGAAAGCCGGACTTTCCGAGCTGGACCGCGAGGCGCGACTGAATGCAGTACGCATCCGAGAACTCGGCCAGCGCGGCGCGGTAGTCGGCGAAGGCCCGTTGATACAGGCCGAGCTGGCGCAGCTCGTCGGCCTGCTCGGACAGCCGGATCGCCGCCACCGCGCGGCGGTAGGCCTGTGCCGACTTGAGATCCCCCTTGGCCTCCAGCACGTCGGCGAGCACCGCATAGGCGCGCATCCGGTCGTTCACGCCCTGTTCGCCATCCGACGGATCGATGGCGATGGCGCGCCGGGCGCTGCTTTCCGCCGCGTCGTATTGGCGGGCTTGCTTCAGGGCCACCGCCTTCCACACCAGGGGTCGTTCCTCGAAGGCATCGCGTGCGGCCATGCGGTCGAGCTCGGCGACCGCGCCGTCACCGGCCAGATCGACGAACAGCTGGTATGCCGGGTCATGGTTCGGCAGCCGTGCGATCACGGCCCGCGCGATGGCCGCGGCCGCCGGCACCTGGCCGCTGGCCTTCAGCGCGCGGGCCGCCATCACGCCGATCGGCGTTCCCATCGAGTCCTGGTGCGTCAGCATGTCGCCCAGGTCCTCGGCACCCCAGAGGCCCACCTCGTCCAGCAGGCGCTTGACGTCGGCGGTGCGGCCCGCGGCGTCGTACAGGCCGGCCAGTTCCACCAGCGCGGAACGCGTCGCCGGAGCGCCGACGATCGCTGCCATGCTGCTGTAGCCGGGGCGGCTGCCGTCTCGCTCCAGCTCGGCCAGGGCCAGCGCTTGTGCCGCATCGGCCAGGCCTTGTCGGCGCAGTTCGGCGAGCAAGGACGACAGCGCCTCGCTTCGCCAGTGGTCTTGTGTCGTCCCCAGCGCCACCGCCAGCTTGGCGTAGTCGAGCCCCAGCCGCGACCACTCGGGCTGCTTCAGCACCCGACCCAGCGCTGCCAGTCGGATCGCGGACCGAGTGCGCTGTTGCAGCGCCGCATCCTCCCGCGACGGCGGTGGCGCCAGCAGCACGCGAAAGCCCGCCACGGCCGCATCGACCTGGTCGTCCGCGAGCAAGGCGTCCAATCGCTTCCGAGCCAGTTCGGTACGCAGGTAAGGCGGCAGGTCGTCCCGCTTCAAGGCCTTGTCCAGCAGGGCGATGGCGTCCCGGGTTCGACCGAGAACACCGGCTTGTTCGAGGAAGAAGTCCCAGGCCTGAACCTGCGGATGCCGGGCCAGCAGGGTGGCCAGGTAGGCGTGGACCGCCGCGATGTCGCCGCGCCGCGCCACTTCGGCCAAGGCTTGGCGCGGCACGTTCAACTCATCGCCACGGCCGCTCGCGCGCACCATCACGGCCTCGGCCTCGGCGTGGCGTCCGGCAATCACCAGATCGAGGAAGTAGTAGAGGTCGGCGGAGCGGCGCGCATAGTCGGCTTCGGTCTCGGCGCCTTCGGCCGGCAGGATTCCCGCGGCACCGGCGCGTGGATCGAAGCGCGAGCGCAAGGCCTCGTACAGAGCGGCCGTTCCAATGCCGTCGACCAAGCCCCACTGCGGCTTGCGCAGTCGCTCCACTTCCTTCAGAGCCAGCTTGCGGGTCAGCGCCTTGGTCGCCTGGCCCTCGGGCACCCACAAGGTGACCGGCTTCCTCAGTGCCTCGGTGAGAAGGACTTCCGCCTTGGCGGCACCGAGAAGCCCCACCAGGTCGGGCACGGCGATCGAGCGGCCGTAGGTCTGCCTGGCCTGCGCGTCGAGCATGGCGCGAAAGCCCGCGGCGATCTCTTCGCGCGAGCCGTAGAGCTTGTAGAGCAGCGACTGCGCCTGGTTGGCGACCAGGCGCTTGAGCTCCCGATCGCCTGGCCCCGCGGAGGCGGCCAGCCGCTCGAAGGCCGCCAGCGATTGACGGGCCGCTGGCGTGTCACGCGTCAGCACCTCGCCAAGCAGGCGCAGGCCCAGGGCGGAGACGTCGCCGGGCGCCTTGGCAGCGCGTGCGGCGGCCTGCGCGCGGATGGCGGGCCAGGCCTCGGGCGCAGGCAGTGACGCCAGCAGCGATGGCGGGCCGACCGGCCTGCCGGTGACGGGATCGTAGGCGCCGAGGTCGGCGGCGGGCCCCTTCAGGCCCAAGGCGAGCGAGCGATCCCACAGCGCCAGCCACGCCGTGGCGGCGGCCGGCGCAGCCAGCTGGGCCGACTGCGTGCGGAATGCGGCGATGTCCTTCATCAGCGTGGCGGCCGGGCTGGGCCGGCCAGCCTGCGCGGCATCGCGCTTGCCCAGCCGGGCGAGCACGGAATCGACCGGCTGAAGCCCTTGGGCATGCGCGTGCAGTGCGAGGTTCAGGCCGACCGCAAGAACGGCGGCCGCGCTGATTCGGCGAAGGATCAATTGCTAACTCCCTGAGTAGATGGCGGGTCTCGACCCGCGGCGCGGTGATCCGGGGACCGGAATGCGTCCCGGATTTCGCGGCGGGATGGTAGACGACATGGCCGCCGCCATCTCTTCAGGTGTGCTCGGACCCTCCGGAATCCGATGGATGTCCGCGCACTCGAGCGCGCATCGGCGTGCCCGTCGCTTCACATGACATAAGGCGTGTCGTGAGCGGCCTTCGTGGAGCGGGTCTGGTGGTGTGGGGGCGTTCTGAAGGGCCTGACAGCGGCCGATGGAGCAGTGCGCATCGATGGACTGACGGCCGAGGACCTGCGCATCACTCGAAGCGGCCTCGCAGGGCATGAGGCGCCGCTCCTGTCCGGCGGCCAAGGCAAGACGTGGTCCTTCTAGGGCCGCAACCCGTACGCCATGCCCTGGCTGGACGTGCCGCGCGTCCAGGCGCCCTGGAAAGTCGCGCGGCACGGTCGGGCGTAGCTTCTAAAGTAAGCGTGGCCCCCGTCTCAAGGCCGGCGCCAGACCCGCACGTAGTCGACCTCGAAGGCGTTCTGCTTCGTGTTTCTCCAGTCGTTGTTGTTGTCGACGGGAACACCCGATGGGTTCGATCTTGCGGGGTCGTTCTGCAGGGACAGCACCATGAAGAGCGACGCCGGCATGTTCCCGGAGAGCTTTCCAACCTGGCGGCCATCGAAGAAGAGCGTGACGCCGGTGGCGTCGTACAGGGCGCCGTAGGTGTGGAAGCCCCCGGCCAGGCTCAGGCCCGGCTCGGTGCGGTGGCTGCCACCGTTGTTCGCATTGCCGCCGGTGAACACCCGCGTCTCGCTGTCGCTGCGGTGCACGACCGATTCGAAGGTGTCGGGCTCGCATGAATTGGGCAGAGACCACGGGTCGGCGTTGCAGCCGGCATAGGCTTCCATGATGTCGATTTCGGGCGCGAAGCTCGGCCATTGCGCGTTGTTGTACAGCCAGAATGCCGGCCACTGTCCGGGGCCCACGTTCAGCTTCATGCGCGCCTCGTAGTAGCCATAGCCGCCGTACCACTTGCCCGCGGTGTGGATGTTCCGGTCGTAGAACTTGCCGAGGGCCGGGTCTCTGTGGGACCAGATCTTCAGTTTCGAGTCCTCGACCACCCAGTTCGGCGACTGGGACTCACTCAACCAGCCGAATTGCGGCGACCACTTGCTGCCATCGAGTTCGCTGCCCTCGAACTCGTCCCGGAACGTCAGCGTCCAGTTGGTGTCCCCATTGGTCAGATTGGGCAGCACCGGGCCACCCGTGCTGGGCGCGCCGATGGTCCAGGTCTGGTTGTTCTGTCCCGTGCAGTCCCACAGCTCCAGCGGCGCACCGTCGTGCGTGGCGTTCACGCCTCCGCGCACGTCCAGGCAGCGGCCGCCGGCCAGTGCCGTCACGAAACGGTACTGCCCCTGCGTTCCCGTGCCCTGCATGGTCCAGCGTTGGTCGTTACCGCCGCTGCAGGTCCTCTGCTCGATCAGTGCTTCGTTCCGCGGGTCGGCGCCCTTCACGCTCAGGCACTTGCCGCTGTGCTGGGCGACCAGCTCCACCCGGTCGCCTTCCACGCTGCGTACCGTCCAGGCCTGGTGGGCCGCGCCCGCGGTGCAGGTGGACTGCACGATGGCGGCGCCGTCTTGCAGTGCACCGCTCCCACCCTGGACGTCCAGGCACTTGTTCGAGTGCCGGGCCACGATGGGTTTCGCCTGCGCGACGGTTTCGCCGGGCAGCTTCAGGGCCCACGACTGGTTCGCCATGCCGGTGCAGTCCCAGAGTTCGGTGACCACGCCATCGGCCGTGGCCGTCGGTCCGCCGGTGACGTCGAGGCAGCGGCCGGCGTTGACGTGCACGATTTCGTAGTGGCCGGCGTTGGCCTTGGGCCGGATGTTCCACAGCTGGCGCGAGCTGCCGTCGCAGCTGGCCTGCTGCAGCTTGACTTCATTCGCCGTACCGCCAGCCACCGGCTGCACGCACTTGTTGCTGCTCTTGGCCACCAGGTTGAATTGCCCGGCCGCATTGCGGACCAGGGTCCAGTCCTCGTTGCTCGCGCCGTTGCAGGCCCATTGGATGATGCGGGCGCCGTCGTGCGTGGCGGCGGGCCCACCCTCCACGTTCAGGCACTTTCCGGAATGCTCGGCGACGATCTTGGTCGTGGTGGGCTCGACGGCCAGCGCCGTTGCCCGCTGGGCCGGGTCGGCGGACGAGGCGGTCGTGGAGCCGGCGCCGGTGCCGCCCCCGCAGGCCGCGAGGATCAGTGGCAGTGCACCGCAGGTGGCAGCGAGTCGTGCGATGAGGACATTCCTCATGGCTTCTCCTTGGCTGAAAGCCTTGTTGGTAGGGAATCGTTCGGGAACGGCCCGGGCCGCGTGCGGCATGCCGAGGTCCACCGAACATGGATTGCGCGGCGCACGTCCCCAGGCGCGAAGACGAGGCCGGCGGTTCGTGCCAAGGGTTCTGCCTTGCTGCGGTTGCAGGCGGTTGCAAGCGGTCGTGCGTGCCGGTGGCCGGACGACTCTCTTCGAGCGCCGATCAGTGCGGCTCGTGCTTCAGTGGAACCCGTGGCATGACGGGCGATTCTGGGACGGCCGGTTTCGCAGCGGGCGGCCCGGGGGGTGACATGGGGGTGACATGGAGCGGCCCCGCCGCGTGGCCTGGCGCGACGTTCGCGCGGAGCCCCGTGATCGCTTCCTGCGCGAAGGGACAGGCCTGGCGCGCCATCCGCGGACAGTGCATGGGACGCTGGTAACAAAAGTTAGGCTTCTGGCTCGCCCCTTCCAGCGCGCCCCTTCCAGCGCGCTGCCTCAGCGCGTTCCGCGGCGGGCGCGCGCGGTCCGGCGCGCTTGCGCACCGCGCCTCAACCTGCCGGGCTCGCCAGCTTGCGCCACTCCGGCAGGGCATGCTCGGCCAGCGCGGTGACCCAGTTCGAGTCGGACGGGTCGAAAGCCAGGCCCAGCGCGGGGCTGACGAAGAAGCCGGCGGCGCGGAAGGTGCCGGGGTCGTGCTCGCGCAGGAAGGCCAGCAGCGAGGCGAACGGGACAGCCACGCCGGGCGGCAGGTGCAGCACCGGCGCGCGGGCGGTCACTTCCTCGAGCCGGCCGCTGCTGAGCTGGAAGCGGAACACGACGGCGCCGTAGTCCAGTTCCTTCAGGCCGACGTCGTTGTCGGCCTCGCGCCCGGGCCGGCCGTGGCGCTGGCGCACGTCGGCGAGGGTGGCGGTGAAGGGCAGGTCGTCGACCTGCACGTAGGGCACGAGCTTCATGGGGTGGAATGGGCGGACCGGGTGCGGGTGGGTTTCATGCGCCGCCCTCCCGCGCCAGGCGCCCCGCCAGCTTCAGCAGCGCCGGCATGCGCCGCTTGCCGTGCATCGCGCGGATGCGGACCTTCGCCGCGCCGAGGTCGACCCCCGCGCAGGTGACGATGACCGGCCGCGCTTCTTCTTCGCGATGGACCTCGAACTGCGAGGGCAGGCCGGGGATGGCCTTGCCGGACACGCCGATGACGGCGCTGCGTCCACCCAGCGCATCGTGCAGGTGCTGGCCCAGGCCGGGGGTTTGCGCGGTGTCCAGGTGGACGGCGCCCTCGATCACGAGGGTGTCCGGTTGCAGCGCGTGCTGGCGCAGCAATTGCACGATGCACGGCAGTCCGCGCAGGTCGGGTTCACCGCGCGCCGGCTTGGCCAGCGGGGCGACGCGGGTGACGAAGCAGCGCGCCGGTTCCGGTGCATCCCACTCGTCGAAGGCCACGGCGGCGGCCCACGCGCCTTCGTCGTCGGCGTGAATTCCAACAGCCAGTTTCATCGGGTCTCCTTCAGGTGATGTTCACCAGATCTTCAGTGCCGCCGGGGCCGTTCGGCGAAGCAGGGTGGCGAGGGGGTGCGGGCCGCGCGTGATGGATCAATGCAAGCGCACCGCGGTATCGAAGCGCCAGGTGCGGCGGATCTCGACCACGTCGTACTCGCGTGCCAGTGCCGGGGAGAATGGCTGATAGGGGACCTGGCTCTGCACGATGCGCCGTATCGCTTCGTCGATCTCGGGCACGCCGCTGGGGATGACGAAGCTCACCGACTCGACACTGCCGTCGCTGCGAAGGGCCACGGTCACGACCGGCGGGGTGTGCGGCCGCTTCGCCGCCTCGCGCACCAGGTCGACGGGGGTGTTGAGTTCGATCTTGCGGGCGAAGGCCTCGGCGTAGAGCACCAGCTCGGCATTGGCATCGGTGCGCCCGAACAGCCGCCCCCGGCGCGCGCTGCTCCACGAGGACGGACGCGTGTCGGCGGGCGGGCGCGCCGCGGCCGCCGCCTGGCGCTGCGCGGCTTCCTCGTCCAGTTGCCGCCCGATCGCGCGGCGCACGGCTTCGCGCCGCTCTTCGTCGTCCTGCCGCGCGCGGGCGCGTTCTGCCTCCTGGCGTGCTGCTGCTTCGCGGGCCGCTGCCTCGCGGGCCGCCTGCTGGCGCACGGCTTCGCGCTGTTCGGCGGCTCTTCGTTCCGCGTTGCGCCGTTCGGCCGCCCGTCTTTCCGCTTCTCGCCGTTCTGCCTCTCGCCGTTCTGCCTCTCGCTTGTCGGCTTCTCGTGTTTCCGCTTCTCGTTTTTCGGCCTCTCGTCTTTCGGCTTCACGCCGCTCGGCCTCCTGCTGTTCGGCTGCGCGCCGCTCGGCCTCCGTGCGCTCGGCTTCGCGGCGCTCCATGTCGCGGCGCTCGGTTTCGGCCCGCGCCAGTTCCCGGCGATGGGCTTCTTCCTCTGCCGCGGCGCGCCGCAGCGCGGCCTGGCGCGCCTCTTCGCGTTCGGCCTCCCGCCGCGCAGCCTCCGCACGTTCGGCTTCGCGCCGCGCGGCGTCGGCGCGTTCCGCTTCGCGCCGCGCGGCGTCGGCGCGTTCCGCTTCACGCCGGCGGGCTTCCTGCTGCGCCGCCTCGCGCCGCAGTTCTTCCTGGCGCGCTGCTTCCTGGCGCGCTGCTTCCTGTTGTTCCGCTTCCTGTCGTTCGGCTTCCCGCCGCGCTGCCTCGCGCTGCTCTGCTTCACGGCGCTGCGTTTCCCGTCGCTCCGTCGCCTGGCGTTCCGCCTGCCGGCGCTCGGCCTCCTGACGCATGGCTTCGCGGCGCTCTTCCTCGCGCCGTTGCGCGTCGGCTCGCTCCGCCTCGCGCTGCGCATCCCGCGCGCGGGTTTCGGCCTCGGCCGGGGCGGTTGCGGCTGGTTCCGGTGCCGCTTCCGCACGGGCCTGCCCGGTTTCGGTGGCGGCGGCCGCGGGTGGCGCTTCGTCGTCGGCCTCCCGCGGCGCGGGCGGCGGGCTGGAGGCCGCGGGTGTCGCGGGCGAGGGTGGTGCCGCGGGTGCCGAAGCCGGCGGCGCCACGGGCACGGGCGGGATGGACGCGTCGGATCGCTGCAAGGCGAGCACCTCAGGCGGAGGGGCCTCCGCGGGACGTGGTGCCGCGCGCGCGATCGACAGCGTGCCGGGCGTGCCGGCATCGGCGGGGCCGGCGGATGCGGTGGCCGGTGATGCCGGCGCCGGCACGGCAGCCGGGGCCGCATCCTCGGTGGCATCCGCTGCGGAATCCACGGCGGCATCCGCAGCGGCATCCGGGTCGGCATTCATCGCGGCCTCGGGCGCGGCGGCGCGCGCTGGCATCAGCACCACACGCAGCCCGGGCACTTCGACACGGCGTTCGCGCCAGGGGAAGTCGAAGCCCGGCAGCCCCAGCCCGTGGCCGCCGAAGCTCAGGCCCAGCAGCAGCGCGTGGAACAGCAGCGAGAAGGCGAGTGCGATGGCCAGCCGCCGGCGCTCATGGCGGGACCGAGGGCCCGGCTGCGGCCGTCCGGGCAGTGTGCTGGCATGGTCGAGCCGCATCCGGCGGATTGTCCACGGGCGCTCCGCGTGCTTCGATGGCGAGGTGCAGGCGCTGCGGCACCGGTCTCAAGGGCCGCAGCCGTCGATGCTGCACGCGCCGCTGGACGGCCCGGCCGGCGCGGGCCCGGCTTGCTCCCGCAGCCACTGCCGCCAGGCGTCCGGGCGGCCGAACCAGGCCTGGATGTCCAGCCGTTTCATCCGGCCTTCGCGCTCGAGCAGCAGCGTCGGGAAACCGCCGCCGTCCGCCCGGGCCAGCAGGGCGCGGCTGGCCTCGATGTGGCGCTGTGTGGCCGCACCCTGCAGGCGCACGAATGCCGGCCCGAAGTCCTCGGCGCCGATACCGACCGCGGCCGCGAGCGCCGTCAGCACGGCTGGGTCGGCGATGCGCCGGCCTTCGACGTAATGCGCGGTCTGCATGCGGGCCAGCAGCTCGGGTCCCAGGCCCCGCAGTTCGTCGGCCGCGAGCAGCGCGGTGATGGGCGGCTCGGAATCGAACAGCGCATCGGCGTCGCGCAGCAGGCCCTCGAAGTAGGCTTCGCCGAAGGGTTGGCCGCTCAGTTGCGCGATGCGGCGGTCGTGCGGCATCACGTAGGCGCGCAGCGCCGGTGTCGCGTGCTGGCGCCTTGGACCGGTCATCAGGCCGCCGCCGTGCAACACGACGGGCATCAGCTCTCGCGCGGCCTTCACCAGCGGGGCGGCGGCATAACACCAGCCGCACAGCGGGTCGTGGATGTAGTGCAGCGTGCTCATCGCCTGGCTCACCACTTCATCTCGCCCTTGTTGACCTTGGCGCCGATGTCCAGCGCGATGCCGAGCCCGGCGTTCGGGTAGGCCTTCTTCATCGCCTCGACCAGCGCCGCGCCGCTGGGGGCGCGGCCCAGTTCGGTCTCGAAGCGCGCCAGGTAGGCCTGGCTGTAGCTGATCTGCGAGGCATCCTGCGCCTGGCCCGGCAGCGCGTGGCCCGGAATCACCACGGCCGGGTTCAGCGCAGCCATGGCGGCGAGCTTCTGGCTCCAGGCGGCGCGCTCGGCCGCGCTTGGCGTGTCCGCGGTCCACAGGTGCAGCCCTGCGAACACGTTCACGCCGCCCGCAATCGCCTCGAGCGACGGGATCCACACGTAGCTGCGGTGCGGCAGCGCATCGTCCAGGCCGCGGATCTCGAGCGCCTGGCCTTCGATGCTCAGGCTCTGGCCGCTCAGTTTGTCCGGCAGCGGCACGGCCTGGGGTGCATTGGCGCCCAGGCGCGGGCCCCACACCTGCTGCTTGGTGGTCAGGGTGGCTTGGATCTTCTTCAGCGTCGGCTCGGTGGCGACCACTGCCGCGTTGGGAAAGTGCTGCTTCAGCACCTCGATGCCGAAATAGAAGTCCGGGTCGGCCTGGCTGATGTAGATGGTCTTCAGCGTCTTGCCGCTGTCCAGCACCATTGCGGCGATGCGCAGCGCGTCGGCCCGCGTGAAGCCGGTGTCCAGCAGCACCGCCTCGCTCTTGCCGGCCACCAGCACCGCGTTGACGTGGAAGCTGCCCGGCCCGGCGTTGTAGACCTGCAGCGTCAGCGGCGCGGCGGTGCTGGCCTGGGCGGCAGCGTCGGCGACGACGGACAGGCCGGCGATGGCTGGAACGAGCAGGCGGGCGATCTGGCGGAGGCTGAACATGGTTCGGGTCTCGGGGGTTGCGATGCCGGCACTCTATTGATTCAATCGACGGCGATAAACACCACGCTGGGAGACAAATTGTCAACTGAATCGAGCGAGTGCCGATGGACCGCCTGACCGCGATGCGCGTCTTCGTCGAGGTGGCCGAACGTGGCAGCCTGACCCTGGCCGCCGAGCACCTGGCGCTTTCGCGCGCGATGGTGAGCCGCCACCTCGCCAGCCTGGAGCAGTGGCTGGGCGCACGCCTGCTGCACCGCACGACGCGCCGCGTGGGCCTGAGCGACGCGGGCGAGCAGGCACTGCCGCGCTGCCGGCGCATGCTGGAGATGGCCGACGAGGTGCAGGCCGTCGCCGGCACCCCGGGCGGCGAGCCGGCCGGCCGCTTGCGCATCACGACCAGCCCGTCTTTCGCGCAGGCGCAGCTGACGGCGGCGGTGGTGGCGTTCCAGCAGCGCCATTCGCGCGTCGACGTCGACCTGCTCGCGATCGACCGGCCGGTGAACCTGGCCGACGAACGCATCGATCTCGCGGTGCGCATCACGAACACGCTGGACGACGCCTTCGTCGCGCGCCGGCTCGCCACCTGCCGCTCGGTGCTGTGCGCATCGCCGGCCTACCTGTCGCGGCGCGGCACGCCGTCCAGCGCCGAGGCGTTGAAGGCGCACGACTGCCTGATCCACGCCTTCGGCAACCGCGCGACCTACCGCCTGCGCCAGGGCGACCAAATGCTGAGCATCGCGGTCGGCGGCACGCTGTTCAGCAACGAGACCGCGGTGCTGCGCGCGGCGGCACTGGCCGGTGCCGGCATTGCGATGCTGCCCACCTACTTCGTGCGGGCTGATCTCGACCGCGGTGACCTGGTCGGCCTGCTGCCGGCCTGCGAGCCGGAGCCGTTGGGCATCCACGCCGTCTACCTGACGCGACGGCACCAGCCGCAGGCGCTGCGCCTGATGATCGAGTTCCTCGCCGAACGCTTCCGCGGCGAGGTACCGCCCTGGGACACGCCGGACGCACCGCCCGTGGCGCCGAAGAGGCCGCCTGGCCGGCGCACACCGCGCACGAGGGCCTGAGAAGTGCTCTGAGTCGCGGTCGTCGACCGGAGGCGCTCTCGCGGCACGCGCTGCCCGGTCCGCGGCACGCGTCGCTTGGTCCGCGCCACCCGCGGTTCGGTGCGCGCACGTGCCGGGACTTCAGCGCTTCGTCGCGGGCCGGGTCAGGCCGTCCACCAGGAAGCCGCGAGTTCCGCGGCTTCCTCCGGTGGCAGGCGATTGGCGAGCAGCCACAACACCGAGGCGCGGCTGCTCAGCGCGCTGGAAGACCATGTGGGCAGGAGGCCTCGCAGTTCATCCGTGCAGGCGCTGATCCAGCGGTCTTCCGGCCAGGTTCCGGGCCGGTCCGCACGAACGGGCGGCGGGTGCTGACGCGTTCGATGGAAGGAGGGTTTCATGGCCCTCCTTCGGCAATCGCCATACCCGGGCCGGTCGGGCCCGTTCGCGGTCCGGCGTCGGCCAGCCAGGATCAGACGTAACCGAAGGGCGAATCCTGCAGGCGCAGCTGCAGCGCATCCCGCTGCCGCGACAGGCTCACCCCGAGCCAGGCGGTCGGCGCGTCCGGCAGCCGCACGGCCTGGCTGAGGCCCAGGGCCGGCAGCTCGATGGTGAGCGTGGCGCCGCCGGCCGCGCGCGGCAGCCGCAAGGACAGCGCGTGCGCCAGCCCGGTCTGCAGGCGGGTGCGCAGGCCGGCCAGGCGGATCGGGTCCAGGCCTTCGGCGCGGATGAGCAGGTCTTCGCCGTCGAAGCCCTCCTGCAGGTCGACGAAGACCTGGATGTCCGGCTGCGTGCTCACGTGGCTTTCGGCTCGCGCTCGCCCTGCTTGCGGGACGCGCCGGCCTTGGCCGCCGCGCCCACCGCCGCCTCCACGGCGCCGACCACGCTGGCCGCGGCGATGGTCTGCGTGAAGCTCTCCATGTCGGCCACCACCTCCGGCTTCACGTTGCGCGCCCGCAGCGTGTCGCGGGCCGCCTGCATCGTCGCCGCGGCGGCGGGCACATCACCTGCGTCCTTTGCCAGCCAGGCCGCGAATTGTTCGGCATACATCCGGTATTCGATGTGTCCCAGCGTCGCGGCGGCGGCCTGCGGATCACGCAGCAAGGCTGATTCCAGCCGCTGGCGCGCTTCGTCCGGGTCGGGCGTGGAAGCGCGCAGGACCGGCTCGCCTCGTACGCCGGCCTGCAGCAGCTTGCCGGGCTGGCGCATCGGCATGCCCAGGGCCACTTCGGCATGGCGCGCGGCAGCGCGCTGGCCGAACTGGGCCGCGGTCTCCCGCAGCGTGTCCATCGCGGTCTTCAGCACCTCCGTGCGCGAGCCATCGAAGGCCAGCACCCGGCCCACGTCGGCATTGAAGAAGTCCTGCGCCAGCACGTACTCGGCAGGCTGCGCCGGTGGCGCGACGCGCAGTTCCAGCGGCGCGGAGACCAGGTCCTCGCCCGAGGGCAGATGCAGGCAGGCCTGCAGCGCATAGACCCCGGGCTCGTCGACCAGCCAGCCGCCCTTGCCGGCGCCCGCGAAGATCGGCTGGTAGAGCGCCTGCTTGGGCGCCAGCACGCACTGGCGCGGCTGGTGGCAGGCGGTGGAGAAGGGCTGCCAGACGCGGGCCGGGTTCTGCCCCCGCCTGACGACCAGCGTCAGGTGGTGCCCGCCTTCCAGCAGGTCCACCGGCAGCAGCACGGGGTCGGCGCTGACGTTGGTCAGCTTCAGCTCGACCATCGCCGGCTCCAGGAACTGCAGCCGCCGCTGGTCGCTCGGCACGCGCAGCTCCAGCCGCAGCTGCGGCTCGGGCGAGGCGTTGGCGCCTTCGAAGCCATGGTGGTCGAACCAGGCCGCATTGCCCATCTGCACGAAGCGCCGCGGCGCATGGCGCATGAAGAGCAGCTCGGCGTCGCTGAAGCGGAAGGCGAAGTCCGAGAAGAACGCCGACTGCCCGCCCGCGACGCGGAAGGGGTAGTTCATGAAGCTGCGGGCTTCCTCGTCGTCCGGCAGCGGCGAGACCCAGCCGGTGCCCAGGCTCTTCTGCCACGAATGGGCCAGATTGAAGGCATGCCCCATCTCGTGCACCGCGGTCCAGAAGCGCATGCGCGCCACCCAGGCCGGCGGCGCCGCGTCCCCCGCCGGCGCGGTGGAGATGAAGGAGTCGGTGAAGATCGCGGTGCCCTGGCGGTGCTGCGGGCCGATGTCGTCGAACATGATGCCGCCCAGCGACTGCCCGGAGTCGTGCTGGCGCGCATGCATCACCCACAAGGCCCATTGCGGCCGGTTGGCGAAGCGGCTCCAGTGCAGCTGCATCGCGTCGTGCAGCTCGGTGTCGCTCCAGGTGCTGTTGGCGCCGGCGTCGCCGATCGGGATCATCGGCCCCGTGGGGGTGACGGAGACGTCGAAGCCGGCGCGCCGGAAGGTGTCCTCGATGCTCAGCGTTTCGCTGGGCAGCGTGGCCGGGCGGTTCGGGTGGTCGTGCGTGCCGATCGTTCGCGCGGGCGTGGCGTCCGAGGTCTGGTCGAACTCGAATTCGATCCGCTCGAACCAGGGCGAGATGAAGTCGAGGTCGTGCGTCACGGCCCGGCCGGCGCCCGAGAAGCGCACGCGCGCGCTGCGCGGGCGCAGCAGCGTGCCGCTGACGCGCACCTCCACGCGCGTGTGGGGCAGCAAGGCGGTGGCGCCGTCCTTGAACCAGATCGTGCCGCGCCAGGTATTCGCCGCGATGCGGCTGACGCTGGCGATCCAGTGCAGGCTTTGCAGCCCGCCGCGCAGCACGCCGCTGGCCGTGGCCTGCGGGTAGTTGCCGTCCACGTCCAGGCGCAGTTCCGCCGAGCGGCCGAACGGCAAGGGGCCGGACCCCAGGCGTGATCGGTAGAGCCCGCTGGCACGCAGGCGAATCGGCACGGCCGGTGCCGCGGCCGAGGGCTGCATGGCCTGCGCGGGCGGCGTGGCGGCAAGACGCTTGGCGGGCAGCAGGCCGGCCATGTCGTCGTCTTCGAAGACGTCGTCATGGAGCAGTTCTTCGTCCGTGTCGAATGCGTTCTCTTCGCTCATGGGGCCTCCTTGCGGCGCGAGGGCGGGCGGCGGGCTGACGCGCAAAAGGCGCGTCGATCGCGGGCCACCGGCATCACCGCGTTCTAGCGCTGCGGTGGCCGCCGAACATCCTCAGCCCTGAGGAATACCGGGCGGCTTGCCGGCCTTGCATTTCCGGGATTCCTGTCCGCCACAGCTGCCTTCGCGCCAGGGGCAATCGCCGGCCCCGCGGGCGCGCTGTGGCAAGCTGCGCCGATGCCCGCCGCGAAATCCCCCGCCGCACCCACCACCGCTGCCGAGCGCTGGCGCATCGACGCCGGCGATGCCGACATCGCGGTGCTCGACATCCCGCCCGTGTCCGATCGCGTCCGCCATGTCGACGTCGACGTCAGCTTCGTCGTGCGCTCGCCGGCCGAGCCCGCTGCGGCCTGGCACCAGCTGGCGGTGGAACTGGACGGGCGCCGGCAGTGGTCGCGCCGCATCGCCACCAGCAACCCGGGCGAGGAAGACAGCCTGGACTACCACGTGCGCGTCAGCGTTGCCATCGGTTCGCCGCTGCGCGTGCGGGCGCTGACGCAGCTGCGCGGCGCCGTGCGCAAGCGGCTGACGATCGAGGCCAGCGAGGGCTGAAGCGTCAGGGAGCCGCTTCACCCATCCGGCCCCGCGGCCTTACCGCGGGGCCTGCAGCCAGCCCTCGATCCGGTCCAGCGCCGTGGTCAGGATGCCGCGCGACGTGGCGAAGCACAACCGCACGTGGCGTGAGGCACCGGCGCCGAACCAGCGGGGCGAGCCCGGCACCAGGGGCCACGCGGGCGCTGCACGGCCAGCTCGCGTTGGGTCCGCAGGTGCCGCAGGAAGGCCTGCTGCCACGGGCCGCCTTCCTGCAGTGCGGCCACGGCGGCCCGCTGCGACAGGGTCGAGGCGCCGAACACGGTCTGCTCCGCGCCAGAGGCTTCGACGATGCGGCGCCGCCACGCTGGGTCGGTGCAGATCGCGCAGCCCACCCGCAGGCCGGCAAGCGCATGGCCCTTCGAAAAGCCGTAGACGGTGACCACGTGGCGGGCGATCTCGGCCGACAGCGAGGCCAGGCACACGTGCCGGTGCGGCTCGAACACGATGTCGGACCAAACCTCGTCGCACAGGATGCGCCAGCCGCGCCCGATGGCTCACTGGGCGACGGCGGCGAGCCAGCCGCGCCGATGCACCGTCCCCAGGGGATTGGCCGGGTTGCACAGCCACAGCATGCGGGTGCGCGGGGTGGCGCGCCGCAGCATCGCCTCGATGAACTCGGCCGCCGGCGTGTTTCGCTGCAATGGCACCGCAACCGCCGTGGCGCCGGCGCGCTCCACGGCGTGGCGGAAGAGGAAGTCCACCGGGGTCAGGGATCAGCACCTCATCGCCCGGCGCAAGGCTGCCTCGGGCCACCGCCGCCATCGCCGGGGCGGCACCGTCAGTGGCGAACACGGCTTCGGCCGCTGGCCGCTGGACGCTGGCGGGCCGCCGTGCCGGTGCGGTGGCGCTTCAGTGGCTGCTTGCCACGCCCGGGCGCGGCGGGGCCAGCGATTCGTTGACGCCGCGCTCCAGCGGCACGTAGCGCTTGTACTTGTCCTCCGGCGCCTTGCGCCCGTCGTAGACGATGCGGTCCTCGTAGTCGGACAGCCACAGCGCCTGCGGGTTGCGCCGCGCGATGATCAGGTCGCCCTGGCTGCCGGCGGCGCCCGGCGAGCGGTGCATCTTCATCACGATCAGCCCGTCGGCGAACACGCTGGCGATGTCGGGCGCGAAGATGCCTTCGCCGCCGCGCACCGGCCCGTCGATCACCGACACCACCTCCAGCTTGCCCCACTCGGTGGACATCGCGAAGCGCGAGCGGGCCGTGTCCGACAGGCCGCGCTGCGCGTCGTTGTGCAGGCGCCAGGCGGTCTCCACCGGCACCGCGAAGGAGCGGTGGCCCTCGATCTCCCGGCACTGGAACAGGTACTTGGGGCGGATGTTGGCGCGGCGCAGCTCTTCCTGCAGCAGGCGCAGCGCCGGCTCGCTGTCGTTGACGCGCGCGATGACCGGCGTCTGGTTCTCCAGGCTCACGAAGCCCAGCGAGCGGATCGCCTCCAAGGCCTGCCGCACCGCAGGCAGCCAGCGGTGGTAGCCGTGCTCGTCGGTGACGTAGCGGCCCTGCGCGTCGCGTTCCAGCATCTCGTCCGGGTGCGTGAAGTGGACCACCATGTTCACGTGCACGTCCGGGTGGCGCTGGTGGAAGTGCCGCAGCGTGGCGGCGAAGTTGGCGTCCACCCGCTGCGGGCGGAAGGCCAGCTCCTTGGTGCCGAGGCGCACCAGGTGCACGCCGGCCTCGGCCGCGGCCGCCAGGTAGCGGTAGAGGTTCTTGTTCGACAGCACCAGCGGGTCGCCGCCGGACAGCAGCACCTCGCGGATGGGGTAGCGGCGCTGGCCGGTCCCGGCGTCGGTGCCGCCATGTCCGGCCAGCGTCCGGTTGTAGTCCAGGATGTACTGCTTCAGGTCGTCCGCTTTCACCAGGCCCTTGCCGGTCGAGCCGTTGAAGATGTCTAACCGGTAACAGTAGCGGCAGTGGGCGGAGCAGGCCAGGGCGCTGTAGGCCAGCACGATCTCGTCGTACTTGTGCAGGATCTTGCCCTTCAGGCTGTCCGGGCTGTAGCGGATCTGGTTGGACGGGTCCTTCTCGCCGCGCATGTCGTCCGCTTCGGCCAGGATGGGCACCACCAGGGCCTGCAGCGGATCGCTGGGCGGCATGGCGGGCAGCAGCAGGCGGCCTTCGGCATCGCGGTACTCGCGGCCCTGGATCAGCGCCATGTAGTACGGGTTGATGCCGAACATCATGCGCTGGTCCACGCCGTGCTCGCGCATGCGGTCGATCTGCTGCGGCGAGTAGAAGCTCTGCAGCAGCGGCACCACGTTGGCGTTGTTGAAGCGGCCGCGCGCGGGCTTCACGTCGGCCAGCGGGGTCTCCGGCAGTTCGAGGGTGTCGTCTTCAGTCATCAGAATTCCTCCTGGACAGGTCGATAACGTTCCATCAGCGCGTCCAGCCAGTCGGCCATGCGCTGGGTGCCTCGCATGGCCTTGCCGAACAGCGCCTGCTGGTCATGGGCGCCCAGCGCCGTGGGCAGGCCGATGCGCCGCGAAGCCGCGAGCGCGGCCTCGCCGTCGAACTCCACGTACGCCAGCCGCGCGCACAGTGCCTGCGGCGGCATGCCGAAGGCTTCGCCCGGCAGCAGCGCCACGCCGGCGTCGCGCAGCAGCGCCTCGCACAGCTGCTGCGAGCTTCGGATGCCGCTGCGCGCCAGGGCCTCGGCATGGCCGCTGAAATCGGGGAACAGGTAGAAGCCGCCGGTGGGCGGGTGCACCCGCACGCCGGCGGCCTGCAGGCGCTGCGCGATCCAGCCGCCCAGGTGGGCCAGCAGGCGGCGCTGGTGCGCCAGGTAGTCGCGCACCTCGGCGTTCCACTCGTAGGCCGCGCAGGCCGCGTGCTGCACCGGCAGCGGCGCGCAGGACCAGGTTTCCGAGGCGATGCCCAGCAGCGCCTGCCTGAAGTCGCCGCCCAGCGCGCGCGGCAGCATTGCCACGCCCAGCCGCCAGCCGCCCGCGCCGCACCACTTCGACAGGCCGCCGGTGACGATGGTGCCTTCCGGGTGGTGCCGGGCGAGCGAGACATGCGCGCCGCGGTGGTCCAGCAGGCCGTAGATCTCGTCGGCGATCACCAGCACCCGGTGCCGCTGCAGCAGCGGCGCCAGGGCCTGAAGCTCGGCCTCCGTATAGCCCAGGCCTTCGGGGTTGCCGGGATGGTTCAGCACCAGCAGGGTCGGCCGCTGCAGGTCCACCTTGCACGCCAGCGCCCGTTCCAGCGCCTGCGGCGTCACGCGCCAGCGCTGGCCGAAGCCGGTGTGCACCGGGATGACGGCGTGGCCCAGCAGCCGCGCCTGCGGTGCATACGACACCCAGGCCGGCGCGGGAATCAGCACGTCGGCGCTGGCGAAGCAGGCCATCACGCCGTACAGCAGCAGCTTCGAGCCCGGTGCCACCAGCACCCGTTCGGGCGCGGTGTCCAGGCCCTCGGCGGCGCGGTGGAAGGCCGCCACCCGTTCACACAGGGCCGGCAGGCCTTGCACCGGCGTGTAGTCCTTGGCCGCGGCATGGGCGCGCAGCGCTTCCACCGCCGCCGGCAGCGGCGGAAAGGGCGACTGGCCGAAGCCGAACTTGAAGACCTCGCGGCCTTCGTGCTCCAGCCGCCGAGATTGCTCGTTGAGCAGCAGCGTCTGCGACTGCTCGACGGTCCTGAATCCTCCGATGTGCATGGCGCGGGTCCTTCCTGTCCTGTGCAGCAAAGGCGCGCAGTTTATGGTCAGCACTGGTTATTCGGTTGTTATCACGGTTCAGCATCACTTATCCGTTGGCGACAGCATGTGTCTGCCTGGATCCCGGCAGCCGGCATGCCCAAGGTCATGCCCGCAGCCAGGCGGTGGAATATGACGCTGGCGGGCCGGCTGCCCACTTCCTAGGCTGGTGCAGTGTTCAGCGCGCATCGGCCACCACGGCGGTGGCCGAGCACTTTCACTGCAAGGGAGAGATCAACATGTACCCACCCATCAGCGGCAGCTCGGCGCTCGGCGGATCCGGCGGCGGCAAGGACCCCGGCCGGCCGGTCAGCCTGCCGAGCGGCCATGCCCTGGACGTCATCCTGGAGGACGTCCTCGGCGTGATCCTCGAATTCCTGCAGCGCAGCGGCTGGCTGGCCCTGCGGGCCACCAGCCAGCACCTGCGCAGCGCGGTGGACGGCTTCCTGCTGGCCCCCGCGAACTTCGAGCGCGTGCTGCGGCTCGGCGAGCGCCGGGCCGACCTGGTGGGCTGGCACGCAATTCACCGAACTTAAGCCTCACCCCTTGTACGCCTGACTTGGATGAGGCTTGGGGTGGTGAGCGGGTCTGGGGCGAGATCGACCCGGGACGAAGCGCTGCTGTACGCGGCCCATCAATGCGATGGCGTCGCTCACGAGGGCGGCGACGTCGCCAATGCAAAGCAGCACGGGGGCGAGCATGCGCGCGCAGACCTCAGCGGCGCAGGCGCGATTGCAGCGGCTTGCGACCCGCGGCGCTGCTGCCGCGGCGGCCGTGCACAGGAGTGAGGCGAGGTTGTCGGCCAGGATCTTGGCAGCCGCGTCGATGATCAAGGCATGCTGGGACAAGCCGCTGACGCTTTCGAGCTTCATGCGGTGCTTCAGGCGATTGAACGCCTCTGCGATGCGCCAGCGCCGGTGGCAGAGCTCGGCGAGTTCGGCGGCGGCGGCCAGGTCGGCGCCGATGTTGGTGGCCAGCAAGCGCGTGCAGCCGTCGGGCGCGGTGTGGCGCACCAGGCGCACCGCCGGCGCCTGTCGCGCACAGCCCCAGTCGCTGGCATCGCGTGCACTTGGCGCATTCAACAGAACGACTTTTCGGATTGCTGCCCGCGCATGAAGTCGCGCACCGCCGAGAACGACGAACTGCTGTCACAGCGATTGACGAAGTGAATGCCGCGCTCGTTGAGCAGTTGGATCAGCCACGCCGCCGGGTAGCCGCGATCGAGCACCGAACACGTCGCCCGGCCCAGGCACTCCAGGGCTTCGGCGAGCATTGCGCGCGTGGCCGGCATCAACGCCGAGGCGTCGCCGAGCACGACCCGCAGGCCGTGCCAACGCAGCACCCATACCATGGAATCCACGCGCTGCAGCAGCCAGTCGTTCAGCCAGGTCAGCGCCGGCATGTGCAGTCGTGATCGCGCCTTGGCGAAGCCCCGATCCGAGATGCCGTGGACGAATTCGCTCGTGCCGCACAGCGAGCCGTAAAACGCATCGAGCATGCTCTGCTACGAGGTGCCTCGCATCGCCAGCAATGAGGCGATCAGCGCCGGCAGTGGCAATGCGCGCGTGCGTGTGAAGGCATTGGGATGCTGTGGATGTCGCGCGCGACTCGCGAAGCTGGATGCGGACCACGCCTGTCAGCGAAACCAAATTCCTATGACGGCAAGCGGAGAATCGGTTTCAAGTTTACTTTCGTCGACAACATCCAGTGTCGGCAAGCGTTACGGGAGCCGTATACAACGGTCGAAAAAATACGATCACCCCAGCGTCGGCTCCAGAGCGAGACTGAAAGCCCGAGGGAATGCAGCTCCGCTTTCAGGACTTAGATTCAGTCTCCAGATCCGGTCTGACCACAAGGCCAAGACCAACGGCTCTCGCCACCATTTGTTGCTTGCTGGACAATCCGAATTTGCGCTTGGCTCTCTCGAGATGGTAGACCACGGTCCACTCTGAGAGGTTGAGAATTCGGCTGGTTTCCCAGGCCGTCTTTCCGGCCGCGCTCCACCGGACGCACTCGATCTCCCGGGGCGATAGTCCCAACAACGCGCCGATGCGCTTTCGGGCAGCAGTGGCGGCCCTCCGCCCCCGCACGCCGCATTCGGTGTGGTTCCGCAGCGCCTCGTCGAAATCGCACTGAGCAGCATAAGCCGCTTCGAAATTGCCCAATTCGGCATAAGCCTTCGCAATAGAGCGGTCAACGCTCCAAAGACTCCAGGCAAAACCGTTCGGATCGATCGCATGGCACTCCTTGGTGAGGTGATATGCCAGCAGCGCTTCGTGAATGCTTCCCCGCGCGTGAAGCAGCATGCCGGCGTGATGGTGGCACACGCCAACATAGCAGGCCTGCCCGCCGGCGTAGGCAGCTTCGTATGCCAGCCCGATCGTCTCAGCCGCCGAGTCAAGGCGGCCACCCTCAAGATAGAGGCCGCTGAGATTCATATGGATGTTGACGAGCCAATTAGGCGCATAGCGCTCTACGTCTGAAGTGAGCGCGACCAGATCATGAATCGCGTGGTCCAGGTCAGTCTTGCCGCTTCTAACCTGGGCCATCACGAGGTTGTTGGTCACCAGCGTTACGAGCTTCTTGTTCGCCGCGGGCAAATGGCCGTCATCTATCAACTTTTCGAGTAGGGCGACCGCTTCATCATGCCAGCCTACCGATTGAAAGGTGCTCGCCAAACCGGCCGTGGCAAATGCGACGCATGCAGGGCGGTCGATGCATTCCGCGAAGACCACGGCACGATAGAAGTAGAAGAAGGCATCCTCAATCTGCGAGAGTACGACCGCGCAGCCGGCCAAGCCGGACAAGAGGAGGAAGTCGGCTGGCTCTCGAGGCCGCTCCACCACATCACCTTCCGCGGCCTTGAACAGCGTTTGCGCGCCCCCCACGTCTCCTTGATTCCACAACAACTGAGCCCGTCCGATGCCGAGCATTCTCTGAAGCGATTGATCCTGCTGCAGAACGGGATTGCTGCTTGCTGATTCCAGATCCGCTTCAGTGGCCTCCAGCGGCCGGTAGCTCGCCATCAAGAGGGCCCGCGTCAACATGGCTCTGGCGGTGCTCGACAGGTCGGAACTCGACTGCGCACGCACCAGCGCGGCATCGCAAAGACCTTGCAGTCTTACAACGTCCCCGTGAATTTCACGCCAGCAAAGCTCCAGCAACGACGCTGCGTCCATCGAGCTCGCCAGCAGCTCGGGAGCTTCGGGCTGGATGGATGCGCCGGGCCTGAGGGATGTGCACGAAGCTGTCAAGTTTCGTCTCATATTTACAACCAATTTAGATGTTAGCACCCGCGGGCTGAGGGAAGTGCCAGCTGGCAGATGGCCGGCCTCCGTGGTCGCGACAAGCTCAGATGTCGCCTACAAACGCTTGTAGTGGCCGTCCAGGCACCAAGCCCGTTCCAATGCTGCTGTCACATCCCGCTGCAACGGCTCGCAACCCGCGTCTCCGTTGCATCGCATGGAGGCGCACGAAAACCACCGCAAGCGGAGCCTTCCGTCGCGCCACCGGCCAGTCAACCGCCGAAAGCCGGCGGTCCAGGCGCGTGTGCCGCGTAGCTTTAATTGTGCAACCGGTGTAGGACGGTCGGAGTCTTCGGCTCCCTGTGCCCGCACTTCAGAATATTGAGGAATCGATGCCTTATCACCCGAAAGTACTACCTGCACTGGTTTTCGCCGTGGGGTCCCTGGTGTCCCCGTGGGCCGCCGCGCAGCTCGGTGAAACGTTCTGGCGGCCTTTGGTCACCGAACACCAGTGGGTGGACTTAGCGCAGCCGCGACTGATTGACGGAGTCGCGGTAGCACTAAACGGTCCTCAGTATGTGCGCTACGGTGCCGACAAGAGGTGGGTCTACCGCACCATGCAAGGCGCATTCACCTGCAACAACAACATGTTCAACGCGTTCAACGATCCCGCACCCGGGACGCTGAAGTACTGCCAGGTCTTCAAACCGATCCCTGCCGTGCGGGCCGACAACGACACCCAGCGCCGCTGGAACGAGGCGGCCATCGATCTGTCGCCCGCGCATGCGGTCACCAAGGGCGGTGGCGTGAAAATCGCGGTGATCGATACCGGCCACTCAGACCATCCGGACCTGGCCGGCAAGTGGGCGCGGGATGCGTCGAAGGCGGGCTCGCCCATCGTGCAGTACCGGGCCGTCACGCCAGGCAATGGAGTTCCGATTCCCTCGATCGACAGCCTGAAGGGGTACTACACCTCGGCCCGCGACGATCTGGCCGTTTCGCACGGCGTGCACGTGGCCGGCGTGATTGCCCGCGTGTGTCCGGACTGCAAGCTGATGCCGGTGAAGGTCGACATCAAGAGCGCGTATGAGGTTGCCCAAGGCGTACGCTGGGCCATCGCCAATGGCGCCCAGGTGATCAACATGAGCTTCCAGTCCCCCAGGAAGTGCGGCGCGCCCCTGACGCCGCAGGACGACCCGTACTTTCCCGCGCTCGAACAGGACATTGCCGAAGCTCGAGCCCGCGGCATCGTCCTCGTGGCCTCCGCCGGCAATTGGGGCGCCCTGTCTCTTTCAGGTTCTCCCGCGGTGAACCAGCAAGACGTTGCGAACATCTTTCCCGCCAGCTGCCCGGGCGTATTGTCAGTGGGCGCCGTCGATCGGCGGGCGATGAAGGCCGTGATCACCCACGACGCCACCGACAAGATGGGTTACACCAACCAGGGCCCGTCGCTGTCCCTGATGGCACCCGGCGGCGGGATCGAAGCGCGCCTGGGCTATGGGCACGACATGCCGAACACCAAGGTCGGCGACCCACCGGTCAAGGCCCTGCCCTACACGTCCGGCGTGTGGGGGGCATTCCACAACCCGAACCCCCAGGGCGGTTGCAGCAAGGAGCTGATCCAGACCTATGCCGATGCCGACATCGGATCCCGCGTGATCCAGGCCCCCTACACCACTCCTCTGGCGCCGACGGCATTCCGGGCCACCGACCCGCTGGAATCGGTGCAAGGCGTCTATTCGACCTGGACGGTCAGGAAGCCAGGCAACGATACCTCTGCGGCGGCCTATGAACACTGCTACCGCTACCTCAGCGGCACGTCCATGGCCGCGCCACACGTGGCCGGCACGGCCGGTCTGATGCTGGCCGCCAAGGGCGGCCTGTCCGGCGCGGACGTGTTCAGCATCCTGACCAACCCGGTCAATGCCTCGCCCGTGGGAGGCTACAACTGCGCGGAGCAGAACCTGGTCACCGGCAGTTGGGAGAACGTCTGTGGCGCCGGACTGCTGAATGCGGGCAAGGCGGTGAACATGGCATTGAACTGGAACACGAAGTCCGGCCCGTGTGCCGCCGCACCGGCCGGCAGCGTGTGCAAGCTGGACGCGTTGGCTTACGACACCGGGGGCAACGTCAACGTCAGCGCAGAGGCCGTGATTGCCTATGGCCGGCTCTGGACCTATGACGCGCAGGGCAGCGTCAAGCTCAATGGCGTGCCCCTGGCCAGCGTGCCGCGCTACGCCAACGGGCCGTGCGCCAAGGCACCGGCGGGCCAGCCTTGCCAGATCGATTCTCTGTCGATCATCCACTATCCGAACATCGGCTACATCGAGTCGGTCAGCGCCTATGGCCATTACTTCAACTTCGACAAGGCCGGGAATCCATACCCTACGGCGTCGAACTTCGACCTGCGCATCGAGCCCCGCTACTACAGCGCCGGCCCAAGTTGGGGTGGGTCGTTCACGCGCCCGTGCAACACCATTCCCGCTGACCAGCCGTGCAAGTTTGACACCCGCACCATCGTCGACGCGCCCGAGTGGGGCGGCGTGATCGAGTCCATCACCATGAGTGGCCGCTACTTCCTCTACAACCCGCAGAAGGAATTGGTGCAGTCGAACTACCTGGGTTACGTGCCGCGCTATGCCGCGGGGCCGTGCAGCTACGCTGCGTCGCTCACGACCTGCCGTTTCGATGCATTGGACTTCAAGCGCATCAATGGGAAGCTGGTGGAGGTCATCGTCGCCTATGGTCGCTATTGGGAGATTCCTGATGGCTCCGACGTGCCGCTACCAAACGCCGCTGGCATCGAATTGAAGCAAGTCGCACGCTACAACCAGTGACCCACGAGGACTCCAAGGAAGCCAGGGTGCGTCGAGCGCTTAGAGCGCGCAGGAGCAAGTTCGGCGGGCCGTCCGGCAGGGGGCTGGCCGGGCCGTCGGCCCGCCCCCTTTGCGGTCACCGCGCTCATCGACGCGGCGCCGTTGAACGCCGCGATGCCCGGGGCGGTGACGCTCTCGCGCTGAGCAAGGCGGTGCCGGGGGTTGCACGCAAGACGTTGCCGCCCGCGAACCCGCAACAGGCGCGGTTCGGCGGAGGGTAGGCGCGCTTAGGCGCAAGGCAGCAGAAGGGTCATCCCGCCCACGAGAAGCGCCGTCTGGCAGGGCCGAACCGGCCCGACCGGCTGGTCGAATCGCGGCGGAAGGAATGTGTCCGCGGCCGGTTATGTGGCGCGCGCGACGACGGTCCAGGGCGCTTGCAGCCAACGCGCGTCAGTCGTCGGGCACCGAGTTCGGGATCGGGTAATGCATTTTTCCGGTTGGCCGCGATATGCCCCGCCGACAAAATATGGCAAATGTGAACACACCAAGCTTGTCCGGGCACGAGCACTGGTGGCTGCCCTGCCACCGCGGCCTTCGATTTCAAGACGGGTATGACTCGGCCAACGCCGGCGGGCCGCGTGATCGCAGCGACCCTCAGTGGCTGCTGGGGTATGACCTTGCCCTCGAGGAACGGTCCCGCGCTGGCTCGCCAGGCAATCGCGGTAGGGGCCCTCAGCAATGAGGGTCCCTACCGCGATTGGGCTGGCACGGCATGTACCAGTACGAGATGGGCGGGGCCTATGGCTCGGAGATCGCGCGGCTGGAACAGTGCATGCGCGAGAGCGTGCAGCGCGCCGCCCGGCTGGAGGCGCTGACGCGCGCGCTGGCCTCGCGGCCGGAAGGCCACCGGCTGGCGCTGGTGCAGCCCAACGACCTGATCTCGAACACCCACGGCTACGCGCGTGCCGTGCAGCAATCGATGGACGTGCTGCGCGGTCACCGCCAGCGCATACCGACCGGCATCGCGCTGGTCCTGGTGATCGCGGTGATCGCGATCTTCGCCGCGCTGCTGTTGCGCCTGGGCGGTGGCCGGTCTTGACGGCGCCGCCCGGCCGTAGCGGACCCGCTCGGCCGCGCGGCAAGGCTTTCGCCATGCCTGCGCTCGCGACGGGATCCGCAGGCGGGATAACGCCGCGCTTCAGCGGCTGCCCGGGATCTCGAGGAAGGGCACGCCGAGCTTCACGGCCACGGTCATGGCGTTCTTGTCCTTGCCGTCGGCGAATCCGCGCTCGCGCACGCCGGCCAGCTGCAACCAGGCGTCCTTCATGAAGTCCAGCTTCAGTTCGCCGCCGACGGCGACGATGCGGATCTTCTCGGTCGTGTCGTCGCCCAGGCGCACGCGGCGGTGGCCGAACTCGAGGTAGCCGTGCCAGCTGTCCTTGCCCAGGCGCGTGCGCAGCGTGCCTTCACTGACGTCCTGGCGGACCAGCAAGGTGGCATCGTCAGGATGGACCGCGCGATCGTCGAGCCGCCGGCTGGCATAGGCCTGGAGCAGCACGCGCAGGCCGTTGGGGTCGGGGGCGGCCAGCTGCGGCATCAGCGCGGCATGGCCGATCGAGAAGCTCAACCAGGCGGCGCGGGCGTCTGGCGCGCGGTCCGTGACCGTGCCGGTCTTCGAGTACCAGCTGTGCCCATAGCCCACGTACAGCGCCGGCATGGCCCACAAGGGGCGGGGCGTGGCCTGGGTGTTCGTCAGCACGTTGCAGGCGGCGAGCGAGGGATCGGCTGGCTTCGGCGTGAGGTCTTTCCCCGGGGGCAGCGGGGGGCGCGGCGCTCGCCGAAGGCAGTCCGCGGTGAAGTTCCAGTACAGCCCCGGGTCGCCGTCATCGATCAGTCCGACGCGGATGCCCCAGGCGGAGCGCGCGCTGCCTTGCGGGTCCGGCTTGGTCATCGCCAGCGACAGCATGGTGCGCGCGAGCACGCGAGTGGGGTAGCCCTCCCACCGCAGGTCCGATGCCAACTGGCCCAGCTCGACCCTGGGCGCGTAGTCGCTGCCGCCACGCAGCCATTCCTTGCCGAACAGCGCGACGGTCGAGACGTCGAAGGCCAGCCCCTCCTTGGCCTTGCCGTCCGCGCCCATGCCACGCAGCACGGAAGCGCCGAACTCGCGGATCGTGCCGGGCCGCTGCACCTTGTCCGGATTGATGCCCAGGATGGTGAAGGCCGGGCTGGATGGCACCGACAGCTCGAGCTGCGCCAGGTTGCTGAAGCGATCGAACACGGCCTGCTTGTCGGCCTTCGTGACGGAAGCGGCGGCGGTTGCGGTGGCGGGCGCCGGTGCTGGTGCTGGTGCTGGTGCTGGCGTTGCGGCACCCGCCGCTGCAACGTCGGCCTGCGGTGTCGGCGCGCCGCGCTGCACCGCGGCCGCGAGATCGGCGGCCGTCAGCACGGTGCGGCACGTGGGTACCGTGCCCGGTTGGGAGGTCGTCGGGCAGATGATCAGCTTTCCTTCGCTGATTCGCGGTTCCCATCCGTCCGGGATGCCCGGCTGCGCTGATGCCGCGCAGGGCAGGGCGGCTGCTGCCACGATCAGCCATGGGGGCGGTGTGGGGCTCATACCCGGGCCCCGGCCACCAGCGGCACCATCTGGGTGGTCGACAGGTCGACGCCGTCGTAGACGATGTCGTCGGCGAACTGACCGGCCGCGATCTGGGCGGAGAACTGGCCCGCCGCGCAGATGTCGCCGTTGGCGGCGCGTACCTTGGACGTTACGCTGTAGCTGCCCAGGTTGGCGGCGCTGCGCACCGCTTGCACGCTCCACTTCAGGTACGCGGCGTTCGGCGGCACCAGGAAGAGCCAGGTGGCCTTGCCGCCGATCTCGGTCGTCAGCGGTGGCCCGAAGCCATCGAAGCCGACGCCCTGCAGCGGTGTGCCGTCGGCGCTGAAGACCGCCGCTTGCACGCGCGCGAGCGGTCCGCCGAAGACCTCGACCGCGAGCGAGCCGGTGCTGCCGGCGGGGATCACCGCGCTTCTCTCGAACTTGATGCGGCCGTCGATGTCGATGGGCATGGAAACCTCCTCCTGTGAACGTGCCTGGAAGCCAGGCGGGGTGGTGCCGGTTGCAGCGTGGCGGCGGGACTACACCCGTCGGCCTGACGGGAGCTGGTTCGGCTTGGCCGCGGTCGGCGTGTCCGGCGCCGGGCCTTCCAGCACCTGCTTGCCCCCGGCCTGCGCGATGCCACTGACACCCAGCAGGGCCAGCAAGGTGCCGTCGATGGCCGGGTAGGACAGCGTTCGCATCACGTGTTCGGCGACGACTGCCAGCAGCACCATGTTGACGGCCAGGGCCTGGCTGCGATGGAACTGCTGGGCGCCGTCCCAGCCGGTGACGACGTCGACCAGCAGGTTCTTGGAGGCGAGGAACGGCCGCGGGCCGGCACCGGTGTCCACCGCAAAGGACGCCAAGGTCGTCGCCGCGCTGACGCCGAGCAGGGCCACCAGCGTCGGCTCCGGGGGCGGCAGCTCGCCCAGCACGATCCACATGAACAGGCCCGAGGCCAGGACGACGAACAGCCACAGCCCCGCCTGCAGGCGCGCCAGGCTGAAGGTGGCGCGTACCAGCGACCCCGGCCGCGCATTCGGCGGCGGACTGGGCAGCTGCTCCACGGGGCGCGCCGGCGCGTCCCGAAACACGTCGGTCTCGAACAGGCACCACAGCAGGAAGCCCGCGAGCAATGCCATCAACGCCAAGCCCACGAACTCGCGGTTCTCCGTGGTCACGCGGATGTGCGGCCCTCGGTCGTCCGCGGCCGGGGCCGCATCCACCGGCGCGCCGTCCCAGCTCAGCGCGGCACGCAGCTCGATGGGCACCGACATGTCACGCTGCTGCCGGTACAGGCCGGTCCACAGGGCTTGCGTGGTCTTGTCCACCGGGACCCGGTAGCTGATCCGCATGGTCTCCTGCGATGCGGGCTCATCGGTGCGCAGGATGGGTTCCCCGCTTGCGAAGAGCCCGTTGATGTAGAGCCGCGGCTTGAGCGCGTGGCCGGTGGACTTCGCTGCTTTCCAGGCCGCGCGGGGCACGACGACCGTGACCTGCCCGGGGCCTTCCAAGGTGCCGCGGCGGACGGCGGGCGGAACGACGGCGCACTCATCGGGCGTTAGCGGAGGTTCTCCTGCCGGCGCCGATGCGGCCCCCGGAGGCACTGCAGCGCCTGCCCAGGCACACAGCACGGGCAGCGGCGGCTGGGTAGTCGCGACCGCCGCCTGCGGCACCATCCCTGCCGGCAGCAGGGCCAGCACCCAGGCCCGCCATGCCCGCATGGCCGAGGTTCTCGCTGAATTGCACGTCCGGCGCATCCGATCCTCCCTGCCCGCTGTTGGTCGATGGGCAGGCCATGGTGGCGCGGCCTCTCGCGGCTGGCATCACTGGATATGAGGATGGCGCCTGGGGCGAGGGCGGCGTGCAGCCCAGGTGGCGCCGAGGTGCTCGAAGGCGCGGTGGCGGGACGCAGGAACGGCCGAAATGACCGGGTGTCCAGCTTGCTCAGACGGACACCCGGGTGTTCCCCGGTCGTTTCCAGATGCACTCAGAAAGGAGATCAGATGTACGCACAGAACCAGTACCCCGGTCATGACGGCGGGGCGATGCACAGGCCCGGTTCGTATTTCGGCGGTGGGCAGTCGGTTCAATCGGCATTCCCCGGACAGGGTGGCTACGGGCAGCAGGGCGGCGCCCAGGGCCGGCCGGAGTTCGGGGCGGGCCAGGGCATGGGTGGCGCGGCCGGTCCGTACGGCGACCCGTACCGCGGGCCATCGTCCGCGGGCGGCGGTGAATGGGCCGCCGCGGGCGGTGGCCAGTGGCAGCAGCCGCAGTTCCAGGGCCAGCGCGGCGCGGGGCAGCGCATGGACGTGGCCTTCAACGAGCGCACGATGGACAAGGACTTCAACCTCGTCAGCGTGCTCTACCACGCGTTGCAGGGCCTGGACACCTGCCAGCGCTACCGGCAGGACGCCCAGCGCGAGGGCAGTCCCGAAGTTGCGCAGTTCATGGACCAGGTGATGCAGCAACAGCAGCAGATCGCGCAACGCGCGAAGGAGCTGCTGTTCCGGCAGCGGCAGATCTGAGCGCTGCAGACCGCCGCCCGCCGGGCGCGAAGGCCTCGTGCCCGGTGGGCCGGAGGAGCCGGCGGGAGCGGTGGGCGTCAGCGTGGGCCGGGCACGCTGCCTTTCTTGCGGTCGCGGTCGCCGCTGGCGTGGGCGTCTCGCTCGGCGTGGCGGGCGCGCGTAGCGCTGTCCGTCGCGCCGGCATCGGCGCTGTCGGCCGCGGCGGCGCCGTTGTCCTGCAGGGTTTCATCGATGCCTTCCTGCTGCTTCACCGCATCGCGCGCTTCGCGCAGCGGTTGGGCGGGGCCGGCGGGGCGGTTGGCGTTGCCTGGCATGGTGGCGATCTCCTGGTGCGGTGGAGGCAAGGCGGTGAGGCAATCTCCGTGCCCCTGGACGGCGCGGCCGGGCCGGCGTTGCGGTGCCGTCGGCTCGGCGACGGGCCGGCGAAAGGCCCGACGAAGCGCCGACAATCCCGCCCCTGGTCCTTACCGCACCGGCACCATGCCCAAGCCCCTGAACAGCGGCCTCGTCTATTCCACCGACAGCGGCCGCATGTGCCCTGACTGCCGCCAGCCCATCGCCGCCTGCGCCTGCCGGAGCCAGGCCCAGGCGGCGCGTCCGCGCGGTGACGGCATCGTGCGCGTCAGCCGCGAGACCAAGGGGCGGGGCGGCAAGGCGGTCACGGTGATCCGCGGTCTCGATGCGGACCCCGCCGGGCTGGTGGCGTTGGGCAAGCAGCTGAAGGCCTGCTGCGGCTCCGGTGGCACGGTGAAGGAGGGCGTGGTCGAAGTGCAGGGCGATCATTGCGAGCGCGTCGTCGCCTACCTGCAGCAGGCGGGCTATGCCGCGAAGCGCGCGGGCGGCTGAGGTGGGGGCTGGCGCCGGGCCGCGGGCCAACCCCTACGTGTTGCCACGCAACGGCCGTTGCGGGTTCCGCCGATGGCGCCGCCGCAGCCGAATCACCACACTGACCCGTGTCGTGTGTCCTGCGCATGCCGTGGGTGTGCCGTGCGTGTGGCGGGCGGCGCGTTGCTTCGCGTATTCCCCGATCGACGCCGACGCGCATCACCGACCTGATGTCGAGAGCCGTTCTTGCGCCCTGCCTTGATTGCCTTGCCGTTCGCGCTCCTGCCCCGGCCCCTCGCCCTTGCCGCGGGGCGGCTGCGCGACGCCGTCGCGTCGCTGCCGCTGCGGACCAAACTGGCGCTGCTGGCGGGCCTGCCGCTGCTGCTGGCACTGGCGCTGATCGCACTGGTGGTGAAGCAGCAGGAACAGGCGCTGGCGCAGCGTGAGCGCGCGGTGGTGGAGCAGGCCACGATGAAGGCCAAGGAGACCGAGCTGCGCCACTGCGTGAGCCTGGCGCTGTCGGCGATCCGCCCGCTGTACGCCGAGCGCACCAACGATCCCGCCGCGCGGCGCGAGGCGATCGAGCTGCTGCGCGCGATGAACTACGGCAGCGACGGCTACTACTTCGTCTACGACATGGCGGGCCGCAACATCATGCACCCGCGCCAGCCCGAGCTGGTGGGCGAGCAGCTGTGGCACCTGCGCGATGCGAACGGGTTGCCGGTGATCCAGGCGCTCATCCAGGCCTCGCGCCAGCCGGACGGTGGTTTCGTGCGTTATCTCTGGCGCAAGCCTTCCACCGGCAAGATGACGCCCAAGCTCGGCCACGTCGTGTCGCTGGACCACTGGGGATGGATGCTCGGCACCGGCGTGTACGTGGACGACATCGAGCGGACGCTGGAAGAGCTCGACCGGCAGGTGAAGGCCAACGTCACGCAGACGCTGATCTTCATCGCGGTGATCGCCGTGCTGGCCATGGCCGTGCTGGTCACCGCCGGCGCGGCGCTGAACTGGAGCGAGCACCGGCTGGCTTCGTCCAAGCTGCAGCACCTGGCGCACCAGGTGGTGCGATCGCAGGAAGGCGAACGGGCCCACCTGGCGCGCGAGCTGCACGACGGCACCAGCCAGACCTTGGTGTCGGTGAAACTGTTGTTGGAATCGGCGATCGAGCAACTGCGCGCGCGCCCCGGGGCCGGCCTGCCGGCCATGCTGCCGAAGGCGCTGGACCAGCTGCACACCGTGGCCGCGGAAGTGCGCGGCATCTCGCACCGGCTGCGGCCGGCCATGCTGGACCTGCTGGGTCTGCCTTCGGCACTGGAACAGCTGGGGCGGGAGTTCGCCAGCCACGGGGGGCTGCAGTTCGCGTTCCGGCTCGAGGGGGATCCGATCGAGCTGCCCGAGGACGTGAAGACGGTTTACTTCCGTGTCGCGCAGGAGGCGCTGGCCAACATCGCCAAGCATGCGCAGGCGGCGCGCATCTCGCTGGTGCTGTCGTTCGAGCGCGGCGCGGTGTGCATGCGCATCAGCGACGATGGCCGCGGCTTCGACCTGGCGGCCGTGCGCGCCGACCCGCGGCGCGGCATCGGCCTGCGCAACATGCGGGAGCGGCTGGCTTCGCTGGGCGGGGCCTGCGACATCGCCTCGTCCGCCGGCGGCGGCACGCGGGTGTCGGCGCGCCTGCGTCTGGCCGCGCACGAACGCTTCCGCGGAAAGGAGTCGAGTCCATGATGCCCGCTGACCCGCCCAGCGCCATGCCCACGACTGTCCTGATCGTCGACGACCACCCGATGGTCCGCGACGGCCTGCGGGCGCGCCTGTCCAGCGTGCCGGGCCTGGCCGTGGTGGGCGAGGCGGAGAACGCGGCCGAGGCTTTCGAGCTGGCCGCGCGCTTGCTGCCGGACATCGTGCTGAGCGACATCGCGATCAAGGGCGGCGGCACCGGCATCGACCTGACCCGCCGCCTGGCCGAGCACCACCCGCGCATCAATGTGCTG
Organism: uncultured Burkholderiales bacterium; assembly: GCA_946480465.1. The sequence goes on from CAMLJY010000018.1 coordinate 52,000, forward strand.
ATCTTCAGCATGCACGACAGCGCCGAGTACGTGCAGCAGGCGATGGCGGCGGGCGCACGGGGTTATGTCGTGAAGGACGCGCCCTCGCAGCAGATCCTGGCCGCGATCGAGTCGGTCGCGGCCGGGGGCACCTACCTCGCTGCCTCGGTGGCCGAGTTGCTGTTCCGCGCCCGCACCGAAGACCGCAGCCTGTCCCCGCGGGAAAGCGAGATCCTGGCGTGCCTGGCGCAGGGCCAGTCGAGCAAGCAGATGGCCAGGGCCATGGACATCAGCGTGCGCACCGTCGAGTCGCATCGGCAAAGCATCAAGCGCAAGTTCAACCTGGCCGGCCAGGCCGAGCTGGTCAGCTTCGCCGTGCGGCGCTTCCGGCAGCCCTGAGCGGGCCTTGCCTTCACGCTGCGGCCGCGGGCGGAACCGCGTGTCGTGCGGCTGCCGTGCGGAGGCAGCGTGCGCTGACACTGCGTGCACTGATGCCCCTTCGTGATTTTGCGGAGCGTGTGCCGCAGAGGCCGTTGCGCATTGGCGCGAATACCGGAGACAGATCGAAATGCCGATGCTTGTCCCTGTCCATCCCGGACATTCAACAAAGGAGACAAAGCATGCAACGTCGCCATTTCATGCGCCATTCCGGCCTGACCGGTGTTCTCGCCGCCAGCGCCGCGCCGGCCGTGCTCGCCCAGGCGCAGTTGCGCTGGCGCCTGGCCTCGAGCTTTCCACGGTCGTTGGACACGCTGTTCGGCGTGGCCGACGTGTTCGCCGCCAAGGTGCGCGAGCTGTCCGGCGGGCGCTTCGTGATCAGCACCCATCCCGCCGGTGAACTGGTGCCCGCCTACGGCGTGGTGGACGCGCTGCAGAACGGCACCATCGAATGCGCGGGCACGGGCCCCTACTACTTCTTCGGCAAGGACGACACCTTTGCCCTGGGCGGCGGCATTCCGTTCGGGCTGAACAGCCGCCAGATGACGGCCTGGATGTACGAAGGCAATGGCCTGAAGCTGATGCGCGAGTTCTACCGCCGCTACAGCATCGTCAACTTCCCGATGGGCAACACCGGCGCGCAGATGGGTGGCTGGTACCGGAAGGAACTGAAGGCACTGGAAGAACTGAAGGGCCTGAAGATGCGCATCGCCGGCTTTGCCGGCAAGGTGGCCGAGCGCCTGGGCGTGGTGCCGCAGAACCTGCCGGGCGGCGAGATCTACCAGAGCCTGGAGAAAGGCACGATCGACGCGGCCGAATTCGTCGGGCCCTGCGACGACGAGCGCCTGGGGATGCACAAGGTGGCCCCCTGGTACGCCTACCCGTCGTGGTGGGAAGGCGGCACGCAACTCGACCTGTTCGTCAATGCCAAGGCCTACGAGGCGCTGAGCGCCGAATACAAGGCCATTGTCGAAGCCGCCGCGGCCTATGCGCACACCGACACGCAGGCCAAGTACGACATCCGCAACCCGGCCGCGCTGCGGCGCCTGGTGGCCGGCGGCGCCAAGCTGTTTCCGTTCCCGAAGGAGATCCTGGCCGCCGCCTTCAAGGAATCCCTGTCGCTGTGCAGCGACATCTCGGCGCGCAACCCGGCCTGGAAGAAGATCTACGAGGACATGGCCTCCGTGCGCCGCGACACCAGCCTGTGGTTCCGGTTCGCCGAGGCAGGATTCGACGGCTTCATGCAGTCGCGCAAGTTCTGAGCGCCGCGGCCGGCTTGGGCCGGGCCGCGGCGGCTCACACCTGCGCCAGCATCAGCCGTCCGGGCCCCGGGCTGATGTGCAGGCCGTCGCTGCGGCCCGACAGATAACGCTGGTTCAGCTCGTCCGGGCCCCAGGTCCGGCTGCTGGCAAAGCCCAGCGCCGCCACCGTCCGGGACAGGGCCTCCGGGTCGAAGTAGCTTTTCCAGGGTTCGCCGCGTTCGGCCAGCTGCGCGGCGATCTGCTCCATCGCGATGCGCATCATCGGCGACAGCGCGGCCAGCGGCGCGATGTACTCGAACAGCACTGCGCTGCCCTTGGCGCAGCCGGCGACGTAGCGCAGCGTGTCGATGACCGCGGCCTCGTCCAGGTACATCGTCACCCCGAGCCAGCTGAAGAAGGTGGGCTCGCCGGCGTCGAAGCCGGCGCGCGCCAGGCCTTCGGCCAGGCTCACCCGTTCGAAGTCGACCGGCACGTAGCGCAGCGAGGCGGGCGCCTCGATGCCCGCCTCGCGCAGGCGCTGCTGCTTCCAGGCCTGCGTGGCCGGCAGGTCGACTTCGAACATTCGGCCGGCCGCGTCATTAGAGCGGTAGGCGCTGGTGTCCAGGCCGGCGCCGAGGATCACGTACTGCCGGACGCCGCGCGCCGACGCGGCCCGCCATTCGTCATCCGCGAAGCGGCTGCGCACGACCACCGAGCTGCGCAGGCCTTGCGCCATGGGGTTGCGGTACTTGTCGAGGTCGGCCCGCAGGGCGCGCACCTGCTGCTCGCCGAGGATGGCCAGCGCGAGCGGGTCGTCCAGCACCAGCGGCTGCTCCAGCAGCTGGTGGGCCGCGCGCTGCACCGCCACCATCATCGCGCTGGGCTTCGGACCGGCGTTTTCCGCGGGCACGTGGTGCGCCACGACGTGCGCGCGCTGCAGGTAGGCCAGCAGGGCCTCGTCCACACCGACGCCCAGCTGCAGGCCGGGCTCGCGCAGCATGGCCTCGCGCACGCGGGCGCCGAACGCCGCATCGTCGCCGCAGTAGCAGTCGCGGAACAGCTGCTGCCATCGCCGCACGATGTCCTGGACCGCGTCGGCCCGCACGTCCGTGCCGGCCTCCATCTGGGCGCGCAGCTCGGCCACCAGCGCAGGCCAAGCGCCCAGGTACCCGGGCTGGGCGAGCTGGCGGCGCCGCAACTGCTCCGTCTCCGCCGCGCTCAGGTGCCTGGCGAACAGGGTGCAGCGGGCGTGGACGAAGGCTTCGCCGATCCACGCCAGCATGCCGCGCGTGATGCCGACGATGTCCTGCGCCCGGGGTTCGGCCTGCTGCAGCGCCATCATCTTGGCGGCCAGCGCCGGGTCGTTGCCGGTCATCCGGATCACCAGGTGCATCCAGCGCCAGGCCAGCGCCTGCGCCTCGGGGCCGTCGCCGGGCATCGCCTGGCGCATTGCCGTGCGCACTTCGTCGATCAGCGCCATCCACTCCGGATCCAGCGGCGGCGCGGCATCCGCCCCCGGCCTCACCAGGGTGTCGAGTTCTTGGTCGTTCAGGTGTCGTTGGTACACGTTCATCAGCTCCAGGGTGTCCAGCCAGTCGTCCGCAGCGGCCTGCCCGCCGGCGCACAGCAGGTCGAGCAGGCGCTGCAGGTGCCGGCTCAGGCGTTGTGCCCGGCGCGCATCGGCGTCGAGCGCGGCGATCTGCCGCCGCAGGATGTCCTGCGGCGCGGCGTCCGCGCCGTCCAGCGTCGCCTTGATCTCCGACAGCGAGCAGGCCAGGTGCTTCAGCGCTTCGATGCGGTGCAGCCGGGCCAGGTCGTTCACGTCGTACAGGCGCGCACCCCCCGGTGTGCGCAGCGACGGCGACAGCAGCCCGATCGCGTCGTAGTGGTGCAGGGTGCGGATGCTGAGCCCGGTCCGCTGGGCCAGTTGGCCGACCTTCAGCCGCAGGTGTTTGTCTTGCATGCCGGAACGATAGAACCTCACGCAACGTGAGGTGCAAGTGCCGGGCTGTCCAGGGGCGGGCGTTCAGTGCCCGCCGGGGGTGGCGAGGCTCAGCGCGACAGGGAGGCGGCAGCCCACACGGCCAGCGCCACGGCGACGGCCAGCCAGAGCAGCACGATCACCACGCCGCCCACCCGGCTGCGCGGCTTCGAGGCACGGTCCGCCAGCCACTGCTCCGCCTTCCGGCGTGAATCGGCCAGCACCGGCGGCGGAAGCAGCCGCACGGTGAGCCAGATCAGCAGCGGCAGCAGGATGACGTCGTCGAGGTAGCCGAGCACCGGAATGAAGTCCGGGATGAGGTCGATCGGGCTGAGGGCATAAGCCACGACGAAGCCCGCCAGCGCCTTGGCGTACCACGGGGTCGCCGGATGGGCCCGTGCGAACCAGAGCGTCATCGCATCGCGCTTGACGCGCCGTGCCCAGGCGCGGGTCGTCTCAACCAGGCCCATCGAGCGGCTTGGCGGCTGCACTGCTGAAGGGCCGCGCTCCGGTCAAGGCCGCGAGACGCGCCGGCCCTGGGCATCGACCACGGCCTCGCCGTCTTCCTTGGTGAAGGGGCCGCGCTGCGGCGAAGGCAGGATCTCGAGCACGGCTTCAGACGGACGACACAAGCGGGCGCCCAGCGGCGTGACGACCACCGGCCGGTTCATCAGGATCGGCTGCTGGACGATGAAGTCGAGCAGCTGGCCGTCCGTCCACTTCGGGTCGTCGAGCTGCAGTTCGTCGTAGGGCGTGCCTTTGCGGCGCAGCAGGTCGCGCACCGGAATGCCGAGCGCCGCGACCAGCCCGGCCAGCGTCTCGCGGCTGGGCGGCGTCTTCAGGTACTCGATGACCTGCGGCTCTTCGCCGCTGTTGCGGATCATCGCGAGCGTGTTGCGCGAGGTGCCGCAGGCGGGGTTGTGGTAGATGGTGATCGTGGACATGGTCGTTGGCGTGCAGTCGTCGAAGGCCTGGCTTGGCGAACACTGCAGTGTCGCCGCCCGCAGCCTGGCCCGAGGCAGCGATCGCTCCTTATTGATCTGAGCGGCTCGCTCTTCGATATCCGCGCCGAGCCGCCATCCAAGAATCGCCGTCCCGGAAGTCCGGGCGTTGCGGCCAGAAGGCACTTCATGGTGTCATGCACACGGCCCGCCGCGGACCGGCTTTTCACCCGCACGTGCCGACGTAGCCACACGCGGTGCAGAAGTCGCAGCCGTCCCGGGAGATCAGCGCGGCATTGCCGCACTCCGGGCAGGCGGCCCCGGCCAGCATGGGTGCATCCACTGCGTGGGCGGGTGCCGCCGCGGGTGCGGCGCTGTCGGGCACCTGCAGGATGCCCATGCGCCGCAGGGGGTGCCCGGTTTCGTCCAGCACGCCGAGCATCGCGTAGCGGTGGATCACCAGGCGGGCGATGTAGGCCACGGTCGAGGGCCAGGTCTGCTGGCGCTGCTGGTCGCGCGGCAGGCCGGGCACGAAGGCCATGAAGTGGCCCAGCGGTTCGGCGTAGCTCAGCAGCTTGCGCAGCTTCATGCCGATCCATGCCGGGTCGAGCACGCGCATGTCCAGCGACAGGATGCGGGCCAGGCCGTCCATGGCCTTCGGGTAGTTGCCGGCGAAGCCGATGGCGCAGGGGCGGGTGACGCCGCCGCGGCCATCGGCATCGGGCAATAGCACTTCCTTCAGCGTGAGGGTGAAGTCTTCGCCGCTGGCGGGGTTGTGGATGTCGACCGACCAGGCCAGCGTGCCGTCGGGGCCGGTCTGGGGTTCGTCGCGGCTGAACATGGCGTCCAGCACCGGCGTCGGAGCCGACGCCGCGCCATCGGACCACAGGCCCAGCTGCTCGCAGCGCCAGCGGATGACGGCCGCGGTGGCGGCGACCACGCCTGGGAATTGCCGTGGCGCGCCCTGGGGCGGGAACGGCATCTCGAAGGCGCGTTCTTCCTGCACGGTCGCCAGGGCGTCGAGTTTCAGCCGCGCCCAGGCCGCGTCTTTTGCGCGCAAGTCCATCGACAGGGTCTTGGCCAGCGCACCCAGGGCGCGCGGCTGTTCCGCGCCGTTGACCCAGACCTCGAACGGGGCGGCGTGGCCGCGGCCATCGGGCAGTTCGCCGACGAAGAGCGCGAACTCGCCGAAGGGGTGGCGGATCATGTAGGTCCACGACGGGTTGCCGGCCGGCAGGTCGGGCCGGCCGGGCCAGCGCAGCGACGCCAGCACCGCCTGGGGCGCGCGGGCCAGGGCCAGGCGCTGGTTCGCCGGCGTGGCCGGTGCGGCCGCGGGCTCGGCGGCCGCGGCGGCGGCAGCAGGCAGGCTGATGGCCGGGCTTGCAGGGGTGCCGCCCGGCACGATCTGCGCCGCGGCCGCGGCCCCTGCAGCGGGCTGCACCAGGGGGAGGGCCCCGGCGGCCAGCGGCGCTGGCGCGGCGCTCAGCACGGCGCCCAGCACCGCGTTCGGACGGTAGGTTGCCAGGCCCTTCAGGCCCGCGCTCCAGGCCTCGAGGTACAGGTGCTGGAAGTCGGCATAGGGGTAGTCCGCGGGTACGTTGACGGTCTTCGAGATCGCGGTGTCGATCATCGGCGCCACCGCGGCCACCATCGCCAGGTGGGCCTGCGCGCTCATCTCCAGCGCGGTGACGAAGGCCGGCGTCAGCGGGGCGTCGGCACCCTTCAGGTGGCGGTACAGGCGCCAGGCATGGTCCTCCACCGCGTGCTCGCGCCAGCCGCCTTCGGGCAGGCGCTTTTTGCGGGTGTAGGTCCAGGAGAACGCGGGCTCGATGCCGTTGCTGGCGTTGTCGGCGAAGGCCAGGCTGATGGTGCCGGTCGGCGCGATGGCCAGCAGGTGCGAATTGCGCAGGCCATGGGCGCGGATGCGTTCCTTCAGCGCCGCGGGCAGGCGGGATGCGAAGCTGGCGTGGGACAGCAGCAGGTCGGCGTTGAAGAGCGGGAAGGCGCCCCGTTCCTCGGCCAGCGTGATGGAAGCGTCGTAGGCCGCGTCGCGCATCACCTCTGCGATGCGGCGGGCGGCGTGGCGAGCCTCGTCGCTGTCGTAGTGCAGGTTCAGCATCACCAGCGCATCGCCCAGGCCGGTGAAGCCCAGGCCCACGCGGCGCTTGCTGCGCGCTTCCGCCGCCTGTTGCGGCAGCGGCCAGGGGCTGAGGTCGAGCACGTTGTCCAGCATGCGCACGGCGGTGCGGGCCAGTGCGGCGAAGGCGGCCTCGTCGAAGCGGGGCGCTGGGCCGAAGGGGTCGCGCACGAAGCGCGTCAGGTCGATGGAGCCGAGGCAGCAGCAGCCGTAAGGGGGCAGCGGCTCCTCGGCGCAGGGATTGGTGGCCGCGATGGTTTCGCAATAGGCGAGGTTGTTGTCCTGGTTGATGCGGTCGAGGAACAGAACCCCCGGCTCGGCATGGTCGTAGGTGGACCGCATGATCTGGTCCCACAGCGCCCGGGCCGGCACGCGGCGGTAGACCCACAGCTCGCCCTGGTCGTCGGCCGAGCGCGCTGCCGGCGTTGCCCGCCGCGCGGCGGGATCCTGGCCGCGTCTTTCGGATGCTGGCAAGCGGTGCGCGCCGGCGGCCTTCTGCGCGGGCCCGGGCTCGGCGCGGTGCGTCAGCGCGATGCTGCGGTCGTCGCGCACCGCCTGCATGAAGGCATCGGTGAGGCCGATCGAGAGGTTGAAGTTCGCCAGGTCCCCGGCGTCCTTGGCGTGGATGAATTCCTCGATGTCGGGATGGTCGCAGCGCAGCACGCCCATTTGCGCGCCGCGCCGGGCGCCGGCGGATTCCACCGTTTCGCAGCTGCGGTCGAAGACGCGCATGTACGACACCGGCCCCGAGGCGCTGGACTGCGTGCTGGCCACCCAGGCGCCGCGCGGGCGGATGCGGGAGAAGTCGTAGCCCACGCCGCCGCCCAGGCGCATGGTCTCGGCGGCCTCGGCCAGCGCGGTGTAGATGCCGGGGTGGCCGTCTTCGGTGCTGGTGATGGAGTCACCCACCGGCTGCACGAAGCAGTTGATCAGCGTGGCCGACAGCGCAGTGCCCGCGGCCGAGTTGATGCGGCCCGCGGGCACGAAGCCATCGCGCTGCGCCTGCAGGAAGCGCGCCTCCCAGGCGGCGCGCTGCTCCGGCACCTCGGCCTGGGCCAGGGCCCGCGCCACGCGGCGGCGCACGTCGTCCACGCTGCGTTCGTCGCCCTTGGCGTACTTTTCGCGCAGCACCTCGTCGCTGATGGGCTGGGCAGGCAGCGACGCGGTGCTGGGCGCGGTATCGGCGACGGGGTTCATGGCGGCTCCGGCGACTGTACGGATGTACAGCATACGGCCTGCGCCTGGATGTCGCGATCAGGGTTTCTCGCGCCTCCCCACGGGGCGCGGGCGAGAACGGCTGGTGGCGGCGGGTGGCAGCGGCCCGCGGAGGTCGCCGCCACGCCGCCGCCGACGCTCAGGCCAGCTGCGAGCGCATGCGCTGCGCGCGGTCGCGCGGCGCCGGGTGGGTGGACAGCCAGTTCGCGTCGCCGCCGCCAGACAGCTTGTCCAGCTTTTCAAGCGCGCTGACCGCCGCCTTGCGGTCGTGCTTGCGGCGCGACAGGAATTGCATCGCGTAGTCGTCGGCCTCGTTCTCGTTGCCCTGCGAATGCTGTGCCCGCACGACCTTGACGAACAGCTCGCCCAGTTCCGACTCGGCCAGCACCGCGGCCTTGCCGCCGGCCGCGGCCGCGGCCTGCTGCAGCGCACCGGAGCTGAGGGCCAGCTGCATCCGCTTCTTGGAGTGGCCGGCGTGCACGTGGCCGATCTCGTGGCCGATGACGTAGCGGATCTCGTCGTCGGTCATCATGTCCATCAGGCCGCTGTAGAAACGGATCGAACCATCGGCGGTGGCGAAGGCGTTCACCTCCGGCGTCATGTAGACCTTGTAGTTCAGCGCCAGGCCCTGGTCCTCGCGGCAGCTGGCGGTCAGCGCGGCCAGGCGCTTGGCATGCGGGCTGTTCGCCGCGGCGATGGGGGCGCCGGCGTCCATCTGCTCGACCATGCGGCGCGATTGGGCGCGCACCTCGTCGTCGCTGAGGTTCGCGGCGGTGGCCGCGCCCTTGGCGGCGCCCAGCGCCTTGCCGAGGTCGAAGGCGAAACTTTGCGGCGCCAGCGCGGCGGCGGGCAGCAGCAGCAGGGATTGGCGGCGGGTGATCATGCAGGTACTCCAGAAATGACGAATCGGATGCGACTGTGGTCCGGCGGCGCATCAAGCCGGTTGCGCGCGCTTCGGGCGGCGCGTTTCCTTGGTTTCAGAGCTGCTCCCAGGGGTCGGCGGGAAGGGGCCCTTCAGCCCGGGCGCTTGAGCACCTTGATCTCGCGCGCCAGCGCCTGCAGGCGGCCGTCCACGCGCGACAGGTCGATCCGCTCGCTGAATCGGCGCTGCAGCGGCGTGAGCTGCGCGCGCGGACGCAGCGCGATGTCGCGCGCGGCGGGCGACATCGCATTGAAGACGGCTTCGCTGGCCTGACCCCACAAATGAGCGGCCGCCCGCATCTGCACGATGGGCAGCATGGTCGGCGCGCCGACCAGGCCGGTGGTGCTGGTGCGGATGACCTGGCCGATCACGGTGGCGATGTGGTCGTTGCGCAGCGACTCGGCGACGCAGAAGACCACCAGCGTGTTCAGTTCGAACACCCGCTCCGGTGCGGGCTTGCCCAGCTCGTACAGCGCGTTGTCCAGCGACATCGGCTCGCCGCGCAGGCGGTCCAGTGTCTTCGCGTACTGCTCGATGAGCCGGCCGTTCACGTGCAGCACGTACAGGTCGCGCTCGCGCAGCGTCATGCGCACGCCGCGCCCGCCGCTGCGCGGCTGCACCATCAGCTCGAAGGTCTGCTCGCCCGCCCGGCAGACGCGGTAGAACGCGTTGTCGAAGCGGATGAGGTTGCTGTCTTCGGTGACGGCATCGCGGATCTGCTGGATCTGCGCGGCCCAGTCGTGGGAAACGCGAAGGATGAACATCGGGCACTCCTGGGACGCCGGGCTCGCCGGTGCGGCAGCGTGACGGCCGCGGGCCCGGTCGGCATCCTCAAGGCGAACGATGCGCCGGCGCGGGCGGGGTCGACAGTGGCTCAAGTCATGTGCGGCCGCCATGCGGCGGTCGAGATTGCAAGCAATCTTGTCGGGTCGGGCAGGTGGTCCGTCATTGTGAAAACTTGTTGCGGCGGCCGTCGTGGCCTGCTTGGCGGCGGCGGAGTGTACGAGAGATGCGCCGATCGGGGACCAGGCGGCAGATGACGCGTCGATTGTGTGATATTCAATGCACTTCGCCGCGGCGGGCGCCGGCCGCGGGTACGGCGATTGCGGTGGTGATGCGAGGGGCTGAGGCGGCGCGCCGGGAGCAGCGATGGACATGCCCGATTACACGCAGTGGTTCCGCGACTACGCCGCGGCCTTCGAGCGCTCGCTGGGCGAACGGGTCGACAGCGCGGCGATCCGCGCCTGCTTCGCCGAGGGCTTCGTGGCCGCGCCCTTGCAGGGGGCGGTGCAGTGCGGGGCCAACGACGACGCGTTCGAGCGCACGCTGCAATCGGCCTACGGCTTCTACAAGGCGATCGGCACGCGCTCGATGTCCGTCGAGCGGGTGGAGGTGGATCCGGTGTGCGAGAACCACGACAAGGTGCGTGTGCACTACCGCGCCGGCTACCGCAAGCCCGACGGCGCGCCGCTGACGATCCGCTTCGAGGTGGTGTACCTGCTGCAGCGGCGCCCGGACGGGCCGAGGATCTACGCCTTCATCGCCGGCGACGAAATGGCGCTGTACCGCCAGCACGGCCTGGTCGACCCCGCCGGGCAGCCGCTTCCGCCGGTGCCGGACGACGCGTCGGCGCCCTGACGCTCAGGCCGGCTCCACCTTCGCGCCCTTGTCCAGCAGCAGCGCGCGCAGCAGCGAGCGGTGGCAGCGCGACTCTTCCTCGCAATAGCAGCCGACCGAGAAATCGGCGTGCTGCGACAGCGCCGCCAGGGCGCCCAGCAGGTGATCGGCCTCGGGCAGCGCCATCTCGCGGCGGTAGGCCCGGGCGAACGCGGCCCAGGCCGCGGGCGTGTCGGCCTGCTGGCCGAGCTTCATGGTGTCGACACTGGGCGCCAGGTTCGGCAGCCAGGCGTCGTACCAGTCCTGCTTCGCGAAATCCGCCTTGGGCACCCCGCGCGGCGGGCGCCGCACCGTGCCCAGCCGCGTGCCTTCGCCCGCGGCGCGCGGGCTGCCCAGGCGGACCACCCGGATCACCATGGTGCTCGTCTCCTTGCTGCTCGTCGTCGTGCCGGATCGGTGGGTGGCGTCAGCTGGCGCAGGCGCGGGCGCGGGCGGCGGCGATCAGTGCGGCCTCGCGTTCCGGCGGCAGCGCCAGGTGCGGCTCGCGCCCGGCCAGGCTGGCGCGCACGGCGTGCAGCGTATCGGCGGGCGAGGTCAGGCGCAAGCCGGCAGCCAGGGCACGCGAGGCGTCGATGTGCATCAGGCTCGAACGTTCCCCGTGCTCAGGGCGGTACAGCGGCAGTTCGGAGAAGTGCAGGCGCGCCTCGCGCAGCAGGTCGGCCGGGACCCACACCGGGTCGGTCGGCGCCAGCAGCGCAATGAACTTGCGCCAGCAGATGCGCGGTCCGGCCAGGTTGAAGGCGCCGGCGAGGCCGCGTTCGACCACGCTGCGGACGAAGCGCGCCAGGTCGCGCACGTCGATCACCTGCAGGTGGTCGGAGCCGTCGCCGGGCGCCAGCATCGGCCCCGGCAGCGCAGCGCGCTGCACCCAGTGCGAGTAGCGGTCGCTGGGGTCGTGCGGGCCGACGACCACCTGCGGCCGCAGCAGCGTGGCGCGTTCATGGAAGCGCTGCCGCACGATGTCCTCGCAGGCCACCTTCAGCGGGCCGTAGGTGTGGCCGTCGATCTCGCTGACTTCGTGGCCGGCCGGTGCCACGCGCGGCTGGTCCTCGGTGACCGGCCGTTGCGCCGGGTCGCCGTACACCATCACTGTACTGACGTACACATAACGAGCTATATGAGCGTACAGCGCGCCGGCACTCGCCAGCACCTGGCGCGGCGTGTAGCCGCTGACGTCGATGCAGGCATCCCAGCGCCGGCCGGCCAGTGCCTGCAGCCCTTCGGCGCCCTGGTCGCGGTCCCCGCGCAGGCGTTCGACGCCGGCCGGCAGCGCGTCCGCCGCGCGCCCGCGGTTGAACACGCTGACCGCATGGCCGGCGGACAGCAGGGTTTCGACGACGTGGCGGCCGATGAACTGCGTGCCGCCGAGCACCAGCAGCTTCATGGCACGGTGCCGGCCGCGGGACAGCTCGCGGTGCGGCAAGCGACCGGCACGGCCTGCATCGCCGGGCGGGTGGGGTGTGCGGAGTGGAGGTGTTGCGGCATGGTGACCACCGGGGCTGCGTCGATCGCCGATTCTGGATGAACGCGGGCCGCCGTGTGGCACTCGATCAGTCGGTAACAGTCGGGGGGCACAGGACCTGCTGCTAACGCGAACGATGCGCGTCATCGGTCAGCCTCCGGCTCCGGCTCCGGCGCGGACTGCGGCTGGTGCCCGGGGCGGCCATTCGTCCGCCAGCAGGCCGAAGAAGTGGGTGTCGTAGGGTTCGCTGCCCTTGGCCACCCAGCGCTGGCGCAGGCAGCCTTCGCGCGTGAAGCCCAGCGCCTGCAGCAGCGCGGTGGAGGCGGTGTTGGCCGGGTTCACCTCGGCCTCGAGCCGGCGCAGGCCGAGGGGGCCGAAGGCGTGCGTGCACAGCGCCAGCAGCGCTTCGCGCATCAGGCCCTGGCCCCAGTGCGCGCGGCCCAGCACGTAGCCCAGCTCGGCGCGGGCGCTGGGTTCGTCATGGCGGAACAGCAGTGCGGTGCCGATCACCCGGCCGTCGTCGTGCCGCTGCAGCACCAGCTGCCGCGACGTGCCATCGGCGCCCAGCACCTGCATGCGATCGAACCAGGCTTCGGCGTCGGCGGAGGTCTGCCAGGTGGCGTAGGGCAGGAACCGCGTCACCTCGGGGTCGCCATTGACCGCGAAGAGGTCGGGCAGGTCGGTTGCGGCGATCGGTCGCAGCCGAAGGCGCGGAGCGTTGATCCCGGTGATGGTCGGCAAGGGCATGGAGCGGGCGTCTCAGGGGCGGTCGCCGCGGCGGCGGTGGTGCCGCGGCTCGCGTGGGTGCTGCCGACGGTTCCGCAGGCGCGGTGGAACGTACCACCACGCCGCAGCCACCAGCGCGCCGAAGGCGGTGTAGGCCAGCGTGAAGACCCAGGGTGGCAGGTCGTAGAACAGCAGCTGCTGCACCCAGTGCTCGATGAAGCCGCGCTGGTAGGTCGCGCCATCGCCCTGCAGGCGCAGCCAGGACTCCAGCGTCGTCAGCGGGCACGTGACTCCGAGCCAGGCCTCGGCGACGACGATGCCGATCGCCGCCAGGTGGGCCAGCCGGAAGCCGAGGCCTCGCACCCATCCCCAGCCGCGCACGCGGCCGAGCAGGATCGCGGCGAGCCCGCCGATCACGAAGAGGACGATGGCCAGGTGCAGCAGCAGCACCAGGTCGGCCAGCGCTTGCCAGGGCGGGTTCATGGCCGCGCGGCCTGCTGCGCACGGAGGGCGCGGCGGCCGGCGGTGGCCGGGGCGGGCGTCATGCGCTATCGGTCTGCGCTTCGAACAGCTCGACCGGATTGCCGGACGGGTCGTCGACCAGCACCTGCCGGCCGCCCGGGCCCTTCACCGGCTGGCTGCGGAAGGACACGGCCAGCGCGCGCAGCTTGTCCATCGTCGCGTCGAGATCCTTCACCTCGACCACCAGCCGGTTCCAGCCACCCGGCACGGGCACCGTGCCATCGCCCAAGGCCTTGCGCGCCGAAGTGCCCGGCCCGCTGAGCCACAGCGACAGGCCGCGGCGCTTGACGATCGCGAAAGGTGGCCCCCAGCGCTCAGCCAGCCGAAAGCCCAGCACCCGGTAAAAGGCCAGCGCGGCGTCGACGTCGTCGACGAGGTATCGGACCACGGACATCGGTGTGCTCCCTGTTGCCGATGGACGAGGGGCTGATTCTGGCGCAGCGCGCGGCTGGGTCACGAGCACGGACCGCGCCGATCGACATCACGGCCGAGGGCGGTGGCGATCGTCGAGATGCCCCCGGTTTCGGCCGCGTCTTATGCTTGTCATGGAGACGCCTGCGCGGTTCTTCTCGCGTCGGTGCGCTGGACCCTTTTTGCACCAGACGTCGCGCCAGGCGCCTGTCGTCAGTTGCCGTTGGCAGCGTCCGCGTCCACCAGCCGTGCCATCAGCAGGGTGTCGAAGTACGCACCGTCCAAGCGCATGCCGCGGTGCAGGCGGCCTTCCTCGGTGAAGCCGAGCTTGCGGTACAGGCCGATGGCGGCGGTGTTGTCGGCGCGCACCTCGAGTTCGATGCGGCTCAGACCCTGGGTCGTGGCCTTGGCCACGCAGGCGGCGAGCAGCCGCGTGCCCAGGCCGCGGCCGCGGTAGTCGTGGTGCACGCCCATGCCGACGTGGCCGCGGTGCGCGAGGGCATGCGCCCACTCGGGAAAGATGTCCGCCCAGCCGACGACGCGGTCGCCGTCGAGCGCGACGAACTGCGCCACGTTCTTCTCGATGCCGTCGCGCACGAACTGCTGCACGCGTTCGAGCGGCGGCGCCTCCACCTGCGCGAGGAAGCGCTTTTCGCGCGCCACGGCATCCAGGCAGGCGCGGAAGCCCGCGGCGAGCGCGTCGGTGATCGGTACGACGGCGAGCGGCGGCTCGGCGGGTCGCGAGCTGTCTGGGGCCGCCATCACTCGGCCGTCCCGGTGCCGGTGCCGGGGCCGAGGTAGGCGAAGCGCGGCTGTTTGCGGCCATCGATCTCGACGTCCTCCAGGAACATGCCCAGCGGCCGCACCCACCAGCCGCGGTCGGCATACAAGGGCTTGTAGACGACCATCGGCTCCAGGCTCTCGCTGTGGCGCGCGGCGGCGACGACCTCGTACTCGCCGCCCTTGTAGTGGCGGTAGTGGCCGAGGCGCAAGGCGGGCAGGGGGGGCAGGTCGTCGGTCATCGGGTGGGGTGTGTCGGAGTGGGAGAGGTGCGCGATTCTGGCAAGACCGCTGCGGTGCAAGTGCGGTGCAGTGCAGTGCCGCGTCACGGCGCGAGGCAGGCGCCCTGGGTGCAGCCCGACCGCGTGCTGCGGTCGTACTCGATCTCGCGCTGCTTCGCGGCCTCCATCAGCTCGTGGCCGCGGCGGTTGGCCTCGCGCTCCAGGTCGCCGCAGCGCGCCATCGGCGGCAGTTGCTCGATGGTGCGGTCGATCTCGTGCGCCACCTCGCGCGCCAGCTGGCGGTGGCCTTCCTCGTGCAGCAGCAGGGCGGGGAAATAGCGCTTGAACTCAGCGGCCACGGGCACGTGCGCCACGCGCAGGCGCGGCAGCGTCATCGTCACCGCGAGCCGGGTGGTCACCGACGTGATGCGGCAGGTGCCGCCCGGTGCCGCGTTCCAGCGGAACTGCCAGCGCACGTCCCAGGCGGTATAGGCGTGGAAGGTGCGTCCGCCATCGCGCACCGGAGACGAGGCATTCAAGGCGGACAGCAGCGTCTCGCCGGGGCGGGGTTCGACCTCGTAGTAGCGGTGCTGGAGTTGCTCCGAGACGCCAGCGTGGCCGGCGGGCGCGGTGCCCAGCGCCAGCAGGGCCAGCAGCGCAGCCGCTGCCGGACGGGCCGCGCTGGCGGTGCTGCGGCTCACGCGCCGGCCGGGGCCGCGCCCGGGTCGCCCCAGGGGCTGGCGAGGACCACCTTGTAGCCGTTCGGGTCGCGCAGCCAGATCTCGCGGTGCTGCGCGTTCGGGTTGACCAGCGGTCCATCGAGCACGGTGGCGTCGTGTTGCCGGATGCGCTCGACGGCGGCGTCGAACACTCCGGTCTGGAACCACAGCAGCACGCCGTTGCCCCAGGGGCGCAGGTCGGGCTCGCCAAGGTGCGGGTGGGCGTCGGCCTCCCAGCGGTGCAGCTGCAGCACCAGCTGATCGCCGGCCATCAGCATCTCGTAGTCGGGCCCGCCGTGGCCGCTGCGCAGGCCCAGCACCGCCTGGTACCAGGCGCTGGTGGCCTCGACGTCGTGCACGGCGATCATGGGCTGGGGCGACATGCGTCCTCCCGGGATGGCGATGGCGCAGTATCGGCCCTGAGGCGTCACGCCGCCCGGTCTGCCGGCAGGCCGTGGCCGCCCACCGGCTCGGTGGTGGCGACGGTCTCGAAGCCGTCGATCAGCGGCATCGCGGCAGCTATCGCGGCCTTCACCGCCGGCAGTTGCAGCGAGGCGCGGTGGTGCGCCTCGCTTTCCCACACCTCGGTGACCCACACCGTGTCGGGCCGGGCGGGGTCGTTGGCGACCACGTAGCTGAGGCAGCCGGGCATGCCGTCCACGCCCGACAGCATGAAGCGCAGGAATTGATCGCGCGTGCCTGGTTTCACCGTGATCTTGCCGATCAGTCCGTGCATTGAAGTGCTCCCGTCAGGTGGATGGTCGGCGGGACTGTATGGAATCACAGCCCTGGCGGCAAGCCTCCACCCTCCGGCCCGGCGGGGCGTCAGGCGGGCGGCGGTGTCTCGGCCGCGGCTGCAGCCAAAGGCTTGGCCAAGGTCTGCAGCCGCAGCTCGTAGCCCAGCTCGCGGTACAGGTGTTGCGCGGCCTCGTTGAAGGCCCAGACGTTCAGGCGCAACTCGCGGCTGCCGCGGGCCGCCGCCCAGTCCTGGGCGTGCTGCATCAGCATCCGGCCGATGCCCTGGCCGCGCCATTCGGCTGATACGCCCAGCGTGCCGACGCGGCCGAAGCGCATCGGCTGCAACAGCGAGTGCGCCTCGTCGACGATGGCCACCGTCACGAAGCCGGCCAGTTGCCCGGGCGCCTGTTCGGCGACGAAGGTGGTTGCCGCGGGCTGCGCGATCGACGCCGCCCAATGGGTGGCGTCGCGCAGCGGGTCGGCCGGCGGCGCGAACAGGTGCGGCAAGGCCTCGTGGTGCAGGGCATTCACCTGCATGCCCAGCGAGCAGATGGCGGCCAGGTCGTGTGCGGTGGCTTCGCGGTAGCGGGACATTGTGGGGAGGGGCTGCGGCAGCTGGGACAGGCGGGCAGCGGGGCCGAACTCAGCGTGTCGTGGCGAACAGCGCGTCGTAGGCGTCGGCCGAGAAGCCCTGCACCCGCTGACCCTTGGCCAGCAGCAGCGGCACCCCCTTGCCGCCGCCGGCCTGGGCGAACGCGCTGCGGCCGGCGGGTGTGTCGATGTCGATCTCCTGGTACGACACTGATCTGGCGGCCAGGTAGGCCTTGGCCTTGCGGCAGTAGCCGCACCAGGTGGCCGAGTACAGCACCACGCCTTCGATCGCGGCCGGTGCCGACTCGCGCAGCCGCCGAAGCTGCGCGACGTAGGACAGCGTGGCCGCCGGCACCGGGCTGCTGGGCAGGTTCTCGAAACTCATCGTCTTGTCGACCCGGCCTTCGGCGGGTGGCTTGTCGCTGTAGACGATGCGGCCGTCCGGCCCGACGGACTTGTAGAGGGTCTGGGCGCGAGCGACGGTGCCCGACGCCAGCAGCCAGGCGCCGGTGGCCCAGGCGGCTGCGCGCCGGCGCGTCATGGGTTGGGAGGCGAAGTCGCTCATCGGCAGGCAAGGGGCGCGCAGGCCCCGGCGGCGGCACAAGCGGCGGAGCTTACGCCGCCCGGCCGAGCGGCGGCGCGGGCTGCGCGCGGCGGCCGTGCAATTCCCCACCGCCCCGCAGGTGCTAGCGTTCGTGGCAGTGCCGGCGGCTTTCGGCAGCGCGTAGAGTCCTGGGTTTGCACTGCCGCTGGCGGTGCCTGGGCGCGGCGCCTTGCCGGCCCCGTTCGTGGACTTTTCGACGCCCCCGGCGACCGCCGAATGCCTGTTTCGATCCTGCGTGCCCTCGTCCTGCTGTGCTGCGCGCTCTTTGGCGCGCCCTGGGCCTTTGCACAGAGCGCCACCGTGCGCACCGACCAGGTCCGTGCCGAGCTGGTCGCCCATGCCCCCGAAGGCATCGCGCCGGGCAAGACCGTCTGGCTGGGCCTGCTGATCGAGCACCAGCCGCACTGGCACACCTACTGGAAGAACCCGGGCGATTCCGGCCTGCCGACCCGGCTGGAGTGGCAGTTGCCCGCGGGCCTGGCCGCCGGCGAGATCGACTGGCCGCGCCCGCACCGCATGCCGGTGGGCCCGCTGGTGAACTACGGCTTCGAAGGCCGGCTGCTGCTGCCGGTGCCGGTCACCGTTACGGCGGCGCCCTTGGCCGCCAGCATCGACGTCGGCTTGCGCGCCGACTGGCTGGTGTGCAAGGAGGTCTGCATCCCGGAATCGGGTGAATTCAAGCTGAAGCTGCCGGTGCAGGCCGCCACCGCCGCCCACGGCGCGCTGTTCGAGGACGCGCTGGCCCGCCGCCCGGTGGCGCTGCCCGGCGCCAAGATTGAGGCGCGCGTCGAAGGCCTTGCCATCGCGCTGCGCATCGGCGGGCTGCCGCCGGCTTGGCGCGGCCAGGCCCTGGAGTATTTCGCCGCCGACGCGGGCGTCATCGAGCATGCCGCCAAGCCCGAGCAGCGCTGGGAAGGCGATCAACTGGTGATGCGCGTGCCGCTGTCGCCGCAGCGCAGCGAGAGCCCCGACAGGCTGCAGGCCGTGCTGGCCGCCCCGGGTGACCGCGCCGGCGTGCAGATCGGTTTCGCGCTGGCGGGTGGCTGGCCGCCGGCGGCGGCAGCCGGTGCCGGAACCATGGCGGCCGATCCGCAGGCCCCGGCGGGCGGCGCAGCCGCCGCGGCGCCCACTGCACCTGCCACCGCACCTGCCACCGCACCTGCCACCGCACCCACCACCGCGGCCGGTGCCACCGCATCCGCCGACCCGGCCCCGGACGCCGGCAACATCGGTGCCACGCCGGTGTCGCTGCGGATGGCGCTGATCCTCGCCTTCGCCGGCGGCGTGTTGCTGAACCTGATGCCCTGCGTGTTCCCGGTGCTGTCCCTGAAGGTGCTGGGTTTCGCATCGCATGCCCACCACCGGCGCGCGCTGGTGGCTGGCGGCCTGGCCTACAGCGCCGGCGTCATCGCTTCCTTCCTCGGCCTCGCCGCGCTGCTGCTGATGCTGCGTGCCGCTGGCGCGGGCATGGGCTGGGGCTTCCAGCTGCAGTCCCCGCCCTTCGTCGCCGCGCTGGCGGCGCTGTTCATGCTGATCGGCCTGAACCTGGCGGGCGTCTTCGAGTTCGGCAAGTTCGCGCCCAGCGCGGCCTGCACCGCGCACCTGAAGCGGCCGATTGCCGACCACGCGCTGACCGGCGTGCTGGCGGTGCTGATCGCCTCGCCCTGCACCGCGCCCTTCATGGGCGGCGCGTTGGGCATGGCGCTGACGCAGCCGACGCCGCAGGCGCTGTCGATCTTCGCGATGCTGGGCGTGGGCATGGCTGCGCCCTACCTGCTGCTGGCCTGCTGGCCGCGGGCGGCGCGCTGGCTGCCGCGGCCGGGGGCGTGGATGGTGCGCTTCAAGGCGCTGATGGCCTTCCCGATGTTCGCGACGGTGGTGTACCTGGTGTGGGTCATCGGCCAGCAGGCGGGCATCGACGGCGCCGCCGCGCTGCTGGGGCTGCTGCTGGTGCTGGCCTTCGCGGCCTGGATCCACGGCACCACCGTCGGCCGGCGCAGCCGTTGGGCCTGGCGTGGCAGCGCGGCGGTGCTGACGCTGGCCTCGCTGGCCTGGGCCTGGCCGCTGCTGACGCATGAAGTGAGCGGCGATGCGGTGGTGGCCGCCGGCACGGCGCGCGCGCCGGCCGGGGCGGTGCACTGGGAGCCCTGGTCGGCCGAGCGGGTCGAGCAGGCCCGCGCCGAGGGCCGGCCGGTTTTCGTCGACTTCACCGCCGCCTGGTGCGTGACCTGCCAGTTCAACAAGCGCGTGACCCTGTCGAACCGCGAGGTGCAGGACGATTTCGCCAGCAAGGGCGTGCTGCTTCTGCGCGCCGACTGGACCCGGCGCGACGAGCGCATCACGAAAGAGCTGAACCGGCTGGGCCGCAGCGGCGTGCCGGTGTACGCGTTGTACGGCCCGGGCCAGGCGGCGCCGCGCATCCTGTCCGAGATCCTGTCCGTGGCCCAGGTGCGCCAGGCCATCGCCGGCTGGCCGGCCGCCACGGCGCTGCCCGCGCAGGGCGGCGACCGGCCGGCCCAAACGTTGGCGGCGGCCGCACCCGCCGCGCCCGTCCCCACCCCGAGGAGCACGCCATGAAGCCGTGGATCAGCATCGTCGCCGCCAGCCTGGCGCTGGGCAGTGCCTTCACCGCCGCCGCGCAAGCCGTGGTGAACCGGCCGGCGCCTGCCTTCAGTGCCAGGGACGCCACCGGCAAGACGGTGAGCCTGGCCGATTTCAAGGGCAAGCACGTGGTGCTCGAATGGGTGAACCCGGGCTGTCCCTTCGTGCAGAAGCACTACAACAGCGCCAACATGCCGGCCACGCAGAAGGACGCGATGGCCAAGGGCGTGGTGTGGCTCAGCGTGTCGTCGACCGCGAAGGATGCCGGCGACTACCTGCCGCCGGCCGAGCTGGCGGCGTGGCTGCAGTCCAAGTCCGCCTCGCCCACCGCGGTGCTGATGGACGAGGACGGCAAGATCGGCCGCAGCTACGGCGCGCGCACCACGCCGCACATGTACCTGATCGATCCGCAGGGCAAGCTGGTCTACGCCGGGGCCATCGACAGCAAGCCCAGCGCCAACCCGGCGGACATCAAGACCGCCACCAACTACGTGAAGCAGGCCATCGGCGAAGCGCTGGCCGGCAAGCCGATCTCCCAGGCCACGACCCAGGCCTACGGCTGCTCGATCAAGTACCCGAGCGGCGCCTGAGAGCCTGTGAAGCATTCCGCCACGCCCGCTCGTGCGCCCCAGACGGCGCCGCTCGTCGTTGCAAAGCCTTGATGGGGGAACGGCCACATCTTCGGCTTCGCGTCTAGATCGGCACCGTCTGGGACACCCGCTCGGACGCGCCGGAATACTTCACAGGCTCTGATCTGAGCGGCGCGCGGACGCGGGGGCGTCCTCCGCCCCGGCGTGCCGCGGGGCTGACGGCCCGTCCATGGCGTGATCCCGCCGCGGTACCGCCGCGATACCGCCGGGCTATCCAGCCGATACTGACGCCCGATCGACGCGGCCAGGCCGGCGCCGCCCCTACCATGCGTGGCCCATCGGAGGGCCGACGACTTGGGGGAACACATGGACCAGCGCCTGGCGCTGCATGAACTGGCCGCGCAACACCGGCTCGACACCCGCGCCACGCGGCGCTTGCACCAGTTGGCCGGGCTGGGCGCCGAGCCGGCGGTCCTGGCGGACCAGCTGCCGCGCGGCGTGGCCGTGCTGGCCGCGGCGCTGGGCGGGCTGGGACTGATCTTCTGGATCGCCGCCAACTGGGAGACGCTGGGGAGGTTCGGCCGCTTTGCCCTGTTGCAGGGCATCGTCGTGGTGGCCTGCGGGGGTGCGCTGTGGCGACCGGCCGCACGCCGGCCGCTGCTGCTGCTGGCCCTGCTCGCGGTCGGCGGGCTGTTCGCCTACTTCGGCCAGACCTACCAGACCGGTGCCGACCCCTGGCAGCTCTTCGCGCTGTGGGCGGTGCTGGCCCTGCCGCTGGCCGTGGGCGCGCGCAGCGACGTGCTGTGGGCGCCCTGGGCGCTGGTGGCGATGACGGCGGTGTCGCTGTGGGTGCATGCGCACACCGGCCACCGCTGGCGCGTTGAAGCGCACGACCTGCCTGCGCATGCCATCGGCTGGACGGCGGCGCTGGGGCTTGCGGCCGCGCTTGCACCGCCGTGGCGCCGGTACAGCGGCGCCGGGCCCTGGGCCTTGCGCACCGCACTGACGCTGGCGGTGGTGATGATCAGCGCCAGCGCGCTGGGCGGCCTGTTCCACAAGAGCGTTGCGCCGCACTACGGCCTGGGCGTCGTGGTGCTGGTGCTGGCGGCCGGCCTGCTGGCCTGGCCGCGTACTTTCGACGTGTATGGGCTCAGTGCCGTCGCGCTGGGATTGAACGTGCTGCTCGTCGCCGGCCTGGGGCGCTGGCTGTTCGAGCACCATGGCAGCGGCAAGCCGATCGGCGAACTGCTGCTGCTCGGCCTGGCGGCCGCCGGCCTGCTCGCGGCCACCGTCGCCGGCATCCTGCACGCGGCGCGCTGCCACGCGACGGAGGCCTTGGCATGAGCCTGCAGCCCGAACACAGCCCCGCGAGCCGGGCCGTGAATCCCAGCGTGCAGGGCGCGCCGGTGCGCAGCATCAGCGGTGGGCCGAGGGTCCGCACCGACCTCGAATCCACCGTTCGCGCGGCGATTGCCGAGGGCCTGCTGCCGGCGACCGCGAGCGTGCCGGCGCAGGAAGAGCGGCCCTGGCCCGTGCTGCTGCTCACGGCCCTGGGCGCCTGGCTCGCCGCGCTGCCCTTGCTCGGCATGATCGGCCTGCTGCTGGGCGACCTGCTGCTCCGCGGCGGCGCGCCCTATGCCGTCGGGCTGGCCGTGCTGGCGGGCGCGGTGCTGCTGCTGCGGGTGCGCGGCGTGCCACTGTTCTTCGAGCAGCTGGCAGTGCCGGCCCTGCTGGTGGGCGGCGGTTCGCTGGGCTTCGGCCTGTTCCGCGACCTGCCGGACCGCGGGGCCTCGGCCCTGCTGGCGGCCACGGCGGTGGGCGTGGCCTGCCTGGTGCCGCGGGCGTGGCTGCGCGTGCTGCTGGGCGCGGGAGCGGCGGTGCTGGGCATGCTCGCCGTGCTGCCGGGACGCGGGCTGCATGACAGCGTGTCGATGACGCCCTTCTGGCTCGCCTGGCACGCCTGCCTCGCCGGCTGGCTCGTCGCGGCCTGGCTGCGGCACGAGGTCTTGGCCGATGGTGCGCGTGCGCGGGTGGCCGCGGCGCTGGAGTCGCTGGCGGTGGGCTGGCTGCTGGCGACGCTGGCGGGGCTGGCGCTGTGGTCGGGCATGACCTTCCTGGCCGGCGGCGCCGTCGGAGCGCGCCCGGGCCTGGCGAGTGAACTGGGGCTGCTCCCGGCCGCTGCCTGGGAAGGGCATGCGCTGCGTGCGGCGTCGCTGTTGCTGGCCGTGGCCGCCGGACTGTGGGCCGCTCGCGCCTGGCCGGCGCTGCGCCGGCCCTGGTGTGCGGGCTTGGGCCTGGTGCTGGCCGTCCTGGCGTGGTTCATGCCCGCGTTGGGCGCCGTCATGCTGGCCCTGTCGATCTGCGTCACGAGCGGTCGCTGGCGGCAGGCCACGGCGGCGGCGGTGGCCGCGGCGTGGATCGTCGGCGCCTTCTACTACCAGCTGCACTGGCCGCTGGCCACCAAGTCGGCGGTGATGCTGGCCGCCGCCGCGGTGCTGGGCGCGCTCGCCTGGTGGGCGCGCCGGCCGGCTGGCGGCGCGGGCGCCGGCCGACCTGGGGCAGCCGGGCTTGATGGGCCTGATGGGTGCGATGGGCGAGATGGGCGAGATGGGCGAGATGGGCGAGATGGGCGAGATGGGCGAGCCGTGGCCTGCATCGCCCTGTCGCTCGTGGCCGTGCTTGCCGTGGCCAACGTCGGCATCTGGCAGAAGCAGCAGCTGATCGCGCACGGGCAGCCGGTCTATGTGGAACTGGCGCCGGTGGATCCGCGATCGCTGATGCAGGGTGACTTCATGCGGCTGGACTACCGCATGCCGCCGGCGGTCGAGCAGGGACTGGATGGCTTGCCGAGCACGCGCCGGCCCCGTGTCGTAGCCCGGCGCGACGCGCGCGGCGTGGCCACCGTGCTGCGGCTGGACAACGGCGCGCCGCTGGCCGACGGCGAGCTGCGCATCGAGTTGACGCCCAAGGACGGCCGCTGGGTCCTGGTCAGCGACGCCTGGTTCTTCAAGGAAGGCGAGGCGGCACGCTGGCAGCCGGCCCGCTACGGCGAGTTCCGCGTCGGCCCGGACGGCCAGGCGCTGCTGGTGGGCTTGCGCGGGGCGGCGCTGGAGCCGCTGTGAGCCGCTGTGAGTCGCTGTGAGTCGCTGTGAGTCGCTGTGAGTCGCTGTGAGTCGCTGTGAAGGCGTCGTCCAGAGGCCGCTTACTTTGCACGCCAGCGCGCTGCCATTCAGTGCCGTGTCGGCCGGCCGGCGACCGTTGCCCCGGCTTTCGCGGCGGCTTCATGCGCGCGGGCTTCCAGCAGTTCGCGCTCGCGCGCATTGCGCGTCAGCGTCGCGGCACGCAGGAATTCCTGCTGCGCTTC
Organism: uncultured Burkholderiales bacterium; assembly: GCA_946480465.1. The sequence goes on from CAMLJY010000018.1 coordinate 75,860, forward strand.
CGCCGGGCGGCCCAGCTTGGCGAGCAGGTCGCCGCGCACGCTGGGCAGCCAGTGGTAGTTCTTCAACGCCGGGTCGCCTGTCAGCGCGTCGACGATCTCCAGCCCCGCCGCCGGGCCGAAGGCCATCGCCACCGCCACCGCGCGGTTCAGCTCGACGACCGGCGAAGGCACGGTCTGCGCCAGCGCGTCGTACAGCGCGGCGATGCGCGGCCAGTCCGTGGCGTCGGCCGTGCGGGCGCGGGCATGGCAGGCGGCGATGGACGCTTGCAGCGCGTAGGGGCCGAGCGCCGTGCCTTCGGCCGCGACCAGTGCCTCGGCACGCTGCAGTGCGGCCAGCCCGCGGCGAATCAGCAGGGGGTCCCAACGCGCGCGATTCTGCTCCAGCAGCAGTACCGGCTTGCCCTGGGCATCGGTGCGCGCTCCGGTGCGCGAGGCCTGCAGCTCCAGCAGCGCCGCGAGGCCATGCACCTCCGGTTCCTGCGGCGCCAGGCCGGCGAGCACGCGGGCCAGGCGCAGCGCCTCGTCGCACAGCGCGGGGCGCATCCAGTCGTCGCCGGCCGTGGCGGTATAGCCCTCGTTGAAGATGAGGTAGAGCACCTCCAGCACCGAGGCCATGCGGTCCGCCAGCGTGTCGTCGCGCGGCAGTTCGAAGGGCACCTTGGCGGCCGCCAGCGTGCGCTTGGCGCGCACGATGCGCTGCGCGATCGTCGGCTCGGGCACGAGGAAGGCGCGCGCGATCTCGTCCGTGCTCAGGCCGCCGAGCAGGCGCAGCGTCAGTGCGGCGCGGGCCTCGGTGGAGAGCACCGGATGGCAGGCGGTGAAGATCAGCCGCAGCAGGTCGTCGCCGATGCGGTCGGCGCGTGCGGCATCCAGGGCATCGACGAAGTCCGGCACGATCAGCGCCTCCTGTGCGTCGAGGTCGTGGCCCAGCTCTTCATGCTTGCGCTCGGCCATCTGGTGGTGGCGCAGGTGGTCCAGCGCGCGCCGCTTGGCGGTGGCCATGAGCCAGGCCCCGGGGTTGTCCGGCACGCCGGTGGCGGGCCAGTGCTCCAGCGCCGCCACCAGCGCGTCCTGCGCCAGTTCCTCCGCAGTGCCGATGTCGCGCGTGAGCCGCGCGACGCCGGCGACGATCTTGGCCGATTCGATGCGCCAGACTGCCTCGATCGCCTTGTGGCTCAGCGCCTGCGTGTCGTTGCCCATGGGTTGCTCGCGCGCCTCAGCCCCGGTACACCGCGCGACTGGCATCGACCCTCTGCACCAGCTCCCGGCCTTGGCCGCCGGGATCGGTGGAGCCCGGCGCGCAGAAGAACGCGACCGGACTCTGCGGGTCTTCCGCCGGCGGGTTGATTAAGATCCGGCGGTGCACTGAATAACTCATGAAGTGGGCGGCGAATGGGTTCAGTTGAGGCCGTTGCCGACGCCCAGGTCGCGGAAGCGCACGGCCGAGGGGTTGGCCTCGAAATCCTCCAGCTCGTACAGCTGCCGCACCTCGATCTCGCAGTCCATCTCGGCAAAGGGTGCGGGGAAGCGGCGGGTCCACTCCAGCGCCTCTTCGCGCGATTTCACCTGGATCAGGGTGTAGCCCGCGATCAGTTCCTTCGTCTCGGCGAAGGGGCCGTCGATCACCGCGCCTTTGCCACCACGGTAGCGGATGCGCCAGCCGCTCGAGCTGGGCCTCAGGCCGTTGGCATCGAGCAGCACGCCGGCCTGGGCCAGTTGCTCGTGGTAGTCGGCCATCACGGCCATCAGCCGCTCTTCCGGCAGTGCGCCGCTTTCGCTGACCGCGTTGGCGCGGACCTGGATCATGAATCGCATCTCGGTGCTCCTGTCGTCCGGGTGAAGGGAGCCGGCCCGCGCGAAGGGGACGAACCGGCGCTCATCACCACGACGAACGAGCCGGCCGGAAATCGACATGGCTGCCGCGCACGGGGAAACCCGCAGGCGCGATGATCCGCCGCGGGCGGTCAGAGCGAGTCTTCGAAGCAGGCGCCGATGGCGCGCACCTCCACGGTGGCCCATTCCGCGGCCGGGCAGCGCGCGGCGATGGCCAGGGCCTCCTCGCGCGTCGGGCAGGTGAGCAGGAAGATGCCGCCGATGATTTCCTTGGCTTCGGCGAACGGGCCGTCGACGATGCGGGCGCGGCCATCGCGGCGCTGAACGCGGGCCATCTGGCCGTCGATGCGCAGCGACTCAGCCATCGCCAGCGTGCCGCTTTCCTGCAGGTCGGCGGCGAAACCCGTCATGCGGTCCCAGGCTTCGCGCGCCTGAGCGGGGGTGCGGGACTGGCGCTGGCCGGGCGGTTCGATGATCACGAGCATGTAGGGCATGGGGGCTCCAAGGAGGCGGGCATCGGTTGCGCGCGACGGTGGTCCACCGCGCGCGACGTCGGCGCGAGGGGCGGGGCGGCGGCGATCTTACAGATCGCGCCCTGCCGCGCATGCGCATGGCCGGGTCACTGGCGGGGCCGGGTCGGCCATCCGCGGGCGCCGCGGGCTCAGCCTGCGCCAGCCGGCAGCAGCCGTGGGCCCAGCAGGTGAACCAGCGCGATGCCGGCCCCGGTCAGCAGCAGCGAGCCGGCCAGGTGGATGGCCGCGGTGGCGATCGCCCAGCCCCACTGCTGGCGCATCAGCATGGCCACCACTTCGGCGGAGAAGGTCGAGAAGGTGGTCAGGCCCCCGAGGAAGCCGGTGACGAGCAGGAGCCGCCATTCCAACGGCAGCTGTGGCAGCTGCGCGAAGCCCGCGGTGGCCACGCCCACCAGCAGGCCACCGAGCAGGTTGGATGCCAGCGTGCCCAGTGGGATGCCGGGCAGCAGCGGGTTGAGCCAGAGGCTGAGCGTCCAGCGCAGGCAGGCGCCCAGGCCGGCGCCGCCGAAGACCGCCAGCGCGGCAAGGCCGGTCATCGTGAAAGTTCCTTCCGGGAGGGTGACGGGGGCGCAGCGTAACGTCTGGAGCCCCACGCCAAAAAAATGAACCAACGGCACTGGGATTCGGGTGTGGGGCCGGGGTTTTCGAGGCGGTAGGGCTGGGCAGAGTGGAATTGGTGGTTGTGGGGAGGATGGTGCTAGTGGTGGTCGGTTGGTTTTGGTAGGCTGCAAGCCATGCCGTTGGTTCATTTTGAAAGTGGCGACCTCTTTGACGATCCGTCGTCGCCACTGCCCCCCTTCCAGCGCAGCTTCGAGTCCTGGCTGCAACACGCCCGCCGCAGCGGCACGCTGGTGCGCGACTCCTCCGAGGAGGTGTACCGCCACCTGTGGGCCGTGCTCACGAAGTGGTGCGTCGGCCAGGATCCGCCTGTGCGCCTGGAGACGCTGAGCGCGGCCGACCTGCAGGCCTTCATCGCCTCCCGCAACGGCGTCGAGGGGCCGGATGAAGAGCTGTCGCCGCGCTACGTCTGGCGGCTCCTTCACCTGGTGGACCGCGTGCTGCAGCACCAACGCCGGACTTCCGGCCGCGTGCGCGCACTCGGCCGCGAACGGCCCAGCCCCGCCGCGGAACTGCTGGAAAGCCGCCCCGACTGGCAGTACGCCAACGCCGCGCTGGCCGATCCGCTGCCTGAGCACCTGAGCGCCGTGCAAGCGCGGCGCCTGGTGAGCTTCCTGTCAGAAGCGCGTCCGCGTGGCGGCGGCCGCAGTGGCGTGCGCAGCTGGCAAGAGCTGCGCAACCGAGCCGCCGTCGCACTGCAGCTCGGAGCCGGGCTGAGCCCGGGAGATGTGCGCGCGATGCGCTTGGACGGCGTCATCGTGGACGGCGGCCGGCATCCCGGCATGCCCTGGAAACTGCGCGTGGCCGCGGACGGGCTGTCACCGGAGCGCGAGGCGCCGATGGCCGGCTGGGCGGCGCAGCTGTTGCGGCACTGGCTGCAGGTACGCGCCGAGGCCTGCATGCCCGGCGAGTGGCTGTTCCCGTCCACCCGCAGCGGCAAGCCCTGGGGCAAGGTGGCCCAGTACCAGGCGGTGAAGGCGGTGCTCTCGGCCGCCGGTTTTGAGGATGGCCTGGTCCGCGGTGGTTCGTTCCGGCTGCGCCACACCTTCGCTCTGCGGCAGTTGCGGCGTGGCCGCGCGCCCGAAGAGGTGGCGCGCTGGTTGGGCGTGACGGACCCCGCTGTGATGACGCGTTATCAGCGCGTGCTCATCGCGCCGGTGGATGACGTGGTATGACCGGCCTTGGCGCGGTCCGTGGGCGTCCATCGGTTGCCGGCAAGCGGTGCGCGGCGGCAGGGGGCGCAGCGCGCCCGCGATCGGGAAAGCGCTGCGCGTCCGTCAGCCTGTGATCAGCACGGCATAGCCGACACAGCACACCGCGACGACGAGCACCATGCCCAGCAGCGCGCGTGCACCGCCCCCGCGGCGGCGCCGGAAGAGGTGTCGGTCGCTGGGCCAGAACAAGCCCGCGCCCCCCGGGCGCGAGGGCTGGAAGCGCTCGCCGTGCAGGCCGTTCCCGGCCATCGGATCTCCATTCATCGTGGCTTGATCTTACGCAGTCGGCGCCGCCGGGGAGCCCCCTTGTTCGTGGCAGAAAGTCAGCGCCTCCTGTGCTTTTCGCACAACCAAAGCGGAGTGAGGCATGCCATGCACAAGCATGGTGCCCATCCGCTGTCACGCAGCACGGTACGTGCCAGCGGCACAATTGCCGCCATGCCCGAACCTGCGCCCGCTTGCGGTCCCAACGCCGAGCCGCCGGCCGCCTTCAGTCCGGCGGATGAGTGCCACATGCAGCGCGCGCTGGCGCTGGCCGCCAGCGCGATCGGACTGACCGAACCCAATCCGCGCGTCGGCTGCGTGATCGCCGGCGACGGCTGGACCGCCGAAGGCCACACGCAGCGCGCCGGCGAAGCGCATGCCGAAGTGATGGCGCTGCGCGCGGCGGCAGTCCAGGGCCGCGACACCCGGGGCGCCACCGCCTACGTCACGCTCGAGCCCTGCGCCCACCACGGGCGCACGCCGCCGTGCTGCGATGCGTTGATTGGTGCCGGCATCGGCCGCGTCGTCGTTGCGCTGGGCGACCCGTTTCCGCAGGTCGCCGGGGAAGGCCTGCGCCGCCTGCGCGCCGCGGGCATCCGCGTCGACGTCGGCCTGGGCGCCGACGCCGCGCGTGAACTCAACATCGGCTTCCTCTCGCGCGTGCAACGCGGCCGGCCCTTCGTGCGCATGAAGATCGCCGGCTCGCTCGATGGCCGCAGCGCGCTGGACGACGGACGCAGCCAATGGATCACCGGCGGCGCGGCTCGCACCGATGGCCAGCATTGGCGCCGCCGCGCCGGCGCGGTGCTGACCGGCGTGGGCACCGTGCTGGCCGACGACCCGCGGCTGGACGTGCGAGAGGTGGCCACCGCGCACCAGCCGTTGCGCGTCATCCTCGACAGCCGACTGCGCACGCCGCCCGGCGCGCGCATCCTGGCGCCCCCGGGTGAGGTGCTGCTGGTAGCCGCCGATGCCGGTGCGCCAACCGCCAGCGCCCTGCGGGCCGCCGGAGCGGCGGTCATCGCACTGCCGCTCGAGCCCGGCAGCGGAGCGCCGCGCATCGATGCGGCGGCATTGCTGGCCGAGCTGGCAGCGCGCGGCGTCAATGAACTGCATGTCGAAGCCGGACCGACGCTCAATGGCGTGTTGCTGCAATCGGGTCTGGTCGACGAACTCCTGCTGTACGTGGCGCCGATGCTGATCGGGCCGGGACGCCCCCTGGCCACTCTTCCGGCCCTGCCGGCGTTGGAGGCCGCACAGCGCTTCCAATTCATCGAATGCCTTGCCCTGGGGCCGGACCTGCGCCTGCGCGCCCGCCCGCCGGCGGCATGAATCGCGCACACTGCCGTGATTGCGATCGGGGCATCGATCCGCCAATGAATCACCGCGTCCCAATTGAATGACCGGCGCAGCCGCCATTGGAGACGTGCCGTTCCGAATCTCCTGAACCTTTCGATTCGCCGCCGTGCCGGATTTGAGGTAAAACCCCGCCCGGGCTGCGGATCGATGACGATCCCGCCATCGTCCGCAATGACGTTGCGCCCAGGCCACCCGGCATTGCAGCCCCAATCACTCCCCCGATCACAACGAGGTTGACACCTGATGAAAAAGACTGAGACCTACGGCTCGGTGCTGGCCGAAATCGAGAAGCTGAAACAGCGCGCCGTGGATTTGCGCAAGAGCGAATTGCCCGGCGTCATCAAGCGCATTCGCGAAGCCATCGCCGCCTACGACCTGAGCGCGGCCGATCTCGGCTTTGGCGGCGGCGGCGCGGCACCAAAGGCCGCCGCGCCGGCCCGCCGCGGCCGCAGCGCCGGTTCCACGTCCACGCTGCAGACCGGCGTGCCCAAGTACCGCGATCCCAAGACCGGCAAGACCTGGACCGGCCGAGGCAAGCCGCCGTTGTGGATCGTCGGCGTCAAGGACCGCACACCCTTCCTGATCGACGCCGCCGCGGCGCCGGCCGAGGCCCCGGTCCGCAGCGGCGTCCGCGCCGCGAAGGCGGCCAAGGCCCCCGCCAAGCGCGCCGCGCGCGGTGCTGCCGGCCGCAAGCGCGCAGGCCGGAAGACGGCGGCCGCACCCGCGGACACGCGCCCCGAAGGCGGCGACACGGCCGCCGCCTGAGCCCCTTCAGCGCCCGCCGCCGTCCGCCATCGACCGCAGCAGCGCCTCGCTGGCGGCGTCGGAGGGATAGAACATCTCCACGCACAGCTCGTCCAGCGTCACGTCCCGAGCGGTGCCGAAGGTGGTCAGCGTCGTGAACAGCGACAGCGTGCCCATCGGCAGCGTCAGCACACAGGGCACGAGCAGCGGCGGCACCTCCGGCGCCGCCGCGGCATCGGCCTGCTGCAGCAGCGGCGCGACGTTCGGAAACGCGCGCACCTCGCGCTCCAGCTCCCGCAGCACCGCATCGCCGGAACTCAGCACCGCGCGGTGCAGCGCATCGAGCATGTAGCTGCCCCACTCGGTGAAATTGCTGGTGTGCGCGGCCATACCCCGCGGATGAAGGCTGACGCGGAAGATGTTCAGCGGCGGCGCGGCCAGCTCCGGCGGCAGCAGCGCCGTCAGGTTGTGCGCCGCGCCGTTGGCCATCACCACGTCCCAGTGCCGGTCCAGCACCACGGCAGGGTAGGGATGGTGCGCATCCAGCAGGCGCCGCAGCGCCTGCCGCACCGGGGCCATGCTTTCGGCCTCGAAGTCACGTTCGGCATAACGCGGCGCATACCCGGCCGCCAGCAGCAGGCGGTTGCGCTCGCGCAGCGGCAGGTCCAGTTGCACGGCCAGCTGCATCAGCACCTGCGCGCTGGGCCGGGAGCGGCCGGTCTCGATGAAGCTCAGGTGCCGCGCCGAGATGCCCACGTCCAGCGCCAAATCGAGCTGGCTGCGCCGCCGCTGCGATCGCCAATGGCGCAGCAGCGGGCCCAGGGCACCGTCTTGCGTGCCGGGCGGGGAGGGGTGTCTCGGGGGAGGGTTCAGCATGGGGACAGGCAGGCGCGGGGCTTGGCAGCAGGCGGAAACGATAGCACCGCGCCTTACCTGCGACGTAATCGCCAGCGGCCGCTGCAGCCGGGACACTGGCTTCCAACCAAGTCCAAAGTCCCACCCCGAAAGGAGAAATCATGAGTACCGGCATCGACCTGCTCCCGCTGGCGGTCGCCCTGTTGATCGGCATCCCCGCGTTCGGTTCCTGCCTGGGCATCGGCCTGGCGACGATGAAGTTCCTCGAAAGCTCGGCGCGGCAGCCGGAGCTGATCCCGACGCTGCAGAACAAGTACTTCCTCGCGGTGGGCGTCACCGACGGCGCCTTCATCATCGCCACCGGCATCGGCCTGTGGTTCGCGACGGCGAATCCATTCGCCCGGTGATGCAAGCCGCTTGACGCGTCTCTAATAAGTTATCAAATCAGGCGTTACTCGTCGGCGCGCGGCCAGTGCCGCGCGCCCAGCCATTCGCGCAGGGCCAGGGTGCCCGGCGCGGTCAGCGCGAGGGCCCGCGATTCGTCGACCCGCCGCAGCCAGCCACGCTCGATGCAGTGCGCGCACAGCAGCGCCCCGAGCCGCCCCGCCACGTGCGGCCTGCGCACGCTCCAGTCCAGGCAGGGCCGGCACACCGGCCGGCCCGAAGCGCCCGCCGCCAGGCCGCCGCCGTCGCCCAGTTCGATGCCCAGGCCGCGCAGCGACGCGTCGAGCCGCTCGGTGGGCCGGCCCGCATCGTCGTCGAAGACGATCGCGCCGTCCTCCAGCAGCCGGTCGGTGATGGCCACGGCGAGCCGGCCGGCCACGTGGTCGTAGCAGCGCCGGGCAAAGCGCAGCGAAGCGTCCTTCGGACCGGTGCGCATCGGCGCCGCCGCCGGCTTCGCCTGGTGCGCGGCCAGCTGCATCAGGCTCTCCAGCGCATGCGCCACCTCGCGCGAGGCCAGGCGGTGGTAGCGGTGGCGGCCCTGGCGCGCCAGCGTCAGCAAGCCGGCCTCGACCAGCTGCGCCAGGTGGCGGCTGGCCGTGGGCGCGGCGACGCCGGCCGTGGTCGCGAGTTCGTTCGCCGTCAGTGCGCGGCCGTCCATCAAGGCCAGCAGCATCGCGGCGCGCGCGGGTTCGCCCAGCAGCTGGGCGAGGCGGGCGATCTGGTGGGTGTTCATCGTCGACAACGGACGGCGGTGGCGGTGGCGGTGGCGGTGGCGGTGGCGGTGGCGGTGGCGGTGCACCTTAGCAGCGGCCGGCCGCCGGTCATTTCGCCCGGCAGCGAAATGTCGGGTGGGCCGGCGCCACCATCATGACGTCCATCGCAGCCATCCACCGTGAGCACCGCATGACCATCACCTGCTTCATCCGCTACCAGATCGATCCCTTCCAGCGCGAGGCCTTCCGCACCTACGCCGAAGCCTGGGGCCGCATCATCCCCCGCTGCGGCGGGCATCTGCTGGGCTACTTCCTGCCGCACGAGGGCACCAACGACGAGGCCTGGGGACTGATCTCGTTCGACAGCCTTGCGGCCTACGAGAGCTACCGCCAGCGCCTGAAGGCCGACGCCGAGGGCCGTGACAACTTCGCGCTGGCGCAGCGCCTGCGCTTCATCCTGCGCGAGCAGCGCAGCTTCACGGAGGCGGTCGACGGCACCCTCGACCGCCTGCCGCATGCCGGCGCCGAGGCCACTCCATGATCGCGGTGATCTTCGAGGTGCTGCCGCATCCGCAGCACCGCCAGACCTACCTCGATGCTGCCGCGGCGCTGAGCCCGGCGCTGGAGGCGATCGACGGCTTCCTGTCGATCGAGCGTTTCCAGAGCCTGGCCGACCCGGGCAAGCTGCTGTCGCTGTCCTTTTGGCGCGACGAGGCGGCGGTTGCGCAGTGGCGCCAGCTGGAGGCGCACCGCGATGCCCAGTCCCTGGGCCGCGCACTCGCCTTCGCCGACTACCGCCTGCGTGTCGCGCACGTGCTGCGCGACTACGGCATGAACGAGCGCCTGCAGGCGCCGGAGGATTCGCGTGCGGTGCACCCGCCTCGCACGCCATGACCGGTGCCCGAGGTCAGAGCTGCAGCGACCAGCGACGGTCGCACTGGCGGCAGCGCACCTGCAGCACGTGGCTGCCTGACGTGCCGCCCAGCACTTCCAGCCGGGCATAGGCTTCGCAGCCTTTGCACACCGCCTGGTCGGCGACGAACTCGGCATGGTTCAGCCGATAGAGGTAGCGGCGCAATGCCACCACGCCGATCGCGGTGCTCGCGCCGCCACCCGCGATCACCGTCCATTGCTCGGTCCACGGCGCTCCCGGCTGATAGACCTCGGCACAGGCGAGCAGTCCGATCGTGCACAGCAGCAAGAGCACCAGGTTCGCATGGCTGCGCAGCAGCTCGCGCTCGTACCACCGCTGGAAGCCGAGGCGCTGGATGGGATGCACACGGTTCATCGCATCGCTCCCGTGGGCGGGACGGACACCGCCGCATCTTCTCACCGCGCCCGCGGCCGGCGAATCAAGGGTTAGTCCGATCGGGGGAAGCGCGCAGTCACCGCCTTTCTGTCAGACACGCGTAAGCCAGCGGGAACTTCATTGCAGGACGTTGCAGGCAACAGGAGCAGCGCTTCCATGTTGACGTTCCTCACGTACGTGCAATTGACGCTGTACATCCCGCTGCTGGCCTTGCTGGGCCAGGGCCTGCTCTACGTACTGGCAGGTGCACGGCGGGACACCAACTTCTTCTATCAGCTGCTGAAGCTCATCTCGAAGCCGTTCACGCTGCTGGTCCGGCGCCTCACGCCCGCCAAGGTCGGCGACCACCAGGTTCCGATCGTCACCTTTCTCCTGCTATCGGTGGCCTACCTGTTCGTGACCCTCGAGCGCATCAGCGTGTGCCTGCGCCTGGGCGTGGAGCTGTGCCGATGAGCCGCCGGCCCGCCGCCTACCAGCTGTGCAAGCTGCACGCAATGGCCTTGCTCGTGTTCGGCCGCCGCGCAACGGCCGAGCGCACCTACGACCGCATGCTCGCGCGCTGGCCCGGGGATGCCTATGCACTGGCGAGCCGGTCCCACCTGCGCGCGGTGCGGGGCGCGCTGGACGAGGCCGTGCACGATGCGGCCGCGCTCGTGGCGGCGCACCCGTCGGCGGCGGCCGCGCACTGGTTCAACTACGCCTTCCTGCTGCAGCGGCTGGAACGCCTGGGCGATGCGGAGCAGGCCTTTCGGCGGGCGGTCGAGCTGGATCCGCGGCTCGACCGCGCCTGGTACGGCCTGGGCCTGGTGCTGATGGGCCTGCAGCGCGGCGACGAGGCCGAGGCGGCGCTGCTGCGCAACACCGAACTGCAGCCGATGAGCCCTTACGGCTGGTACCACCTGGCGCAGCTCTATGTGGAGCGCCATCGGCCCGAGGCGGCATGCCGGGTGATACGTCACCTGCGGGGCTTCGAGCCCGGCGTGGCCGCGCAGCTGGAACGCGAAACCGGGCTGGCCGCCTAGCGCGGCGCCCCGAGGATCTGGATCGTCTCGAGTAAACCGCAGGTGCGGATGCACGGAACCGGGCCGATCCCGGTCGAACGAGGAGACTGGTCGATGCAGCAGCTGAGTGAACGACACCACCACTACTGGGACAAGAACGTCAGGATGACCGCCTTCCTGATGTTCATCTGGTTCATGGTGACCTACGTTGTCGCGTACTTCGCACGTGATCTCGACTTCACGTTCTTCGGCTGGCCGTTCAGCTTCTGGGTCGCGGCCCAGGGTGCGCTGGTCGTCTATGTCGCGATCATCTGGTTCTATGCCCGGTACATGAACCGGCTGGACCAGGAACACGGCGTGGCCGAGGAGGAATGACATGGCCGGCATGAGTTTCGAACATGCAGACAGCTCGAACGCCGCGGCAACGCGCGCCTTCAAGTCGCAGCTGAACAAGGTCTACGGCTGGTACACCGGCGGCTTCATCACCTTCGTCATCGTGCTTGCGGTGCTGGAGCAGATGGGGCTGCCGAGGAACTGGATCGGCTTCATCTTCCTGCTGGCCACCGTGGCGCTGTACGCCGGCATCGGCATCATGAGCCGCACGACCGACGCGGCCGAGTACTACGTCGCCGGACGCCGCGTGCCGGCCATCTACAACGGCATGGCCACCGGGGCCGACTGGATGAGCGCGGCCTCGTTCATCGGCATGGCCGGCACCCTGTACCTGACGGGTTATGGGGGCCTGGCCTTCATCATGGGCTGGACCGGCGGCTACTGCCTGGTGGCGCTGTTCCTCGCGCCCTACCTGCGCAAGTTCGGCCAGTTCACGATTCCCGATTTCCTGGGTGCGCGCTTCGGCGGCAACCTGCCGCGGCTGGTGGGCATCATCGGCGCCATCCTGTGCTCGTTCACCTACGTCGTCGCGCAGATCTACGGCGTCGGCCTGATCACCACGCGGCTGTCCGGCCTGGCCTTCGAGATCGGCATCTTCGTCGGCCTGGGCGGCATCCTGGTGTGCTCCTTCCTCGGCGGCATGCGCGCCGTCACCTGGACCCAGGTGGCGCAATACATCATCCTGATCATTGCCTACATGGTGCCGGTGGTGTGGCTCGCGGTGAAGCAGACCGGCGTGCCGATTCCGCAGGCCATCTACGGCTACCAGCTCGAGAAGGTCACCGCGGCCGAGAAGCGGCTGCGCGAGGACCCGAAGGAGAAGGAAGTGATCGCGGCATTCAAGGCCGCCGCCGACGCCGCCGACGCCAAGCTGAAGGACGTTCCCGCGGCCATGGCGGCGGACCGCGCCGCGGCCGAGAAGAAGCTGGCCGACCTTCGGGCCGCCAATGCGCCGGCCGCCGACATCGTGGCCGCCGAGAAGGCGGTGGCGGCGCTGCCGGCGACCGAGGCGGATGCCCGCAAGGCCTACACCGCCGCCAAGACCGCGAATGCGGCCCGGGCGGTGCCGCTGGCCGGCATGCCGCCCCACGCGCAGCAGTTTGCCGGGGATCCGAATGGCGACGAGAAGGCGCAGAAGGCCTACAACGAATCGCGCCGCAACTTCCTGGCGCTGACCTTCTGCCTGATGGTGGGCACGGCCGCGCTGCCGCACATCCTGATGCGCTACTACACGACGCCCTCGGTCAAGCAGGCGCGTGAATCGGTGACGTGGTCGCTGTTCTTCATCTTCCTGCTCTACTTCACCGCGCCGGCGCTCGCGGTGCTGGTCAAGTACGAGATGTTCACGCTCGTCGTCGGCACGCCATTCGACCGATTGCCGGAGTGGATATCGGCCTGGAACCGCGTCGATCCCGCCCTGCTGTCCGTCGTGGACGTGAACAAGGACGGCATCCTGCAACTGGGCGAGATCAAGATCGGCGGCGACATCATCGTGCTGGCCACGCCGGCCATCGGCGGCCTGCCCTACGTGATATCGGGCATGGTCGCCGCCGGCGGCCTGGCGGCGGCACTCTCCACCGCCGACGGCCTGCTGCTGACCATTGCCAACGCGCTCAGCCACGACCTGTATTACAAGATGATCGACCCCAACGCGCCCACCGCGCGCCGGGTCACGATCTCCAAGGTGCTGCTGCTGGTGGTGGCGCTGGCGGCCGCGGCCGTCGCGGCGCAGAAGCCGGCCGACATCCTGTTCCTGGTGTCCGCGGCCTTCTCGTTCGCCGCTGCCGCGTTCTTCCCGGCCCTCGTGCTGGGCATCTTCTGGCGGCGGGCCAACAAGTGGGGCGCCACGCTCGGCATGGTCGCCGGGCTGGGCACGACCTTCTACTACATGGCCACCACGCAGCCCTGGATGCGCAGCATTTTCGGTGTGACGTCCCCGATCGCGGACAACATCTGGTGGGGCATCCAGCCGATCTCGGCCGGCCTGTTCGGCGTGCCGATCGGCTTTGCCGTGATCATCATCGTCAGCCTGCTGACGAGGGCGCCCGACCAGGCGACGCAGGAACTGGTGCACCACGTGCGCTACCCTGACCTGAAGCTGGGCAAGGCCTGATCCACCCGCGCCCCGGGCCCGCCACGGGCCCTGCCGGCAACGGCAGGGCCCGTTCGCTTTCAGGCGGCGGCCTGCCGCGGACCGGAGGGCCCCAAGCGCCGGTTCTCAGCCCAGAAAGCGCCGCGCGAAGTCCTCGGCCGCGGGGCGGCCGCGCACATCGGCGATGAAGGCCACGGCACGACCCAGCGCCGCGCGCAGCTCGTCCGCTGTGGCCGCTGCTTCGATTCGCATCGCCAGGCTGTCCCCGTCCGGCCCCAGAAGATCGTTGATGGCGCGGGCCGCGTCGCGCCGCAACTGGGCGACGTCCCGGGCGGGTACCGTTGCCGCAGCCTCTGGCCCGGGCGGCCTCTCCGGCGGAAGTGAGGGGCTGCCGCCAGCCGGCGCGATCAGGCCGGCTTTCAGCAGCACGTCCAGGAGGGTGTCCACCTCGGGAACCAGCGCCGCGAGTTCGGTGCTGCTGCGCTTGCCGTCCACGAGGATCAGCAGCGTTCGGGCACGTGCGGGCAGGCCGAGCGAGCGTGCCGTGACTTCCTTCTGACCCTCAGGCGTCTTCGCAAAGATGGCGGCCACGTTGAACCCGGCGCAGTGGAGCGAGGCTCAGTATCGGACCGTTGTCCGATCTCGCGCAATCCGGGTAAAGCTGCCGGGGCATTCCGCGGCGGACCCGGGGCTGCAAGGCCATCTCGATCCACCCCGGATCCGGCGAGTCCCAGTCCCTGCCGGGCGGCCGCTGCCCGGCTTCCACCTTGCCCGCCCCGGGTCCGCCGATGACCTGGCAGGTAATGGCGCGCCACCGCTGCGCGCGGTCCAATGCGCGCCGTTGTCCCTCAGGCCGCAGGCATGAACACCAAGCTGTCCCTCGTCACCACCGTCGCACTCGTCGCGGCGGGCCTCATCCACCTGCTGCCGCTGGCCGGCGTGCTGGGCGCCGACAAGCTCGCCGCGCTCTACGGCATCCCCATCACCGGCCCGGACCTGGCGATCCTGATGCGCCACCGCGCCGTGCTGTTCGGCCTGATCGGCGCGCTGTGCCTGGCCGCGGCCTTCCACCGGCCGCTGCAGTGGGCGGCGCTGTCGATCGCACTGGCCAGCGTGCTGTCCTTCCTGGCGCTGGCGCTTGGCACCGGCGGCTACAACGCCGCGATCGCCCGCGTCGTCACCGCGGACGTGATCGCCGCGGCGCTGCTCGCCGCGGGCGTCGCGGCGCGTGCCACGCGCTGACACCTGCGCCGACACCCCGACTGGCCGCGCCCGGCGGCAGACGCCTCCGCTGCTACCGCCTTCCGTCCCAGGCGGGACGGATGCGGCACGCGTCATCCCTCCTCGACGTGGGTAGATATCTATTTCCTATTGTGTAGTTTATATTTCAGCACATGTGGTCCGTGCTGATGCTGACGCTGCCGACGCAGCCCAACGCCGTGCGCCTGCGGCTGTGGCGTGCATTGAAGGGGCTGGGCTGCGCCTCGCTGCGCGATGGCACCTACCTGCTGCCGGTGGAGCAGGCGGCATTGTTCGAGCCGCTGGCCGAGGAAGCGCGCGAGCACGGCGGCCATGCCAGCGTGCTGGACCTGGCACCCCGCAGCGAAGTGCAGAAGCAGGAGCTGCTCGCGCTGTTCGACCGCAGCGACGCCTACGCGGCCTGGCGCGCCGAACTGGACACCCTCTCCGCCGCGCTGCCCACGCTGGACGAGACCGAAGCCCGCCGCCGCGCCCGCACCGCCGCCGAGGCGCTGCAAGCGCTGCAGCGCATCGACTACTACCCCGGCCCCGCATCAGCCCAGGCCGAATCGCACCTGGCCCGCCTGCGCCAGACCATCGACGCACAGTTCTCCGCCGGTGAACCCACCGCCGAGGCGGAGCACGGCATCGCGCAGCTGGACCGGCGCCAATACCAGCGCCGGCGCTGGGCCACCAGGGCACGGCCCTGGGTCGACCGCCTGGCCTGCGCCTGGTTGATCCGGCGCTTCATCGACCCTGCCGCCACCTTCGTCTGGCTGGCCGATCCGGTGCGCGCACCGCGCGGCGTGCTGGGCTTCGACTACGACGGCGCGCGCTTCACGCACGTCGGCGCGCGCGTCAGCTTCGAGGTGCTCGCGGCCAGCTTCGGGCTCGATGGCGACACGCGCCTGCAACGTGTCGCGCGCATCGTGCATTACCTGGACGTCGGCGGCATCCCGGTGCCCGAGGCCGCCGGCATCGAAGCGGTGTTGGCCGGCCTGCGCGAAGTGCATGCCGACGACGACGAACTGGCCGAAGCCGCCGCCGCGGTCTTCGATGCCCTCCATGCCTCGCCGCCGGCACGGCGCAACGACTGATGAGCCACCCCACCACTGCTCCCCTGGCCGCCGGCGACGCCGGCGCAACCGCCGCACCCGCGCCCGTGCGCTTCGCCGAGGCCTTCCGCTTCTGGCTGAAGCTCGGCTTCATCAGCTTCGGCGGCCCCGCGGGCCAGATCGCGATCATGCACACCGAGCTGGTCGAGCGCCGCCGCTGGATCAGCGAGAAGCGCTTCCTGCACGCACTCAACTACTGCATGCTGCTGCCCGGCCCGGAGGCGCAGCAGCTCGCCACCTACATCGGCTGGCTGATGCACCGCACCTGGGGCGGCATCGTCGCCGGCGCGCTCTTCGTGCTGCCCTCGCTGTTCATCCTGATCGCGCTGAGCTGGATCTACCTGCGCTTCGGCGACGTGCCGCTGGTGGCCGGCCTCTTCTACGGCATCAAGCCCGCGGTGACGGCGCTGGTGCTGCATGCCGCGCACCGCATCGGCACGCGGGCGCTGAAGAACCGCTGGATGTGGGGCATCGCGGTGGCCTCGTTCATCGCCATCTTCGCGTTCGACACGCCATTCCCGGCCATCGTGCTCGGCGCCGGGCTGATCGGCCACCTCGCCGCGCCGCGCTGGCCGCAGGTGTTCGCGCTGGGCGGCGGCCACGGTGCCGGACAGCAGGGCTACGGCCCCGCGCTGATCGACGACCACACCCCCACGCCCGCGCATGCACGCTTCTCGCGCGGGCGGCTGGTGCGGGTGCTCGGCGTCGGCCTCGGCCTGTGGGCGCTGGCGATGGCGGCCCTGGTCGCGGCGCAGGGCTGGCACGCCACGCTGACGCAGATGGGCTGGTTCTTCACCAAGGCCGCGCTGCTGACCTTCGGCGGCGCCTACGCGGTGCTGCCCTACGTCTACCAGGGTGCGGTCGAGCAGCACCAGTGGCTGAGCGGCCCGCAGATGATCGACGGCCTGGCGCTGGGCGAGACCACGCCGGGCCCGCTGATCATGGTGGTGGCCTTCGTCGGCTTCGTCGGCGGCTGGCTGAAGCAGGTGGCCGGGCCCGAGGCGCTGTTCGCCGGCGGCGCGCTGGCGGCCACCGTCGTCACCTTCTTCACCTTCCTGCCGTCCTTCGTCTTCATCCTCGCCGGCGGTCCGCTGGTCGAGGCCACGCACGGCAAGCTGGGATTCACGGCGCCGCTGTCGGCCATCACCGCGGCCGTGGTCGGGGTGATCCTGAACCTGGCGCTGTTCTTCGCCTGGCACGTCTGGTGGCCGCAGGGCTTCTCGGGCCGCTTCGACGCGGTCTCGGCCGCCATCACCGTCGCGGCCGGCGTCGCGCTGTTCCGCTTCAAGCTCGGCGTGATGCCGCTGCTGGGGCTCAGTGCCGCGGCCGGCCTGGCCGTGACTCTCATTCGTTAGCACCGGAGTCTTTCCATGGACGCTCGCATCCTTCCCCTGCCTTTCGATCCGACCCGCCTGCGCGGCCTGTCCGAGCGGCTGATCGCGAGCCACCACCAGAACAACTACGGTGGCGCCGTGAAGCGCCTGAACGCGATCCGCGCGCAACTGGCCGAGCTCGCTTTCGCGAGCGCGCCGGGCTTCCAGCTCAACGGCCTGAAGCGCGAGGAGCTGATCGCCACCAACTCGATGCTGCTGCACGAGCTGTACTTCGCGAGCCTGGGCGGCGACGGCGCGCCGATGGCACCGGCCATGGCCCTGGCGCTCGAAGCGAACTTCGGCAGCGCCGAGCGCTGGCGTGCAGAGTTCAGCGCGATGGGCAAGGCGCTGGGCGGCGGATCAGGGTGGGTGCTGCTGAGCTTCCAGCCCCGCGACGGCACGCTGGTGAACCAGTGGGCCGCCGACCACACCCAGGCGGTGGCCGGGGCGGTGCCGATCCTCGCGCTCGACATGTACGAGCATGCCTACCACATGGACCACGGTGCCGCCGCCGGCGCCTACGTCGACGCGTTCATGGGCAACGTCGACTGGGCGGCGGTGTACCAGCGCTACCAGGCGGCGGTCCATGCCGCGAGCGAGCCCTTTGCCGCCGCGGCCGAGGACGTCGCCGCCGCGACCCTGCTCGACGTCCGCCGCGCCGGCGTGTTCGAGCAGGCCGCCCGCATGATCCCCGGTGCCCGCTGGTGCGATCCGGCGAGGGTCGGCGACTGGGCGCGCGAACTGCCCGCCGACCGGCCGGTGGTCGTCTACTGCGTCTACGGCCATGAAGTCGGCCGCTCGACGGCGCTGCGCCTGCGCGCTGCCGGCGTCGATGCACGTTATTTGAGCGGCGGCATCGATGGCTGGCAAGCGGACGGTCGGCCGCTCGAGGACAAGGGGCGCCGGCCATGAGCGCCGCCGCGATCTCGGCCGCCATCCCCGCCGGTGCGCCGGCCGTCGCCCTGCTGTATCCCGGCGACCGCGCCGCCCGCGACCGATCGGACCCCGCGGAGAGCCGCTTCGCCGCCTTGTTCGAGGCCTTCGCCGCCGCCGGCATCCGCGCGGTGCCCGCGGTCTACCACGACGACTTCGCCGACGAGGTGGCCGCTCAGCTGCGCCAGGCCGCGCTCGTGCAGGTGTGGTGCAACCCCATCGAAGGCGGCCGCCGCCGCGACCGGCTGGACGCCATGCTGCGCGAGGTGGCCGCGGCCGGCGTGCACGTCAGCGCGCATCCGGACACCATCCTGAAGCTGGGCACCAAGGACGTGCTGGTCGACACGCGCGACCTGCCCTTCGGCAGCGACGCGCATCGCGTCGACAGCCTTGCGCAGCTGGCGGCGGAGCTGCCGCGGCGCCTGCGCGGCGGACCCCGCGTGCTGAAGCAGCACCGGGGCCACAGCGGCATCGGTGTCTGGCGGGTCGAGCAGGCTGAATCGCCGGCCGGCTCGCTGCTGCTGCGCGTGCGCCACGCCCAGCGCGGCAGCGAGGAGGCGCTGATGGACATGGACGCCTTGCTGCGCCGCATGGCCGAGTACTTCGAAGGGGAGAACGGCGGCCACATGGTCGACCAGGCCTGGCAAGCCCGCCTGGCCGACGGCATGGTGCGCGCCTACCTGGTGGAAGACCGTGTCGCGGGCTTCGGCCACCAGGCCGTCAACGCGCTGTACCCCGCGCCGCCGGGCCACGCCGCGCCGCCGCCGGGCCCGCGGCTGTACCACGGCCCCGACCTGGCGCGATTCCAGGGCCTGAAGCACCTGCTGGAAACGCAATGGATCGGCCTGCTGCGCCAGCGCCTGGACCTGCCGCGCGACCGGCTGCCGCTGCTGTGGGACTGCGACTTCATGCTCGGCGAGCCGGCGGCCGACGGCGCCGAGCGCTTCGTGTTGTGCGAAATCAACGTCAGCAGCGTGTCGCCGTTTCCGCCCTCGGCCATCGCGCCGCTGGTGGCCGCAGTACGGGCGCGGCTGCCGGGCTGAAACGCCCCCCCACGCCCCCCCGGGGGCGCGCTACGATGGTCGCCTTGCAGGTGGGCCCGGCCGGCACGACAAAGGCCGGCACAGGAGGCACCATGCGCATCGACACACCCGGAGCGGCGACCATGTTGCTGTCCACCGGCCATGCGCCGCCTGCCATGCGCAGGCGGGCGCTGCTGTTCGCAGTCGTCTCGCTGCTGCTGTTCGCGGCCGCGGTGCCGTTCGCGAAGACGCCGCTGAAGCCGTTGCCGGGCTTCATCCCGGTGTACCAGTCGGCGCTGATCGTCGGCGACCTGATCACCGCGGTACTGCTGTACGGGCAGTACCGGGTCCGGCTCGAGTCGCGGCTGGGCCTGCTGGCCGCGGGCTACCTGTTCACCGGGCTGCTGGCCGGCGTGCACCTGCTCAGCTTCCCCGGCCTGTTCGCACCCACCGGCCTGATGGGCGCCGGCATGCAGACCACTGCCTGGCTCTACATGGCCTGGCATGCCGGGTTCCCGCTGTTCGTGATCGCCTACGTGGCGGTGGGCGACCGCAGCAGCGTGCACCGCCGCCTCGATGCGGCCCTGCCCGTGCTGGTGCTGGCCGCCGTCGGCGCGGTCACCCTGCTGACCACCGCCGGCCACGACCTGCTGCCACCCATCATGAGCGGCCACCGCTACACCCCGGCGATGCTGTTCGTCGTCGGCAGCGTCTGGCTGCTGAGCCTGGCGGCGCTGGTGATGCTGTGGTGGCGCCGGCGCCGCAGCGTGCTGGACCTGTGGCTGTCGGTCGTGATGTGCGCTTGGCTGTGCGACGTGGGCCTGGCGGCGGTGTTCAACGGCGGCCGCTACGACCTGGGCTTTTATGCAGGCCGCCTGTACGGCCTGTTCGCGGCCAGCTTCGTGCTGCTGGAGCTGCTGCTCGAGAACGCGCGCCTGCACCGCAAGCTGGTGGCGCTGCACCAGCGCGATCGCCAGCGAGCCGCCGAACTGGCCACCGCGCGCGACGCCGCGCTGGCCGCCGACGAGGCCAAGGGCCGTTTCCTGGCCAACATGAGCCATGAGATCCGCACGCCGATGAACGCGATCCTGGGACTCACCCACCTGGCGCTGGAAACCGGGCTCGACGCCCGCCAGCGCGACTACCTGACCAAGCTGCAGGCGGCCTCGAAGTCGCTGATGCGGCTGCTGGACGACGTGCTCGACTACTCCAAGATGGAAGCCGACAAGCTGACGCTGGAGGAGGAGGTCTTCGAGCTGGAAGCGCTGCTGGCCAACGTCGCCAGCCTGTTCTCCGCGCGGGCCGAGCAGGCTGGCCTCGCGCTGCTGGTGCAGCTGGACCGCCACCTGCCCCCACGTGTGGTCGGTGACCCGCTGCGGCTGGCGCAGGTGCTGAACAACCTGGTCGGCAATGCCATCAAGTTCACCGAGCGTGGCGAGATCGTGCTCGGCGCCGAGCCGGTCGCGCTCGATGGCCACGAGGCGGTGCTGCGCTTCTTCGTGCGCGACACGGGCATCGGCCTGACGCCCGAGCAGCAGGCGCGGCTCTTCACCCCGTTCACGCAGGCCGATCGCTCGACCAGCCGGCGCTACGGCGGCACCGGCCTGGGGCTGGCCATCTGCCGCCGGCTGGCCGAGATGATGGGCGGCGAGATCCGCCTGGCCAGCGAGCCGGGCCAAGGCTCGGAGTTCAGCGTCACCGTGCGCCTGGGCATCGGCGGCGGCAACAGCGGCGAAGTGCACGCCGCGCCGCCGAACCGCGGCCTGCGCACGCTGTTGATCGATCCGCTGGAGACCTCGGCACGCATCCTGCGCGACGTGCTGGACTCCTGGCGCTTTCCCGTCACCGTGGCGGCCAGCGCGGGCGAGGCGCTGCAGCGGCTGCGCGAGGCCGAGGCCGGCGGCCAGGCCTTCGAGCTGGTGCTGCTGGACGAGCGCACGGCCGGCATCGCCGACGATGGCGGCCTGGCCCACAAGCTGCGCCGGGCCACCCATCCGTCGGCGCCGCGGCGGCCCGCCATCGTCATCCTGGTGTCGGCCGCCAGCATGGAACACACGCTGGCGCTGGCCGGCGCCGTGCCGGCCGACAGCGTGCTGACCAAGCCGATCACGCCATCGCGGCTGCTCGACGCCATCGTCGGCCTGGACCGGACGGATGCCGGTGCCACCGCGGTGGCACCGGCGCCAGCCAGTGATGCGCTGGCCGCGATCCAGGGCGCGAAGGTGCTGCTGGTGGAGGACAACCCGATCAACCAGCAGGTCGGCAGCGAGCTGCTGGCGCAGGCCGGCATGCAGGTGGCGGTGGCCGGGCATGGCATCGAGGCGCTGGAGCGGCTGCAGGCCGACCGCTTCGACCTGGTGCTGATGGACGTGCACATGCCGGTCATGGACGGCCTGCAGGCCACGCAGCTGCTGCGCAAGCTGCCGCAGGGCAGCGGGCTGGCGGTGGTGGCGATGACCGCCTCGGCGCTGGAGCGCGACCGGCAGGCCTGCCTGGATGCGGGGATGGACGGCCACCTGACCAAGCCCATCGATCCGGACGAACTGCACGAGGCGCTGCTGCGCTGGATCCCGGCCGAAGCCCGCGCAACGCCGCCTCCGGCCACCGGACCGGACGCCGGACTGCACGCCCTGGCGGCGCTGCTGCCCACGATCGACGTGCGCCGGGGCCTGGACCACGCCGGCGGCCAGCTGGACGACTACCTCGACCGGCTCGCCGCCTATGCCGAGCAGCACCGCGACGACGCCGAGGCGGCGCGCCGGTGCCTGGAGGCGGGCGACCTGCGCGGCCTGCAGCAGATCACCCAGGCGCTGGGCAGCGCCGCCGAGATGCTGGGCATCGACGACGTGGCGCGCCTGGCCGAACCCGTCGCGCAGGACGGCGGCGGCATGGTGCCGGCCGAACGCAGCCAGCGCCTCCATGCGCTGGCGGCGGCGCAGGCCCGCATCGTCGGCATGCTGGTCCGCTTGCCGGCCCGGCCACGCGCCTCGCTGGCCCAGGAACCGTGACGCCCACGCCGGCACCGCGCCGGCCGCCCGCGCCCCCCGGCACTGCACGCAGGACGCGGCGCGGTGAAGACGGCTCCCGTCAGCGCGGGCGGGCCTCGAAGCTGCAGTCGCAGCCGGCGCCCGCGGCGATCAAGCGGCGCGCCAGACGCCGTACCAGCGGGGCCAGCGCTGCCAGGGCCCGCGGAAGATGGGCCGCCGGCTGCTCCACCAGGCCGCAGCGGTAGCGGCCCGCCGCCTCACCCCAGACCAGCGCCGCACAGGCGCCCTGCCGGCGCCGGCTCACCAGCATGCCGATGGGGCAGGGCTCGGCGGCGCAGCAGACCCCGCAGCCGTTGCAGGCCGCACCGGCCGCCGGCTTGGGCGGTGCATCGGAATGCAGATGGATGACCTGTGCGCGCACGACCCGCATCTTCGAGGCCATGCGCACGGGGCAGTGCCTTGAAAAGCGGGGCCATCCGGGCAATGCGGGCCACGTGGCACGAGCACGAGCACGAGCACGAGCACGAGCACGAGCACGAGCACGAGCACGGGCACGCGCGGGTGCGGGTGCGGGTGCGGGTGCGGGTGCGGGTGCGGGTGCGGGTGCGGG
>CAMLJY010000019.1 GCA_946480465.1 uncultured Burkholderiales bacterium
GGTGAACATGGCGCCGCGCGTGGCGGCCATGATCGGCAGCGTGCGCGAGACGGTGCCCGCCGTTCCCGTCGCCGCTTGAACCGCGTCAGCTGACGCGGCACACCTTCAGCATGTTGGTGCCGCCGGGGTAGCCCATCGGCTCGCCGCAGGTGATGGCGTAGGTATCGCCGGGGCGCAGCACGCCGCGTTCCACCAGTACCCGTTCCGCATCGGCCAGTGCCTGGTCGCGGTCGGTGTGCGCGGGCATCAACACGGGCTGCACGTTGCGGAACAGCGCCATGCGGCGCTCGGAGTTCTGCTGCGCCGTCATGCCGAAGATCGGCACGTGGATGTTGTAGCGGCTCATCCACAGCGCGGTCGAGCCTGATTCGGTCAGCGCGATGATGGCCTTGCAGCCCAGGTGGTGCGCGGTGAACAGCGCGCCCATCGCGATCGACTGGTCGATGCGTCCGAAGCGCTTGTTCGTGAAGTCGGCGTCGAGCTTGACCTCTTCGGCGCGCTCCGCCTCCAGCGCGATCAGCGCCATGTGCTCCACCGTCTCCACCGGGTACTTGCCGGCGGCGGTCTCGGCCGAGAGCATCACCGCGTCGGTGCCGTCCAGCACCGCGTTCGCGACGTCGCTGACCTCGGCGCGCGTCGGCACCGGGTTGACGATCATGCTCTCCATCATCTGCGTCGCGGTGATGCACACCTTGTCCATCTCGCGCGCCATGCGGATCATCTTCTTCTGCAGCGCGGGCACCGCGGCATTGCCCACTTCCACCGCCAGATCGCCGCGGGCGACCATGATGCCGTCGCTCGCGCGCAGGATGGCTTCCAGGTTCGGGATCGCCTCGGTGCGCTCGATTTTCGCGATCATCGCCGGCTTGTGGCGATAGGGCTCGCCCGCCACGTTGGCCAGTTGGCGCGCCATCTCCATGTCGGTCGCGTTCTTGGGGAAGCTGACTGCCAGGTATTCGCAGCTGAAAGACACGGCCGTCTTTATGTCCTCCATGTCCTTGCCGGTCAAGGCCGGCGCGGTCAGGCCGCCGCCCAGCTTGTTGATGCCCTTGTTGTTGCTGAGCTCTCCGCCGACCTTGACGATGGTGTGGACCTGGTCGCCGCGCACGGAGTCGACGATCAGCACCAGCAAGCCGTCATTCAGCAGCAACTGGTCGCCGGGACGCACGTCGCGCGGCAGCTCCTTGTAGTCGAGGCCGACGATGTCGACATTGCCGGGCTCGGTGCGCGCGGCATCGAGGATGAAGGGGGCGCCGGGCACCAGCATCACCCGGCCTTCCTCGAACTTGCCGACGCGGATCTTCGGCCCCTGCAGGTCGGCCATCAGCGCCACCGGCTTGCCGATGCGCTGGGCCGTCTCGCGCACCAGGCGCGCGCGATCGATGTGGTCCTGCGCCTTGCCGTGGCTGAAGTTGAGCCGCACCACGTCCACGCCGGCCCGCAGCAGCCTTTCGAGCACCGCGGGATCGCTGGAGGCCGGGCCGAGGGTCGCAACGATCTTGGTGGCGCGTGTCATGTGGCTGCTGCTGGGGCTGACGAAAAGCGCGAATTATCCGCGCCGGTGCTGACGAAAAGTTACCTCGCGGTTTCGGCTTGGGCGCCTCGCAATTCGGCCACGTCCGCCACTGCAAGCGCCGTCATGTTGACGACGCGGCGCATGGTGGCGGATGGGGTCAGGATGTGCGCCGGCAGTGCCGCGCCGAGCAGGATGGGACCGATGGTCACGCCATGGCCGCCCACCACCTTGAGCACGTTGAACAGGATGTTCGCGGCATCCAGGTTCGGCAGCACCAGCAGGTTGGCCGCGCCGGTGAGTGTGCTGTCGGCGAGGAACTTGCCGCGAATGGCTTCCGACAGCGCGGCGTCGCCCTGCAGTTCGCCGTCGCACTCGACGTGCGGGTTGCGTTGCACGAAGAGGTCGCGCGCCGCGCGCATGCGCAGCGCCGAGGCGCGCTTGGACGAACCGAACACCGAATGCGACAGGAAGGCCACCTTGGCCGGTACGCCGAAACGCTGCACTTCGGCCGCGGCCATCTGTGCGATCTCCGCCAGCTCCTGCGAGCTCGGCTCTTCGTTGACGAAGGTGTCGGTGATGAACAGCGTGTGCTGGTCCAGCATCAGCGCGTTCATCGCGGCCATGCTGCTGACGTCGCTGCGCTGGCCGATGACGTTGCGCACGTGCTCCAGGTGCGCGTCGTAGCGGCCCACCAGGCCGCACAGCATCGCGTCGGCCTCGCCGCGCTTGAGCATCAGCGAAGAGATCAGCGTGTTCGAGCGCCGCACCATGGTCTTCGACGCCTCGATCGAGACGCCCTCGCGGCCCATCAGGCGGTGGTACTGCTCCCAGTAGCTGCGGAAGCGCGGATCGTCCTCGGGGTCGCACAGCTCGAAGTCGACGCCGGGCTTCAGGCGCAAGCCGGCGCGTTCGATGCGCATGGCGATCACCGCGGGGCGGCCGACCAGGATCGGGAAGGCCAGGCCTTCGTCGCGCACCACCTGCACGGCGCGCAGCACGCGTTCGTCTTCACCTTCCGCATAGACGACGCGCGCCGGCCTCTGTGCCGACGCGGCGCGCGCCGCGGCGAAGACCGGACGCATCACCATGCCGGTCTGGTAGACGAAGCGCGTGAGCTGCTGCCGGTAGGCCTCCAGGTCGGCGATGGGCCGCGTGGCCACGCCGCTTTCCGCCGCGGCCTGTGCCACCGCCGGGGCGATGCGCAAGATCAGGCGCGCGTCGAAGGGCTTGGGAATGATGTAGTCGGGACCGAACTTCAGTTCCTGACCTGCATAAGCAGCGGCCACTTCATCGCTCAGTTCGGCCTTGGCCAGTGCGGCGATCTCGCGCACGCAGGCCAGCTTCATCGCTTCGTTGATGCGGGTGGCGCCGCAATCGAGTGCACCGCGGAAGATGTACGGGAAGCACAGGACGTTGTTGACCTGGTTCGGGTAGTCCGAGCGGCCGGTGGCGATGATGCAGTCGGGCCGTGCTTCCTTGGCCAGCTCGGGGCGGATCTCGGGCTCGGGGTTGGCCAGCGCCAGGATGATGGGCTGCTTGGCCATGGTCTTGACCATCTCGGCCGACAGCACGCCGGCCGCCGAGCAGCCGAGGAACACGTCCGCATCCTTCACCGCGTCGGCCAGCGTCTTCGCTTCCGTGCTCTGGCAATAACGTTGTTTCGACTCGTCCAGCTTGTCGCCACGGCCTTCGCGGATGACGCCCTTGGAATCGACGGCGAAGACGTTCTTGATGTCGACGCCCAGGCTGACCATCAGGTCCAGGCAGGCAATGGCGGCGGCACCGGCACCGGAGGCAACCACCTTGACCTCGCCGATCTTCTTGCCGACCAGCTCCAGCCCGTTCAGCAGCGCAGCGGCCGAGATGATGGCCGTGCCGTGCTGGTCATCGTGGAAGACGGGGATGTTCAGCCGCTCGCGCAGCTTCTTCTCGACGTAGAAGCACTCGGGCGCCTTGATGTCCTCGAGGTTGATGCCGCCCAGCGTGGGCTCCAGCGCGGCGATGATGTCCACCAGCTTGTCCGGGTCCTTCTCGGCCAGTTCGATGTCGAACACGTCGATGCCGGCGAACTTCTTGAACAGGCAGCCCTTGCCTTCCATCACCGGCTTGCCGGCCAGCGGGCCGATGTCGCCCAGGCCCAGCACCGCGGTGCCGTTGGTGACCACGCCGACCAGGTTGCCGCGCGAGGTGAAGTCGGCCGCGAGGGTGGGGTCTTCCTCGATCGCGAGGCAGGCGTAGGCCACGCCCGGCGAGTAGGCCAGCGACAAGTCGCGCTGGTTCGACAGCGGCTTGGTCGGGGTGACGGAGATCTTGCCGCGCGTCGGCGCGCGGTGGTACTCGAGGGCGGCGTCGCGCAGGGCGATTTCGGCGTCGGACAAGGGGGATTTCATGGCGCGGGAGCCTCCGTCGTTCTTGAGGGGAGACGGAGGTTACGCCGGATTACGGGCGCCAGCGGTGTGGTGAACCGAAATCAGAAACAACCGCACTCGATGGAATCCCTGAGTGACGCATGGGCGCCACAGTCAGGGATCGGTGCGCTGTGCTGCGGCCGCCCGTGGGAGGCTGGCCGCGTGCCCGCAGCGTCAGCCTGCCGCGCGCTTCTGCAGGATCTCGAATGCGGGCAGGGTCTTGCCTTCCAGCACTTCGAGGAAGGCGCCGCCGCCGGTGGAGATGTAGCCGATGTCCTTCTCGATGCCGTACTTGGCGATGGCGGCCAGCGTATCGCCGCCACCGGCAATGCTGAAGGCGCTGCTGTCGGCGATGGCGCGGGCGATGGTCTGCGTGCCCTTCGCGAAGGCATCGAACTCGAACACGCCGACCGGGCCGTTCCACACCACCGTGCCGGCGGCGCGGAGCTTGTCGGCCAGGTGCGCCGCCGTCTTCGGGCCGATGTCCAGGATCAGGTCGTCGTCGGCCACGTCCGCCACCGCCTTCACGGTGGCGGGAGCGTCGGCGGCGAAGGCCTTGGCCGTCACCACGTCGACGGGGATCGGCACCTCCGCACCGCGTGCCTTCATGGCCGCGATCACGGCCTTGGCTTCGTTCACCAGGTCCGCTTCGGCCAGGCTCTTGCCGATCGGCAGCCCTTCAGCCAGCAGGAAGGTGTTGGCGATGCCGCCGCCGACGATGAGGCCATCGACTTTGGCTGCCAGGCTCTGCAGGATGGTCAGCTTGGTGCTCACCTTGGAACCGGCAACGATGGCCAGCAGCGGCCGCTTCGGATTCGCCAGTGCCTTGGTGATCGCGTCGATCTCGGCCGCCAGCAGCGGGCCAGCGCAAGCGATGGGCGCGAATTGCGCGATGCCGTAGGTGCTGGCCTCGGCGCGGTGCGCCGTGCCGAAGGCGTCGTGCACGAAGACGTCGCACAGGGCCGCCATCTTCTTCGCCAGGTCTTCGTTGTTCTTCTTTTCGCCCTTGTTGAGTCGGCAGTTCTCGAGCAGCACCACCTGGCCCGGCGCGACGTCGACGCCGTCGACCCAGTTCGACTTCAACGGCACCTCGCGGCCCAGCAGTTCCGCCAGGCGCGCGGCGACCGGGGCCAGCGAGTCCTCGGGCTTGAATTCACCCTCGGTCGGGCGGCCCAGGTGGGACGTCACCATCACCGCCGCACCGGCATCGAGCGCCATGCGAATGCAGGGCACCGAGGCGCGGATGCGCGTGTCCTCGGTGATGCGGCCGTCATCGTCCTGCGGCACGTTGAGGTCGGCGCGGATGAACACGCGCTTGCCAGCGAGCTGGCCGCGCGCGACGAGTTCGTCGAGGCGAAGGATCTTCATGGTGGGGATGGGGGGTGATGCTGCGGGGCGGCTCGGAGGCCGGCCCGCAGTTTCGCAGATCACCAACCCAGCCCGAGTTTCAGGGCGAGCATCACCGCGGTGCCGGACAGGATGGTGCCCAGCATGTCCCGCCGCCAGCAGAACCACGCCGTGGCGGCCGCGGCGCCGAACAGGCGCGGGTCCTTCCAGCTGCTGATCAGGTGGCCCTGGGCCATCACGATCTCGGGCACGACGATCGCGACCAGCGCACCGATCGGCGCATAGCGCAGGCCTTCGCGCAGCCACTCGGGAATCGGCAGCTCGCGGTTCGGCAGCACGAAGAAGCCCCGCGTGATCAGGGTGATGCAGGCCAGCCCGACGATCGTGACGAGCGCTTCCCAGGTTTCCATGCGGCCGGATCCTCAGGCCATCAGCCGCTTGCGCAGCGGCTTGCTGTGGTCGATGGCCATGCCCATCGCGACGGCGGCGGCGATCGCCACCAGCATGTTCAGCTTCAAGGGCAGTGCGAAGGCCGCCACCGCCGCGGTGCCGGCGACGACCGCGGGCAGCCAGGTCGCGCGGTCCGACAACAGCGAGTAGGTCATGCCCAACAGTGCCATCGTGCCGGCGAAGCCCAGGCCCCATTCGGTCGGCACGTGGTTGCCGAGGAAGATGCCCAGCAGCGAAGCGATGTGCCAGGAGCCTGCGTTGACCGACACGCCGCCCCAGAAGTAGGGCAGTTGCTCGGGCGAGGGCTTGCCTTCCGGAAAGCGGCGCATGAACAGCACGTAGTTCAGATCGGCCGTGAAGTAGGCCAGCAGGGCGCGCTGGCGCCGCGGCAGGTGCTTGAAATAGGGCCGCCACTGCGCGCTGAAGATGACGAAGCGCAGGTTCAGGCACAGCGCCGTGGCCCACACCACCCAGATCGGGGCGCCGGCCGCGATCAGCGGCACGGCCGCCAGCTGTGCCGTGCCGGCGAAGACGATCAGCGACATCATCAGCGCCAGGCCGAGGCCCATGCCGCTCTTGATCATCGCGACGCCGGTCACGAGGCCCCACGCGGCAATGCCGAGCGAGATGCCGACCATCTCGCGCGCGCCACGGCGGTATTCGGGGTGCCGCCAGGGCGGGCAGTATTCGGACATCCAAATATTGTCCGATGGTTTGCAGCAGCCGCCGGGCCGCGGGGCCAAGCGACTGATGCAGGGCAAGTCAGCGTTTTCGCACGCTGCCGCTGCCCAAGATCGAGCTGTTGACCTGTGCGTCGCCGCGGTAGAGCACGTCGCCCGAGCCGGCGATGCTCACCGACAGCGACCGTGCCGCCTGCACCGAGGCATCGCCGGAACCCGCGATGCTGACGGTCACGTCGTCGGACTTCAGCGCGTCGGCCTTCACGTCGCCGCTGCCCGAGATGCGCAATTGAAGGCGCCTGGCCTGACCGCTGGCCGCCACGTCGCCCGATCCGGCGATGTTGACGATGAGTTCTTCGGCCTGGATCGTGTCGATCGCGACGTCGCCGGCGCCGGAGAGCTGGATCAGGAGCTTGGGTGTCTTCAGTGGCGCGATGGCGACATTGCTGGCGCCAGCGGTGGCGATGGAACTCAGTTCGACCACCGACGCGCTGACGAGCGGCGTGTCCTTCACCCGGAGCTTGCTCCCCTTCTTCCAGCGCACCTGCAGGGTGCCGTTCTCGACCACGGTCTCCAGATAGGGCAGCAGGTTGGCTTCGAGCTTGACCTCGATCGCCGGTTCGCTGCCCTGGCGGATCTTGAGATCGATGCCGCCGGACACCGCGATGCCGCGAAATTCGCCGGTGCTGCGGGTCTCGCTGGTGAGCGGACCGGTCGCGGTGATGACGGCATCGGCGGCCCGGGCGGTCGCGGGCAGCGCGGTCACCACCATGCCGGCCAGGGCCCCGGCGAGCGCGAAGCCCAGCACGCGGTCCGCCCAGCGGAAGAATGAGTCGACTCCTGGCATTCGAGGCTCCATCGCTTGGGATCGAGCGCGATCATGCCGGTCTCGCGGTGCGCGGCGAGGCGCGGCCTGACGAAGTGAGCAGGCGAAGGAACAGGCGGTCGCGCGAGGCGACAGGCTGCATGCCGCACGAGGCGGTCAGGGCGCGGGGCGGCGCCTGCGGGCAGGCGCGTCGGCCGACTTCTCCTCGGCCTTCGCACCGTGCTTGTCAGCCAGCTTGTCGCCGCCCTTCGGCGGGTCTTCCGCCGCTTCGTTGTCGGTGCCTCTCGCCGCGACCTGCGTTTCCGGCTGGATCTGCGGCGGCACGGCTTCCAGCTTGTTTTCGAGCATGTACTCGTTCATTTCGCGCCAGCCTGCGTAGACGGCAGCCCGGTCGGCACGGCGGTTCAGCGTGTAGCAATCCTCGATGGCGCGGCCCGCATGGCGGCAGGCCCCGCCGATGGCCTTGCCGTCGGCTTCCTTGCGTGCTGCGATGGCGGTTGCCGATTCGATGCCCAGTTGGTCGCATCCGGCGGCCAGCAGGCACAGCGCGGTTGTGAGAGGGGCAAGCAGGCGGCGGGACATGGCCGTCTTATCGGCCGCCCGCTGGCCGCCTTGAGGTTGTCGGCGCGGGCGCCTGTGCAGCTGCCAAGCTTTCCCGACGACGGACTGCACGTTCAGCGTGCCACCGCCATCTGCAGCAGCCGCTCGACCCGTTCTTCGGTCGACGGGTGGGTCGAGAACAGGCCGCGGATGCCGCCGCCGGACAGCGGATTCATGATCATCATCTGCGCCGTCTCCGGATGGCGTTCGGCCGCCTCCATCGGGATGCCCTGTGCGTAGCGGTGGATCTTTTGCAGCGCCGTGGCCAGGGCCTCGGGGTCGCCGGAAATTTCGGCGCCGCCGCGGTCGGCCTCGAATTCGCGCGCGCGGCTGATGGCCATCTGGATCAGGCTGGCTGCCAGCGGTGCCAGGATGGCCACCAGCAGCCCGGCAATCGGATTCACCGGACGTCCTTCCTCGTCACGGCCGCCGAACAGCATCGCGAAGTTGGCCAGCATGCCGATGGCGCCGGCCATGGTCGCGCTGATCGTCGAGATCAGGATGTCGCGGTGCTTCACGTGCGCCAGTTCGTGAGCCATGACGCCGCGCAACTCGCGCGGGCTCAGGGCGCGCAGGATGCCGGTGGTCGCTGCCACGGCTGCGTGGGACGGATTGCGGCCGGTCGCGAAGGCGTTGGGCGCCCGCTCGTCGATGATGTAGACGCGCGGCATCGGGATACCCGCGCGTTGTGCCAGCTCGCGCACCATGGCCACGAACTGCGGCGCGCTGCTGTCGTCGACCTCGCGCGCGTTGTACATCTTCAGCACGATCTTGTCGCTGAACCAGTAGCTGAAGAAGTTCATGGCGATCGCCACGACCAGCGCCAGCATCATCCCGGCCTGGCCGCCCAGCCAGCGGCCGACGAGCATGAACAGTGCGGTGATCGCCGCCATCAGCACGGCGGTCTTCATCAGGTTGAACATGGCCTCTCGCATCCTTTCTGCGGCGGGGGACACCGCCTCAGATCAGGCCGGCGGGGCTGAAGTTCAAGCGTGCGAGGCGGACGCCAGCACCTGGCCCGGTTGCAGTGGTTGCGATTGCAGCCAGGCAGCGCCATCGATGCGCCGGCCGCCGGGGCGCTGTACCTGGCGCAGCGCCAGCGCACCTTCGCCGCAGGCGACGACGAGGCGGTCGGCAGAGGCAGCGAGCACCTCGCCAGGGCGGCCGTGGGCGTTTGCGACGACCTCGGCGCGCCACAGCTTCACGACTTCGCCATGGGCCTCGAACGTGGCGCCGGGGAAGGGGTCGAAGGCTCGCACGCGGCGCTCGATCACCTCGGCTGGCTGCGACCAGTCGATGGCGGCTTCCGCCTTGTCGATCTTGTGCGCATAGGTGATCCCTTCGGGCGGCTGCGGCCGGCGCTGGAGCGCGGGCGCTGCCAGCGCTTGCACGATCAGCTGCGCTCCCAGCACGGCCAACTTGTCGTGCAAGGTCGCCGTGGTGTCGTGCGGCGCGATCGGCAGCGTCTCGACCAGCAGCATGTCGCCGGTGTCCAGGCCCTCGTCCATCTGCATGATGGTGATGCCTGTGGTGGCGTCGCCGGCCTCGATCGCGCGGTGGATGGGAGCCGCGCCACGCCAGCGCGGCAGCACCGAGCCGTGGATGTTCAGGCAGCCGCGCGGCGGCAGGTCCAGCACCCAGCGCGGCAGGATCAGGCCATAGGCCGCGACCACCATCAACTCCGGAGCGGCGGCCTGCAGGGCCTGTCGGGCTGCCGCGGCTTCTTCGGGGTACTTGCCGTCGAGCCGCAAGCTGCGTGGTTGCGCCAGCGGAAGGCCCTGGGCGGTGGCGACCGCCTTCACGGCCGAGGGCTGGAGCTTCATGCCGCGGCCGGCCGGCCGGTCGGGCTGGGTCAGCACCAGTGGCACGTCGTGCCCGGCGGCGATCAGGGCCTGGAGCGCGACGGCGGCGAATTCCGGCGTGCCGGCAAAGGTGATGCGCATGCGACGGGCCGTGCGTTCAGCGCGCGGCGGTTTGCTCTTCGCGCGTCTTCTTCAGCATCTTCGTCTTGATGCGCTCGCGCTTCAGCGGGCTGAGGTACTCGACGAAAACCTTGCCCATCAGGTGGTCCATCTCGTGCTGGACGCACACCGAGGTGAGCCCCTCGGCGTCGAACTCGTGGGGCTGGCCATCCCGGCCCAGCGCCCGAACGCGCACGCGCGCATGGCGCTGGACCCTGTCGTAGATGGTCGGCACGGACAGGCAGCCTTCCTCGCCGACGTGCATTTCCTCGCTGCGCTCGACCAGTTCCGGATTGATCAGCACCTTCGGCTGGTCGCGGCCCTCGGAGGTGTCCATCACGATCACGCGTTCATGCACGTCGACCTGGGTCGCCGCGAGGCCGACGCCATCGGCCGCATACATTGTCTGCAGCATGTCGTCGACGAGGCGGCGGATGCGCTCATCCACTTCAGCCACCGGCTTGGCGATGGTGTGCAGGCGCGGGTCGGGAAAACGGAGGATGGGAAGCAGGGCCATGGTGGGGTTCAGCTCGGTCTCTGACACATGCGGCAACAGGTGTGGACCTTCAACAACGCACGCAGTATCCGCGGCACCGTCCGAGAGCGTGATGGAATCCGTATTTCGTTGCGATATCAAGGGTTTATCGGCAGAATCTGCGACGTAGCATGAGCTTTGCCGGCCACCCCCTGACGGGGTTCCGATTGTGGCATCACGGTTGCTGGAGACGACATGACATCACGCCCCTACCGCCATCCCGCTCCACACCGGCGCTGGCGATTGGCGGTCATCGGGGCGATTCAGTGCACGCTGGCCACGGGCCTGCTCGCGGTATCCAGTGTGGCCGCCGCGGCTGACCTGACGGTGACGCCCGGGCAGCGCTCCACGGCGCAGCAGGTGGCCCACGCCGGTGTGCCGCTGTCCGAACTGGCGCCGAATGCGCCCGACACCCACACGGTGCAGCGCGGCGACACCTTGTGGGACATCTCCAAGATCTTCCTCAACCGGCCCTGGCGCTGGCCGGAGCTGTGGGGCATGAACCTGGACCAGATCCGCAATCCGCACCTGATCTACCCGGGCCAGGTGCTCATGCTGGTCAAGTCCAATGGGCGCGCCACGCTGCGGGTGGCCCAGCCGAGCGACACGGTGCCGACCAACACGGTCAAGCTCTCGCCGCGCATCCGCAGCGAACTGCTCGAGAACGGCGCGATCGCCTCGATCCCGCTGCACCTGATCGGCCCGTTCCTGAACGAAGCGATCGTGATGAACGCGGACGAACTCGCCGCTGCACCCCGCATCGTCGCGACGCAAGAAGGGCGCGTCATGCTGTCGCGCGGCGAAACGGCCTATGTCCGCGGTGACTTGAAGGGCGCGCGCGACTTCCGCCTGTTCCGCGAGAGCACCCCGCTGAAGGACCCGGGCACCGGTGAGATCCTGGGCTACGAAGCCCCGTTCGTCGGTACCGCCGAGTTCACCCGTACCGGCGAGATGCGTCCCGTGGCTGACGGCAAATCGATGGTCGAGGTGCCGGCCAGCTTCCGCATCACCGGTGTGCGCCAGGAGGCGACGGTCGGCGACCGGCTGGCGCCCGTGGCTCAGCGCGACTACAGCGCCTACGCGCCACATGCTCCCAACGGCCCGATGAGCGGCCAGATCGTCTCGATCTACGGTGAGGCCATCACCGCCGGCCAGAACCAGATCGTCTCGCTGAACCGGGGTGCACGTGATGGCGTCGAGCGCGGGCATGTGTTCGCGCTGTGGCGCGACGGTGCGATGACCGTCGACCGCACCGATGACCGCAAGCATGCGATCAAGCTGCCGGACGAGCGCATCGGCCTGCTGTTCGTTTTCCGTGTCTTCGACCGGGTGTCTTACGCCCTGATCGTCTCTGCCGTCGACCCGGTCAATCGCGGCGACCGGTTCACCCAGCCTTGATCCGCCGCGGAACGGCTGACACAGCGCGGTGAGCCTGTCCACCGAGGAGCTCGACGCCTGGCTGCGCCTGGTGCACCGCGTTGGCGTCGGCATTGGCCGGGCCACGATGCGGCGGCTGCTGTCGGCCCTGGGCTCGCCGCAGGCCGTGGCCAAAGCGCCGCGGGAGACTCTGGAGGGCCTGGTCGGAGCCAAGAAGGCCGAGGAGCTGCTGGCTGACCCGCCCGGGCATGCCGCCCGCGTCGCGGCCACCCTGGACTGGCTCGACGACCATCCCGGGCGGCGGCTGCTGACCTTGGCGGATCCGGACTACCCGCCGCTGCTGCTGCACACCGCCGATCCCCCGCTGCTGCTGTACCTGGAAGGCCGGACCGAGCTGCTCAGCAGCGAAGCCATTGCCATCGTCGGCAGCCGGCGCCCCACGCCGCAGGGCCTTGAGAATGCGCGGCGGATGGCGCGCCAGCTGGGCGAGCGGGGATGGACGGTCGTTTCCGGGCTGGCGGCCGGCATCGACGGTGCTGCACATGCGGGCGCGCTCGAAGCCGCCGCAGGCACGGTCGCCGTCGTGGGCACCGGGCTGGACGTCGTGTACCCCCACGCGCATCGAGCCCTGGCCGCCCGGATTGCGCGCGAAGGCTTGATGGTCAGCGAATTCCCGCTCGGAACGTCCCCCCTGCCGGACAACTTCCCGCAGCGCAACCGCATCATTGCCGGCCTGGCGCGCGGGACCCTGGTGGTCGAGGCGGCGCTGCGCTCGGGCTCGCTGATCACGGCGCGTCAGGCGGCGGACTCGGGGCGCGAGGTGTTTGCAGTTCCCGGCTCGATCCAGTCCCAGCAGGCACGGGGCTGCCATGCGCTGCTGCGCGAGGGCGCCAAGCTGGTGGAGTCGGTCGACGACATTCTTGACGAGCTGGGGGGCGGTCCCCATGCCCTGCCGTCGTGCCGAGGTGCCGAGCCGGGCGGAACGGCGGCGGACGACGCGGGGGAGCCGGACGACGAAGTGCTGCGCGCCTTGGGCCATGACCCGGTCTCGCTCGACGCCCTGATCGCCCGCTGCGGCTGGCCCGCATCGGCACTGAACGTGCGCCTGATGGAGCTGGAGCTGGAAGGGCACGTGGCCCGCTTGCCTGGCGGCCTGTTCCAGCGCCAGCAGGCGACCTGACGACCGGCCTCAATCGCGCTGCGCTCATTGCCCCACACGGCGCGACGGCCTGTCGCCTCCCCAGGAGGGCGTACGCCCGGGAACAGCCCGTCGGACAGTGCCGGATTCGCGCACTTTCGCCAGAGGGCGTGGGGTATAGTGGTTTCATGTTCGAGGTGCTGGTTTACCTGTACGAAAACTACTGGCGGCCGGACGCCTGTCCGGACCACGACCAGCTGACGCGCAAGTTGTCCGCAGTGGGGTTCGAGACGGATGAGATCCAGGAGGCCTTGAGTTGGCTGGACGGCTTGGCCGAGACGGCCCAGGCACAGGCCGACGCGCAGGCACCGACCAGCCTGCGCATCTACTCCGCAGCGGAGATCGAGCGTCTGGGTGAGGAATCGATCGGTTTCATCAGCTTCCTTGAATCGGCCGGCGTGCTGCCGCCGACGATGCGCGAGATGGTCATGGATCGCGCGAGCGCCGTGGGCCAAAGCCCGCTGGCGCTGGAAGACCTGAAGGTCATCGTTCTGATGGTGTTCTGGAGCCTCGGCGAAGAGCCTGATGCGCTGATCCTGGACGAGCTGTTCGTCGCCCCGGAAGAGCGTCTGATCCACTGAAGCACTGGGCGCCGGCAGGCGTTCGCGCGGAGTGCGCGCCGAATTGCTTCCCGAGCGCGGCACCGTGTCGCCCCCTGTGGGGCCCCGCTTCAGTGAGCGAGCTTGGTCGGATCGGCGTCGAGCTTGGCCAGCGCGCTGCGCGTCGCCTTCACCGTGAGCGCTTCGTCCTGGGCGGGCAGCAGCAGCCCGGCCTGCAGGAATGCCGCAAGGCGTTGCTGCTGGAACAGGATGCAGCGCCCGCCGGCCGAGACGAACAGCGACAGCTGGCGGCGCAGGCCGTGCCACACCAGTTGCACCGGCTCGTTCTGCCCGCGGTAGTCGAGCATGTACCAGCTGCCCACCAGCAGTTCACGCGCCCAGGACAGCATCGCTGGCGAGGGCATCGATCCGCCTTCCGAAACCACCTCCAGCTCGGAACTCTCGTGGCCCGAGACGTCGACGACCATCGATTCGTCGATTTCCAGATCGGCTGCGTCCGGCAGCAGTTCCTCGAGCGTTTCCAGGCGTTCCATCAACTCGCTCAAGCGCTCGGTCGGGATCACGGCGGCCTTGGCGGTGAACGCGGCAGCCAGCGAGTTGTTCAGGGCCTGGATGTGCTCGTCCTGCCGCTCCGTGCTCATGTTGGCGGTGCCCATGCCGTCGCGCAGCTGCTTCAGCAGCACCGGCAGGCGGCGGATCACGTCGGCCCGCTCCTCGCGGGTGACCTTCGCGCTGGCCGACCAGATCAGGTCCGCGGCGGCACGCTTCATGTGCTTGGTTTCTTCCGACTGGCCGCCGTAGCGCACGGCGGTGGTCGCCAGTACGTCGGCCCAGACCTGGAACAGGAACTGCCGCACCCCTTCCTGCACCGGGATCTCGTTGAGCATGCGGCGCAGCTCGATCGTGTACTGGATCGCCAGGGTTTCGCGCTGCTCGACCTGCTGCGCCAGCGAGACGCCCTTGCGGGTCATTTCATTCTCGTTGCGGAAGTAGTGGTCGAGGAACTTTTCGAACTCGACCAGCACGGTCTGGAACACGCGCCGGCCGGTGTCCGGGTAGGCCTCGACGACTTGCACGACGCGCTTGATTTCCTTCTCGAGCGTGTCGCCGACGACATGCGCGGCGGTGTCGAAGCCCATCACGCAGGCCCCCATGCGGTCGATCAGCCGGCGCGCGGGGTGGTCTATGGTGGCGAAGAAGTCCGGTTCGCTGACGGCCACGCGCAGCACCGGCATCTGCAGCCGTGCGAACCACACGCGCACGGTGGCGGGCAGCCGTTCCTCGGTCAGGATGCTCTGGAACATCATCGCGACGATCTCGATCGTCGCCCGCTCGGCCGGCGTGTTGGCCGCGTGCTTCAGCATCGTCTTGCGTTGCTGCAGCTCGTCGACCAGCATCGGCGTGGTCAGCGCGGGGGCCTGGCCTTCGGGCACCGAGACCAGGCGTTGCTTCAGGCTGTCCTGCGCCAGTTCGATGGCGCGCGACAGCCGGGGGGTCACCGGCACCGGCGCGCGGGTGGTGTCGGCAAAGCCCGGCAGATGGCGACCGACCAGCCGATTCAGGCGGCCGAGCACGGCCTCGGCATGCTCGCTGCCTCGGGCGAGCGGGCCGGTGCGGGTCATCATGCGGGTTTCTTCACTGACGGCGCCGCGGCGCGAGTCCGGACCGCTGCGATGGCCGCTGGTCGCGGGCATGCTGGCCGGTCCGGTTCCCGGCGAGGCCGTCAAGGGCGTGGACAGCTGGGCCGAAAGCCCGGCTGGCCGCCCCGTCGACGGCACGACGGCAGGCCGGGAGGGCGCGAGCGCCGGTGTGCCTGAACTCGCGTCACGCGTGCGCCGGATCAGGGGGCGCAGGTCGATCTCGGGCAGCACGTGCTGTTCGATCAGCCAGCGGTTCGTCTCGTGGTAGGCCTCTTCCGTCAGCAGCGCGAACTCGTCGTGCAGCCACAACTGGGCTTCGCGCCAGTCGTCTGGCGTCAGGCCTGCCGTGCGCCACGCGTCGAGCGCGACACGCGCCAGCACGTGCGCTCGCAGCATGTCGTGCGTTTCCAGTTCCTGGCGCTGCTCGAGCGTCGCGACGCGGGTGCGCAGGTCGGTGAACTCCCAGGACGCGCGGTCCATGATCGCCAGCGCCAGGCGCGAGGTGAGGATCTCGCGTTCGATCGTGTCGTCGTCGACGAGGGACAGGCCGCCGGCGCTGCCGCTCGAGGTTCCACGGCCCGCCGGAGCGTCGGCCGTCGTGGAATGCAGCGCTCCATGGCTCAGCACCTGGCGCAGCCCCTCGTTCATGCTGCCGAGCCAGTGGCGCGCAGACTTTTGCAGGCCCTGCATCAGTTCGCGCCGGCGCTGCGCCGTCTGGTAGTCCGCGGGCCGGTCGAGCGCGTGGCGCGCGTTTTCGACGAGATGCCGGATCAGATCCGGCATGCCCTTGATCAGCTCTTCCGCATACAGCCGGCGAGCCTGTTCAGCAAGTGCGCTGGCGTTGGCGCGGTTCGCCATGGGGCGGTCGGGCAATGCGATACGTGAATGAATGCCTACTCTATACCACCGCCCCGGCATTCGGGTCGTTCGGATCCTGGTCTTTGGCCGGGGCGGCCTTCACGAGGTCCTCGCGCTTGACGCCGAGCCACATCGCGATCGCCGCGGCGACGAACACGGACGAGTAGATGCCGAACAGGATGCCGATCGTCAGCGCAACGGCGAAATAGTGCAGCGTGGGGCCGCCGAAGATCAGCATCGACAGCACCATCATCTGGGTCGATCCGTGGGTGATGATCGTGCGGCTCATCGTGCTGGTGATGGCGTGGTCGATCACCTGCGCCGTGTCCATCTTGCGATAGCGCCGGAAGGCCTCGCGGATCCGGTCGAAGACGACGACCGACTCGTTGACCGAATAGCCCAGGATCGCCAGCACCGCGGCGAGCACGGCGAGCGAGAACTCCCACTGGAAGAAGGCAAAGAAGCCGAGGATGATGACCACGTCGTGCAGGTTGGCGATGATCGCGGCCACCGAGAACTTCCACTCGAAGCGGAAAGCCAGGTAGACCATGATGCCGATCACGACGAAGGCCAGAGCCTTCGCGCCGTCGGCGGCCAGTTCCGAACCGACGGCGGGGCCGACGAACTCGGTGCGCGACAGCTTCACCGGCTCGCTGCCGTCCGCGGTGGCGCATGACGGGCGATTGACCTGCTCGCCCTGCGGCGTGGTGTAGGACTTGGTCTGGACCTTGCCGCCTTCGGCCTCGCACAGCTTCGCGAAGGCCATCGTCGCGACCGCGTCCTGCTTCACCCCCTGGCGCACCGGCAGGCGGATCATCACGTCGCGCGAGGTCCCGAAGGTCTGGACCTGCACCTCGCCGAGGTTCAGCTGTTCGACCGCATGACGCGTCTTTTCGAGGTTGGCGGAGTGGTTGTACGCCACTTCCAGCACCGTGCCGCCGGTGAACTCGATCGACAGGTGCAGGCCACGCGTCGCGAGGAAGAAGACCGCGGCGGCGAAGGTGACGAACGAGATGATGTTGAACACCAGCGCGTGCCGCATGAACGGGATGTCGCGCCGGATTCGGAAGAATTCCATCTGAGGGCTCCGTGGTCTCTGGGGGCGGGCGAAGCAGGCCTCAGGCCTTGGCGACGGGGTCGGTGGCTGGTGTCGCCGCGGGCTTCCAGACCTGGCCGATCGACACCGATTTCAGCTTCTTCTGGCGGCCGTACCACAGGTTGACCAGTCCGCGCGAGAACATCACGGCCGAGAACATCGAGGTCAGGATGCCCAGGCAGTGCACGACCGCGAAGCCGCGCACGAAGCCCGAACCGAAGGCCAGCAGCGCGACGCCGGCGATCAGCGTCGTGATGTTGGAGTCGAGGATGGTGGCGAAGGCGCGCTCGTAGCCGGTCGCGATGGCCGCCTGCGGCGAAGCGCCGGTGCGCAGCTCCTCCCGCACCCGTTCGTTGATGAGCACGTTGGCGTCGATCGCCATGCCCAGCGTCAATGCGATGGCGGCGATGCCGGGCAGGGTCAGCGTGGCCTGCAGCATCGACAGCACGGCGACCAGCAGCAGCAGGTTGAAGCCCAGTGCCAGCGTCGAGAAGACTCCGAACAGCAGGTAGTAGACGCACATGAAGACGGCGATGGCCGCGAAGCCGTAGGCGACGCTGCGGAAGCCCTTGGCGATGTTGTCGGCGCCCAGCGTCGGGCCGATCGTGCGCTCTTCGATGATCTCCATCGGTGCGGCGAGCGCGCCCGAACGCAGCAGCAGCGCGGTCATGGTGGCTTCCTCCGAACTCATGCGGCCGGAAATCTGGAAGCGGTTGCCGAGTTCGCCGCGGATCACCGGCGCGGTGACGACCTCGCCCTTGCCCTTCTCGAAGAGGAGGATCGCCATGCGCTTGCCGATGTTGTTGCGCGAGACCTCGCGCATGATCCCGCCGCCCTTGGCATCCACGGTCAGGTCGACCTTGGGCTCCTGGGTCTGTGAATCGAAGCCGGGCTGGGCGTCCGTCAGGCTGTCACCGGTCAGGATGACCTGGCGGAACAGGATGATCGGCGAGCCGTCGCGCTCGACGAAGCGCTCGCTTCCGAAGGGCACGGGTGCGGCTCCGCGCAAGGCTTCCAGCGCTTCGGTGCTGGTGTTCACCAGGCGCATCTCCAGCGTCGCGGTGCGGCCGATCGTGTCCTTCGCACGGGCGGTGTCCTGCACGCCGGGCAGCTGCACGACGATGCGGTCGGCGCCCTGCTGCTGGATCACCGGTTCGCTGGTGCCCAGCTCGTTGACCCGGTTGTGCAGCGTGGTGATGTTCTGCTGCAGCGCGGCGTCCTGGATGCGCTTGGCGGCCTCGGGCTTCAGGGTGCCGGTCAGGCGCAGTTCCCCGTTGCTGTCGGCCGATTCGACCCACCCCATGTCGGGCAACTGGTCGGCCAGCAGGGGCTGCGCTTGAGTCAGCACGGCGCGGTCCCGGAAGCGGACGATGACGTCGTTGCCCTCGCGGCTGATGCCCGCATGGCGGATGTTCCTCTCACGCAGCAGGCCGCGCAGATCGCCTGCGTACGACTCGGCGCGCTTGGCCAGCGCTTCCTTCATGTCGACCTGCATCAGGAAGTGCACGCCGCCGCGCAGGTCCAGGCCCAGGAACATCGGCAGCGCGCGGATCTTGGCAAGCCAGGCGGGCGATCGGCTCTGCAGGTTCAGCGCGACGATGTAGGCGGGGTCGGCGGGATCGGGGTTGAGCGCCTTCGACAGCGCTTCCTTGGCCTTCAGCTGCACGTCGGTGTCGGCGAAGCGTGCGCGCACGGAGTTGCCTTCGAACTGCACCAGGTCGGGCTTCAGCTCGGCCTGCTTCAGGACGGCCTCGACGCGCTGCTGCATCGCGGCGTCCACCCTCACCGTGGCCTTGGCGCTCGAGACCTGCACGGCCGGCGCCTCGCCGAAGAAGTTGGGCACCGTGTAGAGCAGCCCGACGACCAGGGCGATGCCCAGGATCAGGTACTTCCACCAGGGGTAGCGGTTCATCGTCGTTCCTTCTGCCCTCAGGCCTGCCAGCGCCGCGGGCGCCAGGCCGGAGAGGCCTGGCGGGGCGCAGGGCAAGGCGCGCGTTGGGGATCCCCGCAGGGAGGCGGACTGGCGGTGCGGCGTGCGCTGCCCGGTCCGCGATCGGTTTACTTGCCGTAGGTGCCCTTGGGCAGCACCTGGACCACGGCATTGCGCTGCACCTGCAGCTCGACGCCGTTGGCGACTTCGACATGGAGGAAGCTGTCGCCCAGCTTGGCGACGCGGCCCACGAGGCCGCCGGAGGTCACGACCTCGTCGCCCTTGGCGATGGCTTCGATCATCGCCTTGTGCTCCTTCTGCCGCTTCATTTGCGGGCGAATCATGATGAAGTACAGCACCACGAACATCAGCACCAGCGGCAGCAGGCTCATGAGGCTGTCGCTGCCACTGGCGGCCGGGGCGGTCTGGGCGTAGGCGTGGGAGATGAACACGTCGGTCTTCCTCGGGTCGGTGCACCCGCGCGGACGGCGGGCGGAACCGGAAATTGTATGTGGCGGTCCCGTCGTCGCCCGGCGGGCCGGGCGCGGCGGCGGATCAGAACAGGGCCATGCTGAGCTTGCGGCGGTACTGGTCGATCAGCGGATCGCTGGGCGCCGCGGCGGCCTTGCCGGTGAGTTCGAGCGTGCCCTTGGCCTGCTCGGGCGCGGCCTTCGGCGCCGGTTTGCGCATCAGCTCGAGGATGGCGACGTAGGTCTTGCGGGCCAGCTGGCCGTTCCATTCCTTGTCGCGCATCACGATCTCGAGCAGCGCATCCATGGCGTCGGTGAAGCGACTTGCGGCGAAATGGGTCTGGGCGAGTTCGAAACGGGCGTCGAAGTCGCGCCGGTTTGCCGCGATCGCTGCCTCCAGCGCTTGCGGGTCGCGGGCGCTTGCGGCTTTCTCCGCGGCGCTGATCCAGTGGCCCAGCGCGTCGATGCGGGCATCGAGCATCGCCTTGCCGGCCACCGGCTCCCAGGCGGCGCGCGCCTGCTCGACCCGGCCCGATTCCAGCAGCAGCTTGATGTAGTCGGCCC
The DNA here is from genome assembly GCA_946480465.1 of uncultured Burkholderiales bacterium. Next base: position 20,017 of record CAMLJY010000019.1, read on the forward strand.
GGGCGGCGTCATTGGCCGGATCGATGGCCACGGCCTGTTGCAAGCGGGCCAGGGCGCCGTCGGTGTCGCCCTCGGCTTCCAGTGCTTCGGCGACCTCGGTTTCTTCCTCGGCTTCGAGGGCTTCCGCGCTCGGCACGTGGCGGTCGAGGAACTCGCGGATCTGCGCCTCGGGCAGCGCGCCGACGAAGCCGTCGATGGGCTGGCCCTTGTCGAACAGCACGCAAAAGGGGATGGAGCGCACGCCGAAGGCCTGGCTCAGCTGGCCGGCGATTTCGGGCTGGTCGTCGCTGTTCAGTTTGGCCAGCTTGAAGCGGCCGCCGTAGGCTTTCTCCACCTTCTCGAGGATGGGGCCCAGCGTGCGGCACGGGCCGCACCAGGGGGCCCAGATGTCCAGAAGGACCGGCTGCTGCATCGAGGCCTGGATCAGCTCGGCCTCGAAGTTCTGCAAGGTGATGTCGTTCATGGTGGTCGGCGAGGGAGTCGGTGCCGGCGAGGCCCGGGGGAGCGCTGGGTTGGGGGATGACGGTCGCCCGGCACGTGAGGGCGGCCGCCTACAATCCAAGGCTTTGCCCATCCTAGCCGGAGCTTCAGCCTTGCACAGCAGCACTGCGCCACAAGCCGAGACGTCGACAGTGCCTCGGGATCCCGGCGGCGAGCCCCTGGTCGGGGTGCTGATGGGCTCGTCCAGCGACTGGGAGACCCTCCAGCAGGCGGCGGCGATTCTCGCCGAGTTCGGCATCGCGCATGAGTGCCGCGTGGTCTCGGCGCACCGCATGCCCGACGACATGTTCGCCTACGCCGAAGCGGCTGCCGGCCGCGGCCTGCAGGCCATCATCGCGGGCGCCGGCGGCGCCGCCCACCTGCCGGGCATGCTGGCTTCGAAGACCACGGTGCCGGTGCTCGGCGTGCCGGTGGCCAGCCGGCACTTGAGCGGCGTCGATTCGCTGCACTCGATCGTGCAGATGCCCAAGGGCATCCCGGTCGCCACGTTTGCGATCGGCACCGCCGGTGCGGCCAATGCCGCGCTGTTCGCCGTGGCGATGCTGGCGACGCGCGACGCCGCCTTGCGGGCCCGGCTCGAAGCCTTCCGCCAGCGCCAGACCGAAGCCGCCCGCGCGATGAGCGCCGATCTCAAATGAGCGCACCGCTGCTGCCTGGCGCGACCCTGGGCGTGATGGGTGGCGGCCAACTCGGCCGCATGTTCGTGCATGCCGCGCAGTCGATGGGCTATGCCGTCGCGGTGCTGGACCCGGAGGCCGGCTCGCCAGCCGGCGCCGCCGCAGACCACCAGGTCCGCGCGGCCTATCTTGACGAGCCTGGTCTGGCCGAGCTGGCCGCGCGCTGCGAGGCGATCACCACCGAATTCGAGAACGTGCCTGCCGCCGCGCTGGAGTGCCTGGCGGCGAGCCGCCCGGTGGCGCCGGCGGCTGCCGCCGTGGCGGTGTGCCAGGACCGTGCGCTGGAGAAGGCACGCTTCATCGCCAGCGGCGTCCCCTGCGCGCCCCATGCCGTCATCGCCGACGAGCAGCAGCTGGCGGCCGTGCCGGATGCGCTGCTGCCCGGCATCCTGAAGACCGCGCGCCTGGGCTACGACGGCAAGGGCCAGGCCCGGGTTGCGGATCGGGCCGAGTTGCGGGCCGCTTGGCGCGCGATGGGTGGCGTCACCTGCGTGCTGGAGCAGCGCTTGCCACTGCAGCTGGAGCTGAGCGTCATCGTCGCGCGCGGCCGCGATGGCCAGCGCGTGCACCTGCCGGTGCAGCAGAACCTGCATCGCGACGGCATCCTCGCCGTCACCCAGGTGCCCGCGCCCGAGGCCTCGGCGGCGCTGCAGCAGCAGGCGGTCGAGGCTGCCGCCCGCGTCATCGACGGGCTGGACTACGTCGGCGTGCTGTGCGTCGAGTTCTTCGTGCTGCAGGACGGCTCGCTGGTCGCCAACGAGATGGCACCGCGCCCGCACAACTCCGGCCACTACTCGATCGATGCCTGCGACCTCAGCCAGTTCGAGCTGCAGGTGCGCACGCTGGCAGGCCTGCCGCTGGCGGCGCCGCGGCTGCATTCGGCCGCGGTGATGCTGAACCTGCTGGGCGATCTGTGGTTCGACGGCGCCGAAGCCACGACACCGCGGGCGCCCGCCTGGGACCGAGTGCTGGCGCTGCCCGGCGTTCACCTGCATCTCTATGGCAAGACGGACGCCCGGCGAGGCCGAAAGATGGGGCACCTGACGGTCACCGCCCACACGCCCGATGCGGTACGTGGCGTGGCGTTGCAGGCCGCGGCGCTGCTCGGGCTGCCGGCCTTCTGACGCGGCGGCGGCGATGCCGGTGCTCGACGGCCACGATCCCGCGGCGCTCGCCCAGGCGGCGCGCCGGCTGGCCGAGGGCGGGCTGGTGGGGCTGCCGACCGAGACGGTCTACGGCCTGGGCGCGCGAGCCGACCTGGACCAAGCCGTCGCGGGCATCTTTGCCGCCAAGGGCCGGCCGGCGGACCATCCACTGATCGTGCACGTACCTAACGTGCAAGCGGCGCGGCACTTCGCCGCGCGCTGGGACGCGTCGGCGCAGCGCCTGGCCGAAGCCTTCTGGCCCGGCCCGGTGACGCTGATCGTGCCGCGGCGCGAGGGCATCGCCACCGCGGCCGCCGGCGGCCACCCGACAGTCGGCCTGCGCTGTCCGGCGCACCCCGTGGCCCAGGCGCTGCTGCGCGACGCGGCGGCCCAGGGCGTGGCCGGTGTGGCGGCGCCCAGCGCCAACCGTTTCGGTCGCGTCAGCCCGACGCTGGCGGCCCACGTGGCCGACGAGTTCGGTCCCGAACTGCTGGTGCTCGACGGCGGGCCGTGCACCGTCGGCATCGAGTCCACGATCATCGACTGCAGCCGGGCGCAGCCGGTGCTGCTGCGGCCGGGCGTGCTGACGCGCGAGCGCCTGCAGCAGGCGCTGGGCGGCCCGCTGGCCGATCGCGATGCGGCCGCGCCGCGCGCCTCGGGCGACCTGGCGTCGCACTACGCGCCCTCGGCCCGGCTGCGGCTGGTGGATGCCCGCGCGCTCGAGAAGGCAGGCCGGCCCGGCGACGGCGTGGCGGTATATTCCCGCACCTGTCCGGCCGGTGCCGCTGCGGCGCAATGGCGGCCGTTGCCGGACGATCCCGCGCTGGTGGCGCAGCAGCTGTTCGCCGTGCTGCGCGACTTCGATGCTGCCGGCATGCGCGAGATCTGGGTCGAGCAACCGCCCGATCTGCCCGAATGGGAAGGCGTGCGCGACCGGCTGCGGCGCGCTGCCACCTGATGCATTCCCCCTTGGACGTTCCTTGTCCGGACCCTGCTGCCGCCGGATGCCTGGAGAGTGAGAAGCTGATGAATGGGTCGACACCTTCGCGCCTGGGGCGCTGCCTCGCGACAATGGCCGCCGCGGCGGCGATCCTGGCGGGCTGCGGCGGCGGCACCTCGCAGATCGAGCCCTTCGCGCCCAACCGCATCGTCGTCTTCGGCGACGACCACAGCGCCATCGTCGACGACGGCACGGGCAACGGCCGCAAGTACACGGTCAATGGCATGACGTCCGACACCCTGCCGCTGCGCGACTGCCGCCTGCTGCCGAACTGGGTGCAGACGCTGAGCGACCACTACGGCTTCGTGTTTGCGGAGTGCAACCGCACGGCTGCCACGCCCCGCGCATTCATGCGCGCCAAGCCCGGCGCGAGGATCGATGACGCCGGCACCGGGCTGGCCGCCCAGATCAGCGAGCAGACCACGGCCGGTGGCGCCTTCACGTCGAAGGACCTGGTCACCGTGATGATGGGCGCGAACGACATCTTCGAACTCTCCGACGCGGTGCTGGCGGGCACGATGACCGACGCGCAGGCCGTGGCCGAGGCGCGGCGACGCGGCGGCTTGCTGGCCAACCGCATCAACGGCCTGCTGGGGGCGGGCGCGCGGGCGATCGTCTCGACCATTCCCGACCTCGGCCTGACGCCGTATGCGGTGCGGATGAACAAGACCACCGCCGGTGTCGCGGCGCGGCTGACGAACCTGAGCTACGAGTTCAATGCGACGCTGCGCACGACGATCGACCAGACGCGCTTCGACGGCCGCAACTACGGCCTGGTGCTGGCCGACGACACGGTGCAGACGATCAGCCGCTTCCCTGCGGACTTCGCGTACAGCAACTCGACCGAGGGTGTCTGTGCCGTCGCGCCGCCCAACTGCACCAACGCGACCGCCGACCTGGTGAGCGGCGGCAACGCCGGCACCTACGTCTGGGCCGACGACAAGCACCTGACGCCGTCCATGCATGCACGCATCGGCTCCCAGGCGCTGACGCGCGCGCTGAACAACCCCTTCTGATGCGCGATGTGTGCGTCCGGGTCTGGACGCACACCTCTAAGTCCCTTCCGGGAAAGCCCGCTGCGGCGCGATCGTCTCGCCCTCTTATAGTGCCCGGCAGAAAAACGAACGGTCGTTCGTTTCTGTGCGACACCGGGTCGGCTGCGGCCCGCATCGAGGGGTAGACATGAAGACGATCCGGGTCCTGGGCCTGTCGCTGATCACGGCAGCCTTGCTCGCGGCATGCGGCGGCGGCGACGAACCTTACGTCGCGGGCAGCACGCCCACTGCCGGGGCGCCCACCACGAAGGGCAACTTCACCGCGGTGGTGGCCTTCGGCGACAGCCTGACCGACATCGGCACCTATGCGCCCGCCACGTCGCTGGCGGGCAATGGGCAGGCGCCGTACTTCGGTGGCAAGTTCACCACGAACGGCAACGGCGGCACGGTGTGGGTCGAGAACCTCGCCACCCGCATCGGCGTGACGATCACGCCGGCCGAGGTCGGTTTCGGTGCCAGCTCCGTCAAGTGCCCGGCGGCCGCCAATCCCGCGCTGGCTGGCACCTGCACCGGCTATGCACAGGGCGGCGCGCGCGTCACCGACCCGAACGGCATCGGCAAGTCCGGCGGCGCACTGACCGTGCCGGTGGCCAAGCAGATCGAGAACCACCTGGCGCGCTTCGGCAACTTCAAGGACAGCGACCTGATCCTGGTCTACATCGGCAGCAACGACGTCTTCACGCAGTTCGGCGCCTTCACCGCGAAGGCGACGCAGATCCAGATCTCGGCGGCCAAGGGGGAGATCGCACAGGACGAGGTACAGCGCCAGTTGTTCGCCGCGCAGACCGCGGCGCAGACCGAGATGAAGAAGGCCGCCACCGAACTGAGCGGCTACGTGCGCAACCAGATCCTCGCCAAGGGCGGCAAGTTCGTGGCGGTGATGACGCTGTCCGACATCGTCGACACGCCCTTCGGCCAGTCGCTGCCGGTCTCCGTGCGGCCGGTGCTGACCGACCTGTCGCTGATCTTCAACCTGTGGCTGCGCGAAGGCCTGTCGAACCAGCCGGTGAAGATCATCGACACCTTGCCGATCGTGAAGGACTCGTACCAGAACCCGGCGAAGTACGGCTTCACGAACAACACCGTGCCGGCCTGCGATGCCGTGAAGATCGCGGCGATCACGGGCAACCGCGTGGTCGACGGCTCCTCGCTGTTCTGCAACGTGACGCCCGGGGTGCCGTTCAATGGCCTGCGCACCGGGGCCAGCCCGACGGCCTGGGCCTTCGCCGACGGCGTGCACCCGACCACCGGCGGGCACAAGGCGCTCAGCGATGCGTTCCATGCGCAGCTGCAAAGCTTCGGCTGGCTCTGAACCGGCGTAACCGACGACGAACGAGGACACGATGATGACGAACAAAGTACTCGGAGCCGCGGCCGCCGTGCTGATGCTCGGCAGCGGCTTGGCGCAGGCCCAGGAAACGATGCTCAAGTTCGGCGTGACGCGCTACGACACGCATGCCAGGACCTCCGGCATCAGCGGCATCGGCGTGCCGGCCGGGGCGGATGCTTCGGTGGGCGACGCGACGACGGTGATCTTCGTCGCCGAGCGCGCGCTGACGCCGAAACTGGGTATCGAGCTGGTGCTGGGCGTGCCGCCGAAGATCAAGTCTCGCGGTGCCGGCACCGTCAGCTTCCTGGGCGAGGTGATGTCGGCCCGCAACGTCGCGCCGACGCTGATCCTGAACTACCACTTCGGCGAGGCCGGCGATGCCTGGCGCCCGTACGTCGGCCTGGGCGTCAACTACACCCGCTTCGTCGACGTGAAGTCCACGCTGGCCGAGCACGTCGAGATGTCCGACTCGATCGGGCCGACGGTGCAGGCCGGCGTCGACTACTTCTTCAACAAGCAGTGGGGCGTGTTCGCGAGCGTGGCTGCGCTGAAGGTCAAGAGCGACCTGGTGGCTACCGGCAGCACCGTGCTGACGACGACCATCGATTTCCGGCCGCTGGTGTACTCCGCCGGAATTTCCTACCGCTTCTGAGTCTGCCCGGGACGCAGCCGTCCTGGCTCACTTGCGGCGCTCGATGATGATCTTCATTCCGAGGATCCACGACGCGAGCGCCAGCGTCACGATGTTCGCAATCACCACCGGCGTCGCGCCGATCAGCAGGCCGTAGGCCAGCCACAGCGTGATGCCGGTGCAGAAGATGCTGTACATGCCGAACGAGATGCCGCTCACATCGCGTGTTTTCAGCGTGTGCAGCACCTGCGGCACGAAGGCCGCCGTGGTGCACAGTGGGGCCAGGTAGCCCAGGGAATCGGTCAGGGCGAAGCTCATCGGGAACTCGGGGGGCGTGGCACGGCCGCAGCGGCCGTGTCCGGGGAGGCCAGCACCCATTGCAGCAGTGCATCGAAGGCCGGGCGGGCCTGCGCGGCCTGCGGGTGGTGCACCATGGCCACCACCACCCAGCGCCGGCCATTGTGGCCGAGGGCGACACCGGCAATGCCGGCGACGTCGCGCAGCGAGCCCGTCTTCAGGTGCGCGCGGCCGACGGCGCCACGGGTGCGCCGCGCCGTGCCGTCGATGCCCGCCACAGGCAGTGAAGACAGCAGCTCCGGCATCGCCGGGCTGCGCCACGCGGCCTGCAGCAGCAGCGCGAGCTGCTCGGCGCTCATGCGCGCCTCGCGCGAGAGACCGGAACCGTTGTCGACCACCAGGCCCTCGGCGCGCGAGCCCAGCTGCAGCGCGAGCCAGTCCTGCAGCACCGCGCGGCCGGCCTCGGCGCTGCCGCTGCCGCGCACCGCGAGGCCCAGCGTCAGGAACAGTTGCTGCGCCATCACGTTGTTGCTGAACTTGTTGATGTCGCGCACCACCTCGGCCAGCGGCGGCGAGCCGAGTTCGAAGCTGGGCACGATGCCCGCGGGCGCTGCGCCATCGCGCACGGTGCCGCTCAGCTTGCCGCCCAGCTCGCGCCACGCGGCCTGCAGCATGCGGGCGTTGAAGCTGGCGGGATCGGCATAGGCCAGCGGCCACTGCCGCTCGCCGCAACTGGCCGGGTAGGCGCCGGCGAAATGCATGCGATCGGGGTCGGCCGGGGTGGCCTTCAGCTGGGCGCGCCAGTCGTCGCACGGCCCGGCCGCCAGCGGCACCACCGCGTCCACCTGCAGTCCGGACAGCGGCGGCTCGACCGCGACACGCGCGACGCCTGCCGCCGCGTCCGGCGTGAAGGTGTACAGCAGGCTTTTCTGCGCCAGCAGCAACGCGTCGGCCTGCACGTTGTACGGCCTCAGCGGCTCGCCGTCGAAGTCCGCGGCCGTGCCCGATGGACGGGCGAAGGCGCTGCGGTCGAGCACGATGTCGCCCTGGATCTCGCGCACGCCCAGCTGCTGCACGCGCCGCAGCATCAGCCAGATGCGCTCGGGCACGAGCTTGGGGTCGCCGCTGCCCTTGATGACGAGGTCGCCTTCGAGCACGCCGTCGTGCACGCGGCCATCCAGCCACACCGGCGTGGTCCAGGTGTAGCCTGGGCCCAGCACGTCGAGCGCGGCGAGCGTGGTGGCCAGCTTGAAGAGCGACGCGGGGTTCAACGGCCGCGTGGCCTGCCAGCGCAGGGCCGGCGTGGGGGCGTCCACCTCCTGCACCAGCACGCTGGCCGCCTCCAGCGGCAGCTGCGCGCGGGCCAGGGCCAGGCGCACCTCGGGCGGCAGCGGCAAGTCCGCGCCGGCCGCCGCGGCAGGGGCCGTGGTGCTGACGGCCAGGCCTGCGACCCAAGCCAGCAGCCAGGGGGCGACAGGGCGGGAGGCCATCGGCGGACGGGGCATCGCGGCATGATGACACGGCTAAACTCTCGCGCCTTCATGGACCCGTGCCTGCTCGCCCTGGACAGTTCGACCGACGCGCTGGCACTCGCGCTGCACGCGCCGCACGGCCGTTGGCAGCTGAACGAGCCCGGCGGTGCCGCAGCCTCGGCGCGCATCGTCCCGGCGGTGCGCAGCCTGCTGCAGCAGGCGGGCATGAGTCTCGCGGCGCTCGATGCCATCGCTTTCGGTGCCGGCCCGGGCGCATTCACAGGCCTGCGCACGGCCTGTGCGGTGGCGCAGGGCCTGGCCTTTGGGGCTGGCAAGCCGGTGTTGCCGCTGGACAGCCTGCAGATCGTGGCGGAAGACGCCTGGGGCGGGGCCGCGGCCGCCAGCGGATGGCACTGGGTGGCCGTCGATGCGCGCATGGACGAGGTCTATGCCGCCGCCTACACCCGTGGGACCGATGGTGGCGGCTGGTCGGTGGTGGTGGCCCCCGCGCTGTACACGCTGCCCGCACTCGCCGACGCCTGGCAGCGGCATCCGCCCGCGGCGATCGCCGGCAGCGCCCTGGGCGTGTTCCAGGGCCGGCTGCCGCCGACCGGCGCCGCCTGCGTTCCCGACCTGGCCGACCGCGCCGCCGCGCTTGGCCGGCTGGCCGTCCAATCCTGGCGTCGCGGTGGGGCGATCGACCCGGCGCAGGCACTGCCGCTGTACCTGCGCGACAAGGTGGCCCTGACGACCGAGGAGCGCGCCCGCCAGCGCGCCGCGCCGGCATGAGTGCCGTTCGCTCTCCCGGGCCGGCCGGTCCTGCCGCGCGGCGGCCGATGGTGGTGGCCGACCTCGACACCGTGCTTGCGATCGAGGTGCAGTGCTACAGCCACCCGTGGACCCGCGGCAATTTCATCGACTCGCTCGCCGCCGGCTACCTGGCTGAATTGCGCTTGTCGGCGGCGGGCGAGTGCATCGGCTACTGGGTTGCGATGCCGGGCGTGGAGGAGATGCACCTGCTGAACCTCAGCGTCGCTCCACGCCACCAGCGGCAGGGCCATGCGCTGGCGATGCTGCAGGACCTGGTGCAGCACGCGCGTGCCCGTGGCGATCGCCAACTGTGGCTGGAGGTGCGCATCAGCAACGCCGCCGCCCGGCTGCTGTACCGGCGTGCGGGCTTCGTCGAGGCCGGCCTGCGCCGCAACTACTACCCGGTGGCGGGCGGCCGCCGCGAGGACGCGGTGCTGATGAGCCTGGCGCTCGATGGCGCCGGCACGGAAGAGGGCCATGGCCTGGACTGAGCGCCAGCGGGCGATGCTGCAGGCCATGGGCCTGCGCCTGTGGTTGCCGCCGCCGGCCGAAGGCGCCGAGGCGCCCGGCCCGGCCTGTGACGCCCGGCCTGCGCCGCCCGAGGCCCTGGTGCCGGTGGCGGCAGAGGCTGCCACCACGACCGCGCAGGCCCGGCTGACTGCGCCGCCCCCCGCCATGACCGGCGCGCCGGAGCGCGTACCCGTGGTGGCCCGGGTCGTGCCGGTGGTCCCGGATGCATCGCCGGTCGCCCAACTCGACTGGCCCGCGCTGCGCGCCGCCGTGGCCGAGTGCCGTGCCTGCACGCTGTGCGAGACGCGCACGCAGACGGTCTTCGGTGTCGGCCATCCTCAGGCGCACTGGATGATCGTCGGCGAGGCGCCCGGCGAGAACGAGGACAGGCAGGGCGAGCCCTTCGTCGGCGCCGCCGGCCGCCTGCTCGACCGCATGCTGCAGGCGCTGGGGCTGACCCGCGGCGAGGCCGATGCGGCGCACCAGGTCTACATCGCCAACACCCTGAAGTGCCGCCCGCCGCGCAACCGCAACCCGGAGCCGGAGGAACTCGCCCGCTGCCAGCCCTTCCTGCTGCGCCAGGTCGAATTGGTCCAGCCGCGGGTGATCCTGGCGATGGGCCGTTTCGCGGTGCAGTCGCTGCTGGACAGCACGGAGCCGATCGGCCGCCTGCGTGGCCGGGTGCACAGCTGGCGCGGGCGTCCGCTGGTGGTCACATACCACCCCGCCTACCTGCTGCGCAACCCGCCGGACAAGGCCAGGGCCTGGGCCGACCTGTGCCTGGCCGCGCAGGCGGCCGATGCGGCGGCCGGCGGCGCCGGCGGACATCGGTAAGCCTGCGGACGTGCCCCCACTGGCGGCAGCCGATCACACGTCGGCGCGGGGGGCGCTCGCTATCATCGGCCGTCTTGCTCCGACCCCTCGAGGTAGTCGATCGTGCAACCCGCGGACGGTCCCGCTCGCCGGCTCGCAGCTGCCCCGCAGGGCTGGGACGTGCTGCCGCTGCCGGCCATCGAGCTCAGCTCCGATGCGCACGCGCTGCAGGCCAACGGCGCGATGGCGGCGCTGTCCGGCCTGAGCCCCGAGGCGCTGCTGGGCACCGGGTGGTTCGCGGTGCTGTCGCCCGACAAGCGTGCCGCGCTCTTCGCCGCGCTGGCCGCGCAGGTCGATTTCGAGCTGGAGATCCGGCTCCTGCGCCATGACCGGGTGAAGGCCTGGGTGGACCTCAGCGCCCGCTGGCTGCCGCAATCCGGCAGCTTCCTGTGCCTGCTGCAGGACCGCACGCCGCTGCAGCAGGCGGTGCAGGACGCGCAGGCGGTGGCTTCGCGCTTCAGCCTGCTGGCCGACAACGTGCCGGTGCTGATCGCCTACTACGAGAGCGTGGGCTTCAGCTGCCTCTATGCCAACCGGCAGTACGCCGCCACCTTCGGGCTGCAGCCCGACGCCGTCGTCGGCCGGACTTTCGGGCAGGTGATCGGCGAGGCCGCGGCGGCCGAGATCCAGCCGCAGGTGGACATGATGCTGCGGCTGCGCCGCACGGTGTCCTACGTGCGCTCGCTGCCCGGCGTTGCCGGCCGCACCCGCTGGCTGGAGGTCAGCCTGGTGCCGCACCTGGGCAGCGACGGCCATCCCTTCGGCGCCTTCGTGCTGATCAACGACATCACGCGCCACCGCGAGGCCGAAGCCCTGGTGCGCGAGAGTGAAGAGCGCATGGCCAAGTTCATGGCCGCCAGCGTCGAGGGCATCGTGTTCCACCGCGACGGGCTCGTCACCGACCTGAACGCGCCGATGGCCGCGCTGGTCGGCGGCGCGCGCGAGGAGCTGCTGGGCCGCCACGTGCTGGACTTCATCTCGCCCTCGCAGCGGGCGCGCGTGCAGCAGGTGATGTCGCAAGGCGCCGAACTGAGCTACGAGACCGAAATCGTCGACCTGAGCGGCCGGCCGATCCCGGTGGAGTTCATCGTGCGCACGCTGGTGCGGGGCGACGAAAGCCTGCGCATGACCATCGTGCGCGACATCCGCGACCGCCAGGCCGCGCAGGCGCGCATCCGCCAGCTGGCCCACCACGACACGCTGACCGGCCTGCACAACCGCGGCGCCTTCGTCGAGCGGCTGGAGGCCGAGCTGGCGCGTCGGGACACTGCCGGTGTCATGGCGCTGATGTTCATGGACCTGGACCACTTCAAGCGCATCAACGACTCGCTGGGCCACCTGGCCGGCGACACGCTGCTGCGCGCCATTGGTGCGCGCATTGCCGACCTGCTGCCGCCGCAGGGCGCGGCAGGCCGCTTCGGCGGCGACGAGTTCGTCGTGCTGCTGCCCGGCCTGCCGGACCGTGCCGCCGCTGCTGCCTGGGCAGAGCGCCTGCGCGCGGCGGTGCACGGGCCGGTGCCGTTCCACGGCCGGCCGCTGGCCGTCACGCCGACGATCGGCATCGCGCTGTTCCCCGAGCACGGCCGCGATGCCGACAGCCTGCTGCGCCATGCCGATGCCGCGCTCTATGCCGGCAAGGCCGCGGGCCGGGATGCGATCACGGTCTTCGAGCGATCGATGGGCGAGGCCATCGACGCCGGGTTGCAGCTCGAAGCGGAGCTGGCCGGTGCGCTGCGGCGTGGCGAGTTCGCGCTGGTCTTCGAACCGTGGTCGTCCGGCGATGGCCTGGCCGTGCGGCCGGCCTTGCCGGGCAGCGCCACGTTCCTGACGCTGCAGGCGGCGCAGGTGGTGTGGCATCGCGCGCGGCACGGGGTGTTGGACGCCGCGGTGTTCACCCAGGCCGGTGCGTCGCCCCGGCTGATGCAGCAGGTGGCGGAATGGGCCCTGCGCGAAATGACGCTGCGGCGCGCCGCCGGTGCGCTCGGGGCCGGGGCAGGCATCGTCTTCGACAGCGCGGGGCTGCAGCTTGGCGCCTCGGCACTGCTGGCGCTGGCCAACAGCCTGCCGGCCGGCGAGGCGATGGCCGGCCCGCTGTGGTTCACGCTGGCTGAACACCAAGCGGCGGAGGAACTGGCATCGCTGCCGGGCGTGCTGACCCAGTTGCGGCAGCGCGGCATCGGCGTACTGTTGAGCGACTTCGGCGCCGGCGGCCTCGGCCTGTCGTGCCTGCGCGAGCTGCCGCTGGCCGGCTGGTGCCTGGACCCGGCGCTGCTGCGGGGCTTGCCGGACGATGCCGCGGCGGCGGTGATCGCGCGCGCGCAGATCGACCTGGCGCAGGGCCTGGGTCGGATCGCGGTGGCGCGGCCGGTCACGCAGGAAGTGCAGCGCCGCTGGCTGGCCGCTGCCGGCTGCCACTGGCTGGGTGGGCTGGCGCGGCCGCAGCCCGCGCCGGAGCCGGCTGGGCAGGGTGTGGTGACGACCGGCTGAGGGGCGGCTGACCGTCGGCGTTCGCCACGCGCCGGGGCGGACGCCTCTCGGTCCGTTCGGCGTGGTCGGCCTCTCGGTCCGCCGACTGGCCGCGTCTTTCGGGTGTCAGGTCTTCGCGGCCTTGGGTGCCTTCGCCGGCCGTTTCCAGCCGGCGATGCTGACCTGCTTGGCGCGCGCCACGGTCAGCTGGCCCGGCGGCGTGTCCTTGCTGACGGTGCTGCCGCCGCCGATCGTGCCGCCGGCGCCGATCGTCACCGGGGCCACCAGCACGCAGTTGGAGCCGACGTGCACGTCGTCGCCGATGACGGTGCGGTGCTTGTTGGCGCCGTCGTAGTTGGCGGTGATGCTGCCGGCGCCGTAGTTGACGCGCTCGCCGACGGTGGCATCGCCCAGGTACGCCAGGTGGTTGGCCTTGGCGCCCTTGGCCAGCGTCGCGTTCTTGACCTCGACGAAGTTGCCGATGTGCACCTCTTCGCCCAGCTGCGCGCCGGGGCGCAGGCGGGCGTAGGGGCCGACGAGCGCGCCGGCGCCGACGCGCGCTTCCTCGATGTGGGTGAAGGGCTGGATCACTGCGCCGGCGGCGATCTCGGCATCTCGGATCACGCAGTGCGCGCCGATGCGCACGCCGTCGCCCAGCACCACGCGGCCTTCGAACACGCAGCCGACGTCGATCTCGACGTCCTGCCCCGCCTGCACCGTGCCGCGCAGGTCGAAGCGGGCGGGGTCGGCCAGGCGCACGCCGGCTTCCATCAGCGCCTCGGCCTGGCGGCGCTGGTAGCGGCGTTCCAGGTCGGCCAGCTGCACGGGGCTGTTGACGCCCAGCACCTCGGTTTCGTCCGGCGCGGCGATCCCGACCACCTCGATGCCCTCGCGCTCGGCCATCGCGACGATGTCGGTCAGGTAGTACTCGCGCTGCACGTTGTCGTTGGTCAGCGCCAGCACCCAGCGCTTCAGCTGCGCGGTGGGCGCGGCCATGATGCCGGTGTAGATCTCGCGGATCTCGCGCTGCGCGGGCGTGGCGTCTTTGTGTTCGACGATGCCCAGCACCGCGCCGTCGGGCCGGCCGTCCCGGCGCAGGATGCGGCCGTAGCCGGTGGCATCGGGCAGCTCGATGGTCAGCAGCGCCAGCTTCGTGCCGCCGCAGGCCTCGGCCAGCGCGCGGGCGGTGGCGGCGCCGATCAGGGGCACGTCGCCGTTGAGGATCAGCGTCGTGCCTTCATCGTCCAGTTGCGGCACCACCTGCTGGATGGCGTGGCCGGTGCCCAACTGCGGCTCCTGCCGCACCGCGATCGCGCCGCGGCCGGCGATGGCGCGTTCGACTTCGTCGGCACCGTGGCCGGTGATGACGATCGTGCGGTCGGCGTTCAGCGTGGCGGCGGTGTCCAGCACATGCGCCAGCAACGCGCGGCCGGCCAGCCGGTGCAGCACCTTCGGCAGTCGGGATTTCATCCGGGTACCCTTGCCGGCGGCCATGATCACGATGTCGATTGCCATGAGTCGGAGCGTTTCCTTGCGCGTGAATCGTTGGATTATCGCGACGCTGCTGGTGCTGTTGTCGGGGTGCAGCGCAGTCCGGCTCACCTACGGCCAGGGTCCGCTGCTGGCCTACTGGTGGATGGACCGCTACGTCGACTTCACCAGCGAGCAGGCGCCCGTGGTGCGCGGTGCGCTGGCCGACTGGTTCGCCTGGCACCGCCGCACGCAGTTGCCCGACTACGCGGCCTGGTTGCATGAAGTCCAGTCCATGGCCGCGCGTGACGGCGTCACGCCCGAGACGGTCTGCCAGCTGGCCGTGGCGGCGCAGCGCCGCATCGAGGCGGCCTACGACCATGCGGTGCCGGCGATGGCGCCCATCGTGCGCACGCTGACGCCCGCGCAGATCGATCACCTGGAGCAGCGCTACGCCCGCAATAACAAGGAAGCGGAGCGTGATTTCCTGCAGCCGGACCTGGAGGAGCGTGCCGAGGCCGCGCTCGAGCGCACGGTGGAGCGGGCGGAATCGCTCTACGGCACGTTGGACGATTCGCAGCGCCGGCTGCTGGCCGCGGGGCTGGCCGCTTCGCCCTTCGACCCGCAGCGCTGGCTGGCCGAGCGGCGCGCGCGCCAGCAGGACGTCCTGCGCACGCTGCGCCAGCTGCACGCGACGCAGGCCGACGACGCCACGGTGCAGGCGGCGCTGCGCGGCTTCGCGGCCAACACCGCGCGCTCGCCGCGCGTCGACTACCGGGCCTACCGCGAGCGCCTGGTGCAGGCCAACTGCGCTCTCGCCGCACAGCTGCACAACGCGCTGCGGCCGGCGCAGCGCCAGCATGCGGTGGCGAAACTGAAGGGCTGGGAAGAGGATCTGCGTGCGCTGGCGGCGGCACCCGCAGCCGCGCCTACAACGGCACCCTGACGACGCGCGGGTTCGGCCCGGTGGCCGGAAAGTCCTTCAGCGCGGCTTCGAACAGCGGCTTCAGCATCGCGTCGGTGGTGGCGTAATAGCCCTCGCTGCTGGCGCGCGCCTCGTACAGCGGCTTGCCGCTGCCGCGCTCGCGCAGCAGCAGCGCCACCTCGCGATCGTAGCGCGGCGGCTCCATGTACCAGCCCAGGCCGACGCCCCAATACGGTCCGCGCCACGGCCCGCGCCGGCCCCAGCGGTAGCCGAAGCTGCCATGCCACCACATCGGATCGTCCCAGGGCGAGCGCTCGGTGCGCGTGACGCGGGCGCCCAGCTGCACCACCAGGTCCGGGGAAGCGCCGGCGGCCACTTCGGTGAAGCCGGCCTGCGCCAGCGCCGGGCGGGCGGCGTCTTCCAGCCGCTGCTGGAACTCCGCCTGCTCCTGCTGGGACGGCAGGCGCTCGAAGCCGTAGGTGCCGCCGCGCCGGTTGGCGGGCCATTCGCCGTAGGTGGCGACCTCGGCCGAAATGCTGTTCAGCGTCGCGCAGCCGGCCAGCAGCAGCGGCGAGCCCGTGGTGGCCAGCGCGGTGGCGGCAAGCATCGAACGTCGTTTCATCGCGCTCTCCTGGCAGGTCCTGAGCAAGCGGCGGGCCCGTGTTTCACTCGTCCAGCTGCAAGCGGATCACCGCATCGGCGGCCGGTGTCGCGCAAGACTCGTCATCCTCGTCGAAGGCCTTGTCGCCGGCCGGATCGGCCTGCCCTGTCGGCTTGATCGTGGTGAACGGGTACAGGTTCCGGTCCATCATGTGCGACAGCGTGATGTTGCCCATCGCGCTGAACATGTTGTCGATGCGGCCGGGGTACTGCTTCTCCCACTCGCGGATCATCTTCTTCACCTGCACCCGCTGCAGGTTGTCCTGGCTGCCGCACAGGGTGCACGGGATGATCGGGAACTGCCGGTGCGCGGCCCAGCGCTCGAGGTCGGTCTCGGCCACGTAGGCCAGCGGGCGGATCACGGTGTGGCGGCCGTCGTCGCTGACCAGCTTGGGCGGCATGCCCTTCATGCGGCTGCCGAAGAACATGTTCATCAGCAGCGTCACCACCATGTCGTCGCGATGGTGGCCCAGCGCGATCTTGGTGGCGCCCAGTTCGCCCGCCACCCGGTACAGGATGCCGCGCCGCAGGCGCGAGCACAGCGAGCACATCGTCTTGCCCTCGGGCACCAGCCGCTTGACGATGCTGTACGTGTCCTGGTTCTCGATGTGGAAGGGCACGCCGCGGCTTTCCAGGTAGCGCGGCAGCACGTCGGCCGGGAAGCCAGGTTGTTTCTGGTCGAGGTTGACCGCCACGATGTCGAAGCGGATCGGCGCCCGTTCGCGCAGCGACAGCAGGATGTCCAGCAACGCGTAGCTGTCCTTGCCGCCGGACAGGCAGACCATCACCTTGTCGCCGTCCTCGATCATGTTGAAGTCGGCGATGGCCTGGCCTACCTGCCGATGCAGGCGCTTGCTGAGCTTGTTCGCTTCGAACGCCTGCTTGCGCGCCGCCTTGTCCTGCGCCTCGGCATCCGGGGCGGCGGCCTCCGGGGCCGCGGCCTCCACCCCCTGGTCGACCACGCTGTTCATGCCGCTTCCTTCATCGCAAACACCTCGCAGCCGACCGCCTCGCAGTCGGGGTAGACATCCGGCTTCTCGGTCGAGACGCGCGCGGCCCGCACGCTGGGGTGCGCCAGCATCAGCTTCAGCACGTCGTCGGCCAGCGTCTCCTGCAGGTGGATGTGGCCCTGCTTCACGCGCTGCGCGATCGAGCGGCGCATGAAGTCGTAGTCCAGCACCTCTTCCAGCTGGTCGTGCTGTGGCGTGGAGACGGCCAGCGGCACGTACAGGTCGACGTTGATCAGCACCCGCTGCTCGCCCTTCTTCTCGAAGTCGTGCACGCCGATGTTGATCCACACCTCGTAGTTGCGCAGGAAGAGCCGGCGGCAGTCCTGCAGGCAGGGGTTGGTGAGCAGGGATTGCATCGGACTCAGTCAGCAGAACGGGACAGGAACATCACGTCGCGCGGCTGGGGCAGCAGGTGCTGGCCGCCGTCGACGAGCAGCGTGGTGCCGGTGATCGCGGGCGATTCGAGCAGGAAGCGCACGGCGCGCGCGATGTCGGCGGGGGTGGACGAGCGCTCCAGCGGCGTCATGCGGTGCGAGCGCGCGAATTCGTCGGCGGACATCGTGCCCGACAGCAGCGTGATGCCCGGCGACACGCCGCACACCCGCACCGTGGGCGCCAGTGCCTGCGCAAGCACCACCGTCGCGGCCTCGAGGGCGGCCTTCGACAGCGTGTACGACAGGTAGTCGGGATTCGGGTTCGCGAGCTTCTGGTCGAGCAGGTTGACGACGCAGCCGCGCGCCGGCTGGCCGCCTGCCGTCCGGCTGCGCAGGTGCTCGTGCAGCGCCCGCGCCAGCACGATCGCCGGCGCGGTGTTGGCGCGCCAGTGCCTGTCCATCGACGACAGCGTGAAGCTCGCGACGTCGTCGTACTCGAAGAGCGAGGCGTTGTTGACGACCGCGTCGAGCCGGCCCAGTCGCAGCAGCACCGAAGGCACCAGTGCCTCGCAGGCGGCGGCGTCGGCCAGGTCGGCCTGGAACACCTCGGCGCGCCCCTGGGCGCGCTGCGCCTCGGCCGCGGTGGCTTCGGCGTCGGCGAAGGAGTGGTGGCAGTGCAGCGCCAGGTCCCAGCCCGCCTCGCCCAGCGCCAGCGCGATCTCGCGCCCGATGCGCCGGGCCGCGCCGGTGACCAGCACCACGGGTCGGGAAGGAGAGGGGGCGGACATGCTTCCTACAATGCCGCGATGAGTGCGGCGAGCGAACCCGACAGTGTATCCAGGCCCCTGGCCGACGTAATCCGAAGGGCCGTGGCCGACGCTGGCGGCTGGTTGCCGTTCGACCGCTTCATGGCGCTGGCGCTGTATGAACCGGGACTGGGCTACTACGCCCATGCCGCGCCCAAGTTCGGGCTGATGCCCGCATCCGGCAGCGACTTCGTCACCGCCCCGGAGCTGTCGCCACTCTTTGGCCGGGCCCTGGCGGTGCAGGTGCGCCAGACGCTGGAAGCGGCCGGCTCGGGCCAGGTGATCGAGTTCGGTGCCGGCTCCGGCGCGCTGGCCGAGCAGCTGCTGGAAGCGCTGGGCGACGCCGTGCAGGACTACGCCATCGTCGACCTGTCCGGCGTGCTGCGGGTGCGCCAGCAGGCCCGGCTGGCGCGCTTCGGCCCCCGCGTGCGCTGGCTGGACCGGCTGCCGGAGGCGATCACCGGCGTCGTCGTCGGCAACGAGGTGCTCGATGCGATGCCGGTGCAGCTGCTGCATTGGGACGGCGCGCAATGGTTCGAGCGCGGCGTCGTGGCCGAGGGTGAAGGCTGGGCCTGGATCGACCGCCCGACGGCGCTGCGGCCGCCGCTGGACGTGCCGTTCCCGCCGGGCACGGTGACCGAGATCCATGCGCAGGCCGAGGCCTTCATCGCCAGCCTCGCCGATCGCCTGCTGCGCGGTGCCGCGTACTTCATCGACTATGGATTCCCGGAATCCGAGTACTACCACCCTCAGCGCGCCGGTGGCACGCTGATGTGCCACCGCGCCCACCGCGCCGATCCCGATCCGCTCTCCGACGTGGGCCTGAAGGACATCACGGCGCACGTCAATTTCACCGGCATCGCGCTGGCGGCGCAGAACGCGGGGCTGGACGTGCTGGGCTACACCTCGCAGGCGCGATTCCTGCTGAACTGCGGTCTGCTGGGCCTGCTGGAACCGGCCGATGCGGCCCAGCGCGGCATGGCGCAGAAGCTGATCACCGAGCACGAGATGGGCGAGTTGTTCAAGGTCATCGCGGTCGGCCGCGGCCTGGCCATCGACCCGGTCGGATTCAGCAGCGGCGACCGTACGCACCGCCTCTGACCGCCTCTGACCGGCTTCGGCACGATGCGCTGGCTGCTCGTCTTCCTGCTGGCCTCGCTGGTCTTCAGCGGCCTGCGCAGTTGGTTGCAGAAGATCGGGCTGGGCAAGTTGCCGGGCGACTTCACGCTGCGCGTGCGCGGCCGCGAGCTTTACCTGCCGATCGCGTCCAGCCTGCTGCTGAGCGTGCTGGCGGGCCTGATCGGCCTGCTGATCTGAGTCACTCGGCCAGGCCGGCGCCGCGGATGGCCTGTGCGCGGGCCTGCCCGATCGCGGCACCGATCGCCGGCCCGGTCTGGCGGCGTGCTATCGCCTCGGCGGCCACCGCCGCGGTATCCACCGCTCGTGCGGCGGCGAGGGCGGCTGCCAGGTGCGGCCGGGGCGCGTAGGGCTGCTCTTCCAGGCCCAGCCGGCCGCGCGCATCGCATTCGCAGGCCAGCAGCAGTTCACCGAAGCGGTCCGGCCGGCGCCAGGCGTCGCAGCGCTCGAAGAGGCGCACCAGCGCCTTCGCGTTCAGCCCCTGGCTGCGGTGGATGTGGCCGTGCTCGCGCGCGACCAGCACGGCCAGCGCGCGGCAGTCGGCCGGCACGCGCCAGCGTTCACACACCGCTTCGGCAAGCGCGACGCTGCGCGCCTCGTGGGCGATGTGGCGCGGCCATTCGTCGACCGGCGTCGTGCCCTTGCCGAGGTCGTGGCACAGGCAGGCGAAGCGCACCGTCAGCGGGGCCTGCAGGCGCGCTGCCATGCGCAGCACCATCAGCAGGTGCTCGCCGGTGTCCACTTCGGGGTGGTGCGCCTCGGGCTGCGGCACGCCCCACAGGCGATCGACCTCCGGCAGCAGCCGGGCCAGCGCGCCGCATTGGCGCAGCACCTGGAGCATGCGGTCCGGCCGCTGCTCCATCAGCCCGCGCGACAGTTCCTGCCAGACCCGCTCGGGCACCAGCGCATCGACTTCGCCGGCTTCCACCATGCGCGCGCCGAGCGCCATGGTTTCGGGCGCGATCCCGAAGTCGGCATAGCGGGCGGCCAGCCGTGCCAGCCGCAGCAGCCGCACCGGGTCGTCGGCGAATGCCTCGGAGACGTGGCGCAACACGCGCGCCCGCAGGTCGCGCTGGCCGCCGTAGGGGTCGACCAGCGCACCGGTGACGGGGTCTTCGGCGATGGCGTTGATCGTCAGGTCGCGCCGTGCCAGGTCCTGCTCGATCGTCACGTCCGGCGCGGCCTGGAACTGGAAGCCGTGGTAGCCGCGGCCCGACTTGCGCTCGGTGCGCGCGAGCGCGTATTCCTCATGCGTCTGCGGGTGCAGGAAGACCGGGAAGTCGCGGCCCACCGGCTTGTAGCCGGCCGCGACCATCTCCTCCGGCGTGCTGCCGACGACGACCCAGTCGTGGTCGTTCACCGGCAGCCCCAGCAGCCGGTCGCGGACCGCGCCGCCGACGATGAAGGCCTTCAACGAGATGACTCTTGAGGTGTGCGGCCGGGACGGCGTTGCGGTGCCCGGGGCTTCAGGGCAGCTCGCCGTTCACCGGCACGGCGCCATCACGCGGGCCGATGGGAGGGCCGAGGCGGCTCTTCATCGCCGGCGGCTGCCGGTTCAGCAGGGCGGCGTAGATGGCGGTGTTCGACACCACCTTCTTCACGTAGTCGCGCGTCTCGTTGAACGGTACCGCCTCGGCCCAGGCCGCCGGCTCCAGCACCGGGCCCTCGCGCCAGCGCCGCGGTCGGCCGGGACCGGCGTTGTAGGCCGCGGCGGCCATCGGCTGCGAGCCGGAGAGGTCGTCCAGCACCATCTTCAGGTAGCTCGTGCCCAGGCGCAGGTTCAGCGCGGGGTCGAAGATCAGCTCGCCCCGCGCCGGATTGAAGTCCTGGCCGATCTTCCTCGCCACCCATCTCGCCGTGGCGGGCATCAGCTGCATCAGGCCCGCGGCCCCGGCGTGGGAGCGCAGGTTGGGCATGAAGCGCGTCTCCTGCCGGATGATGCCCAGCACGAAGGCCGGCTCCAGCTTCGCCGCATGGGCGGCTTGCTGGATCTCGGGCATGAAGGGCGTCGGGTATCGCGTGGCCAGATCGAACTCGGTGCGGGTGCGTTCGCTGGTGTTGATGCAGAGTTGCCAGTCCCCCACCTCGCAGGCCCAGCGGGCCGCGGCAAGCAGCTCGCGATCGCCCAGGCCGCGCAGCGTGAAGTTCCATTCGCGCCGCGCCTCGTCCCGCAGCCCCAGCGTGACCAGGTGCATCGCGCGGAGGAAGCCGGGTGTGTTGCGCGCCGTCTCGCGTTCGGCGGGGGTCGTCGGGGCGGCATTCGGCGGCAGGACGGGCACCTGGTCCAGGTCCTCGGTGGCCAACTGGCCGTAGAAGTGCAGCGGGCTGGCCAGTTCAACCAGGTGGCGCCGGGCTTCGGCACGCTGCGCGTCACCTTCCGTGCCTTGCTTGGCGGTGGCCTGCAGCGCGCGCGCTTTCCAGTAGATCCAGGCGGTGTCGGCCTGCTGGGCCGGACTCATGGCAGCCACGGCCTTCAGCACCAGTGCCCAGCGGTCGCGCGCCTGCGGCGAACGCAGCGCACTGCGTGCGGCCCAGGCCAGGGTCTCGTCTGTCCAGCCGGGCTCGTCCGCATGTGCCGTGGGCAGCAGCGACCAGGCGCGGCGGAAGTGCGCCAGCGAATCGGCCGAGAGCCTGAACGCAGACTGGCGACCGATGCTGGCCCACAACCAAGCCGCTTGCGCCGGCCCCAGTGCCGGCTGCCGTTTGTCCTCGACCAGCGCAATCGCGGCATCGGCATCGTTCGCGGCCAGGCGCATCAGCGCCAGCGTGCGCAGTTCCTGCCGGTTGCGCGTGGCCGCCAGCCGCCGCTTGAGGAAGGCCGCCGGCCTGTCCAGCGCTTCGGCGGCATCCTTCGGTGCGATGCCCGCGACCAGTTCCGCGGCGGCCCGTGCCGCTGCCGGCTTGTTGGCATCGACGGACAGCCGGGCCTTGCGCCAGGCATCGTCGGCGGTGAAGCGCTTGGCGTCGACCATCGCGGTGGCCAGCATGTGGCAGCCATCGTCGAGGTTCGGCTGGGCGAACCAGGCGCTGCGGGCGGCGTCGCGCACGTCGCGGCCGGCCAGGTGCTCGGTCAGCAGCCACCAGCAGGTGACCTCGCGGTCGTCGTTCATGCGAAAGCGCGGGTATTCGCGCGCGATCGCCGGGAAGTCGCGCCGGCGGCCCAGTTCGAGCAGCCAGTCGTTGCGCAGCCGGTCTTCCAGGTAGCTGCCCGGCCAGCGGGCGTAGAAGGCCTCGATCTCGTCGGCCGTCACCTCGTTGAGGCGTGCGACCAGCTCCCAGTACTCGGCCCAGATGGCCAGCGGATGCTGTGCCTGCTGCAGCGCGACCCGTGCAGAGACGAGCCGGTTGCGGTCACGCTTGCGCAGCGCTTCGCGGGCTTCGACGACCTGCGCGTCACCTGGGACGGCTTGGGACTGGACGGCTGGCGTCAGCGCGAGCAGGCCGAGCGCCGCAAGCAGCGCGCGGGGGATGAATCGGGTCGGGAATCGGCGGGGCATCAGGGGCAAGGGGCACGTTGTCGCACCCGCGAAACCACTGTAACGCACGACCCGCGCCGCGGCTGACCAAAGTCCGCACGGCCGGGTCGGTGGGAGTCCGCGCCAGGCCGCGCCCGGCACCGTCCGATCAGCGGGACGTGCGGTACGGCTCCTCGAACGCGAGGAACTCTTTCTCTTCTAGGGCGTCGTGCACCCAGGCGGAAACGCCAGCGCTTGCCCACACGCGTTCCATGTAGGCGCCGATGGCGGGCGGCACCGGCAGGGCGTAGGTGCGCAGGCGGGCGACGACCGGCGCGAAGTACGCATCCGGGATGCTGAATTCGCCGAACAGGAAGGGCCCGCTGCTCTGATTCAGTGCGTCGGTCCACATCGTGACCAGACGCTGCAAATCGGCCTGCACCGCGGGCTGCTCGGCCAGCACTTTGGCGCCGACCTCGGGCAGCGACGCCTCGATGTTCATCGGGCAGGCATTTCGGAGCGCGCCGAAGCCGGAATGCATCTCGGCGCAGAGGCTGCGGGCGCGGGCGCGCTGCAGCCGGTCCCGCGGCCACAGCGCCCGGTCGGCGAACTTGTCGGCCGCGTACTCGGCGATCGCCAGCGTGTCCCACACGGCGAAGCCGTCGTCGACCAGCAGCGGCACCCGGCCGGTGGGCGAGAGCTTGGTGATGGCCTGCTTGAAGCGCGAATCGGGCTCGAAGCCGTCGAAGCGCAGCAGCTTCTCTTCGAACGGGATCTCGAACTGCGTCAACAGCACCCACGGGCGCATCGACCAGGACGAGTAATTCTTGTTGCCGATGTACAGCTGCATCACGAAATCACTCCAGCGGTTCAGGGAAGGTGGGGGCCGTGATCGTAGAGGGTGGCGCGGCGGCGTGGCATGAATCCGCCGTGTCACTGCGATGCGGCCGGCGCATCGGTGATCGCGGCGCGGGTGCGCGCGGCTTCATCGCGCACCCAGTCGGCGAAGGCCTTCAGCGCCGGGCGCATGCGGGCCTGCGGCAACAGGATCAGCCAGTAGCAGGTTTCTCCCGGGATGCGGCCGCCGGTGCCGAAGGGCTCCAGCAGCTCGCCGCGCGCGACGAGGTCATGCACCATCGGCAGCCGGGCCAGCGCCACGCCCTGGCCGGCGACGGCGCCTTGCACCTGCTGGTGGGTGTAGTTCAGGTAGATCCAGCGCCGCGGCTCCAGCTGCGGCTGGCCGTGCAGCTTCAGCCAGCGCCGCCAGCTCAGGAAGGCGGCGCTCGGTCGGTGGTCGTCCTCTTCCAGCAGCGCATGGGCGGCCAGGTCCGCCGCCGTGGCCAGGGGCGGGGCGGCGCCGCGGCGGGCCTGCTCGATCAGCCAGGGGCTGGCCATCGGCGACAGCGTCTCGCCGAACATCAGCTCCGCATGCGGCGGCACGTTGCGCGGAAAGTCGTAGCGCAGCACGAGATCCACCTCCGGGTCATCCAGTTCGACCAGCTTGTCGCTGGCGGACAGCCGTATGTCGATGTCCGGGTGCTGACGCTGGAAGCGGTCCAGCCGGGGCATCAGCCAGAGCGTGGCGAAGGACGCGAAGGTGGAGACGTTGACGTGCTCGCGCCCGCGTTGCACGCGCAGCAGGCGCACGGTGCGGTCGATGCGCTCCAGCGAAGGCACCACGGCCTGCTGCAGCGCCGAGCCGGCCGCCGTCAGCTCCACGCGCCGGGTGCCCCGGTTGAAGAGGCTGGCCCCCAGCTCGTCTTCGAGCGCCTTGATCTGGCGGCTGACCGCCGACTGCGTCAGGAACAGCTCATCCGCCGCTGCGCTGAACGACAGCCGCCGCGCGACTGCCTCGAATGCGCGCAATCCATCGAGCGACAACGGGCGCTGGCGCTGGGCATTCATATCAATCCCGCATCAATGAGTCGTGGGCTTTGCATTGGACCACGGAGGACCAGATGCCGATCATTACGGGTATTCACCAAGGAGATCGACATGAGCAAGCAGCATCAATCGACGAGCTGGCAGGTGTTGGCCCGGCCGGCCCGCCAACTGCGGCTGGACAGCGCAACCCGTCTGCAGGCACGCGCGGGCGGCTGGCTCAGCGTGGTCGAGGGCCGGGTCTGGATCACGCGTGATGGCGGTGGCCTGGACCACGTGCTCGAACGCGGAGAGCGCTTCTGGCTGGCGCCGGGGCAGGGCGTGGTCGCGGAGCCCTGGCGCGCCGCCGAAGGCGCACAGCTGGCCTGGGCCCTGCCGGGCGAGGCGCGAGTTCAGGAGCCGGTGCGCCGCTTGGCCGCCCGCCCGGCCGAGGGCTGGGTCGAAGCCGGCTGGCGCGGCGTGGCCGCACTGCTGCGGGCTGCGGCCGGGCGCTTGCTGGCGGCCGCGCGCAGCGCCGATGCCATGGCCAGCCGGGCCCAGGGCAGCATCAGGGCCGGCGATTCCATGGCGTCCTGCGGGGCCGCCCAGTAAGCCATCACGACCCGCTGCCCGTCCCGGGTGGCGTAGTCGAACGGGACGCTGCCCGCCGCCTCGAAGCGCGGGCGCGTCTCGTCATCGGTCTTCAAGTACAAGGTGTCGGCGGCGATCAGCGCGATGAAGTGCTCGTCCACATAGATGCCATGGCCGCCGAACATGCGCTTGGCGCGCGCCGGTCCCAGGGCCCCGAGCAGCTCCAGGCAGTGGGTCACGAACTCCGTGTCGGCGGTGGGCATGCGGGCAGTGTAGGTGCGGGCCACAATCGCCCCCCATGGATCCCCACGCTCACTTCGTTCGCCGCCTCCCGGGGCGGCTTCAGCCCTCTTCGGCCGGCCGGGGCGCCGCATGAGCCAGCCCTTGCCCTTCAGCCTCGAGCCTTCCCGTGACAAGGCGGTGCTGCGCAAGCAGCTGCAGGCCGAACGGCAGGCCATGGTGGACCGCCACCAGCGCGCCGTGCACCTGCAGGAGGTGCTGCGGGTGTGGCTGGTGACGCGCGGCGAGAACTCCATCGGCGCGTACTGGCCCATCAAGGGCGAGTTCGACGCGCTGCCGGCCCTCTTCCGCTGGACCGAGGGCGAGACCGACACGAAGCGCCGCATCGGCCTGCCGGTGATCAACCGCGAGACGCGCCATCTGCGCTTCCATGTCTGGTATCCCGGCTGCCCGATGGAGGACGACGCTTACGGCATTCCCAAGCCCAAGGACACCGAGGCCTTCGAGCCCCAGCTGCTGCTGGTGCCCTGTGTCGGCTTCGGGCCCAAGGGCGTGCGCCTGGGTTACGGGGGCGGCTTCTACGACCGCACGCTGGCGGACCTGAAGCCGCGACCCTACACCGTCGGCGTGGGCTATGCCCATGGCTTCATCCCCTGGCTGACGGCCGAGCCGCACGACGTACCGCTCGACGCCATGCTGACCGAGGACGGCGTCGCCTGGCAGCGGGAGGACTGATCAGAACCGCTTGCCGATGCCGATCGAGGCGAGCACGGGATCGACCTTGAACTTGCCGACGCTCTGGCCGGCCGAGTAGACGGTCGTGTCGATCTGCACCTTCTTAAGGTCGGCATTGATCAGCCAGCCGCCGCCGATCGGCACGTCCACGCCGGCCTGAACCGCCCAGCCCACGCTGTTGTGCTTGACCGAGAGCTTCAGGGCGTCGACGTTCGAGTGGAAGTGGATGGAGGACAGGTTGGTGTAATTCAGGCCGGCGCCGACGTAGGGACGGAAGCCCGACAGGCCGGTGACGTGGTACTGCAGCGTCAGCGTCGGCGGCAGGTGCTTGAAGGTGCCGATTTCTGCGCCGACAGCGCCGGAGTGCAGCCGCTGCTTCTGCGGGTAGGTCAGGATCAGCTCGGCGGCGACGTTCGGGCTGAAGAAGTAGCTGATGTCGACCTCGGGAAAGGTCTTGTCGTTGATCGACAGGCCGAATCCGGTGCTGTCCTTGTTGGCCGAATCGAGGTGCAACGCGCGGGCGCGCACGAGCCAGTTGCCAGTGTCCTGGGCTTGGGCGGAAAGAAGGGGAAGTGCCGCGACAGCAGCGGCGAGGAGCCAGCGGGTGTTCATCTGTTGTCCTTGGTCGTTGGAAGTGACGGCCTTGCGGGCCGTGGGGTCATTCCACGCTGACCAAGGGTTATCCCGGTTGGGTTGGCTCAAGGGCCGGTCACCGGGCGGACCTCGTTCGCCATTCGCTGATCTGGCTCAAACCCTCGTGATGCGCGAGGGCAACGCCGGACCTCAGGCTGCTGCCACCAAGGCTGACGGCACCAGGTGGTTCTGGCCGCCACGGTGCGCGATCTTCAGCGCCCCGACCCGGTTGCCCAGCCGGGCGCAGCGCTCCAGCGGCCAGCCGCGGGCGAGGCCGTACAGCAACGCGGCGCGGTAGGCGTCGCCGCAGCCGGTGGGGTCGACGATGGCCTCGGCCGGCACGCCCGGCACGGCCATGCGGTCGCCATCCAGCCACAGTTCGCTGCCCTCGGCACCCAGCGTGACGACCACGCCCTCGATGTTCGGCCGCTTCGACAGGTCGGCCAGTGTGGTGCCCATGCGCTCGCACAGCATGCGGCCTTCGTAGTCGTTGACGGCGATCCAGCGCGCCCGCTCGACGAAGCCGCGCAGCTCGTCGCCGTCGAACATCGGCAACTGCTGGCCGGGGTCGAAGATGAAGGGGATGCCGGCCTCGGCGAAGCGCTCCGCGTGGCTCAGCATCGCGTCGCGGCCGTCGGGGGCGATGATGGCCAGTTGGATGTCTCGACGGTCGGACGGGAACTCCGTCAGGTGCGCCTGCTGCATTGCGCCCGGGTGGAAGGCGGTGATCTGGTTGTTGTCCAGGTCCGTGATGATGATCGCCTGGGCGGTGTAGGCCTCGGGCTCGCGGCGCACCAGGCTCACGTCCATGCCCCAGCCTTTCAGGCGCTCGAGGTACTCGCCGCCGTCATTGCCGAGCGCCGCCATCACCGCGCCGTCGCCGCCCAGCTGGTTTAGCGTGTAGGCGATGTTGCCGGCGCAGCCGCCGAATTCGCGGCGCAGCGTCGGGACCAGGAAGGACACGTTCAGGATGTGGACCTGCTCCGGCATGATCTGCTGCGAGAAGCGGCCGGGGAAGTTGGTGATCGTGTCGAAGGCGAGCGAGCCACAGATCAGGACGGGCATGGTGCGGCGGGCCGGGGCGCGGCCGGTGGTGGGCTGAAGGGGGTCAGGGGTAGAACAGCTCGACGGTGTAGCCGCTGACGCGGCGTTCGCCGGTGGACAGCAGGGCCTGCAGCGGCAGTTCCTGGCCGGCCTCGATGACCGGCGGCAAGCCCAGTTCGGCCGCGGGCAGCACGCGGCGCGCGACCAGCTGGCCCGCACCGTCCGTCAGCGACAGGTCCAGCGCGGGCACGGCAACGGCGGTGTCCGCGCGGTTGCGCAAGACGACGGACAGGCGGTAAGCCGCGGCGCTGTCCAGCCGCGTCAGCCCGCTGGAGTCGACCGAGAGCTGGGCGATGCGCTTCAATGGCTCGATGCGGCAGCCGGCGGCCTCGCAGACGGCGGTCAGCAGAGGGCGCGTGCCGGCGACGTGCGCGGCCAACCAGTCTCGGCCCGTGATTGCCAGCTGCAGCAGCAGCGTGGCGCTGAGCAGCACCGAGGCGGCCACCAGCCCGGCGCGAACGCCCGGCCGGCGCCAGAAGGCGGCCCGTTCCGCGGCCCGCACGAACTGCGGCGCGGCGGGTCCGACGGCGCGTTCGGCCACGGGTGCAGGTGCCGCGACCTGCGGGGCGCGCAGCGGCGGCTCGTCATCGGGCAGCGATTCGCTGCTGAAGGAGACGATCGCGGCGGGCAGGCCGTCGTCGGCCATCGGCGGCAGCGAATCGGCGGCGTGGCCGCCGTCGTCGTCCTGGGGGGCGAAGCTGTCCTCGAAGGGGTGCGTCGGCTCGTGGCCGTCGGCGTCGTCCGCAAAGGCGGGCGTCATCGCCGCCGCGCCCTGTGCGGCTCCGGCGGGGATCTGGACCCGTGACGGCTCGGCGCCTTCGGCGTCCAGCTCGCAGAGGTTCTCGAGCGCGTTGAAGACCGCCGAACAGCGGCCGCAACGCACCCAGCCTTCCGACACCTTCAACTGATCCTGCACGACACGGAACACCGTGCCGCACTCGGTGCAGCGGGTCGCCAGGCTCATTCAAAGATCATGCCATGCCGGCATGGGTGCCCGAGGTCCCGGACCGGGTGGCGGTCATGAGGATCCAGCCGTCCTCCTGGTCGCTCACTTCGAGCGATAGCCACGGGGCGTAGGCGGCCTTCAGCTCGTCGGCTTGCCGCTCGAGGATGCCGGCGAGCACCAGGCTGCCGCCCGGCGCGACGTGGCCCGCCAGCAGCGGCGCCAGCAGCTTCAGCGGCGTGGCCAGGATGTTGGCGAGCACCAGCGGGTAGGTGCCCTGCGCGGCATCGGGGCGGCCGGCACTGAGGGTGACGCCGTTGGCCGCGGCGTTGGCGACGGTGGCCTGCACGGCCGCATCGTCGATGTCCACCGCGTCGATGGTGTCGGCCCCGTGCAGCGCGGCGCCGATCGCCAGGATGCCGGAGCCGCAACCGTAATCCAGCACTCGCGGCCAGGGCTGCGCGTGGCGGGCAATCCAGCGCAGGCACATGCGCGTGGTGGGATGCGTGCCGGTGCCGAAGGCGAGACCCGGATCGAGGCGGATCACGCGCTGCGCGGCGGCCGGCGTCTCGTGCCAGCTGGGCACGATCCAGAACTCCGGCGTGATCTCGACTGGTGCGAACTGCGACTGCGTCAGCCGCACCCAGTCCTGCTCGGCCACTTCGCGCAGCGCGGCGACCTTCAGCTCCGTGGCCCAGTCCTGCGCCAGCAGCAGCGTGGCTGCCTCGGTGGCGCCGGACTCGGTCTCGAACAGGGCGGTGATCGTGGAGTGCTGCCAACCCGGCTTGGGCGCGGGCAGGCCGGGCTCGCCGAACAGGGCCTGCTCGGCCTCGGTGCCGGCATCCGCATCCTCGACCGAGACCGACAGCGCGTCCAGTTCATCGGCCAGCGCCTCGGAGACGGTTTCGACCAGCGCCTCGGGCATGTGCAGGACCAGTTCGTGCATGGTGCGTGCCTGGCTCAGCGCTTGTGCCGGCTGAGCCAGCCTTCCAGATAGTGGATGCTGGTGCCGCCTTCGATGAACTTGGCATCGGCCATCAGCTCGCGGTGCAGCGGGATGTTGGTGTTGATGCCTTCGACCACGCACTCGGACAGCGCGGTGCGCATGCGCGCCAGCGCCTGCTCGCGCGTGTCGCCGTGAACGATGATCTTGCCGATCATCGAGTCGTAGTTCGGCGGCACCAGGTAGTTCGTGTACGCGTGCGAATCAACGCGCACCCCCGGACCGCCCGGCATGTGCCACATCGAGATGCGGCCGGGCGAGGGCGTGAACTTGTACGGGTCCTCGGCATTCACCCGGCATTCGATGGCGTGCCCGCGCAGCGCGATGTTCCGCTGGGCGAAAGGCAGCTTCTCGCCGGCGGCGATGCGGATCTGCATCTGCACGATGTCGATGCCCGTGACCCACTCGGTCACCGGGTGCTCGACCTGCACGCGCGTGTTCATCTCGATGAAATAGAACTCGCCGTTCTCGTACAGGAACTCGAAGGTGCCTGCCCCGCGGTAGCCGATCTTCTTGCAGGCGGCGGCGCAGCGTTCGCCGATCTTCTCGATGGTCCGGCGCGGCACGCCGGGCGCCGGCGCCTCCTCGATGATCTTCTGGTGGCGGCGCTGCATGGAGCAGTCGCGCTCGCCCAGCCACACCGCGTTCTTGTGCTGGTCGGCCAGGATCTGGATCTCGATGTGCCGCGGGTTCTCGAGGAACTTCTCCATGTACACGGCCGGGTTGCCGAAGGCGGCGCCGGCCTCGGTGCGCGTGGTTTGCACCGCGTGCAGCAGGGCCGCCTCGGTGTGCACCACCCGCATGCCCCGCCCGCCGCCGCCGCCGGCAGCCTTGATGATCACCGGGTAGCCGATGGCGCGGGCCGTCTGCACGATGACCTTGGGATCGTCCGGCAACGCGCCTTCCGAGCCGGGCACGCAGGGCACGCCCGACTTGATCATGGCCTGCTTGGCCGAGACCTTGTCGCCCATGATGCGGATCGAGTCCGGCGTCGGGCCGATGAAGGTGAAGCCGCTCTTTTCGACCCGTTCGGCGAAATCGGCGTTCTCGGACAGGAAGCCGTAGCCGGGATGGATGGCCTCGGCATCGGTCACCTCGGCGGTCGAGATGATCGCCGGCATGTTGAGGTAGCTCTGGCCCGAGGGCGCAGGGCCGATGCAGACCGCCTCGTCGGCGAGCTTGACGTACTTGGCCTCGCGGTCCGCCTCGGAGTAGACGACGACGGACTTGATGCCCATCTCGCGGCAGGCGCGCTGGATTCGCAGCGCGATCTCGCCTCGATTGGCGATCAGGATCTTCTTGAACATCGTGAAGATCCGCCGGTCATTCGATGACGAACAGGGGCTGTCCGAACTCGACGGCCTGGCCGTTCTCGACCAGCACCTTCGTGACGGTGCCGGACTTGTCGGCTTCGATCTCGTTCATGATCTTCATGGCCTCGATGATGCAGACCGGCTCGCCTTCCTTGACTTGCTGGCCGACCTCGACCATCGGTTTGGCGCCCGGGCTGGACGCGCGGTAGAAGGTGCCGACCATCGGGGACTTGATGACATGGCCGGTTTCCACCGGCGCGGCCGCTGGCGCCGCAGCGCCAGCGGCCGGGGGTGCGGCGACCGGCATCGCGGCCATGGCCGGCGCCGCGGTCATCATCACCGTCGGGCGGGCGTCTGCCTTGACAATGCGCACCTTGCCGTCGGCCTCGGTGATTTCCAACTCGGAGATGTTCGATTCGGAGACGAGGTCGATCAGTGTCTTGAGCTTGCGCAGGTCCATGCGTCGCACCCCTTCGGGAGTTATTCGGATCGAGGCGCCTGATGTGCGCAACATGGCCGCATCAGACGCGAAAGGCCGGCGATTGTGGCACAACGTGCTGGCCGAAAACACGCGGCCAGGGCTGGTGCCGCGATTTCGGCGAACAGTTGTTTTCGCCGATGATCAGCGGATATCGCGCAAGGATCGTTGCGGAACGTCGGGCTTTCGCCTCAGATGCGGCGGGCCCAGGCCATCAACTCGTCAAAACCCGTCTCGCCCATCTTGCGCTGCACGATTCGGCCGTCCGAATCCACCAGCACGGTGAACGGCAGGCTGCCCTGCAGGTTGCCGAGCTGGTGGAGCAGGTCCGTCCCGTCCAGCCCGCCCAGGCCGATCAGAAAGCCGACCTTGACCCGGGCCAGGAATTGCCGAACCGGGCTCGGGCCGTCGATGGCCAGGCCCAGCACGCGGCCGTCCCGCTTGGCGAATTCGCGGGCGAAGCGGTCGATCTCGGGCATCTCCTTGACACAGGGCGCGCACCAGGTGGCCCAGAAGTTGATGAGCAGCGGCTTGCCGCGCAGCTCTTGCATCGCCAGCTCCCCGCCTTCGGGGCGCTCGAAGCGCATCTGCCACATGGCGGCCAGTGGATCGGCTGCCTCGGCCCTGCGCTGCCACCATGCGACGCCGAAGCCGGTGGCGGCGGCACCCGCGCCCAGCGTGCTGGTCAGCAGGGCGCGGCGGTTCATCCCGCGGCCTCCGCCGACAGCAGGCGCCTCAGCGCGTCGGCGTCGCCGCGCCAGCTGCGGCCCTGGCCGTCCGGCCTCAGTGCGCCGCGCAGGTCGTCATGGTCCAGCACCGTCAGCAGCAGCGTCACCGGCTCGGCCAGCGCGGGCGAGCGGGAAGCGATCACCAGCACCGGCGCCTCGCCACCGGCGCCGCCCGGGCGGGTGGTGCTGTCGTAGTCGATGCCGCGGTTGATCAAGGCGATCTCGGCCGATTTCGAGTCGTCGCAGTAGAGGTCGAGGTGAATGGCCGAGTGCCGGGTCGCGGTACCACGCCAGACTGCGCCCGCCAGGTGCGGCCGGAACTCGGCCAGGCGCTCCATCCACGTCAGCGCCAGCTCGCGCAGCGCCCTCAGTTCGCCGGGCTGTGTGTCGGCGCAGAAGACCGCGATGTACTCGCGCACCTCGTCTTCCAGTGCTTCGTTGCTCGGCAGCTCGGCCGGCCGCACCGAGGCGCGACCCAGCAGGCGGGCGGCCTTGCGCTTGGCAGGGCCGTACTCCATGCCGTCCTCCACGACCAGGCGGGCGGCGGAAGCGGCGATTTCAGCGGTGAGCGTGGCGGCCATCCGAGAATTGTAGGAAGCGGGTGGGGGCGCCGCCCGATGCTCAGGGCAATTCGACTGCCGGCATGCGGGCGACGATGGTGGCCGCTCGGCCGTGCACGTAGCCCGAGCCGGGATTCTTCTCGAAGCGCTTCGGTGCCGGCAGCATCACCGCCAGCCGGGCAGCGGCGTAGGTATCGAGCCGTGATGCGTCGGTGCGGAAGTAGTGGCGCGCCGCGGCCTGGGCGCCAAACAGGCCCTCGCCCCATTCGACGTTGTTCAGGTAGATCTCGAGGATGCGCCGCTTGGGCAGCAGCGTCTCGAGCGCCAGCGTGAGCACGAGCTCCTGACCCTTGCGCGCCAGCGTGCGTTCGCCGGAGAGGAAGAGATTCTTTGCCAGTTGCTGCGTGATCGTGGAACCCCCGATCAGCTTCGGTGGCCGTTTCGCCGCGGCGGACTTCGGGGCGCGCGCGGCGCGCCGCGCCGCCTGCGCCTCGCTGCGCATGTTCTTGTCCCAGGCCTTCTCGATCGCGTCCCATTCGACGCCGCTGTGCTCGGCGAAACCTGCGTCCTCGCTGGCGATGACGGCGCGCTTCAGGTTCGCGCCGATGCGGTCGCCGTCCACCCACTGCTGGCTCCAGGCGAGCCGCTGCTGCTCGGTCAGCAGGCGCCAGGCCTCGCTGCGCTGGAAGCTCGTGGACTGCGGGTCGATCACCGTCATCAGCGCGATGCGGCCGACGAAGTACAGCTGCAGGGACAGGACGCACAGCAGCACCAGCGCCAGCGGGCGCCAGGCGGCGCGCCCGATGCGGTGTCCGATCGTGCTGGCTTTGCCCATGCGCTTCGTGGCAGCCGGTGGCGTCCCCGCCGGCCTAGCGGCCCGACGCCAGCTTGTCGCGCAGGGCGGCCAGCACCGGCAGGGGATCGGGCCGGACGCCGCGCCACAGCAGGAAGGCTTCTGCGGCCTGGTGCACCAGCATGCCCAGGCCGTCGCGTCCCTGTGCACCGTGGCCGGCTGCCCAGGCAAGGAAGGGCGCTGCCGCGGGGCCGTACATCATGTCCAGCGCCAGCGCGCCGGGCGCGAGCACGGCCGGGGACACCGGCACCGGTGCGCCCGCCAGGCTGCTGGCGCTGCTGTTGAGCACCACGTCGTAGCCTGCGCCACAGTCATCGAGCCCGCTGGCCCGCAGCGCGACGCCGTGCTGTGCCGCCAGGGCCTGGTGGCGCTGGACCAGGGCCTCGGCCTTCGACGGTGTTCGGTTGGCGACGACGACCAGCGCCGGCCCCCGTTCGATCAGCGGCCCCAGCGCGCCGGAGGCTGCTCCCCCTGCGCCGACCAGCAGCAGCCGGCGTCCGGCCAAAGCCAGGCCGGCACCCTGTTCGATGTCATCGACCAGGCCGATGCCGTCCGTGTTGTCGGCGAACCAGCCGTCGGCGTCGAAGCGCAGCACGTTCGCGGCCTGGGCCAGCGCGGCACGCGGCGAGAGCCGCCGCGCCAGCGGCGGCGCTTCGAATTTGAACGGCACCGTGATGTTGCAGCCGCGCGCCGGTCCGAGGCCTGCGGACGGATCGGTGCTGGCGATGAAGGCGCGCACCGTGGCCTCGAAGTTGCCGGGGGCGCATTCGATGCGGCCGTACTCGATCGGCTCGCCGGTCTGCTTCGCGAAGGCGGCGTGAATGAAGGGCGACTGGCTGTGGGCCACCGGGTGGCCGAGCACCGCATAACGGTCGGGCAGGGACATGGATCTCAGGGCGTGGCGCCCAGGGTGGTTTCGAGGCCGTCCTCGCGGGTGAAGCGAAAGCGGGAGGTGACGACGATCTGGTCGGCCTGTTGGCGCATCGCCTTGCTGAAGCCGCCGTAGGGCGCAGCCGCCTGCACGATCGCGACGGCGCGCCGGTCGAGCACGCGGTTACCGGAGCTGCGGACGACCTCGGCCTCGACGACCCGGCCGCGGGTGTCGATCGTCACGTTCATCGTCAGCTCGCCGTACAGCTTGCGCCCCTTGTACTCGGGGAAGTCGCGCGTGCCGCGGTCCTCGATCTTGCGGCGCAGGCGTTCGTAGTACAGCGCATAGACCTCTTCACGCGTGGCGGGGCTGATGTAGCGCTTCTTCGGTCGCGCGTTCTCGTCGTTGATCCGCTTCTCGATCTCGGCCAGCAGCTTCAGCAGTTGGCGGCGGCGCTCTTCCTGGTCACGCTGTTCGGGTGTTCCGTGCTCGCGCTGCGGATCGGGTGGCGGCAGCATCGCGACCTCGCGCCGCACCGCCGCGAGCAGCTGCTGCTGTTCCTGCTGCAGCTGCTCGACGCGGCGGTGCGCCTCCTCGCTGGCATCGCCGAGTTCGACTTGCGCCATCGCCGGCAGCGGCGACGTGGCGCGACCGGCCTCGGCATCACCGCCGCCGGCCAGCGAGGCCTGGGCGATCGCCTGCGGTTTCTGCGGCACGTCGTCCGATCGCGCGTTGACGAGGATGACGTCCAGCGGCGTGTCCTTGAAGACGCGCTCGAAGCCCTCGGGGTCGACGAAGCGCACCGTCAGCACGCCGGCGTGCACGGCCAGCGAGAACGCCAGCGCAGCATGCAGCGTGCCGAACCGTGGCCGCACGAGGGGCATGGCGGGTCAGGCGGCGGGAGTGGCCGGGGCCGGCTCGGCGCCGTCGGCCGCACTGCCTTCGGCATCCGTGACGTCGATCGCCAGCGCCAGCGGCGCGGCGGCCTCTGTCTCGTCCTCCGCCTCGTCCTCGGCGGCCACTGCCTCGGCCGGCTCGTCCAGCCGCGCCAGCAGCGTGGCGTGCAAGTCGAGCGTCAGCAAGTCGGTGCCGGTCAGGCGCACGCGCACGTGCGTGCCGCGCGGCAGGCTGTCGCAGCCCAGGGCCTTGAAGACCAGCGGCAGCTTGTCCGCACGCACCAGGCCGTCCTTCAGCACAGCGGCGTCCAGCTCGGTGATGGCGTTCTGTTCCAGCCAGCGCAGCGCCCAGAAGCGTTCGATGCCGTGCTGGAAGTCGTTGTACGCGCCGTAGGCGGCGTCGAAGGACGAGATGACCGAGAACAGCGTCGCATCCTTGGGCTTGAAGGGGGCGGCCAGCGCGGCGGTGCGGCCGTGACGGGCGGCGGCGATGATCTGCCACTGGTTCACCAGGTCGACGTAGCGCCGCAGCGGCGAGGTGGCCCAGGTGTACTGCGCGACACCCATGCCGGCATGCGGCGCCGGCTTCACGCCCATGCGCACCTTGATGCCGGGCGCCAGGCTGGCTTGGCTGCGGTAGATGCCCGGCACGCCGCATTCGGCCAGCATCCCGCCCCAATGGCTGTTGGCGAGGATCATCGCCTCGGACACGATCAGGTCCAGCGGGGCGCCGCGGCGGCGTTCGGTGATCTGCACCGTCTCCGAGCCCTGCGGCTCGCCCTCGTTGCCGACGAGGCGGAAGTTGTAGTCCGGGCGGTTGAAGTTTTCCGGCTTGCCGCGCACCACCTCGCGCGCGGCCTTCAGGTGCTTTGCCAGGCGGAAGGTGAAGGCCAGCTCGGGCGCGAAAGCGTAGTCGGCCGGCGCCTCCCCCAGCAGGGCGGCTTCGGTGATGACGTCGTCCAGCTTGTCGTGCCGCAGGTTCGCGACGATCGGTACGCGCTCGACGCGGGTTTCGTGGCCTTGCGGCGCAAGCGTGGCTTCGTCGAAGCGGAAGTAGACGCTGACGGCCGGGCAGTCGCGCCCTTCGATCAGCGTGTAGGCCTGCACCACCTCGTCGGGCAGCATGGTGATCTTCCAGCCCGGCATGT
The DNA here is from genome assembly GCA_946480465.1 of uncultured Burkholderiales bacterium. The sequence goes on from CAMLJY010000019.1 coordinate 56,577, forward strand.
AGACGGTGGACAGGCGATCGCGCGCGACCTTGTCCAGCGGCGAATCGGGCGTGATGGCCAGGCCGGGCGCTGCGATGTGCACGCCGAAGGTGACCGTGCCGGTCCCCAGGCCTCGCACCGACAGCGCGTCGTCGATCTCGGTCGTCGCGGAGTCGTCGATCGAGAAGGCCTGCACCTCGGCGAGCGGCAGCTCGTCCTTGATGGCGGGCGCCGCGAGCGCCGGGAAGCCGGTGCCCTTGGGGAACTGCTCGAACAGGAAGCGCCGCCAGTGGAACTGGTAGGCGGAATCGATCGCGCCGGCGCCCTTCAGCAGGTCCAGCGGCGCGCGCTGCGAGCGGCGTGCTGCTTCCACGACCGCCTTGTACTCGGGCCCGTTCTTGTCGGGCTTGAACAGGATGCGGTAGAGCTGCTCGCGCACCGGCGGGGGACAGCTGCCGGCCACCAGCTCGGTCGCCCACTGGTCGATCTGCGCGGCCAGCTGCTTCTTGCGCTCGATGGCCAGCAGCGCGGCCTTCACGATGTCTTCGGGCGCTTTCTTGAAGCGGCCCTTGCCGGCGCGCCGGAAGTAGTGGGGCGCCTCGAACAGCCGGAACAGCGCCGCGGCCAGGTGCTCGACGCCGGCGCCGGCGTCGAAGTAGTCGCGGGCCAGCTCGTCGAAGCCGAATTCGCCTTCGGGCGCGAATTCCCAGGCGAGGTCGAGGTCGATGTCGGCCGAAAGCGCCTGGGCGCGGGCGATCAGCTCGGCCGGCTGCGGCTTGTCGAAGCGCAGCAGCACGTTGGCGGATTTCACTTTGACGCGCTTGCCGGACTCCAGCTCGATCTGCATCGAGGCCTCGGTGTCGGACATCACGCGGCCGGCGAGGAACTTGCCGGCGTCGTCGAACAGGGCGTAATTCACCCGGCCGATTGTCCCATTGCGGGGGCGTCGTCCGGTGCGAGCCCCAGTTGGCCGACTACCCAGGGCAGGTGATCGTCAAAATCGGACAGCGCATGGTCGCTGCCTTCCAGCAGGCGGATGCGGGCGCCGGCGTAGCGGGCGCACATCTCGCGCCAGTCCAGCAGCTCGTCACCCTTGGCGATGACGGCGGCGTAGCGCTCCGGCCGGCTGATGGCCGGTGGCGTCAGCGCGCGCAGTTCGTCGACGTGGCGGGGCTCGAAGTAGAAATGCTCTTCCGGACGGTGGTATTGGGTCTGGTCGCCGATGTACGCGGCCAGGTCGCGCGCCGGGTCGACGGCGGGATTGAGCAGCAGCGCCGGGCAGCCGACGGCCTCGGCCAGCACCGTGGCGTAGAAGCCGCCGAGCGAGCTGCCGGCAACCGCCATCCCGTCGAGCGGCCAGTCCTTCACCGTCGCGCGGATCAGCTCCCAGGCGGCGGCAGGCGAGGGCGGCAGCTGCGGGCACTGCCACTCCACGTCCGGCCGGTGCACCTGCAGCCAGGCGTGCAGGCGCCGTGCCTTGAAGGACGCCGGCGACGAGCGGAATCCATGCAGGTACAGCAGGCGCCGCGTCGCCATCGCGCCCCTGTCAGCCACCCAGCGCGGCCAGCAGCTTGCCGTGGATGCCGCCGAAGCCGCCGTTGCTCATCACCAGCACGTGGTCGCCGGGCTTCGCGGCCTTGGCGATGGCCGCGACCAGCTTGTCGACGCTGTCCTCGACCACGGCCTGCACGCCCATCGGCGCCAGCGCCTCGGCGGCGTCCCAGCCGTAGTTGCCTTGCAGGCAGAAGCTGAGGTCGGCCTCTTCCAGGGCCCAGGGCAGCTGCGCCTTCATCGCGCCCAGCTTCATCGTGTTGCTGCGGGGCTCGAACACCGCCAGGATGCGCGCCGGGCCGACCTTGCGGCGCAGCCCGTCGACCGTCGTGCGCATGGCCGTCGGGTGGTGGGCGAAGTCGTCGTAGACCTTGATGCCGCGCGCCTCGCCGCGCAGTTCAAGCCGGCGGCGCACGCCGGTGAAGCCGGCCAGCGCGGCGGCGGCGGCGTCGGCGGCAACCCCGGCATGTTCGGCCGCGCCGATGGTTGCCAGCGCATTCATCTGGTTGTGCTCGCCGATCAGCGACCAGTCGACACGGCCGACTTTCAGGCTGCCCCGCAGCACGTCGAAGGCATGCGGCTCGCCGCGCGCCCGCAAGGCGCCCGGCTCTTCCTTGCGCGCGCCGAAGCGCTGCACTTCGCTCCAGCAGCCGCGCGCCAGCACGCGGGCCAGTGCTTCGTCGCGGCCGTTGACGACCAGGCGGCCACTGGCCGGCACCGTGCGAACCAGGTGGTGGAACTGGGTCTCGATGGCGGCCAGGTCCGGGAAGATGTCCGCGTGGTCGTACTCGAGGTTGTTCAGGATCGCGGTGCGGGGGCGGTAGTGCACGAACTTGCTGCGCTTGTCGAAGAAGGCGCTGTCGTACTCATCGGCCTCGATGACGAAGTGCCGGCCGGCCCCGAGCCGGGCCGAGATGCCGAAGTTCTGCGGGACGCCGCCGATCAGGAAGCCGGGCTGCAGTCCGGCGGCCTCGAGCACCCAGGCCAGCATCGCGGTCGTCGTCGTCTTGCCGTGCGTGCCGGCTACGGCGAGCACGTGCCGGCCGGGCAGCACCTCGTCGGCCAGCCACTGCGGTCCGCTGGTGAAGCGCGCGCCGGCGTCGAGGATGGCCTCCATCAGCGGGTTGCCGCGCGTCACGACGTTGCCGACGACGAACAGGTCGGGCTGCAGGGCGAGTTGTTCAGCGCCGTAGCCTTCGATCAGTTCGATGCCCAGCGTGCGCAGCTGGTCGCTCATCGGCGGGTAGACGTTGGCGTCGCAGCCGGTCACCCGGTGGCCGGCCTCGCGCGCGATCGCGGCCAGCCCGCCCATGAAGGTGCCGCAGATGCCGAGGATGTGGATGTGCATAAGGGGGCGGATTCTAGAAGTGCGCCCCTGCGCCGCGGCGCTTGCCCCAGGCGCCGTACCGCGCGCGGCGCGGCCCTCGCCCGGGACTTGCCGCGGCGCTCCCGGCCTGCCCGACTGACTGTCCGGTGGGGCTGCAGGTGCCGGGCTTCACCTTTCGGAATGAACAGGGCGAGGCCGTGCCGCAGGCTGGATTCCTGTGGCTGGACGGCAAGGCAGACGGCCAGGGGTCAGGCATCCAGGCTTTGGCGCGCCGACCATTCCTGGCCGGGCGCGAGCTGCACCGGGCGGCCGATGCAGGCGGCTTCGATGCAAAGCATCTGCAGCCAGCCGTCGTCCGGCAGGTCCGGCAGGTCGCGGGACTTGTCCGGCCCCGGGTTCCAGACTACGGCGTCGTCGAAGCCCTCGGCTTCGATGGACATGCGGCCGAAGGCCGTGCTCAGCGCCAGCGGCTCGCGCACGTCGAAATAGATGCGGTCGATCTCGCCGGAGAAGCCCTGGGGGTCGATCTCCTGCCGATGCTCCTGGCCGCTGACCGAGTCGAGGTAGTGCGTGCCATACAGGCCGGACAGGCGGGCGCGCCGCACGTCGTCGCAGCGCAGGTAGGTGTGCAAGGCCGTCGTGAAGCTGAAAGGCGTGTCGCCGGTGTTCGTCACCGCCAGTTCGACGTCCAGCCGCAGGCCCGACAGGCTGAGGCTCAATTCCGCCTCGAAGCGGTGGGGCCAAAGCGCGCGGGTCTCGTCATCGTCTGTCAGGCGCAGCACGCCGATGGCGGCGCCGGCGCGCTCGTGGCCTTCGGCCCATTGCCAGGGGCGGGTGCGGGCGAAGCCGTGGCGCGGTCCGTCGCCGCGGCGGTTGAATTGCGGAAAAACCACCGGGATGCCGCCCCGGACGGCTTGGCCGGGCCCCGCGGCGGTCTGCGGCGACAGGTACAGCCGCTCGACGTCCCCAGCCGGGATCCAGGACACGATGTGACCGCCGTGCAGCAGCACCGTGGCCTCGGCGCCATCCGGCGCACGCAGCCGCATCGCCGGCTGGCCCAGGGCTTGGATGGCTTCGATCATGCGGAAAGCGCCTCGCGCGCGGCGGCGATGGTCGCGTCGATGTCGGCGTCGGTGTGGGCAGCGCTGACGAAGCCGGCCTCGTACAGCGCCGGCGCCAGGTACACGCCACGGTCGAGCATGGCGTGGAAGAAGCGGTTGAAGCGCGGCTTGTCGGTGGCCATCACAGCGTCGTAGTGCTGCGGCAGTTCGGGTGCGAAGAAGAAGCCGAACATGCCGCCTTCGCTGTCGCTGCTGAACGGCACGCCGGCATCGTTGGCGGCCTGCTGCAGGCCGGCCGCCAGGCGCTTGGTCTTCGCGGCCAGCGCGTCATAGAAGCCGGGCCGTGCAATTTCCTTCAGCGTGGCCAGGCCGCAGGCGGTGGCCACCGGGTTGCCCGACAGCGTGCCGGCCTGGTAGACCGGCCCCAGCGGCGCCAGGTTCTGCATGATTTCCCGCGTGGTGCCGAAGGCCGCCAGCGGCATGCCGCCGCCGATGACCTTGCCGAAGACACTGATGTCGGGCCGGAAGCCGGGGATGGCCGCGGCATAGAGGCTTTGCGCCCCGCCCAGTGCGACGCGGAAGCCGGTCATCACCTCGTCCAGCACCAGCAGCGCACCGTGCTGCGTGCACAGCTCGCGCAGTCGGGCCATGAACGGCAGGCTGGCGCGCACGAAGTTCATGTTGCCGGCGATGGGTTCGATCATCACGCAGGCCAGCTCGCGCCCGTGCTCGGCGAAGGCGGCTTCCAGCTGCGCCGGGTCGTTGTAGCGCAGCACCAGCGTGTGCTGCACCACCTCGGCCGGCACGCCGGCCGAGGTGGGGTGGCCGAAGGTGGCCAGCCCGGAACCGGCCTTGACCAGCAGTGCGTCCGCGTGGCCGTGGTAGCAGCCCTCGAACTTGATGAGCTTGCTGCGGCCGGTGGCGCCGCGGGCGAGACGGATCGCGCTCATCGCCGCCTCGGTGCCCGAACTGACCAGGCGCACCTGCTCCAGCCCCGGCACCAGCGCGACGATGGCCTCGGCCAGTTCGATCTCGCGCTCGGTCGGCGCGCCGTAGCTCAGGCCTTCGTCGACCGCGCGGTGCACCGCTTCCAGCACCGCCGGGTGGCCATGGCCGAGGATCATCGGACCCCAGGAGCCGATGTAGTCGATGTAGCGCCGGCCCTCGGCGTCCCAGAAGTGAGGGCCCTGGGCGCGGGCGATGAAGCGCGGCGTGCCGCCCACCGCCCGGAAGGCGCGCACCGGCGAGTTGACGCCGCCGGGGATCACGCGCTGGGCGCGTTCAAACAGGAGTTCGTTGGTCGTCACGGTGTTCTCGGCCGTCGGCGCGGTCAGTGGACGCGGCGCTGCGCGCCCTTGCTCTTGGGTTCGGCCGGCGGCTCGGGCTCGGGTGCGGCTTCGGCCTCGCCTCCTTCGCCTTCCTCGACCGGCGGCATGGCCCAGAAGAAGCGATCCGGCAGCACGCCCCCCATGCCCGGGCGGAAGCCGGCATCCAGGCTCTGGTCCATGAAGGCCAGCGCCTCGCCGACGGCAGCCTGCAGTTCGCTGCCGGAGGACACCAGCGCCGCCAGCGCGGCCGACAGCGTGTCGCCGGCGCCCACGAAGCTGGTCTCGAACATCTCGAACTTCTCGCCCGTCAGCGCGCCCTGGGGCGAGGCGAGCACGTTGTCGATGTACTGCTCGGTCCCCTTGGTCGGCAGCATGATGCCCGTCACCAGCACGAAGCGCGTGCCGCGCTCACCGGCGGCCACCGCCAGTTCGCGTGCCGAGGCGGGGCGCTCGCTGTCCCACTCCGGCAGCAGGAAGTCGGTGAGCGTCTTGTGGTTGCCGACCAGCACCTCGGTGGCCGGCAGGATCAGCTCGCGGAAGGCCTCCAGGTAGGGCTGGGCGATGTCGTCCTCGAGCCAGCCCAGATTCGGCAAATACGACACCACCGGGATGTCCGGGTAGTCCGACAGGATCTCCGCAATGGCGCTGACGCCCTCGGCCGTGCCAAGAAATCCGATCTTCCAGCCGACGACCGTGATGTCTTCCAGGATCGTGCGCGCCTGTTCGACGATAACGTCGGGGTCGATCGGGTGCTGGTCGAACACCTCGGCCGAGTCGCGCAGCAGCACGCTGGTGGTGATGGGCAGGGCGTGCGCGCCCATCGCGGCCAGGGTCGCCACGTCGCAGGCCAGGCCGCCGGCACCCGAGGGATCGGCGGCGTTGACGCACATGACGCAGGCAGGCGCCGGCGCGTCCTGCAAGTCTTCGACGGGGGGCTCGCCGGGGGTGGCGTCTGCGTTCATGGGGCTTGTCGGTGATTGCCCGAGGCGTAACGTGAAGGCTTCACATAACCTCGAGAATGAATTGAAGAATGTGGTGCATGTGCCTACGAGTCCTTGTATTTCTGGTTACCCGCGTGGCTACAATGCCCGCTTCATTGTAGTGAAGCCACCCCTTGACCGTGACCGAATCGCGCACCTGGATGTGCCTCATCTGCGGCTGGATCTATGACGAAGCAGCCGGCGATCCCGAACACGGCATCCCTCCAGGCACCGCCTGGGCGGCCGTTCCGATGAACTGGACCTGCCCCGAGTGCGGCGCGCGCAAGGAGGATTTCGAGATGGTGCAGATCTGAGCGGCGCTGCCGATAACCCAGTGAACACTAGCTCCTGGCTGGACTGATAGGAGAACGCTGCGGTGGAGATTCCAGTGCCAGAAGTGGCGACTGCCGGGACCCGGGTGCTGGTCATCGACGACAGCAACACCATTCGGCGTTCGGCCGAGATCTTCCTGCGCCAGGGCGGCCACGAGGTGGTGCTGGCCGAGGATGGCTTCGACGCCCTAGCCAAGGTCAACGACCACGACCCGCAACTGATCTTCTGCGACATCCTGATGCCTCGGCTCGACGGCTACCAGACCTGCGCGATCATCAAGCGCAATCCGCGCTTCGCCCACGTGCCGGTGATCATGCTGTCGTCCAAGGACGGCCTGTTCGACAAGGCGCGTGGCCGCATGGTCGGCTCGGAGGAATACCTGACCAAGCCCTTCACGAAGGACCAGCTGCTGCGCGCGGTGCAGCAGTTCAGCCGCCCGGTGACGCCGGGTGCGCTCCATCCACAACCATGACGCCCCATTCCTGCGGCGCCTGAACGGGGGAAGTGCTGCCATGCCCGTCCAAAAGATCCTGCTGGTCGACGATTCGAAGACCGAACTCCACTTCCTGTCCGAGCTGCTGACCAAGCGCGGCTACAGCGTGCGCACCGCCGAAAGCGGCGAGGAAGCCATGCGCCGGCTGGGCGAGGAGAAGCCCGACCTGATCCTGATGGACGTCGTCATGCCGGGCCAGAACGGTTTCCAGCTCACGCGCACCATCACGCGCGACCCGCGCTTCACCGACGTGCCGGTGATCATGTGCACCAGCAAGAACCAGGAGACCGACCGGGTCTGGGGCATGCGCCAGGGCGCAAAGGACTATGTCGTGAAGCCGGTGGTGCCTGAAGAGCTGATCGCGAAGATCAAGCAGTTCGACTGACCGGCCGCAACGCGAGAGTCCATGGCCAACAAGGAAGCCCTGCGCGAACTGCAAAGCCGCCTGGCCGCACGCATGCAGGCCGTGCGCACCGAGCAGCCTGGCCAATCCTGGCTCGCGGTCGATTGCGCTGGTCAGGGAGTGCTGTTCCCGCTGAAGCAGGCGGGCGAGATCTTCGACGTCGGCCCGGTGATGCCGGTGCCGCACACACAGCGCTGGATGATGGGCGTGGCCAACCTGCGCGGCGGACTCTATGCCGTGATCGACCTGGCCAGCTTTCTCGGCCTGCGCGCCGCGCCGCCTGAAGGCCCGGCGCGCGAGCAGGGGCGCCTGGTCGCGCTCAATGCGTCGTTGGGCATGAATTGCGCGCTGCTGGTCGACCGGCTGGACGGCCTGCGCCACGCCGCCGACATGCGGCGCGACGAGGAGGGCCGCGAATCACGGCCGTCGTTCGCCGCCACCCGCTGGGCTGATGCCGGTGGCAAGCTGTGGCAGGAAATCGGACTCGCCGAACTGGCGGGACAGCAGCAGTTTCTGGGTATCGCCGGCTGAGCCAAGGCCGGCCCCGCTGCGTGTCCACCACTTCCGGTGGGCATGCGGCAAGAACGAAGAGGAATCGTCATGGGCTTGCTGGACAGACTCAAAGGCAAGGGGTGGGGCAAAGGCGGCGATCAGCCGGAGCCGGCGGCCGGCTTCGACGAATTGCAGGCCGACGCCGAGAGCGGCGACGTCAACCCTGACACGTTGTCCAGTGCCCAGGGCCACGTCACGCTCGACATGAATGCCCTGCCGACCGCCGCGGATTCGTCGATCATCTCGGAGGCGACGCCCTCGGAGCTGGCGCCCGAATTCACCGAGTCGCGCCTGCATGCCGGCGCCGCTGCCGGCCTCGGGGCGGGCGCCGCGGCGCTGCCGCTGATCGGCAGCCGCACTCTGCCCGAACAGCAGCGCATCCTGGGCTGGACCATCGGCATCGGCGCGGTCGTGCTGGCGGCATCGGTGTTCCTCGCCCTGCGTTCCGCCGGACAGAACGCGGCCCAGGTGGGTGCCACCGGCCAGGCGCTGATGCAGTCGCAGCGGCTCGCGAAGGCGGTCTCGCAGGCCATGATCGGCAGCGCCCAGGCCTTCCCGGAAGTGAAGGAATCGGCGGACGTGCTGGCGAAGAACCTGCGCGCGCTGAAGAACGGCAGCGCGGAGCTGCCGGCCGTACCCGCCGGTGTCCAGGAAACGGTGGATCCCCTGCTGCCGCTGGTCGACCGTGCCGAGAAGAGCGCCAACCACGTGTTGAGCCAGCAAAAGACGCTGACCCAGGTGGGCGAGGCGCTGCGCGCGATCAACCGCCAGTCGTCCGATCTGCTGGAAACCGCGGAGACGGTGTCGTCGCTGAAGCTGCAGCAGAACGCTTCAGCGGCCGAACTGTCCGCCGTCGGCCAGCTGGTGATGCTGACGCAACGCATCGGCAAGAGCGCGAACGAGTTCCTGACGATGGAGGGCGTGAGCCCCGAGGCCGTGTTCCTGCTGGGCAAGGACTTGAACAGCTTCCGAGAGATCGCCGACGGCCTGGCCAATGGCAACCCGGAACTGCGCCTGCCGGGCACCAAAGACCCTCAGACCAAGGAACGGCTGCAGTTGCTGGTCAAGCAGTATGAGGACACGCGCACGCAGGCCAGCGCCATCCTGGGCAACCTGCAGGGCCTGGTGACGGCCCGTGAAGCACAAGTGGCGGTGGTGCAGGACAGCGAGCCGCTGCGCAAGGGCCTTGAAGCGGTGCAGGAGCGGCTGTCGAAGGCCGGCGGCATCGGCATCGTCCACATCCTGGGCATGGTGTTCGGCGTGTCGCTGCTGATCGCCGGCGGCTGGGGCTTCCTGCGCTTGTACGTGCAGGACCAGTCGCGCCAGACCGCGCAGGCCGAGGCGCAGCGCCAGGAAGCCGAGCGCCAGGAGCAGGAAGCCAAGCGCGTCAACGATGCGAACCAGGCCGCCATTCTGCGGTTGATGAACGAGCTGCAGGCGGTCGCTGAAGGTGACTTGACGCAGCAGGCGACCGTGACCGAGGACATCACCGGCGCGATCGCCGACTCGGTGAACTACACGGTGGAAGAGCTGCGGACGCTGGTGTCGCAGGTGCAGGGCACGGTGGGCCGCGTGACGGAAACGACGCAGCAGGTCGAAGCGACGTCGACCGAACTGCTGGCCGCCTCCGACGAGCAGCTGCGCGAGATCCGCGAGACCGGCGAATCGGTGCTGCAGATGGCGGCCCGAATCAACGACGTGTCCGCGCAGGCTCAGCAGTCGGCCCAGGTGGCGCGGCGCTCGCTGGAAGCGGCCGAGACCGGCCTGACCGCGGTGCAAAACTCGATCGGCGGCATGAACTCCATCCGCGACCAGATCCAGGAAACCTCGAAGCGGATCAAGCGGCTGGGCGAGTCGTCGCAGGAGATCGGCGAAATCACCGAGCTGATCTCGGACATTACCGAGCAGACGAACGTGCTGGCCTTGAACGCCGCCATCCAGGCCGCCTCCGCCGGCGAAGCGGGCCGGGGCTTCTCGGTGGTGGCCGAAGAAGTGCAGCGGCTGGCCGAACGCTCGGCAGACGCGACGCGCCAGATCTCGGCGCTGGTGAAGACCATTCAGACCGACACGCAGGACGCGGTGGCCGCCATGGCGCGGTCGACGCAGGGCGTGGTGGAAGGGGCACGGCTGTCCGACGCCGCCGGTTCCGCGCTGGGCGATATCGACCGCGTGACGCGGCAGCTCGCCGAGCTGATCGAACAGATCTCGAACCAGGCGTCCAGCGAAGCCGAGTCGGCCAACGTCGTGGCCAGCAACATCCAGCACATCTTCGCGGTGACGGAGCAGACCGGAGAGGGCACGCGTTCTACCGCGCAAATGGTGCGCGAGCTGTCCCGGTCCGCGGAAGAACTGAAGCAATCCGTCGCCCGATTCAAGATCGGCTGACCTCCACGGTGCAGTGCGCATGGCCAACCCGAACGACCCCGGCATGAATGACGACCTGAGCACGCTGGCCTGGGTCTACGACGAGTTGCGCCGGTCGCTGGAGAACGCGCACAAGGCGCTGTACCGGTACCTCAAGGAAGCCGAGGCGCTCGGCGCGTCGGACGTCGACAGTGTTGACCCCGCGATCCTGCGGCAGGCGCGTGCGCAGGTGCACCAGAGCATCGGTGCGCTGGAGCTCGTCGGGCTGGGCGTGGCGGCGCAACCGCTGCGCGCCGCGGAAGCGGCGCTGCAGCGCCTGACGGCCAAGCCCAAGCTGATCACCGTGGAGGCGGTGCGCGCGATCGAGCAGGGCTCGTTCGCCGTGCTCGACTTCCTCGCGCGCCGGCTGGCGGGCAAGACGGTGTCGCCGCTGCTGATGTTCCCGCAGTACCGCGCGCTGCAGGAACTGGCCGGTGCCAGCCGCATCCACCCGGCCGACCTGTGGGGCCGCGAGTGGCAGTGGCACGAGCTTCCTGCCGATGCCAGCGCCGAGGCGCGTGAGGTCGACGCCGACACGCTGAACCGCGTCGAGGCCCAGTTGCTGCCGCTGATGCGCGGTCCCGCCCCTGCCGCGGCGCAACGCATGAGCGATCTGTTCGCCGGCGTGGCCGCCGGCGCCTCCGACCGACGGGCAGCCACGTTCTGGCAGCTCGCGGCCGCTTACTTCGAAGCCCAGGCCCGTGGGCTGCTGCCCACCGACGTGTACGGCAAGCGGGTCGCGTCCCGCCTGCTGGCACAGCTGCGCGCCGGCCCGCAAGCCGATCCGTCCGACCGGCTGGCCCAGGACCTTCTGTTCTTTGCCGCGCAGGCCCGGCTGGACGATGCCCACGTGGCCGGTCCTCGCCTGGCTGCCGCGCGCCGGGTCTTCGGGCTGGAGCAGGACAGCGCGGCCGACTACGAGGTGTCCCGCCTCGGCCGCTTCGATCCGGCATGGATTGCTCAGGCGCGCAAGCGCGTGGCGGCCGCGAAAGAGTGCTGGTCCGCCGTCGCCGGCGGCGAGCTGATGCGCCTGCAGGGGCTGGCCGAACCGTTCACGCTGGTCGGCGAGTCGCTGAATCGTCTGTACCCCGATGGCGATGCCCTCGCCGCGGCGCTGCAAGCCGCCGTGTCGCAAACGCTGGCTGCCGCAGCTGAGCCGCCTGCCGAACTGGCGATGGAGGTGGCCACCGCGCTGCTGTATGTCGACGCCTCGCTGGAAGACGCCGATTTCGACCACCCCGAGATGGCGCAGCGTGTCCGGCGCCTGGCCAAGCGCATCGAGGACGTGCGCGCCGGCCGCGAGCCCGGCCCGCTCGACCGCTGGATGGAGGAGTTGTACCGCCGCGTCTCCGACCGCCAGACCATGGGCAGCGTGGTGCAGGAGTTGCGTGCCTCGCTGTCCGAGGTCGAGAAGCAGATCGACCAGTACTTCCGCAACCCGGCGCAGCGTGAATTGCTGTTCCCGGTGCCGGCGCAGCTGTCGGCCATGCGCGGCGTGCTTTCGGTGCTGGGCATGGACCAGGCCTCGCAGGCGGTGCTGCGCATGCGCGACGACGTCGACGAACTCGCGAACACCGAAGTCGACCCCGCCCGCGCGGCCGAGATCGGCAGCTTCGACCGCCTGGCCGACAACCTGGGTGCGCTCAGCTTCCTGATCGACATGGTCAGCGTGCAGCCGCAGCTGGCCAAGTCGCTGTTCCGCTTCGATCCTGCCACCGGCAACCTCAGTGCCGCCATCGCCCGCGCGGACCGCAACAGCGGCTTTGCCGACCTCGATTCGGCCGCCGACGATGCGCCGGTGCTGGTCGAGCAGGCGCAGTCGCTGGCCCAGGTGGCGGTGCAGCCCGGCGCCGATCCGGAGCAACTGACGCGCGAACTCGAGCGCCTGTCGCAGCAGGCCCGAGCCGCCGACCAGCCGGCGCTGGCCGAGGTCGCGAGCCGGGCCCACTCGACGTTGGCGCAGGCTGAGGACGACGCCTCGATCGAATCGGCGCGGCGCCAGCTGGCTGAATCGATCAGCGATTTCGTGGCGTCGGCGGCCGAATCCGCGCCCGCCATCCCGGAACCCACCCGGCCCGTGCCACCGCCGAGCCCGCCTGCCGCTCCCGGTGACACCGGGCTGGAAGACGACGCCGAGATGCGTGAGATCTTCCTGGAGGAAGCGCGCGAGGTCATCGACAACGCCCGCGCGGCGCTGGCCGATCTGCAGGAGCAGCCCGCGGACAGCGGCGCGATGACCACCGTGCGCCGCGCCTTCCACACGCTGAAGGGCAGTTCGCGCATGGTCGGACTGCGAGAGTTCGGCGAAGCCGGCTGGGCATGCGAGCAGCTGTACAACGCCCGCCTGGCCGACGCCGGCCTGGCGGACGCCGACTTGCGCGGCTTCACGGCCGAGGTGCTGGACCACTTCCAGCAGTGGGTGGAGGCGATCGAGCAGGGCGCCGACGCGGCCTTCCATCATGGACCGGTGAGCCGCAGCGCCGATGCGCTGCGCCTGGAGCACCGCTGGCTGCCGCTGGCCGCCAGCCTGGCCGGCGCGCCCGCCGCCGAAGCGGAAGCGGCCAGCGCGGCCCAGCCAGCTGCAAGCGCCGAGGTCGCCGAGATCGTCCCCGCGGCCGAGCAGGACACGCTGGAGCCGGAGGCTGCTGCCGAACCTTCGATCGAACTGCCGCCCGAGTTTGCCGATGCGCAGATCGAAGTCGCCGAGGTCATCGACTTCCCGCCGCTGACCGAGTCCGAAGCCGCCGAGACGGTGCAGGCCGAGTTGCTGGACGAGCCCGGGACCGTGTTTGCCGGCCTGGCCGCCGACGTCGCTGTGGAGCCTGCCGGCGAGCTGCCACCGGACCTGCCGGACGTCCTTCCGGCCGATTACCCGGTCGATTCACCGATTGATTCACCGGCCGAGCCGCCCGCCGCCGCGGCTGCCGAGCCGAGCCTGGAGCCCGTCGGAAGTGGTGCGCCCCATGCGGCGCCCGCCGCCTTCGACGCCGAAGCCACGGTGACCTTCCCGACCCTGGACGAACAGCCGCCGCCAGCCCTCGAAGCGATGGTGCCGGGCCTGCCGCTGGCCGCGGACCTTGAGCTTGACCTGCCGCTGTCCCTGGACAACGCACCGCTGCCGGCGGACGGCGGCGCGGCCACCGAGGCTGCAATCCCGGTCACGGACGAGCCCACGTTCGAATTGCGGCTGCCGGACTCGCTGCCGCTGGAAGCGCTGACCGGTCCCGCCGCGGCGGAGGCCCCGGCCGATGCGCCGCAGGACCGGGTCGAGCTGCCCGGCAGCGTCGAAACCGCCCCCGACCTGGAGGAGGGTGCGGAAGCGACACTGCGCCTGCAACCCGATGAGATGCCCTCGCCCGAAGGTGCGGACCTCGCACCGACGGCTCCGTTGGTGGCCGACTTCGAGCTCCGCCTGCCGGCCGAGGAGCCGGCGTTGGTGGACGATGCCGCGCAGGCGGTGACGGTCGATGCCGCGCCGGCGGTGCCCGACGAATCCGCCCAGGCCGCCGAGCCGGGCGCCCACGTCGAGCCGGGCGCCCACGTCGAACCGGTCGCGCCCGGCGCGCCGGCCGAGGCGTCGGACCTCTCCGCGCTGGTGATCGACCTGTCCGATGCCACGCTGACGGATGGCGCCGAGCCGTTCGAGCCGGTGTCCTCCGGTGCGGTGCCGGAACGCGTCGCGGACGACGTGGAAGTGATCGATGTCGATGCCGAGGCCGGCGCCGACATGCTGGCGACCATCGCCGCCGAAGCCGAAAGTGAAGCTGAAGCCGAGCAGGTGGCGGCCCCCGAGCCCGATGCCGTCGACGAGTCCGCCGTGGCTCCGGCAGCCGAAGAGGTCCCGGTCCAGGCGGCGGTCCCACCCGCGGACGCGGGCGAGGCCAACGCGCAGGGTGTTACCGAGGTGGCCGTGGAGGAGCCGGTGCCCACGGCGTCCGCTGCGTTCGTGGACGATGCCGAGCAGGTCAAGGTCATCGGCCCGCTGCGCATCAGCATCCCGCTGTTCAACATCTACCTGAACGAGGCCGACGAGCTGTCGCGCCGTCTCGCCACCGGCCTTGCCGAATGGGCGCTGGAACCGCAACGCGCCGTCGGCGATGGTGCGGTCGCGCTCGCGCACTCGCTCGCCGGCAGCTCCGCGACGGTCGGCTATGCCGAGCTGTCGCAGCTGGCCCGGTCGCTCGAACACGCGCTGATGCGCTCGAATGACCGCGGTCATGGCCGCGGCGCAGAGCCGCAGGTGTTTGCCGAAAGCGGCGAAGAGATTCGCCGCCTGCTGCACCAGTTCGCGGCCGGATTCCTGCGCACGCCGGATGCCGAGCTGCTGCAGCGCCTGCACGACATCGAGCACGCGCCCCCCGATGCGCTGCTGGACGAGCTCCTCCCGCCTGACGCAGCCGCCGGGCTCGAACCAGCCCTGGGATCGGAGTCCGCCGCCGAAGCCGCTCCGGCCGAGCGCGAGGAGCTGCCGGAAGACGCCGGGGCCACCACGCTCATGGGTGAGCTGGGCCTGCCGGCCCTGATGCCGCTGGCGCCGCTGCCCGAGGTCGTCGCGCGCCCGTCCGCCGTGCGCAGCGACGCTTTGGACAGTGACGAGGACATCGATGCCGTCGACGCCATCGACGAGGAACTGTTCCCGATCTTCGAGGAAGAGGGCCAGGAGCTGATTCCGCAGCTGCAGTCCCGCCTGCGTGACTGGAGCAAGCGGCCCGGCGAGCCGGCGGCCGCGTCGGCCTGCATGCGCACGCTGCACACGCTGAAGGGTGGAGCCCGCCTGGCCGGCGCGATGCGCCTGGGCGAGATGGCGCACCGCCTCGAGACCGCGATCGAGCACCTGCTGGCCCAGCCGCACGTTCATGCGGGCGACATCGAGCCGCTCGCGGCCCGCGCCGATGCAATGGAGGCCCACTTCGAGGCGCTGTGCCGTGGTGGCGGCGTCGTGCCCGCGGCGCACGTGGTGCACGAGCCGTCACAGCAGGATGCCCAGGACAGCGGCCTGGAGCCGGTGCTGGCGCTGGATTCCACGATCGAGCCCACGCTCGACCTGCTGCCCGAGCCGCTGCCGGATTTCTCGGCGCCGGTTGCTCCGGCCTCGGTGCCCGCAGCGGCCGCGGTCACCCCGCCTGCGTGGCCTCCCGCGACGCCCGCGGCGCCGCGTGCCATCGACTGGTCGCGCTTCGAGCATGTGGCACCGGTCGCCGAAGCCGCCGACACCCGCGCCAGCGCCTCGTCGAGCCAGGCGGCCACGGTTCGCGTGCGCGCGCCGCTGCTCGACCGGCTGGTCAACCACGCCGGCGAGGTGTCCATCACCCGCGCCCGCATCGAGTCGGACATCGGCCAGATCAAGGGCGCCCTGGGCGACCTGACCGATAACCTTGAAAGGCTGCGGCGACAGCTGCGCGACATCGAGCTGCAGGCCGAGTCGCAGATCGCCACGCGGATGGAGGCGGCACGGGCTGCCGCACAGGAATTCGACCCGCTGGAGATGGACCGATTCACGCGGTTCCAGGAAATCACGCGGATGATGGCCGAGTCGGTCAACGACGTGGCCACCGTGCAGCGCGGCCTGCAGCGCACGTTGCAGTCGGCCGAAGACGAACTGGCTTCGCAGGCCCGGCTGACGCGCGACCTGCAGGACGACCTGCTGCGCACGCGCATGGTGGAGTTCGAAGGCCTCTCCGAGCGCCTGTACCGTGTGGTGCGCCAGGCGGCCAAGGAAACCGGCAAGCAGGTGCGGCTGGACATCATCGGGGGCTCGATCGAAATCGACCGCGGCGTGCTCGACCGGATGACCGGCGCCTTCGAGCACCTGCTCCGCAACAGCGTCGCCCACGGCATCGAGGAACCAGCGGTGCGCCAGGCCGCCGGCAAGGACGCCGCCGGCACCATCACCGTCTCTGTAACGCAGGAAGGCAATGAAGTCGGCGTTGATTTCCGTGACGACGGCGCGGGCCTGAACCTGACGCGCATCCGCGAGAAGGCCGTCGCGATGGGCCTGATCGCCCCGGATGCGCAGTCCAGCGAAGCCGAAATCGCCGCCACCATCTTCCACCCCGGCTTCTCGACCGCGGAGCAGGTCACCGGCCTGGCCGGACGCGGCGTCGGCATGGACGTTGTGCGCGCCGACGTCAACGCGATGGGTGGCCGCATCGAGACGGCGACAGCCGCCGGCCAGGGCACCAGCTTCCGGCTGGTGCTGCCGTTGACCACCGCGGTGACGCAGGTGGTGATGCTGCGCTGCGCGGATCTCACGGTGGCCGTGCCGTCGACGCTGGTCGAGATCGTCCGCCGCATGCCGGCCGGCGAACTCGACGCCTGTTACCTCAGCGGCCACTATCGCTTCGGCGACCATGACGTTCCGTTCTTCTGGCTCGGCGCGCTGCTGCAGGGCACGCCGATCGGGCAGGCCACGGGCCGCACGGTGCCGGTGGTGGTCATCCGCAGCGCGGCGCAGCGCATCGCGCTGCACGTGGACGAAGTGCTGGGCAACCAGGAAGTGGTGGTCAAGAACCTCGGACCGCAGCTGTCGCGGCTGCCCGGCCTGACCGGCATGACGCTGCTGCCCTCCGGCGCCCCCGCGCTGATCTACAACCCGGTGGCGCTGGCTTCGTTGTACGGCGCCAGCGCGCGGGCGGCCACGCTGGCAGCCCGGGACGTGGCGCGCCGAGAGGCCGAGCATGTCGAGACGCCTGCGCCGGCCGAGCAGGTGCCGCTGGTCCTGGTGGTCGACGATTCGCTGACGGTGCGTCGCGTCACGCAGCGGCTGCTGCTGCGCGAGGGCTACCGCGTCACGCTGGCCAAGGATGGCCTGGAAGGCCTCGAATGCCTGGCCGACGAATTGCCCGCCGTGGTGCTCACCGACATCGAGATGCCGCGCATGGACGGCTTCGATCTGGTGCGCAACATGCGTGTCGATCCGCGGCTGGCCAGCCTGCCGGTGATCATGATCACGTCCCGCATCGCGCAGAAACACCGCGACTACGCCTCGGAACTCGGTGTGAACCATTACCTCGGCAAGCCGTTTGCCGAGGATGAGTTGCTGGCCCTGGTGGCAAACTACGCGCGCCGGATGACGATGGCCTGAGGCCGGCTCGCCGCCCGGCCTTGGACCCCCCCGCGGCATTCCATTCCCCGTTTCGAGCGGCTGAGCGACCGAGATCCATGTCGAAGGTTGTCGACCACCTTGCCGAGCTGACCGGCTTTCGCGATCGCGATGTGCTGGACACGACGCTGGCCGGTGCGTTGCGCGACCTGCTCGAGCCCGAGCGCGTGGCCATCCACCGCTGCGTCGGCGAGGAAGGCGGCCGCCGCTGGTTGACGCGCGCCCGCCTGGCCGCCGACGAAGCCGCCGCCACCGCCGATCCGCTGTGGGTCGAGTTCGACAGCCTGCCGAAACTGGCTGACTACCCGGCGCGGGTGAGCGCCATCGACAGCCACGAGCCGGTCACGGTCGCCGGCTCGCCGAACGTCACGATCTTTCCGCTCTTCACCGACCGTGACGTGGCCGGCGTGGTGGAGATCGAATCGAAGCAGCTGCTCGACCTCGAGCAGCAGCGCCTGGTCGTCAGCATCCTGCGCATCTACCGCAACTTCCAGAGCTTGCTCGACTACAGCGAGCGGGACACGCTGACCGGCCTGTTGAACCGCAAGACCTTCGACGAGGCCTTCTACAAGCTGTCCAGCCAGCCGGCGGACGACGGCAACATGCCGCCGGGCGAACGGCGCCACAAGGGCGGGGCGCAGGCGCACTTCATCGGCGTGCTGGACATCGACCACTTCAAGTCGGTCAACGACACCTACGGCCACCTGATCGGCGATGAGGTGCTGCTGTTGCTGTCGCGCCTGATGCGGTCCTGCTTCCGCTACCACGACCGGCTGTACCGTTTCGGAGGCGAAGAGTTCGTCGTGATGATGCGCTGCTCGAGCGACGCCGATGCCGGCCGCGCCTTCGAACGCCTGCGCACCAGCGTCTCCGCCTACCAGTTCCCCCAGGTCGGCCGCATCACGGTGTCGGTCGGCTACACCGAGCTGAAGCCCGGGGACACCCCAAGCTCGGCTTTCGAACGCGCCGACAAGGCGGTGTACTGGGCGAAGACGCATGGCCGCAACCAGGTGTGCAGCCACGCCGACCTGGTGAAGCGCGGCGAGCTGGCAGACGATTCCAAGGTCGGCGACGTCGAACTGTTTTGAGTCGCCTCAGAGCGTGCCTTTCGCGGCCGCAAAGCGCTGCAGCGTGCGTTCGCGCGCCAGGTCGTGCTGCACGATCGGCGCCGGGTAGTCGCGGCCGATCTCGAGGCCCGCGGCGGCCAGCTCCACCGGCCGGGCGAGCCAAGGCGCATGGATCAGCGCATCGGGCAGGCGGGCCAGCTCCGGCACGTAGCGGCGGATGAAGCGGCCTTCCGGATCGAACCTCCGGCTCTGGCTCACGGGGTTGAAGATGCGGAAGTAGGGCTGGGCGTCACAGCCGGTCGAGGCCGCCCACTGCCAGCCGCCGTTGTTGGCGGCCAGGTCGAAGTCGTTCAGGTGCAGCGCGAACCAGGCCTCGCCGCGGCGCCAGTCGATCCCCAGGTCTTTCACCAGGAAGCTCGCGGCCACCATGCGCAGCCGGTTGTGCATGTAGCCGGTCGAGCTGATCTGCCGCATCGCCGCGTCGACCAGTGGGTAGCCGGTGCGGCCTTCGCACCAGGCGGCAAAGCGGGCCTCGGCCTCCGGACCATCGTCCCAGCGCAGGGCGTCGTATTCCGGGCGGAAGGCGTGGCCGACGACCCGCGGGTGGTGATGCAGGATCTGGTGGAAGAAGTCCCGCCAGACCAGTTCCGACAGCCAGACCTGCGCGCCCTGCGAGCCCGCCTGCATGCGCTCCCACGCCAGGCGCGCCAGGCGCCGGATCGACAGCGTGCCGAAGCGCAGGTGCGGCGACAGGTAGCTTGGTCCCCTGACCGCCGGAAAGTCGCGCGCCACGGCGTACACGTCGATGCGGTCGAGGAAGTCGTCGAGCAGGGCTTCGCCGCCCGCGGTGCCGGTCGGCAGCTTCAGCT
Source organism: uncultured Burkholderiales bacterium (assembly GCA_946480465.1). Next base: position 76,025 of record CAMLJY010000019.1, read on the forward strand.
GGCGCAGGTTGCTGCGCTCGAAGCCGATCTCTTCGAGATCCGGCACGCCAGCGGACCTGCCCACTGGCAGCGGTGCCAGCGCCGATGCATGCGGGGCCACGGGGTAGGCCTTCAGGTGAATGGGCGCCAGCTGCCGCAGCCAGGCATTCTTGTAGGGCGTGAAGACGCTGTACGGGCTCCCGGCGGCGGTCAGGATCTCGCTGCGTTCGAAGATCACGTGGTCTTTCGAGGTGTGCAGCAGGATGCCCGCATCCGCCAACGCGCTGCGCACCCGGGCATCACGCACCAGCGCGGCCGGCTCATCGTCATGATTGGCGTAGACCGCCTGCACGCCCAGGTCGACGGCCAGTGCCGGCAGCGCCTCGGTTGCCAGCCCTTGCCGCACCAGCAGGCCCGCGCCCTCGATGCCGTGCGACCGCGCCAGCCCGCGCAGCTGCGCATCCAGATCGACCAGGCTGTCGCGGATGAACTCGACGCGGCGGTCCGCGCGCGGCAGCGGGTCCAGGAGGGCGCGGTCGAAGAGGAAGACGCACCACACCTGGCGCGCGCAGCGCAAGGCGTGGTGCAGGGCGGCGTGGTCGTCCGCCCGCAGGTCGCGCCGGAACCAGACCAGCGCCTTGTCGATCGACTTCTGCACGGCTGGCAGTGTCGTCGATGGCGCCCCGGCCGACCGCCTCTAAAATGCCGCGCCATGGTCTGCCCGCAGCTCACTTCGTTCGCGTTCCGCCCGGAGCGCTCATCGCCCTCCGGGCGGCAGGGCGGGCAATGATGACGTCCGACCGCATCAACCTGACCAACCAGTTCCTGATCGCCATGCCCGGCATGGCGGACGACACCTTCGCGGGCTCCGTCGTCTACCTGTGCGAGCACACCGAGAAGGGCGCGCTCGGCCTGGTGATCAACAAGCCGATCGACATCAAGCTGAAGAACCTGTTCGAGCGCATCGATCTCTCGCTCGACTCGCCTGAACTGGCCGAGCAACCCGTTTTCTTCGGCGGCCCGGTGCAGACCGAACGCGGCTTCGTGCTGCACGAGCGCCTGGGCGACGCCGAGCGGCCCTACAACTCCACCCTGTCGATCCCGGGTGGGCTGGAGATGACGACCAGCAAGGACGTGCTGGAGGCCCTGTCGCAAGGCGCCGGCCCGAAGAAGCTGCTGGTCACGCTGGGCTACAGCGGCTGGGGCGCCGGCCAGCTGGAAGAGGAGATCGGCCGCAACGGCTGGCTCACCGTGGATGCCCAGCGCGACGTCATCTTCGACACCCCCATCGAGCAGCGCTACGACCGCGCCCTCGGCCTGCTCGGCATCGACCCCCGCATGCTGAGCCAGGAGGCCGGGCACGCATGAGCCTGCCGGGCCGCCCCAAGGGCGAATGCCGTGCCGCGCTGCGCGCGCAGCCGGCATGAGCGGGCCCTCCGCTGCAGCGCGCCCCCTGTCGTTCCTGGCTTTCGATTTCGGCATGAAGCGGATCGGCGTGGCCAGCGGCAACACCCTCCTCCGCCAGGCGCGGGCGTTGACCACGGTCAGCGAGGAGGGCGATCGTCGCTTTGTCCGCATCGAAACCTTGATCAAGGAGTGGCAACCCGATGCCCTGGTGGTCGGCGTGCCGTTCCATCCCGACGGCGCCGAGCACGACAACACCCGCCGCGCCCGCCGCTTCGCGCGACAGCTTCACGGCCGCTTCCGGCTGCCCGTGCACGAAGTGGACGAGCGCTACTCGACCACCGAGGCGGCGCGCGAGGGCGGTGACGTCGATGCCACCTCGGCAGCCGTCATCCTTGACCAGTACTTGCGAAGCCTGGAACCGACATGAGCACATTGACCCTCGACGCCGAGGCGCTGTATTCCGAACTGCGCGGCGGCGTGCGCGGCCTGTGGCGGCCCGGCATGGTGCTGCTGGGCACCTGGTCCGGCGGCGCCTGGCTGGCCGAGCGGCTGCAGGCCGAGCTGCAACTGCCGGGCAAGCCGGGCGTCATCAGCAGCGCGCTGCACCGCGACGACTTCGGCGAGCGTGGCCTGGCCAGCGGCACCGATGCCACGCGCATTCCTTTCGCCGTTGACGGCGCGGACATCCTGCTGCTCGACGACGTGCTCTACACCGGCCGCACGATCCGCGCCGTGCTCAACGAGCTGTTCGATTTTGGCCGGCCGGCCAGCGTGACACTGGCGGTGCTGGTCGACCGCGGAGGCCGCGAGCTGCCGATCCAGCCGGCCTATGCCGCGGCCAAGGTGGTGCTGCCGGCCGCCCAGCGCCTGTCGCTGGCCCGCGGCGATGACGGCCGCTTCGCCTTCTCGGTCGAGGACCGCTAGCCAAACGCAAAGACTGAGCGATGCTCCACAAGCGAAACCCCCAGCTCAACGCCCACGGCGAGCTGATCCACCTGCTGTCGATCGAGGGCCTGCCGCGCGAGGTCGTCACCCACATCCTCGACACGGCCGGCACCTTCCTGTCGGTCAACGAGCGTGAAGTGAAGAAGGTGCCGCTCTTGCGCGGCAAGAGCGTGTTCAACCTGTTCTTCGAGAACTCCACGCGCACGCGCACGACCTTCGAGATCGCGGCCAAGCGGCTTTCCGCCGACGTGATCAACCTCGACATCGCGCGTTCGTCCACCGCCAAGGGCGAGAGCCTGCTCGACACCATCGCCAACCTGAGCGCGATGCATGCCGACATGTTCGTCGTCCGCCACAGCGAAAGCGGCGCGCCCTACCTCATTGCCCAGCACTGCGCGCCGCACGTGCACGTGGTGAACGCCGGGGACGGCCGCCACGCGCACCCGACCCAGGGGCTGCTGGACATGTACACGATCCGCCACTTCAAGCGCGACTTCACGCAGCTGTCGGTGGCCATCGTCGGCGACATCGTGCATTCGCGCGTGGCCCGCTCCGACATCCACGCGCTGACCACGCTGGGCGTGCCCGACATCCGTGCCGTCGGTCCGAAGACGCTGGTGCCGGGTGACCTGCAGAGCATGGGGGTGCGCGTCTGCCACGACATGGCCGAAGGCGTGCGCGGCGCCGACGTCATCATCATGCTGAGGCTGCAGAACGAGCGCATGAGCGGCGCGATGCTGCCCTCGGCCGGGGAGTTCTTCAAGAACTACGGCCTGACCGACGACAAGCTCGCGCTGGCCAAGTCCGACGCCATCGTGATGCACCCCGGGCCGATCAACCGCGGCGTGGAGATCGATTCCGCCGTGGCCGACGGTTCGCACAGCGTGATCCTGCCGCAGGTCACCTTCGGCATCGCGGTGCGCATGGCTGTCATGTCCATCATCGCCGGCAACGAAGCATGAAGATCCTGATCCGCAACGGCCGAGTCGTCGACCCGGCCTCCGGCCGCGACGAGCGGGCCGACGTCGCCATCGCTTCGGGCCGCATCGTCGCCATCGGTGCGGTGGGCGCCGAGTTCGAGGCCGATCGCAGCATCGACGCCGCGGGCTGTGTCGTCGCCCCCGGGCTGGTCGACCTGGCCGCGCGCCTGCGCGAGCCCGGCCACGAGCACGAGGGCATGCTCGAGAGCGAGCTGAATGCCGCGGCGGCCGGTGGCGTCACGAGCCTCGTCTGCCCGCCCGACACCGACCCGACGCTCGACGAGCCCGGCCTCGTCGAGATGCTGAAGTTCCGCGCCCGCAAGCTGTCGCTGTGCCGGCTGTTCCCGCTCGGCGCACTGACGCGCGGCCTGGAAGGCCAGGTCCTGACCGAAATGGCGGAGCTGACCGAGGCGGGCTGCGTCGGCTTCGCGCAGGCCGACGTCGCGATCCGTGACACGCTGGTGCTGCTGCGGGCGCTGCAGTACGCCGCCACCTTCGGCTACACGGTCTGGCTGCGTCCGCAGGACGCCTGGCTGGGGCAGGGCGTGGCCGCCAGCGGCGCGGTGGCGACGCGCATGGGCCTGTCCGGCGTGCCGGTGGCGGCCGAGACCATCGCGCTGCAGACCATCATCGAGCTGGTGCGCGCCACCGGCGCCCGCGTGCACCTGTGCCGCCTGTCCAGCGCGGCCGGCATCGCGCTGCTGCGCCAGGCCAAGGCGGAGGGATTGCCGCTCACCGCGGACGTCAGCATCAACTCGCTGCACCTGACCGACGTCGACATCGGCTTCTTCAACGCCGCGATGCGCCTGACGCCGCCGCTGCGCCAGGGCGCCGACCGCGATGCCTTGCGCGCGGCGCTGGCCGACGGCACGCTGGACGCGCTGGTGTCCGACCACACGCCGGTCGACGAGGATGCGAAGAACCTGCCGTTCGCCGAGGCCGAACCCGGCGCCACCGGCCTCGAACTGCTGCTGAGCCTGGCGCTGAAGTGGGGCGTGGAAGCCGGCCTGCCGCTGGCGAAGACGCTGGCCCGGGTCACGAGCGAGCCGGTGCGCGTGCTGGGCGATGCGCTGGGTTCGCTGGCCTCCAGCGCCGGCCGGCTGATCGAAGGCGGCGTCGCCGACGTCTGCGTGTTCGATCCCGACTGCACCTGGACCGTCTCTCCAGAGGCGCTGAAGAGCCAGGGCCGGCACACGCCATTCGCCTTCGCCGCGACCGGCATGGCCTTGCCCGGCCGCGTCCGCGCGACGCTGGTGGCCGGCACCGTCGCCTACGAAGACGGCGGCCGCTGAGCCAGCGCGCCGCATGACCCGACGGCTGCGTGCCGCCTGGCGCCTGCTGTGCGTGGCGCTGCACCTGGCGCACGGCATGGCCATCGTCGCCCTGCGCTGGCGCCGGCTGGACGCGTCCGCGCGCGCCGCGCGGGTGGCCTGGTGGGCCGGCAAGCTGCTGCGGCTGCTGGGACTGCAGCTTCGGCTCGATGGACGATTCCGCGCCGGACCGGTGCTGCTGCTGGCCAACCATGTGTCCTGGCTGGACATCCTTGCGATCCACGCGGTGTGCCCGCAGGCGCGCTTCGTCTCCAAGGCCGACGTGCGTGCTTGGCCGCTGCTGGGCTGGCTGGTCGGTGCGGTCGGCACGCTGTTCATCGAGCGCGAGCGCAAACGCGATGCGCTGCGTGTCGTGCACCAAGTGGCCGCCGCGCTGGCCGATGGCGACACCATCGCCGTCTTCCCCGAGGGCACGACCGGCGGTGGCCCTGTGCTGCTGCCTTTCCATGCCAACCTGTTGCAGGCGGCCATTTCCGGCGGACAGCCGGTGCAGCCGGTGGCGCTGCGCTACCACCAGCCCGGACAGCGTTTCAGCCCCGACGTGGCCTGGCTCGGGGAGACCACGCTGCTGCAGAACCTGTGGGCCGTGCTGCGCGCGGACGCGTTGACGGTCGAACTGTGCGTGCTGCCGGCACTGGGCAGTCGGCATGCGGATCGGCGCGCGCTGGCTGAGCGGGTGCGCGCGGCGATCGCGGAAGCCCTGGCCGAGCCCGGCGATCCCGCGCCCCCTGGCGCCGAACACGGCTGAGGGGCAGCGCACCGCCCGGGCGGTAATTGCGCACGGCCGCGGCCTGGCACCGCTGTCTAGCGCCCGCCCACGAGGTCTACAGTGGCCAACGTGCGTGGGCGCCGTGCCATCGCGCAGGAGGGCAACACTTGGCCTCGCAGATGCTGAAGCTGGTGTCCGGCCAGTTGAAGGTCGGCGCAGCCTTGCCCTTCAGCGTGCGCGACGAGCACGGCAAGCTGCTGCTGGCCCGCGGCCAGGTGGTGGACACCGAGCAGCAGCTCGCCGTGCTGCTCGCGCGCGGCCTGTATGCCGACATCGACGAGGTCAAGGCCGCGCGCGAAGGACGCAGCACCGCCCTGGCGGACAACGGGCGCCGGCGCACGCTGTTCGACCTCTGGGAGCAGGCGGCCTGGCACCTGGACCGGCTGCAGAAGAGCATCGATGCCGAGCCGGGCTTCGATGCCCGCTGCGACGACTTCGTCAGCCTGTACCAGGACCTGGTGCAGCGTGACGTCGACATCGCGATCTTCCTCTCGGTGCGGCAGGACCCGCGCCGGCTGCCGCTGTACGGCCTGACGCACGCGCTGCACACCGCGCTCGTGTGCCAGCTGATGGGGCAGCGCATGGCCTGGGATGCGGGGCAGGTGCGCAGCCTCGTCAAGGCCGCGCTGACGATGAACCTCGGCATCACCGAACTGCAAGGCCGCGTGGCGGCCACGGGCCGCATCACCGAAACACAGCGCGAGCAGGTGCGCCAGCATCCGCAGCTGGCCTTCGACAGGCTCAGCGCGGCGGGCGTGACCGATGTGGCCTGGCTCGAGGCGGTGCTGCAGCACCATGAGCACATTGGCGGTGGCGGCTACCCCGCGAACTGCGCGGCCCCCAGCGAATGGGCGAACGCCTTGCGCATGGCCGATGTCTTCCTGGCCAAGATCAGCGCACGCTGCGACCGGGCGCCGCTGCCGGTGCAGGACGCGGCGCGCCAGATGTTCGCCGAGGCGCAGGGCAACCCGGTGGCGGCGGCCATCATCAAGGAATACGGCATCTACCCGCCCGGCAACGCGGTGATGCTGGCCTCCGGCGAACTCGCGGTGGTGATCCGGCGCGGGCCCACAGCGGTGACGCCGCTGGCCGCGGCCATCACCGACAAGGCGGGCATGCCGACGGTGGGCACCGCGCGGCGCGACACCTCGCAGCCGGCCTTCGCGATCAAGGGCGCGGCGACCGACCTCAGCCTGGTGCAGCGGGTGCCGCCGGAGCGCTTGTACGGGCTGGCGGAGTGAGGGGCGCCGCGCGATCAGCACTTCGTGCTGCTCCGAGCGGATGGAGCGCACCCGCGGCACGCCCGCGGGTGAGCAGGAGGGCAGATTCCGTCAGGCCTTGCCCTGGCCGGCCACCGCGGCCGCGGCCTTGGCCGCGGCTTCCGGGTCGCCCAGGTACTCGCGCTTGATCGGCTTCAGGTCCGCGTCGAGTTCATAGACCAGCGGGATGCCGTTCGGGATGTTGAGCCCGACGATGTCGGCATCGCTGATGCCGTCCAGGTACTTCACCAGCGCACGAATCGAGTTGCCGTGCGCGGCGATCATGATGCGCTGGCCGCTGCGGATGGCGGGGGCCAGCACTTCGTTCCAGCACGGCAGCACGCGGGCCACGGTGTCCTTCAGGCACTCGGTCAGCGGAATCTGTTCGGGCTGCAGCTTGGCGTAGCGCAGGTCCTGGCGCTGGCCGCGCGGGTCGGTGGGCTCCAGCGCCGGCGGCGGGGTGTCGTAGCTGCGGCGCCAGATCAGCACCTGCTCGTCGCCGTACTGGCGCGCCATGTCGGCCTTGTTCAGGCCCTGGAGCGCGCCGTAGTGGCGCTCGTTCAGGCGCCAATCCTTCACCACGGGCAGCCAGGTCCGGTCCATCTGGTCCAGCGCGTGCCACAGCGTCCAGATCGCGCGCTTGAGCACAGAGGTGTAGGCGACGTCGAATTCGTAACCCGCGGCCTTCAGCAGCCGGCCCGCCTCCTGGGCCTGCGCGACGCCGGTGGGCGTCAGCTCCACGTCGGTCCAGCCGGTGAAGCGGTTTTCCAGGTTCCAGGTCGATTCGCCGTGACGAATCAGCACGAGCTTGTACATGGGGGTGTTGCGTGGGGCGGTGGGCAAAGCCGCGAATTCTATAATCCGCCCCCTTTCGAGCACCGCGAATCCCGCGCCCCCACGCCTGTGAAGTTCCTCATCGACAACTGGATGCTCATCGTGCTCGCGGCCGGCTCGGGTGGCCTGCTGCTGTGGCAGACGCTGCAGAAGAACCAGGGCGGCGCCATCGGCACCGCCGAAGCAGTGCGGCTGATCAACCGCGAGAAGGCGGTACTGATCGACGTTGGCGAACCGGCGGAATTCGCGGCCGGCCATGCCAAGGGCGCGCGGCACATCCCCTTCGGCTCGCTCGAAGGCTCGAAGGACCTGCCCAGCAACAAGTCCCTGCCGCTGGTGTTGATGTGCGCCACCGGTGCGCGCGCCAACCGTGCCGCCGGCCTGCTGCGCAAGGCCGGCTACGAGAAGGCGGTGGCCGTTTCTGGTGGCCTCAACGCGTGGCGAGAGGCCAGCCTGCCGGTCGAGAAGGGCGCGGCCTGAGCCCACCGCTGCGTGCCGCGGGGCTTGCAGCCGTGCCGCAGGGCTTGCAGCCGTGGCGCCCGCAAGGCCATCGAGGGGCCGCCACAATCGCGGCTTCGTTGTTCCGCTTGAGAAGTGCCCCGCCCATGAGTCCCGTCCGGATGTACACGACCCAGGTCTGCCCCTACTGCATTCGCGCCAAGGCGCTGCTGAAGCAGCGCGGGGTGGAAGCGATCGACGAGATCCGCGTGGACCTGAACCCGGGCGAGCGCGACCGCATGATCGAACTGACCGGCCGCCGCACGGTGCCGCAGATCTTCATCGGCGACACCCACGTCGGCGGCTGCGACGACCTGATGCTGCTGGACCGCAGCGGCGGTCTGGTGCCCCTGCTGCAGGGCGCCGCCAACGGTCGCTGAGCAAGCAGCCGAAGCCCGGCGGCGCGGCCCTGGCCGCGAGCGATAATCCGCGCCCGAAGCCGGCCCGCCAGCCTTGACGGTGGCGGGCCTTTTCCATTCCCACGAAACACATCGCCCATGGCCGACCAAGACGCAACCCCGGTGTTCCAGATCCAGCGCATGTACCTGAAGGACCTGTCGCTGGAGCAGCCGAACTCGCCGCAGATCCTGCTCGAGCAGCAGCAGCCGCAGGTCGACATCAACCTGGCGATGGCCGCCAGCGGCGTCGCCGATGGCATCTACGAAGTGACGGTCACCGCCACGGTCACCACCAAGCTGAAGGAACGCACGCTGTTCCTGATCGAGGCCAAGCAGGCGGGCATCTTCGAGATCCGCAACGTGCCGGAAGACCAGCTGCAGGGCATCCTCAGCATCGTCTGCCCGCAGATGATCTACCCCTACCTGCGCGCCATCGTCTCCGACATCTGCACGCGCGCCGGCTTCCCGCCGATCATGCTGACCGAGGTCAACTTCCAGGCCATGTTCGAGGCCCAGCAGGCGCAGGCCCAGAACGGCAACGGCAGCGGCGTGCTCAGCACCGCCAACTGATCCCCGCCTCGTCCCAAGCGATGCGCATCGCGGTGCTCGGTGCCGGTGCCTGGGGCACGGCGATGGCGATGGCGGCGGCGCCGCGGCACGAGGTACTGCTTTGGGCGCGCGATGCGGCGCAGGCCGAGGCGATGCGCCGCGAGCGCTGCAACCGGCGCTATCTGCCGGAGGTGGCCCTGCCGCATGAACTGGCGATCGGCACCGACCATGGCGCGGCGCTCGCCCATGGCCGCGATGGTTTGATCGTTATCGCCACGCCGATGTCCGGGCTGCGCGATCAGCTGGGCCGGCTGCCTCCCGGGGCACGGGCGCTGTGGCTGTGCAAGGGCTTCGAGGCTGGCAGCGGTGCGCTCGGCCACGAGATCGCACGCGAGCTGGACCTGCAGGCGACGGTCGGCGTGCTGTCCGGCCCGAGCTTTGCGATCGAGGTCGCCCGCGGCCAGCCGACGGCGCTGGTGGCGGCCAGCGCCGACGACGATCTCACCGCGCTCGGCGTGCAGGCTTTCCATGGCGAGGCCATGCGCGTCTACACCTCGAATGACGCGGCCGGCGTCGAGGTCGGCGGCGCCGTGAAGAACGTGATGGCGATCGCCACCGGCATCGCCGACGGGCTCGCGCTGGGCCTCAATGCGCGGGCCGCGCTGATCACCCGTGGCCTGGCCGAGATGACCCGCTTGGGCATCGCGCTCGGTGCCCGCGCCGAGACCTTCATGGGCCTGTCCGGGCTGGGTGACCTGGTGCTGACGGCGACCGGCGACCTGTCGCGCAACCGCCGCGTCGGAATCGCGTTGGCAAGCGGTCAGCCGCTGCCGCGCATCCTGGAAGACCTGGGCCATGTCGCCGAGGGCGTGCACACCGCGCCGATGGTGCAGGCGCGCGCGCGCCGCCTCGGCGTGGAAATGCCGATCACCGAAGCGGTGGTGGCAGTGCTCGAAGGCCGGCTGGCACCGGCGCAGGCCCTGCGCCAGTTGATGTCGCGCGAGGCTCGGGCCGAGCACTGACCCAGCCTTCAGGCGCCGCCGGCATAGCCCTGCTGGCGCCAGGCGTCGAAGACCGCCACGGCCACGGTGTTGCTGAGGTTCAGGCTGCGCTGCCCGGGTCGCATCGGCAGGCGCACGCGGCAGTCCGCAGCGAAGCTCGCGAGCACCGCATCGCTCAGGCCCGCGGTCTCGCTGCCGAACACCAGCCAGTCGCCCGGTTCCCATCGCATCTCGGCCAGCGGACGCGAGCCGCGTGTGCTGAAGGCGAAGCGGCGGCCGCCGCTGGCGCGCTGCGCGGCATCGAACGCGGTCCAGTCGGCATGGCGATGCACCGCGGCGTATTCGTGGTAGTCCAGTCCGGCGCGCCGCAGCAGCTTGTCCTCCATCGCAAAGCCCAGCGGTTCGACGAGGTGCAGCGTGCACCCGGTGTTGGCGGCCAGGCGGATGACGTTGCCGGTGTTCGGCGGAATCTCCGGCTGCACGAGGACGATGTGGAACATGGCGCTGCGGATTGTGCGCGGCCGGGAGGGCTCACTCGCCGGGTGCCGGCGTGCGGGCGACGACCCAGGCCTGGACACCCGCCGCGCCGGCGCGCAGCAGCACCTCTGCGCAGGCGGCGGTGGTGGCGCCGGTGGTCATCACGTCGTCCACCAGGGCGATCTGGCGGCCCTCGATCGTGCGCTGGCGGGCGGGCTCCACGCACAGTGCGCCCGCCAGGTTCTGCAGGCGCTGTTCGCGTGCCAGGCCGACCTGGTGCGGCGTGTCGCGCAGGCGCAGCAAAGCGTGTGCGTCCGCCGGCAGGCCGAGGGCATGCGCAACGCGGTGCGCGATTTCCCAGGCCTGGTTGAGGCCCCGCTCGGCCAGCCGCTGGGCACTCAGCGGCACCGGCAGCACGAGCAGGTCGAGCGATTCGCCGGCATGCCGAACGGCCCTGGCCAGGGCAGCGGCCAGCGGCGCGGCCTCGATCACCTCGCCATGGAACTTCAAGCGCGTGATCAAGCGGTCCCAGGGAAAGCCGTAGTCGCCGGCGCACACGCAGCGCCGGAATGGCAGCGGATGCCGGATGCAGTGGGCGCACGGCGTGTCCTGGGTCGGCAGCCGGAGTGCGCAATGCGGGCAGCGCGGTACCGGTGGGGCGAAGCGGGAGAGGCATGCGCTGCACAGCGCCTGGCCGCTCCATTCGCGGCACAGCGGGCATTGCCGAGGACCGCCGGCCGGCAGGCGCAGGATCCGGCCGGTGAGTGAGCGCAGCATCGGCTCAATATACTGCCCGCCCATGCCGCAGACGCCCCGCATCGATGGCCGTGCAGCGGCCCACGTGCTCGACCGCTTCGCGCGGGCAGAAGACGCGCCCTGGCTGCACCAGGAGGTCGCGCGCCGCATGGCCGAGCGCTTGCCGCTGATCAAGCAGGCACCGTCGAACTGGCTCGACTGGTGGGCCTTCAGCGGTGGCGGCATGGCGGCGGTCGCGGCCGTGCTGCCGAATGCGCGGCGCACCGCCGTCGAGCCCACCCCGGCCCTGCGCGAACGCAGTGCGCACGCCACCCGGGCGCCGTGGTGGCGCAGCTGGCTGCCGGGCGCGGCGCCATCCGTGGCCGCTGTCGCGGAGTCCGAGGTGCCCGCCGGCGCCGCAGGGATGCTGTGGGCCAACATGGTCCTGCATCTCGCGGCCGATCCGATCGGGCTGATGGCGCAATGGCAGCGCGCGCTCGCGGTGGACGGGTTCCTGATGTTCTCGACCGTCGGCCCCGACACGCTGCTCGAGCTGCGCGAGGTCTACCGCGACGCCGGCTGGCCCGCGCCGCACCCGCCTTTCGTCGACATGCACGACATCGGCGACCAGCTCGTGCAGCAGGGCTTCGCCGATCCGGTGATGGACCAGGAGACGCTGCGGCTGCACTGGTCGACGCCCGAATCCCTGCTGGCTGAATTACGCGGCCTGGGTGCCAACCTCGGCAGCGATCGGCCCCATGGCCTGCGCACGCCGCGCTGGAAAGAGCGCCTGCTGGCGGCCCTGCGCGCGCGTGCGGGTGCCGATGGCCGCATCACGCTGCGATTCGAGCTGGTCTATGGCCATGCCTTCAAGGCCGCGCCGCGGCCGGCACCGGGCGCGCCGGCCACGGTGTCGCTCGATCAGGTGCGGGCGTCGCTCGCGGCGCACCGGCGGGGGCCGAAGAGCTCGTAGTGCCTGGTTAGAATCCGCCAGTTTTGCCGGCTCCCGGTTCGGGTGCGGGCGGCCGTACCCCGACGCACCCGAGGCACCCGACTCCAGCCATGAACGCCACCGTCGCCAACCGTCCCTGGGCTCCGCAGGCCTTGTCGCGGCGCGATGCGGGTTGGCGCTTCGGCCGCCGCGATGCCGCGGCGGGCGCCTGGCTCTGGGACCTGCGCCGCAATTGCTCCTTTTCGCCGCGGCAGCTGCTGTCGGCCTACCTGCTGTTGTGCGCGCTGGCCGGCGTCGTCGGGCTCGGATTCTTGCTGCAGGGCGTGGAGGCCGTGCTGGTCTTCACCGGCCTGGAGCTGCTGGCCGTCGGTATCGCCATGCTGGTGATGGCGCGCCACGCGGGCGATCGCGAGGTGATCACGTTGGCCGACCGCCAGATGGCCGTCGAGCAGCACGTGGGCCCGCTGGTGGAGTGCACGCGCTTCCATGCCGACTGGGTGCGCGTCGAACCAAGTGCCGGCGAAGGTTCGCTGGTGGAGTTGTCGGGCGAGGGTCGCAGTGTGCGCGTCGGCCGGCACCTGCGTCCGGAGTGGCGCGACGAACTGGCGCAGGAACTGCGCCGGGCCCTGCGCCAGTCGCAGGCGGCCGGCGAGCGGGATTGGGATCAAGAAACTCAAGCATGACGATGAACACGACAAAGACGCTTTGCCATCGCATCGCCGGCGCCACCGCCGGCTTGGCGGCCTTCCTCGCCGTGCAGGCCGCGCAAGCGGCTCAGGCGGTCGGCGACCTGCCTGGGGGTCCCGCCAAGAACCAGTTGGACCTGCACCCGCCCGTCACGCGCATCGCGACCGACGTCCAGGGCCTGCACTACTTCATGCTGATCGTCTGCCTGGTGATCTTCATCGGCGTCTTCGGCGTGATGTTCTATTCGATCTTCAAGCACCGGAAGTCGATCGGCGCCAAGCCGGCCAACTTCCACGAGAGCGTCGCGGTCGAGATCGCCTGGACCATCGTCCCTTTCCTCATCGTCATCGTGATGGGCATGGCTGCCACCCGCACCGTGGTGGCGATGAAGGACACCAGCAACCCCGACCTGACCATCAAGGCCACCGGCTACCAGTGGAAGTGGGGCTATGACTACCTGAAGGGCGAAGGCGAGGGCATCGGCTTCCTCGCGACGCTCGACGTCAACCAGCGCCAGCTGTCCGACGCCGGCACGCCCGCCGGCGACGATTACCTGCTGAAGGTCGACAACCCGCTCGTGGTGCCGGTGGACCGCAAGATCCGCATCATCACGACCGCCAACGACGTGATCCACGCCTGGATGGTGCCGTCCCTCGCGGTGAAGCAGGACGCGATTCCCGGCTTCGTGCGCGACACCTGGTTCCGCGCCACCAAGACCGGCGACTTCTACGGCCAGTGTGCCGAACTGTGCGGCAAGGAACACGCCTACATGCCGATTCACGTCAAGGTCGTCTCACAAGCCGACTACACGAAGTGGGTCGAGGCCAAGCGCAAGGAAATCGCCGCCAAGGCGGATGACCCGGCCAAGGTGTGGCAGCTCGACGAGATGGTCGCGCGGGGTGCGAAGGTCTATACCGCCAACTGCGCGGTGTGCCACAAGCCCGATGGTTCCGGCGCCGGTCCGATCAAGCCGCTGGACAAGTCGCCCATCGTGCTCGACGCGGACAAGGGCAAGCAGATCAACATCGTGCTGCATGGCGCGGCCAATGGCGCCATGCCGCCCTGGAAGTCGCTGTCCGACACCGACATCGCCTCGGTCATCACGTACACGAAGAACGCCTGGTCCAACAAGACCGGCCAGATCGTCCAGCCGGCCGACATCGTCGCGGCGCGCAAGTAATCTCGAATCCCAAGATCGCTGAAAGGCCCAGTCAATGAGCGCCGTTCTTCCCCCGCACGCCGCGCCTGACCACCACGGTCATCACCACGGTCACGCCCACGACGATCACCACGACCACCACGCGCCGACCGGCTGGCGGCGCTGGGTGTTCGCGACGAACCACAAGGACATCGGGACGCTGTACCTGCTGTTCTCGTTCACGATGCTGATGATCGGCGGCGTCCTCGCGCTGTGCATCCGCGCTGAACTGTTCCAGCCCGGCCTGCAGTTCTTCAACCCCGAACTGTTCAACTCGTTCACCACGATGCACGGGCTGATCATGGTGTTCGGCGCGATCATGCCGGCCTTCGTCGGCTTCGCGAACTGGATGATCCCGCTGCAGATCGGCGCGTCCGACATGGCCTTCGCGCGGATGAACAACTTCAGCTTCTGGCTGATGATCCCCGCGGCCATCATGCTGGTGGGCTCGTTCTTCATGCCCGGCGGCGCGCCCGCCGCGGGCTGGACGCTCTACGCGCCGCTGACGCTGCAGATGGGCCCCTCGATGGACGCCGGCATCTTCGCGATGCACATCATGGGCGCCTCGTCGATCATGGGCTCGATCAACATCATCGTCACGATCCTGAACATGCGCGCGCCCGGCATGACGCTGATGAAGATGCCGCTGTTCGCCTGGACCTGGCTGATCACCGCCTACCTGCTGATCGCGGTGATGCCGGTGCTCGCCGGCGCCATCACGATGACGCTGACCGACCGCCACTTCGGCACCAGCTTCTTCACGCCGGCCGGCGGCGGTGACCCGATCATGTACCAGCACATCTTCTGGTTCTTCGGGCACCCCGAGGTCTACATCATGATCCTGCCGGCGTTCGGCATCGTCAGCGCCATCATCCCGGCCTTCGCCCGCAAGCGCCTGTTCGGCTACACCTCGATGGTGTACGCGACCGCCTCGATCGCGATCCTGTCCTTCATCGTGTGGGC
>CAMLJY010000020.1 GCA_946480465.1 uncultured Burkholderiales bacterium
GTGCTGGACCTGCTGGAAGGCTCGACCGCGCTGCGCGACAAGCTGCACGAGAACACGCGCTATTTCCGCGACGCGATCGCCGCCGCCGGCTTCGACATCAAGCCGGGTGAGCACCCGATCGTGCCGATCATGGTCTACGACGCGGTGAAGGCGCAGCAGCTGGCAGCGCGCCTGCTGGGGCTGGGCGTTTACGTGGTCGGTTTCTTCTTCCCGGTGGTGCCCAGGGGCCAGGCCCGCATTCGCGTGCAGATGAGTGCGGCCCACGACCGGGCGCAGTTGGAGACAGCCGTGGCCGCGTTCAAGCAGGCGGGCCGCGAGCTGGGGTTGGTGCAATGACGGCGCCGCGCATTCTCATCATCGGCGCCAATGGCCAGATCGGCACCGAACTGGCCGAGACGCTGGTCGAACGCCATGGAGCCGACGCCGTGATCACGAGCGACCTGGCGCCCGAAGGACGCGTCCACCAGGTACGTCACGAGGCGCTGGACGTCACCGATGCCGCGGCGCTGGCGACGGTGGTCAAGCGCCACGGCATCACGCAGGTCTACCTGCTGGCGGCGGCGCTGTCGGCCAACGGCGAGAAGCATCCGCAGTGGGCCTGGAACCTGAACATGAACGGGCTGCTCAACGTGCTGGAGCTGGCGCGGCAGGTGAAGTTCGATCGGGTGTTCTGGCCCAGCTCGATCGCGGCCTTCGGGCCCAGCACGCCGCGGAACGCGCCCCAGCAGGCGGTGATGGACCCCAGCACGGTCTACGGTATCAGCAAGCTGGCCGGCGAGCGCTGGTGCGCCTGGTACCACGGGAAGCACGGCGTGGACGTGCGTTCCTTGCGTTATCCCGGCCTCATCAGCTGGAAGACGGCGCCCGGCGGCGGCACCACCGACTATGCGGTGGACATCTTCCACCATGCGTTGAAGTCAGGCCGCTACACGTCCTTCCTGGGCGCCGAGACGCGGCTGCCGATGATGTACATGCCCGACGCGATCCGCGCGACCATCGAGCTGATGGAAGCGCCGGCCGAGCGCATCCGGGAGCGCGGCTCGTACAACCTGGCTGCCATCAGCTTCACCCCGCGCGAGATCGCAGCGGCGATCGCCAATCGCATTCCCGGATTCGAGCTGCACTGCGAGCCCGACTTCCGCCAGGCCATCGCCGACAGCTGGCCCCAGTCCATCGAGGACGATGCGGCACGCCGCGACTGGGGCTGGACGCCGCGCTACGGCCTGCAGGCGATGGTGGACGAGATGCTGGAGGCGCTGCGCGCGCAGTTCGCGGCGGCCGCCTGAGCGGTGGCGGGCCGGCTCAGAACCTGATCCGGCCGGTCCAGATGTCCTTGTACATGACCCAGTCGCCCATGAAGCTGTACAGCGGGCGGCTGAAGCTGGCGGGCCTGTTCTTCTCGAACACGAAGTGCCCGATCCAGGCGAAGCCGTAGCCGCACAGCAGCGCCAGCAGCAGGAACCAGGGCCGGCCGGTGGCCAGCAGCGCGGCCAGGCAAGCCAGCGAGAGCGTGGAGCCGACGAAATGCAGCCGCCGGCAGGTCCGGTCCTGATGCTCCCCAAGGTAGATGGGATAGAACTCGGCGAAGCTCTGGATGGACTTCAGCTGCTCGGCGGTGGCGCTGCCCATGCGGAATCCCCGGTGATCACGCCAGTGCGGCGCGCAAGGCATTCAACACCCCGTCCGGGGCCTCCTGCATCAGGCAATGCCCGGAAGGCAGCATGTGCACGCGGGCTTTCAGCGCGGCGGCGAGGTCCCGGGTGACCTTGGGGCTGGTCATCTGGTCTGCCGAACCGAGGATGAAGTGAACGGGGCAGCGCACCGCGGTGGCAGCCTCCAGGCCATGGGCATAGCGGTCGCAGACGCCGAAATCGTGCTCGAACAGGTTCATCTCCGGCTGGCCGGCCTGCATGCGGCGCATCAGCGCCCGGTTGGAGCCGTGCAGCCAGCTCCCGGGGCCGGGGTACCCGGGCTTGCTGGCGTGGGTCGAGACCGACAGGCTGTTGACCAGGTCGATGGCCTTCAGCGGCGCTTCGCGGGCCGCCTTGAACAGCGCGTCCGACACCTTCATGGGGTAGGCCGTACCGATCATCACCAAGTGCGTGACCCGGTCGGGTGCGCGCGCGGCCGCTTCCAGTGCGATCAGCGAGCCCATGCTGTGGCCGACGAAGGCAGCCTGCGATGCCCCCGCGGCCGCCAGCAGCTCGAGCGTCCAGTCGGCCAGCGCTTCCACGCTGCCCAGCGGTGGGCCTTCGCTGCGGCCATGGCCGGGTTCGTCCACCGCCAGCACCGCATGGCCGTGGTGCGCGAGCCAGCGCGCCGGCAAGGTCCAGACGCTGTGGTCGTGCAGTGCGCCGTGCAGGAAGACGACGGTGGGCAGCGCGGCATCGAAGGGCTTGCCGCCGGTGTAGGCATAGGCGCGGCGGCCTTGAACTTGAAGCTCCATCAGGCCCCCGCTTTCTCGGCGGCGCGCAGTGCGCGCTTCAGGTCTTCCAGCAAGTCGTCGGCGTCTTCCAGGCCGATGGACAAGCGGATCGTCCCGGGCCCGATGCCGGCGCGTGCCAGCGCCGCGTCGTCCATGCGGAAGTGCGTGGTGCTGGCGGGGTGGATCACCAGCGAACGGCAGTCGCCCACGTTGGCCAGGTGCGAGAAGATCTTCAGCGCCTCGATGAATGCCTTTCCTTGGGTCCGGGTGCCATTGAGATCGAAGCTGAAGACGGCGCCGCAGCCGCGCGGCAGCAGGCGTTTCGCCAGCGCGTGGTCCGGGTGGCTGGCCAGCTCGGGGTAGCCCACGCGGGCGACCATCGGGTGCGCGGCGAGGAAATCGACCACCTTGCGCGTGTTGGCCACATGGCGTTCCATGCGCAGCGGCAGGGTTTCGATGCCTTGCAGGATGAGCCACGCCGTGTGCGGGCTCATGCAGGCGCCGAAGTCGCGCAGCCCCTCGCGCCGGGCGCGCAGCAGGAAGGCCCCGGTGGTGCTTTCCTCGGCGAAGACCATGCCGTGGAAGCCGGCATAGGGCTCGCTCAGTTCAGGGAAACGTCCCGAGGCGGCCCAGTCGAACTGGCCGCTGTCGACGAGCAGGCCGCCGACGACGGTGCCGTGGCCGGACAGGAATTTGGTTGCCGAATGAAAGACCAGGTCCGCGCCGTGATCGAAGGGCTTCAGCAGCCACGGCGGCGTGAACGTGGAATCGACCAGCAAGGGCAGCTTCGCTTCGTGGGCGATGGCGGCGACGGCCGGGATGTCGAGCACGTCCAGGCCCGGGTTGCCGAGGGTTTCACCGAAGAGCAATCGTGTCTCCGGGCGGATCGCTTCGCGCCAGCCGTCGATGTCGCCCGGCTTCACGAAGGTGGTGCTGACGCCGAACCGGCGCAAGGTGTAGTCCAGCAGGTTGTGCGAGCCGCCATACAGCGCCGAACTGGCGACGATGTGGCTGCCCGCGCCCGCCAGCGTGCAGATGGCCAGGTGCAGCGCCGCCTGCCCGCTGGCGGTGGCGATCGCACCCACGCCGCCTTCCAGCGCGGCGATGCGCTCTTCCAGCACCGCGTTGGTCGGGTTGCTGATGCGGCTGTAGACGTGGCCCGAGCGCTCCATGTTGAACAGCGACGCCGCGTGCTCGCTGTTCTCGAACACGAAGGAGGTGCTGAGGTGGATGGGGACGGCGCGGGCGCCGGTGGCGGGGTCGGGGGCTGCGCCGGCGTGCAGCGCGAGGGTGTCAAAACCGGGGTCTGATGGACCAGGCATGGCAGTCTGCGGGGTGTCGGTGCGGGGCATTGTGTGCTATGTTTTTCGCCACCTTGGGCGCCAGACCCACGAGGAGAGTTTGATGAAGGTGAGCGACATCCTGCGTGTCAAGGGAAGCACCCTGTACACCATCCCCCCCGACCAACCGCTGGCCCAGGCCATCAGCACCATGGCCGAGTTCGACATCGGGTCGCTGGTCGTGATGGAACATGGCGACCTGACGGGCATGCTCACGTTCCGCGAAGTGATCCGCGCGGTGGTGAAGAACGGTGGCAGCGTGGGCACGCTGGGCGTGCGGTCGGTGATGGACGATGCGCCGCTGACCTGCACCCCCGAGACCGAGATCGACGAGGTGCGCCGCATGATGCTGGGGCGCCATGCGCGCTACATGCCGGTGCTCGATGGCCGCACGCTGATGGGCGTGATCTCGTTCTACGACGTCGCCAAGGCGGTGGTCGACAGCCAGGACTTCGAGAACCGCATGCTCAAGGCCTACATCCGCGACTGGCCGGTGGAGGAAGAGGGCGCCGCCGAGCCGAAGCTGTAGACCGAAGGCCGGCACCGCCGGCTGCCTGCGACAATCCCCGGCCCGGTGCCCCGCACCGGGCCTTTGTCATTCCTGAAGATCGAGCGCATGTCCGGCAGCACTTTCGGCGAACTGTTCCGCGTCACCAACTTCGGCGAAAGCCACGGCCCGGCGATCGGCTGCGTGATCGACGGCTGCCCACCCGGCCTGGCGCTGTCCGAGGCCGACATCCAGCCCGACCTGGACCGCCGCCGTCCCGGCACCAGCCGCCACGTGACGCAGCGCAACGAGCCCGATGGCGTCGAGATCCTCTCCGGCGTCTATGAAGGCCAGACCACCGGCACGCCGATCTGCCTCTTGATCCGCAATACGGACCAGCGCAGCAAGGACTACGGCAACATCCTCGACACCTTCCGCCCCGGCCACGCCGACTACACCTACTGGCGCAAGTACGGCCTGCGCGATCCGCGCGGCGGCGGCCGCTCGTCCGCGAGGCTGACGGCGCCTATGGTGGCTGCCGGTGCCGTCGCCAAGAAGTGGCTGAAGGAAAAGCACGGCACGAGCTTCACCGGCTGGATGAGCCAGCTCGGCGCAATCGCGATCCCGTTCGAGGACGAAACGCAGATCCCGCTGAATCCGTTTTTCGCGCCCAGCGCCACCATCATTCCGGCGCTGGAGGAGCACATGGACGCGCTGCGCAAGGCGGGCGACTCCTGCGGCGCCCGCATCGAGGTGCGCGCGCGCGGCGTTCCGGTCGGCCTGGGCGAGCCGCTGTTCGACAAGCTGGATGCCGACATCGCCTACGCGATGATGGGCATCAACGCGGTCAAGGGCGTCGAGATCGGCGCCGGTTTCGGTGCCGTCACGCAGCGCGGCAGCGAGCATGGCGACGAGCTGAGCGGCGCCGGCTTCCGCGGCAACAACGCGGGCGGCGTGCTGGGCGGCATCTCGACGGGCCAGGACCTGGTGGTGTCGATCGCGATCAAACCGACCAGCTCGATCCGCACGCCCAAGGCGTCGATCGACCGCGCCGGGCAGCCGGCCACGGTGGAGACCTTCGGCCGCCACGACCCCTGCGTGGGCATCCGCGCGACGCCGATCGCCGAGGCCATGCTGGCCCTGGTGGTGATGGACCACGCGCTGCGCCACCGCGCGCAGTGCGGCGACGTCACGCTCCCGCTGCCGCCGATTCCCGGCGCGGCCTGAGCCCTTTGCTCGCCGCGCGCCGGAACTGCCGTTCATCGGCGAGTTCCCTGGGCCAGTCCGCCCGGTTTGCGGTTCGTCGCCCGGAACCCGCGCTTCGTCGCAGCGGTGGATGCGGCGCTGCGCCCGAAGCCTAGACTGCGCCCGCACTTCAAACAAGCGCGCCACAAGCGCGAAAGGATCGGGAAATGCGCAGGAGCCGGGCAGTCGGGGGTGGCATTGCGGCGGTGGTGGCGATCGGCATCGCCGCAGGGGTGGTGGTGATGCAGCGGCAGGCGGGCGCCAAGGCGCCCGAGCAGGCGGCCGCGAAAGGCCCCCAGGGCGCGGCTTCGGCGCCGCCGCTGGAGTTCCGTCCCGCCGAGGTCGTGGCGCCGACGCTGGCGGCGATGCCCCGTTCGATCGAGTTCTCCGGCCCGCTGGTGGCGCCCAACACGGCCGTCGTCCGCGCCAAGGCGTCCGGCACGCTGCTGGTGCTTCAGGTGGCCGAGGGCCAGCGCGTCAGTGCGGGCCAGGCCCTGGGCCGCATCGACCTGGCCGAGCTGTCGAATCGGGTGGCGGAGCGAAACGCTAACCTGGAATCGGCGCGGGCAACGCTGGCGCAGGCCGAGCGCACGCACGCGTCGAATGCACGCCTGGCGGCGCAGAACTTCATTTCGCCGAATGCGCTGGACAGTTCGCGCGCGCAGGTCGAGACCGCGCGTGCGGCCTTCAACGCTGCCCAGGCCTCGCTGGACATGACGCGGGTCGGCCTGCGCGAAGCGGCGCTGGTGGCGCCGATCGGCGGCATCGTGGCCAAGCGCCACGTGCTGCCGGGCGAGAAGCTCAGCCACGAGCAGCAGGTTTTCACCATCGTCGACATCCGGCAGCTGGAGCTGGCGGGCAGCGTCGGCACGCACGAGGTGGGTGCGCTCTCGCCCGGCTTGCCGGTGCAGGTGCGGGTGGAAGGCGTCGACAAGCCGGTGGCCGCGCGGCTGGCGCGCATCGCGCCGGCGGCCGAGCCGGGCACGCGGTCGATCGGCGTGACCATTGCGCTGGACAACCCGAAGGAGACGCTGCGCGCGGGGCAGTACGCGCTGGCGCGGGTCGAGCTGCCGGACACGCGGCAACGCCTGTCGGTGCCGATTCCCGCGGTAGGCAACACGGCCGGGCAAGACCACGTGTGGCTGATCGAGAACGGCGCCCTGATGCGGCGCGCCGTCACGCTGGGCCGGCGCGACGACGCCAACGGCCGGGTGGAGGTGCTGACCGGCATCAGCGCCGAGAGCCAGGTGCTGGCGATGCGCTTCGACAACCTGCGAGAAGGCACCAAGGCGTCGGTCGCGGCGGGCAAGCAGCCGGCGGTGGCATCGGCGGCGGCATCCAGCGCCACCGTCACACGCTGATCGCCGCGGGAGCCGAAGCATGTGGATCACCCGCGTCTCGATCCAGAACCCGGTCTTCGCCACCATGGTGATGGTGGCGCTGCTGGTGCTGGGCCTGTTCAGCTACAACCGCCTGGGTGTCGAGCAGATGCCCGACATCTCCTTCCCCGGCGCCTTCATCGACGTGGCCTATCCCGGCGCCTCGCCGGAGGCGGCCGAGCGCGAGATCAGCAAGGTGATCGAGGAGTCGCTCAACAGCATCGCGGGCGTGAAGCGCATCACCTCGCGCAGCTTCGAGGGGCGCGGCCAGATCGCCGTCGAGTTCGGCCTGAACACCGACATGAACCGCGCGATGCAGGACGTGCGCGACCGGCTGGCGCAGGTGCAGTCCGCGCTGCCGAAGGACGCCAAGCCGCCCACCGTCTCGCGCTTCAACAACGACAACGCGCAGCCGGTGGTGGTGATGGCGCTGATGAGCGAGAGCCGCTCGTCTCGCGAGTTGTCCATGCTGGCGGACCAGAACGTCAGCAAGCGGCTGTTGCGCGTGGACGGCGTGGCCCAGGTCGACATCAGCGGCATGGCGGTGCGCGAGGTGCGCATCAACCTCGATGCGGCGCGCCTGCGCGCCTACGGCATCACCCCGGGTGAGATCGCTCAGGCGCTGCGCGAGGCGAACGTGGACCAGCCGGTGGGCCTGCTCACCGACTCCGCCGCCGACGCCATCCTGCGGGTGGAAGGCCGCGCGCGCGAGCCGCGCCAGTTCACCGAGTTCGTCGTCGCCCGCCGCAACGGCCTGGCGCTGACGCTGGGGGACCTGGGCCAGCTGGTGGAGCGCGAGCGCGAATTCGACTCGCTGTCGCGCATCAATGGCCAGCGCGCGGTCACCTTCAACATCTTCAAGCAGCAGGACGCCAACATCGTCGCCACCGGCGAGGCCGTGAAGGAAGCGATGGAGGAGGTGCGCAAGGCCCTGCCATCCGACGTGGAGCTGCGGCTGATCTACGCCAACAGCGATTTCGTGAAGGGTTCGCTCGAGGGCCTGAAGCACACGCTGATCGAGGGCGCGATCCTGACGGTGATGATCGTCTTCCTGTTCCTGCACAGCTGGCGCTCGACCATCATCACCGGGTTGACGCTCCCCATCGCTGTCATTTCCAGCTTCATCGCGGTCTATGCCTTCGGCTTCACGCTGAACTTCATGACGATGATGGCGCTGAGCCTGTGCATCGGCCTGCTGATCGACGACGCCATCGTCGTGCGCGAGAACATCGTGCGCCACGTCGGCATGGGCAAGGACCACCACACGGCGGCCGCCGACGGCACCAACGAGATCGGCCTGGCGGTGATGGCCACCACCTTCGCCATCTGCGCGGTGTTCGTGCCGGTGGCCTTCATGGGCGGCATCATCGGCAAGTTCTTCTACCCGTTCGGCATCACGGTGGCCGTGGCGGTGCTGGTGAGCCTGTTCGTCAGCTTCACGCTCGACCCCATGCTGTCCAGCGTCTGGAAGGATCCACCCTCGCAGCGGCTGGCGAAGCTGCCGGTCATCGGCCATGCGATTCGCGCGACGGACCGCGGGATGGACCTGTGCCACGCGGCGTACGAGCGGCTGATCCGCTGGGCCTTCTCGGCCCGCCGCTGGAACATGCCGTGGCCGGCATTCGCCCGGCCCTTCGATGCACAGGGCCGCCGCGACAAGAGCCGTCCGCGCGCGCTGCGCCGCGCCACGCTGACGCCGCGCGGCGTGGTCGTCGGCGTTGGCATCGCCAGCTTCGTCGGGGCCCTGGCGCTGGCGCCGCTGGTGGGCAGCGAGTTCGTGCCGGAGACCGACCAGGGCTTCACGCAGCTGTCCCTGCGCATGGCCGTGGGTTCCAGCCTGGAGCGCAGCGACAACAAGGTGCGCCAGGTCGAAGAGATCGTCTCGACCTTCAAGGAGGTCAAGACCATATCGACCAATGTGGGCGGCCAGGGCCAGGGCTTCGCCGTGGGCCGAGGGCAGGCCACGCTGAACATCGCGCTGGTCGACCGCAAGGAGCGCCAGCGCACGCAGAAGGAGGTCGAGAACGCGATCCGCGAGGCCATCCGCAAGATCCCGGGCATCGAGGTGTCGGTGGGCTTCAACCGGCCGATCTACGTGGCGATCCTGGGCAGCGATCCGGTGGGGCTGTCGAGCATCGCGACCGAGTTCGCCGAGAAGATCAAGAAGATTCCCGGCATCACCGACGTCGACCTGTCGCTCAAGCCCGGCCTGCCGGCCTACGCCGTGCGGCTGAAGCCGGGCGCCGTGCGCGAATTGGGGCTGACCGCACCGCAGCTGGCCTCCAGCCTGCGCGCGTACGTCAATGGCGAGGTGGCGACGCACTGGACCACCCCCGATGGCCAGCAGGTGGAGGTGCTGCTGCGCCTGCCCGAAGAGCAGCGTGAACGGATCGACCAGATGCGCAACCTGCCGGTGGCCTTCGCCAAGGACGGCACGCCGATTGCGCTCGACACCGTGGCGACGATCGAGCCGGTGACCAACCCGGACGTCATCCGGCGCCAGAACCTGCAGCGGCGCGAGGCCATCTTCGCCGGCGTGCAGGGGCGGCCCGCCGGTGACGTGGGCGAGGACGTGCAGAAGCTGATCAAGGAAACCAACCTGCCGCCCGGTTTCAGCTTCGACGTCGGCGGCCAGACCAAGGAGCAGGAAGAAGCCTTCGGCGGCATGCTGGCCGCGATGGGGCTGGCGGCGATCTTCATCTACATCGTGCTGGCCAGCCAGTTCGGCAGCTTCGTGCAGCCGATCGCCATCATGGCCTCGCTGCCGCTGGCCTTGATCGGGGTGATGCTGGCCTTGCTGTTCTGGCGCTCCACGCTCAACGTGTTCTCGATGATCGGCCTGGTGATGCTGATGGGCCTGGTGACGAAGAACGCCATCCTGCTGGTGGACTTCGCCAACCACGCCCGCAAGGCCGGCGCCACCGTGGCGGACGCGTTGCTGCAGGCTGGGCTGATCCGCATGCGGCCGATCATGATGACGACCGCGGCCATGGTCTTCGGCATGCTGCCGCTCGCCCTGGCATTCAACGACGGCGGCGAGCTCCAGGCCCCGATGGGGCGGGCCATCATCGGCGGCGTGATCACCGCGACGCTGCTCACGCTGGTGGTGGTGCCGGTGCTCTACAGCTACCTGGTGCGCGAGAAGCGACCCGGCCCGCAAGGCGCGGAGGCCCCACGGCCCGCGCTGCCCGTGGCCGGCGGTGGCGTGCTGCCGCAGCACGCGCCGGCCGATCGCGACTGACGGCGCCCGCTCCCCGACGGTCGCCTCCCGCAGGCGCCCGTTCGCGGCCTCGCGGCGGCAGTTCGCAACTTTCGCGGCCCGGCGGATGGGGCGGTTTCCTAGCATCCCGCGACCTCATCTCAAGGGAAGCGAATGCACCGCCGCCACTTCATGGCCGGCCTCACGGCCGCGCCGCTTCTTGCCGCGCACGGCCTGGCCGCCGCCGGCAACCTCTACTGGAAGCCTTTTCGCGACAGCGACGACATCGATCTCTCCTCGCCCGACACCGCCTGGAAGAGCAGCTTCCGCCGCGTTCCCGCGGAGATGGACAGCGAAGTGGCGATGCGCGTGCCCGCGGGACTGCGCGGCACGCTGTACCGCAACGGCCCGGCCTTGATGAACCTGGCCGGCACGCGGTACCGCCACTGGCTGGACGGCGACGGCATGGTGCATGCCCTGCGCCTGCAGGACGGCAAGCTGGTGCACCGCGGCCGGATGATCGGCACGCGCAAGCTGCAAGCCGAGATGCAGGCCGGCAAGCGCCTGGCGCCGGGCTTCGGCACCAGCCTGTTCGGCACCGCCGTGCGCGGGCCGGACGACATGAATACCGCGAACATCAACACGCTGCTGCTGGGGGGTGAACTGCTGGCCTTGTGGGAAGGTGGCGTGCCCTATGCGCTGGACCCGGCCACCTTGCAGACCAAGGGCCGCAAGGTGTTCGCGCCGCAGGTGGACAACCTGCCGTTCTCGGCCCACCCGCGGGTGGATGCCGCGGGCCATGTCTGGAGCTTCGGCTACCTGCCGGGTGCCGGCGCGCTGGCGCTGTACGAGCTGGACCACACCGGCGCGCTGCGGCGCCAGGGTTTCGTGCCGACGGCCAATGCGGACATGGTGCACGACTTCGCGATGACCGAGCGCTACCTCGTCTTCGTGCTCATGCCTTACCGCTACCAGCCGCGCCCCGACGATCCAACACTGTCCTTCGTTGGACACTACGCTTGGCAGGCCGGCCAGCCGGGGCAGGTGCTGGTGGTGGACAAGGCCGACTTCAAGGCCGTGCGCCAGATCGACATCCCAGCCCGCGGCGTCTTCCACCTTGGCAATGCCTGGGAGGAGGGGGGCGGCGGCAACACCCTCCGTTTCGGAACCGTGAGCTACGACGACTTTCCCGACTTCATGCGCCGCGCCGGTGGCGTGATGGACCATTCGCTGCTGGCCTATCCCGGCACGCGCTGGACCGAGCATGAGGTGGACCTGGCCGCTGGCACGGTGCGCAGCGCTTCGCCCTTCGCGGGCACGGTGGAGTTCCCGCGCTTCGATCCGCGCCGCAGCGGCCGCGCCAGCCGCTACGTGTACCTGATGGGCCGCCAGGGTGGCGAGGGCGAGCTGTTCGGCTTCAACACCGTGCGCCGGTTCGACCAGCGCACGGCCCAGGTTCAGGAATACCGCTACGGCCCCGGCGTGGTGGCGGAGGAGCATGTCTTCGTGCCGGCGCAGGGCAGCGATGCGGAAGAGCGCGGCTGGCTGGTCGGCACCAGCTACGACTGGCGCCAGCGCCGGACCACGCTGTCGGTGTTCGATGCCGCGGCCGTGGCGGACGGCCCGGTGGCGCAGGCCACGCTGCCTTACGCTCTGCCGCTCGGCATCCACGGCCAGTTCGTCGCGGCCGCGGGCGGCTGAGCATGCGTCCCGCGCAGCCCCTTGCCAGCCGATGGCGCGCGCTGCTGCGCGATGCCGGCTTCGTGGTGCTGCTGAACCTCGGCATCAGCCTGCTGCTGGCGACCTTTGCGCTGGCGGCCGCGCCGGCCATGCCGCTGGCGCAGCGCCTGGCCGTGCTGGGCACCGATGCCATCTACTCCCAGGCCATCGGCCTGACGGTGTTCGCGTTGATCGAGTGGCCGCGGCTGACCTGGTGGTGGGGCCGGCCGCCCGACATGCTGAAGCTCGGCCTGGTCACGCTGCTCGCCATTCCCGCCGGCGTGGTGCTGGGCGGCTCGGCGGCCGCATGGTTGACCGGCGGCATCGCGCCGCTGGCGTCGCTCGCATCCCTGGCCGAGCTCGCCACGCCGGCGGGACTGTTCATCCTGCTGCTGACGGCGCTGGCCTCGCTGGTGGCCGTGCACTTCCTCACCCAGCGCGACCGCCTGCTGGCCGAGCGCCTGCGGGCCGAGAACGCCGACATCCGCGCCACCAGCGCGCGGCTGCAGTTGCTGCAGCAGCAGATCGAGCCGCACATGCTGTTCAACTCGCTGGCCAACGCGCATGCGCTCATCGACGAGGACCCGGCGCGTGCGCAGCAGCTGATCGAGGCGCTGAGCGAGTTGCTGCGCACCAGCATGCAGGTGAGCCTGCAGCCGCTGGTCACGCTGCGGCAGGAATTTGACCTGTTGCAGCACTACCTGCAGCTGATGGCCGTGCGCATGGGCCCACGCCTGGCGTGGCGCCTGGACCTGCCGGCGGCGCTGGAGCGCGTGCGCGTGCCGCCGCTGACCATCCAGCCGCTGGTGGAAAACGCGGTCAAGCACGGCCTGGACCCGCAGCCCGCGGGGGGACGCATCGAGATCAGCGCGCGCGCCGATGGCGACCGGCTGCTGGTCGAGGTCACCGACGACGGCATCGGCCTGCAGGTGGACGACCCCTTCGCCACCGGCCGCATCGGCCTGGACAACGTGCGCAAGCGCCTGCTGGGCAGTTTCGGTGAAGGCGCCGGACTGCACCTGTCGCCGCGGGTGCCGCACGGCGTGCGCGCCACGCTGCTGCTGCCGCGCTCCCTCGATTCATCATGACCCTCGCCCGAGAATGAACATCCCCCTCCTGATCGTCGAGGACGAGCCGCCGCTGGCGCGCCGCATGCAGCAGCTGCTGGCCGCGGCTTGGGCCCAGGCCGACCTGCTGCCCGTCGCGGACAACGGCGCCAGCGCCATCGCACTGGCGCTGGAACATCTGCCGCGGGTGATCTTCCTGGACATCCACCTGCCGGCCTGCTCCGGGCTGGACGCGGCGCAAGCCATCATCGAAGACTGGCCCGACGGCACGCCGCTGCCGCAGCTGGTCTTCGTGACCGCCTATGCACAGTACGCGGTGCAGGCCTTCGAGCATGCGGCGGTCGACTACCTGCTGAAGCCAGTGGGCGAGCAGCGTCTGCAGAAGGCCGTGCAGCGCTTGCAGGAGCGGCTGGCGCTGATCGGCGGCCCGCCCGCCAACGAGGGCGCCGCGCTGGGTGATGAGTTCGAGCGCCTGGCGCAGTCGCTGCAGCCCGCGGGCGCCGAGCCGCCGCTCACGCTGATCACCGCCGCGGTGGGGCAGGTCACGCACCTGATCCCGATCGACGACGTCGTCTACTTCGAGACCGCCGGCAAGTACCTGCGCGTCGTCACGCGCCAGCGCGAGGCGCTGATCCGCATGACCCTGCGCGAGCTGCTGGCCCGCGTGGACCCCGCGCGCTTCTGGCAAGTGCACCGCAGCCTGGTGGTGCAGGCACGCGACATCGCCCAGGCCGAACGCGGCGACGAAGGGCGGCTCACGCTTCGCCTGCACGGCATGCCGGACAAGCTGGCGGTGAGCCGGCTGTTCGCTCACCGCTTCCGTCCAATGTGAGCGGCCATGCGGCACTCGCGACGCACGGCTCGGTGAAGCATGCGTGACGCTCGGCGCCATGAATCGACGGCTCGCGGCCCCTTCCCCACCGTTCACCACCTGCACCGGCCTGCTGGCAAGGCGCCGTTCCTAGACTGAATTCATCGTCATGGAGCAGGACCGATGCAGTGAATTCGAGATGGATCTTTCGCGCCGGCATGGGCGCGCTGATGGGCGCGGCGCTCGCCGCGTGCGGCGGCGGCAAGGATGATGCTGCCGACCGCTTCGCCGGCCAGTGGGTCTCCGGCTGCGAGCAGGCCGGATTGCACCTGGAAGGCAGGCCGGACCAGGCGCTGACAGCGACCTACACACTCACGCTCACGCGCCTGTCCGACGACCGCCTGCACTTCGGCATGGTCCAGCAGGTCTACCGGTCGGATGACTGCAAGGGCGTGCCCATCGCGACGCACGCCAACCGGCACCCGGACAACCGCTTCGTGCTGGAAGGGCGCCGAACGGTCGCGGGGACCGAGGTCGAGCGCATCCGGGTGCGCATGCGCTCGCTGAAGGATGCGGGCGGCCGCGAGGGCAACCCGCCCGGCTCGGCGCTGGACATCGCCTACCCGGCCGACTTCTTCACCGCCGAGGTGCCGGAAGACCGGGACCTCATCGCCGTCAGCGGCAAGCAGCTGCGCTTCGGCACCGGCAGCGGTTTCGATGCCGACGGCTACCCGGTTCAGCTGACGCGGGGTCCCGGCATGGAGCGGCTGTGAAGGGCGCCCTGAAGGCCGTGACGGCCACCCTGGTCGTCGCCTGCCTGGGAGCCGCCGTGCAGGCGCAGGCTGCCGAGATTGCCGATGGTCCACCGCCGGGCTGGGTGGGGCCGCCGCCCGGCTGGTCCGGTGGCGTCCTGGCCGGTGCCGCACGCCTGCCGCGTTATGAGGGCAGCCGGGAGAACCGGGTGCAGCCGGTGCTCGGCCTGCAGGTGAGCTACCGCAGCATGCGCTGGGGCAGCTTCGAGATGGGCAGCCGCGGCCTGGGCTGGACGGCGCTGCAGCAGCCGGCCTTGAGCCTGGGCGCGGCGCTTCAGCTCGATCCCGGCCGCGTCGACAACGGCGACGACAAGCTCACCGCCATGGGCCATCGCCCGGGCGCCGAACGCCTGCGCGGCATGGGTGAGGTCAAGGCGGCACCGGTGCTGGCTTTGATCGGCTCGACCACGGCGGCCGGACTATCGGCCAACGCGACGCTGCGGCGCGCGCTGGGCAGCCACGACGGCACGCAGCTCGAGCTTGGCCTGTCCTGGCCGCTGCGCCTGGGGCCCCATGCGCGCCTGAAGGTGGAACCGGGCGCCACCTGGGCCGATCGGCGCTACCAGGCGGCGTACTTCGGCGTCACCCGGCAGCAGGCGATGGCCACGGGCTTCGATCGCTATCAGGGCGGATCCGGCTGGAAGAGTGCGCAGCTGGCGCTGCAGTTCGAAGCCGACTTCAGCCGCGACTGGCACCTGCAGGCCACGCTGCAGCGCCGCCGTCTGCTGAACGACGCGGCGGACAGCCCCGTCACCGAGCGGCGCGACAGCACCGTGGGCATGCTGGCCGTGCTCTACACGTTCCAGTGGTGAGGGCAAGAACGAAGGCGGTGGCTCAGGCCGCCACCTTCGCGAAGCTGACGGCGCCGGTCTGGCGATAGACGCCGCAGCCGGCGAACTGCTGCGCGTCGATCTGCACTACGAAGGAGGCCTTCGGCTGCACGGCGCCGGTTTCCGGGTTGACGATGTCGTACTCGATCCAGCCGCCGGCGCCGGGCGCCGTGGCCCAGGCGTCGCGCAGGAAGCGGTCGCCGTCAATGCCGGGCACCTCGTGCACCCGCTTGCCTTCCATCGCCGGCTTGGCGCCGTGCACCCGGTAGGCGCCGGTGCGGTCGATCACGAAGAGGTACAGGTCGCGGTCGAGGAAGCCGCCGTCCTTGGCGTGGAAGGCCTGCGCGGCCGTGGCCAGGCCGCGCGACTTGATCAGTCCGACCGCCCGCTCCACCAGCGCACGGGCCTCGTCGGCGCTGCCCTGGCGCAGGCGGATCGAGGCCACCGCGCTGGACAGCGTCTTCGCGCGGCCCACCAGGTCGTGCGAAGCCTCGGCCGATTGCTCGACCATCGCCGCGTTCTGCCGCGTGATCTCGTCCAGCTGGCCGACGCTTTGCGAGACCTGGGTCAGTTCGCCGCTCTGCCGCGCGCTGGCTTCGGCGATCTGGCGCAGCGATTGCGACACGTTGCGCACGCCGCCCACCAGCGAATCCAGCACGTGGCCGACGGCGCGCGTTTGCTTCACCGAGCTTTCCACCTGCTCGCCGGAACGGGCGATCAGCTGGCGGATCTCGCTGGCGGCGCCGCTGGAGCGCTGCGCGAGTTGGCGCACCTCGGCCGCGACGACCGCGAAGCCGCGGCCCGCCTCACCGGCACGTGCGGCCTCCACGGCGGCATTCAGCGCGAGGATGTTGGTTTGAAAGGCGATGCCGTCGATCACGCCAATGATTTCGCCGACCCGGCGCGAGCTGTCCTCCAGCCCTGCCATCGCCTCGACCGAACCGCGCATCGCGGTGCCGCCTTGCTCGGCCTCGGCCTTCAGGCGCTCGGTCAGCTGGTCCAGCTGGCTTGCCGCGGCAGCGTTGGCCGTGACGGCCTCGGTCAACTGCTGCACGGTCTCGACGGTCTGCCGCAGGCTGGCGGCCTGCTGCTCGGTGCGCTGCGCCAGTGACTCGCTGCTGTTGGCCACCTGCTGGCCGGACATGCCGACCCGCACGGCGCTGCTGCGGATCTCGGCCACCAGCGAGGACAGGCGCATGTTCATGCCTTCGACCGCGGTGCCGATGACGGCCAGCTCATCGCTGCCAGGCAGTTCGATCTTGTGCGACAGGTCGCCCCCGCTGACGGCTTTGACGCCGTCCTGCAGCAGGCGCAGGCTGCCGCGCACGCTGGCATGAAAAGCCAGCCCGAGGTAGGCGCTGATGCTGAACAAGGTGAGGCTCGCGCCCAGCACCGGCATCAGTGCGCTGGCGGGGACCAGGTCCAGGGCCGCGACGGCACACAGCGCCTGCGAGCCGGCGAGCGGCAGGCCCACGCAAGCGAGCTTGGCGGACCAGGAACAGGCACGCATCCAGCGCACCGCGGGTGAGAGCGGGGAAAAGCGGGAACCCGGCATGGGGCGTCTCCTCGGACAACTGCTCGCGCCGGTCCGACGTTGGTCGGCACGCTGGTGCATCTTCGGCTAAATCTGCAAAAACTGTTGCCCTGAAATGAGGCGCATTGCGCACCATTTCGGATGCGAGCCGGCGCGCCGGTCTACGTGCCGCGCAGCCGGGTGCCGGGCGCCGTTCAGCACTCGACGATGTTCACCGCCAGCCCGCCGCGGGCCGTTTCCTTGTACTTGGTCATCATGTCGGCGCCGGTCTCGCGCATCGTCTTGATCACCTTGTCCAGGCTGACGAAATGCGTACCGTCACCGCGCAGCGCCATGCGGGCCGCATTCACGGCCTTGACCGAGGCGATGGCATTGCGCTCGATGCAGGGGATCTGCACCAGGCCGCCCACCGGATCGCAGGTCAGGCCCAGGTGGTGTTCCATGCCGATCTCGGCCGCGTTCTCCACCTGCTCGGGCGTGCCTCCCAGCACCGCGCACAGCGCGCCGGCGGCCATCGAACAGGCCACGCCCACCTCGCCCTGGCAGCCCACTTCGGCACCGGAGATCGACGCGTTCTCCTTGTAGAGGATGCCGATGGCCGCTGCGGTGAGCAGGAAGTCGATCACGCCGCGCTCGGACGAGCCGTGCACGAAGCGGTGGTAGTAGTGCAGCACTGCGGGGATGATGCCGGCCGCGCCGTTGGTGGGTGCGGTGACCACGCGGCCGCCGGCGGCGTTCTCCTCGTTCACCGCCAGCGCGTACAGGTTCACCCAGTCCAGCACCTGCAGTGGATCGCGCAGCGCCGCCTCCGGATTGCTGGTGAGCGAGCGGTACAGCGCCGCCGCGCGCCGCTTGACCTTGAAGCCACCGGGCAGCGTGCCCTCGGCCTTGCAGCCGCGCGAGACGCAGTCCTGCATCGTGCGCCAGATGCGCAACAGGCCTGAATCGATCTCTTCGTCGGTGCGCCAGTGGCGCTCGTTGCGGCGCATTACCTCGGCGATGCTGCAGTCGAGCTGCTTGGTCAGTGCCAGCAGCTGTTCGCCGCTGTGGAAGGGATGGGGCAGGGCGGTGGTGTCCGGCGCCACCACCTTGTGGCGGGTCCCATCGGCCGCCACCTCGTCGCTGACGATGAAGCCGCCGCCCACCGAGTAGTAGACGCGGTTGGCGATCTCCGCCCCTGACCCGTCGAAGGCGGTGAAGCGCATGCCGTTGGCGTGGAAGGGCAGGCTCTCGCGACGGTGGAAGATCAGGTCCTTGGCCTCGTTGAAGGCGAGGCACAGGCCGTCCGGCAGCGTCAGCGACTGGTGGGCGCGCACCGCTGCCAGCATCTCCGGAATGCGGTCCACGTCCACCGTGTCGGGTTCGTGGCCCATCAGGCCCAGCAGCACGGCGGTGTCGCTGCCGTGGCCCTTGCCGGTGGCGCCCAGCGAGCCGTAGAGGTCGCACTGCAGGCGCATCACGTCGTCGACCAGGCCATCGGCGGCCAGGCGCTGCATGAACATGCGCGCGGCGCGCATCGGACCCACCGTGTGGGAGCTGCTCGGCCCGATGCCGATCTTGAAGAGGTCGAAAACCGAGACGGCCATGCGCTGCCCTTCACTCGTCGCCGTAGGCGCTCATCGGCACGCAGCTGCAGAACAGGTTGCGGTCGCCGTAGACGTTGTCGACCCTTCCCACCGGCACCCAGTACTTGGCGCGGCGCAGGCTGGGCACGGGGAAGGCGGCTTCCTCGCGGCTGTAGGGATGTGGCCAGTCGGCCTTCAGCAGCGCCTGCGCCGGGTGCGGCGCGTTGCGCAGCGGGTTGTCGTCCTGGGGCCACTGGCCTTGCTCGATGCGGCGGATTTCTTCGCGGATGGCGATCATCGCGTCGCAGAAGCGGTCCAGCTCGATGCGCGGCTCGCTCTCGGTGGGCTCGACCATCAGCGTGCCGGCGACCGGGAAGCTGAGCGTGGGCGCGTGGAAGCCGTAGTCGATCAGGCGCTTGGCCACGTCCTCGGCGCTGACGCCGCTCGAGTCCTTCAGCGGGCGCAGGTCCAGGATGCACTCGTGCGCGACGCCGCCGCCCTTGATCCCTGCGATCTCGCTGCTGTAGTGGATGTCGTAGTGGTCGGCCAGGCGCGCGGCCACGTAGTTGGCCGAGAGGATGGCGGTCTCGGTCGCGGCCGTCAGCCCGTCCGGGCCCATCATGCGGATGTACATCCAGCTGATCGGCAGCACCGCGGCGTTGCCCAGCGGCGCGGCGGACACGGCGCCGACGCCGCCGGTGCGCGTTTCCGGCGACGCCGGGTTGGCGGGCAGGAAGGGCACCAGGTCCTCCACCACGCACACCGGGCCCACGCCCGGGCCGCCGCCGCCGTGCGGGATGCAGAAGGTCTTGTGCAGGTTCAGGTGGCTCACGTCGCCGCCGAACTGGCCTGGCGCGGCCACGCCGACCATCGCGTTCATGTTCGCACCGTCGACGTAGACGCGGCCGCCGAAACGGTGCACCAGCGCGCACAGCTCCTTCACGCCGGTCTCGAAGAGGCCGTAGGTGGAGGGGTAGGTGATCATCATCGCCGCCAGCTTGGCGGCGTGCGCCGTGCACTTGGCCTCCAGGTCGGCCATGTCGACGTGGCCCAGCGCGTCGCACTTCACCGGCACCACCTTCAGGCCCACCATCTGCGCGCTGGCCGGGTTCGTGCCGTGGGCGGATTCGGGAATCAGGCAGACGTCGCGGCCCGCATCCCCGCGCGAGGCATGCCAGGCCCGGATGGCCAGCAGGCCGGCGTACTCGCCCTGCGAGCCGGCGTTCGGCTGCAGGCTGATGCCGGCATAGCCGGTGGCCTGTTCCAGCCATTCGCACAGCTGGGCGTTCAGCGCGTGATAACCGGCAAGTTGATCGGCCGGTGCGTAGGGATGCACCTGCGCGAACTCCGGCCAGGTGATGGGGATCATCTCGCTGGTCGCGTTCAGCTTCATCGTGCAGGAGCCCAGCGGGATCATCGAGCGGTCGAGCGCGAGGTCCTTGTCGGCCAGGCTGCGGATGTAGCGCAGCATCTCGGTCTCGCTGTGGTGGGCGTTGAAGACCGGGTGCAGCAGGTAGGCGGAACGGCGGCGCAACTCGGCCGGCAGCAGCGGCTCGCGGCCGGGTTCGAAGCGCGAGAAATCGGGCAGGGCTCGTCCCTCGGCGAAGACACGCCACAGCGCTTGCACGTCCGCACGCGTCGTCGTCTCGTCGAGGGTGATGCCCAGCTTGTCCGGTCCGGGGCGGCGCAGGTTCATGCCGGCCAGCCGGGCCTCGGCCAGCAGCGTGGCGGTGCGGTCGCCGGTAAGCACCGTAACGGTGTCGAAGGCGGTCTCGTTCAGCAGCCTGCAGCCCAGCTCGGCGAGGCCGGCTGCCAGCACCGCGGCGAAAGACGCCACCCGCTGCGCGATGCGCTGCAGCCCGGTGGGGCCGTGGTAGACCGCGTACATGCTGGCCACCACCGCCGGCAGCACCTGCGCCGTGCAGATGTTGGACGTGGCCTTCTCGCGGCGGATGTGCTGCTCGCGCGTCTGCAGCGCGAGCCGATACGCCGGCGCGCCCAGCGAATCCACGCTGACGCCCACCAGCCGGCCCGGCAGCGAGCGCTTGAACTCGTCGCGGGTGGCCAGGTAGGCCGCATGCGGGCCGCCCGCGCCCATCGGCATGCCGAAGCGCTGGGTGGTGCCGCAGGCGATGTCCGCGCCCAGTTCGCCCGGGGGCACGAGCAGCGTCATCGCCAGCAGGTCGGCGGCCATGATCACCAGGCCGCCGCGGGCCTTGTACTTGGCGATCCAGTCGCGGTAGTCGCGCACCACGCCGTCCACGCCCGGGTACTGCAGCAGCACCGCGAAGCTGTCGTTCTGCAGCGCTTCGTCGCCGCTGCACACGCGTACTTCGATGCCTAGGGGCTCGGCGCGGGTGCGCACCACGTCCAGCGTCTGCGGCAGCACGTCGTCGCCGACGTGGAAGACGTTCGACTTGCTGCGGCCCACTCGCTGCGCCAAGGTCATCGCTTCAGCGGCGGCGGTGGCCTCGTCCAGCATCGACGCATTCGCGATCGCCATGCCGGTCAGGTCGGTCACCATCGTCTGGAAGTTGACCAGCGCCTCCATCCGGCCCTGCGAGATCTCGGCCTGGTAGGGCGTGTAGGCGGTGTACCAGGCCGGGTTCTCGAGCACGTTGCGCAGGATGACGCCCGGCGTGTGCGTGCCGTGGTAGCCCTGGCCGATGAAGCTCTTGAGCACCTGGTTGCGCGAGGCGATCGTCTTCAGCTCGGCCAGCGCCTGCGCTTCCGTCACCGCGGCGGGCAGGCGCATGCGATCGGCGCGCCGGATGTTGCCCGGCACCAGCGCGTCGATCAGCGCCCGGCGGGTGAAGCCCGGCCGGTCGCCGCTGATCAGCGCGAGCATGTGCTGCTCGTCGACCTCGTCGGGGCCGATGTGGCGTGCGGCGAATTCGCTGGCGTTCTCGAGGTCGCCGAGCGGCGGGTGGGCGGGCTGGAGCATGGGGAAGGGCTTCGGAAGGGGACGGCCGACGGCGCGTGGATGGCGTCGTCGGGTCAGCAGGCGGGAGGGAAGCGGATCAGAGCGTCTTCAGCAACGCGTCGTAGGCGGGCGGGTCCATCAGCTGGTCGAACTCGGCCATGTTCGTCACGTGCACCTTGAAGAACCAGCCGTTGCCCATGGGGTCGGAGTTGGCGAGCGAGGGGTTGGCGCGCAGCGCCTCGTTCACCTCCACCACCTCGCCGCTGACCGGCATGTAGATGTCGGCCGCGGCCTTGACGGACTCGACGACGCCGGCGATTTCGCCCTTGCTGTAGGTGCGGCCGATCTCGGGCAGGTCGACGAAGACCACGTCGCCCAGCGCGTCCTGCGCGTGCAGCGTGATGCCGACGACCGCGGCCTCGTGGTCTTCGATGTTGATCCACTCGTGGTCGGGGGTGAACATGGTGGTCATCGGTGGAATCCTTCTCTGTTGTTGGGGCGGAGCGAGGGATGAAGCGGCGGGCGCTTCAGCGGTGGATCAGCGGTGATAGCGGTGCGGGGTGAACGGCATCGGCGCCACGCGCATCGGCTGGCGCTTGCCGCGCACCTCGGCATAGACCTCGTGGTGCGTGATCGCGTGGTTCGCCGCCAGGTAGGCCATGGCCACCGGTTCGAACACGGTCGGCCCCAGCGTGCCGCTGGTGACGTGGCCCAGCTTGTGCCCCTGTGCGTCGAAGATCTGCGCGCCTTCGCGCACCGGAATGCGCTCGAGGCCGGCGAGGCCGACGCGCTTGATCGTGGGGCCCGAGGCGAGCTGCCGTTCGATGGCCGCGGCACCGGGGTAGCCGCCGGCGCGCGCGCCGCCCGGGCGGCGCACCTTCTGGATCGCCCAGGTCAGGCCGGCTTCCACCGGCGTGGTGGTTTCGTTGATGTCGTGGCCGTACAGGCACAGGCCGGCTTCCAGGCGCAGCGTGTCCCGCGCGCCGAGGCCGGCCGGCTTCACCTCCGGCTGCCGCAGAAGCGCCCGGGCCAGTGCTTCGGCGTGGCTGGCGGGCACCGAGATCTCGAAGCCGTCCTCGCCGGTGTAGCCGGAGCGGGTGACGAAGCAGTCGACGTCGACCAGCTTGAAGTCGCCGCCGGTCATGAAGCTGAGGCCCGCGACGTCGGCATTCAGCCGCGACAGCGCAGTGACGGCCTGTGGCCCCTGCAGGGCCAGCAGCGCGCGGTCCGGCAGCGGCACGATATGGCAGCGGTGGCCGATGTGGGTGTGCAGGTGGCGAATGTCCGCCTCCTTGCAGGCGGCGTTGACGACCAGGAACAGATGGTCGGCGCGACGCGTGATCATCAGGTCGTCGAGGATGCCGCCGCTGGCGTTCGTGAAGAACGCGTAGCGCTGTTTGCCGACGGGGAGATCGACGACGTCGACCGGCACCAGGGCTTCGAGGGCGCTGGCGGCATCTGCGCCGCGCAGCTGAAGCTGGCCCATGTGCGAGACATCGAACAGCGCCGCGAAGTCGCGGCAGTGCCGGTGTTCGGCGAGGATGCCTCCGGGGTAGTTCACCGGCATGTCGTAGCCGGCGAAGGGCATCATCTTGGCACCCAGTTCGAGGTGCAGGGCGTGCAGTGGCGTCTTGAGCAGATCGGCGGACATGGAAATCTCCCGAGGGCAAACCAACCCCACCCGGAGGTGGGGGCTGCCCTCGCTGTCCGCTTTACCTGAGAGATTGGCAGTACCGGGGATACCGGCGCCGCTTGCCCCTTCGGTGGACGGGCTCCCTCCTTGTCGCTTTTGACTCGGATTGACCCGCCTCTCTCCAGTGAGGAACGCTCCATTGCAGAAGCGTTTGCCAGTCCTTTTGCCTGAGCGTTCGAGGTGGCAGCCTCTGCGCCTTCGGCGGCTTCGGGTGAAGCTCTCTCCTGACCGCGGGCAGTGTAATCCAAGCCGCCTCGCCTGCCACCCTGGCGGAAACCGGGTCGCCACCCGCGCACTTTGCGCGGGATGATGGTCGGCTCACGGAGCCGCGCCGATGATCCTGACCACGCTGCCCGACCTGCCGCCGCGGCCGGAGACGACGGAGAACGCCGACTCCAGGCGCCGCTTCTACGAGCGCTGGGGCCGTGAGAACGCCGTGGTCTGCGGCCCTGCCTGGCACGTGGAATTTGCGCGACACGTGCAGACGCTGTCGATCAAGATGGCGTGCGGCGGCAGCGGCGAGCGCTACCTGCTGCCGCGGCACGACCTCCTGGTCGACGACGACAGCTACCTCGTGCTCGACGAGGGCACGCGCTACGGCAGCGTGGTGCGGACGCGGCAGCCGGTGCATTCCTTTGCCGTGTTCTTCCGCCCCGGCATGGCCGACGAAGTGCTCCTGGCGCGGCAGCAGTCGCTCGGCCAGGCGCTGGATGGGGGGGCCGGCTCCACGTCGCCGGTCGGTTTCCGGCCCCACCTGCGCCGGCATGACGCGATCGTTTCGCCTCGGCTGCGCAGGCTGTGGAGGGCGGTACAGCAGGGTGAACGCGACGAGGACTGGCTGGAGGAAGAACTGCTCGCGCTCGTCTCGGCGCTGCTGGAGGCGGAACACGCGATCGTCACGCGCGAAGGGCAGCGCGGCCCCCGCGCGGATGCGCGCGACGAACTGTCCCGCCGCCTGCGCCTGGCCGCCGATTTCATCGACTCCAACGCCACGGCGCCAATGACCCTGGCCCGCATGGCGGAAGTGGCATGCCTGTCCAAGTACCACTTCGTTCGCGAATTCGGCCGGCTCTTCGGCTGCACGCCGCACGCCTGGCTGACGCGCAAACGCGCCGGCATCGCGCGGCGCCTGATGGCGCAGGGAGAGCGCGACGCCGAGCTCATTGCCCAGGCCAGTGGCCTGGGCAGCCGCTGGGCGCTGCGGCGTGCGCTGGCCCGCTGGCCGGCGGGGGCCTGACTCGCAACGCGCAATTTCCGCACGCCAGCCGGGACGCCGCGCCTCTAGGCTTTCCACATGCCCGCTTCCCTTGCCCTGATTCGCTTCGCCGGCGTGATCGGCCTCGCCTTGTGCAGCGCCGGTTGCGGCGCCTGCACGGCCGCCGAGCATCGCCAGTTCGACTTCTGGATCGGTCGCTGGGATGTCTTCCTGCCCGACGGATCGCGGGCCGGCGAGAACCGCATCGAGGCCGTGGCCCAGGGCTGCGCGCTGCTGGAGTCCTGGCAGGGCCGCAGCGGTTTCTCCGGCAGCAGCCTGAACAGCTACGACCCCGGCACGCGACGGTGGCACCAGCACTGGGTCGACAGTCAGGCCGGCCGTCTGGTGCTGGCCGGGGGATGGGATGGACGCAGCATGGTCCTGAGCGGTGAATCGGCCGACCCGAAGCGGTCCGGCGTGCAACTGCTGGACCGCATCGCCTGGACGCCGCGGCAGGACGGGACCGTGCGGCAGCTGTGGGAGCGGTCCGAGGACGGCGGCAGGAACTGGGCCGTGGTCTTCGACGGGCGCTACGTGCGCATGAAGCCGACCGCCGGACTATTCCTTCGGGCCCGATGACACCTTGTGCCGCATCAGGCGGCCCTTTTCCCGCTCCCAATCGCGCTTCTTCTCGGTGTCGCGCTTGTCGTGCTGGGCCTTGCCCTTGGCCAGCGCGATGTCGGCCTTCACGCGGCCGCCCTTGTAGTGCAGGTTCACCGGCACCAGCGTGAAGCCCTTCTGCTCGACCTTGCCGACCAGGCGCTTGATCTCGTCCTTGTGCATCAGCAGCTTCTTGGTGCGGTCGGCTTCCGGGCGGACGTGGGTCGAGGCCGAGCGCAGCGCGTTGATGCGGCAGCCGATCAGGAACAGCTCGCCGTCCTTGATCATCACGTAGCCGTCAGTCAGCTGGACCTGGCCGGCGCGGATGGCCTTGATCTCCCAGCCCGTGAGCACGACCCCTGCCTCGAAGAATTCCTCGAGGTGGTAGTCGAAGCGGGCGCGGCGGTTCTCGGCGATGGGTGCAGTCATGGTTCCCAAGCAAATGGGGCCGCCCGGAAGCAAGCCAAGCGACCCCTAGAATCTTCGGATTCTATGAAGCATGTGAAGAAGTCCGTCCTGCTCTGGTACTCACCGCGCGAGATGTACGAGCTGGTGACGGGCATCGAGGCGTACCCCGGCTTCCTGCCGTGGTGCGAACGGGCCGAGGTGATCGAGCGCGACGAGGACGGCATGACGGCGAGGCTGCACCTGGCCTATGCGGGGCTGCATCACGCCTTCACCACGCGCAACAGGCACGTCCCCGAGGAGTCGGTCGTCATGGAGCTGGTGGACGGGCCGTTCTCCGCATTGGACGGCACCTGGCTCTTCAAGCCGATCGGTGCGCAGGGCAATGCGCGGGCCTGCCGGGTGGAGTTCGACCTGCGCTACGCCTTCTCCAACCAGGCCTTCGAACTGGTGCTGAGCCCGGTGTTCGACCGGGTCGCCAACACCTTCGTCGATTCCTTCGTGCAGCGGGCCGAGCAGGTCTATGGCCCCCGCTGAGCCCGCCATGCTGGCGATCGAGCTGGTGTTCGCCGAGTCGCCGCGGCGCTTGCACCGCACCAGCCTGAGCTTGCCGTCCGGTGCCACGGTCGCCGATGCGCTGCGACGCAGCGGCTGGCGCGAACGGCTGGGGCCGGACGTGATCGATGGCTTGCGCCTGGGCGTCTGGGGCCGGCCCTGCGAGCCGCAGGCCGTGCTGCGCGACCGTGACCGGATCGAGCTGTACCGCCCGCTGCAGGTCGATCCCAAGGAAGCGCGCCGCCAACGCTATCGGCGCGACGGCATCCGGCGCGCGCCGCGCTGAGTCAGGTCACGGTTGCGCTGCGGCGGGTGGGACACCGCCGCAGCGCGGGTCTGCGGCAATGGCGGTCGCCTTCAGCGGCACTCCGACGCCATCACCTGGCGGGCGCGCTGCATTTCTTCGGCCCGGGCCTTGTCGTCGAGCACTTCGCGCTCGCCCTTGTCATTCAGGCGCGCGATGCGCATGCCGCTCTCCAGCGTTGCCAGGTGCTGGCGGGCGCGCTGGCAGTTTTCCGCGCGCTGGGCATTGGCCTTCTCTTCGGCCGCCTTGTCCCTGGCCTTCTGCTCCTGTTCCTGCCGGGCGCGGCGGGCCTCGAGCTCGGGATCGACCCTCGGCTTGGGCGCGGCGGCGGCTGGTGCGCTGGCGGCGGAAGCCTGGGCGGCGGCGGCTGCGGCGGCGCGCCGAACGGAGTCGGTCGGCCGCTGCATCACGTCCTTCTCGGGGATGTCGCGCGGCGGCGGCAGGTCGCTGATGTGCACCTGGCCATTGCGATCCTTCCATTTCCATTGCGCCCAGGCGCCGGGCGCGGTGGTGACCAAGGCCGCGCACAGTGCCGCGGCGGTCCAGAAGACGCGGTCCCTTCGAATCATGGAATCCCCAACGAAAGAGCAGTCGCGAAGTGTAGCGGCGGCCCCCTGCGCGGCCGGGCACAAATGGTTTCCGCGGCGGTGCCGAAAGCGGGCTCCGTGGACCCCTCCCTATAATCCGCTTTTGTCTTCGGCCCGGCGCTTCGCACCTTGACTTCGCTTCCCGCGAAGTCAGCCTACGACGCAACGGCGCAAGGCCGTTGAAGCGACTGGAGTTCTCCACATGCGCCTTCTTGGCAAAGCGCTCACCTTCGACGATGTGTTGTTGGTGCCGGCCTTCTCGCAGGTGTTGCCCCGCGACACCAGCCTCGCGACGCGGTTCACGCGCCGCATCAACCTGAACCTGCCGCTGGTGTCCGCCGCGATGGACACCGTCACCGAGGCCCGCCTGGCGATCGCAATCGCCCAGGAAGGCGGCATCGGCATCGTGCACAAGAACCTGACGCCCAAACAGCAGGCGGCCGAGGTGGCGCGCGTGAAGCGCTACGAATCGGGCGTGCTGCGCGACCCCATCACGATTTCACCCGGCGTGCCGGTGCGCGACGTGATCACGCTGTCGCGGCAGCACGGCATCTCCGGCTTTCCCGTGGTCGAGGATGGCCGCGTGGTCGGCATCGTCACCGGCCGCGACCTGCGCTTCGAGACCCGGCTAGACGTGCCGGTGCGCGAGATCATGACGCCGCGCGAGAAGCTCATCGTCGTCAAGGAAGGCGCGACGATCGAGGAGGGCAAGGCGCTGATGCACAAGCACAAGCTGGAGCGCGTGCTGGTCGTGAACGACGCCTTCGAACTGCGCGGGCTGATGACGGTGAAGGACATCACCAAGCAGACCAGCTTCCCCAACGCCGCCCGAGACGACCACGGCAAGCTGCGTGTCGGCGCCGCCGTGGGCGTGGGTGACGGCACCGAGGAGCGCGTCGAACTGCTCGTGAAAGCCGGCGTCGATGCGCTGGTGGTCGACACCGCGCACGGCCACTCCGCCGGCGTCATCGATCGGGTGCGCTGGGTCAAGAAGAACTTCCCTCAAGTGGAAGTCATCGGCGGCAACATCGCCACCGGTGAAGCGGCTCTCGCGCTGGTGGAAGCCGGTGCCGATGCCGTCAAGGTCGGCATCGGTCCCGGCTCCATCTGCACCACCCGCATCGTCA
This sequence comes from uncultured Burkholderiales bacterium, assembly GCA_946480465.1. The sequence goes on from CAMLJY010000020.1 coordinate 27,863, forward strand.
CTGGCGTCGGCGTGCCGCAGATCATGGCGGTCGATTCCGTCGCCAAGGCGCTGGCCGGCACCGGCGTGCCGCTGATTGCCGACGGCGGCATCCGGTTCTCCGGCGACCTGGCCAAGGCGATCGCAGCCGGGGCGGACACGGTGATGATGGGCGGTGCCTTCGCCGGCACCGACGAGGCACCCGGCGAGACCATCCTCTACCAGGGCCGCAGCTACAAGAGCTACCGCGGCATGGGCTCGATCGGCGCGATGCAGCAAGGCTCGGCCGACCGCTACTTCCAGGACAGCTCGGCCAGCACGTCGACCTCGGCCAAGCTGGTGCCCGAGGGCATCGAGGGCCAGGTGCCGTACAAGGGCTCGGTCGTGGGCATCATCTTCCAGTTCGCCGGCGGCCTGCGCGCGTCGATGCACTACTGCGGCTGCGCGACGATCGCCGAGATGCAGACCAAGGCCCAGTTCGTCGAGATCACTTCTTCCGGCATTCGCGAGAGCCACGTGCACGACGTGCAGATCACGAAGGAAGCCCCCAACTACCGGATGGAGTGATGTCTCGCGCAGAAGGGGCCGTCGGGCCCGGCACCTCGCCGGTGTCTTCCGAACGGCCGCCCGCCCAGGCCGACGCTGCTGCCGCGGCGTCGCCGGCCGGGGCTCCCGGCAGGCAGCCGGCCATGTCTTTCATCATGGTGACGGTGCTGATCGACATGATTGCGATCGGCCTGATCATCCCCGTGCTGCCGCACCTGGTCGGTACCTTCACCTCCTCGCCCGGCGAGCAGGCCTTCTGGTTCGGCGCCGTCACCTTCGCGTTCGGCCTGGCCAACTTTTTCGGCTCGCCGATCCTGGGCGGCCTGTCGGACCGGTTCGGCCGGCGGCCGGTGCTGCTGATCGGCATTGCCGGCCTCGCGCTGAGCTTCTTCGTCACCGCGGCGGCAAGCGCGCTGTGGATGCTGATCACCGTGCGGCTCTTCAGCGGCGCGATGCAGGCCAATGCCTCCGTCGCCAACGCCTACGTCGCCGACATCACGCCGCCGGAAGACCGTGCGCGGCGCTTCGGCCTGCTCGGCGCGGCCTTCGGCGTCGGGTTCATCCTGGGCCCGGTCATCGGTGGGCTGCTCGGCGGCATCGACGTGCGCCTGCCCTTCGTCTGCGCCGGCGCGATGGCGCTGCTGAACTGGGCCTACGGCTTCTTCGTGTTGCCGGAATCGCTGCCGGCTTCGCGCCGCCGACCCTTCGAATGGCGGCGTGCCAACCCGGTCAGTGCGCTGACGGGCCTGGCGAAGCTCGAAGGCGTCGGCTTGCTGGTGGCGGTGATCGGTCTCGCCAGCCTCGCGCAGTTCACCCTGCACACCTGCTGGGTGCTCTACACCGCCTTCAAGTTCGGCTGGGGACCGGCCGAGAACGGCTGGTCGCTGTTCGCGGTCGGCGTCATGACGGTCTTCGTGCAGGGCTGGCTCTTGAAGCACCTGCTCAAGCGCTTTGCGCCGCAGAAGCTCGCGGTGATGGGCCTGGTGTCCTCGTCGCTGGCCTACCTGGGCTGGGGCCTGGCCACGCAGGGCTGGATGATGTACGTGGTGATCGGGCTCAACGTGCTCGGCTTTGCCGCGGCCAGCGCGCTCAACAGCATCGTGTCCAACGCGGCCGACGCCCGAACGCAGGGCCAGACCATGGGCTCCGTGGGCTCGCTGAACAGCCTGATGGCCGTGGTGGCGCCGGTGGTCGGCGCCGCGTTGCTGGGCATCGTCTCGCATCGACCCGCCGGCGACTGGCTGATGGGTCTGCCGTTCTACTTCTGTGCCGCGCTCCAGTTGATCGGCACGGCGCTCGCGATCCGCCACTTCCGCCACCCATCCCGCCGCCCGCACCTGCCGCCCGCCGCGGCCGCGTGACAACCCCATGCACGACAAGATCCTCATCCTCGATTTCGGCTCCCAGGTCACCCAGCTGATCGCCCGGCGCGTGCGCGAGGCGCACGTGTACTGCGAGATCCACCCGAACGACGTCTCCGACGAGTTCATCCGCGAGTTCGCGCCGCGCGGCATCATCCTTTCGGGCAGCCACGCCAGCACCTACGAAGAGCACGACCTGCGCGCCCCCGCCGCGGTGTGGGAACTGGGCGTGCCGGTGCTGGGCATCTGCTACGGCATGTTCACGATGACGGTGCAGCTGGGCGGGCAGGTGGAGGCATCCACGCACCGCGAATTCGGCTATGCCGAGGTCCGCGCCCATGGTCACACCCGCCTGCTGGACGGCATCGAGGACCACCGCACCGCGGACGGCCACGGCATGCTGAAGGTGTGGATGAGCCATGGCGACAAGGTCACCGCGCTGCCGCCCGGCTTCAAGCTGATGGCCTCCACCCCCAGCTGCCCGATCGCCGGAATGGCCGATGAAGATCGGGGTTATTACGCGGTGCAGTTCCACCCCGAGGTGACGCACACCGTGCAGGGCCGGGCGCTGCTGGAGCGTTTCGTGCTGCAGATCTGCGGTGCCAAGGCCGACTGGATCATGCGCGACCACATCGAGGAGGCGGTGCGGCGCATCCGCGAGCAGGTGGGCGACGAAGAGGTGATCCTCGGCCTGTCCGGCGGCGTCGATTCCAGCGTGGCCGCGGCGCTGATCCACCGCGCCATCGGCGACCAGCTGACCTGCGTCTTCGTCGACCACGGCCTCTTGCGCCTGAACGAGGGCGACGTGGTGATGGACATGTTCGCGGGCAAGCTGCATGCCAAGGTGGTGCGGGTGGATGCCAGCGAGCTGTTCCTCGGCAAGCTGGCCGGCGTCGCCGATCCCGAGGCCAAGCGCAAGATCATCGGCGGCCTGTTCGTGGACGTGTTCAAGGCCGAGGCCGCCAAGCTGAAGGCGGGCGGCGGCGGGCACAAGGGGGCGACCTTCCTCGCGCAGGGCACGATCTATCCCGACGTCATCGAGTCCGGCGGCGCCAAGACCAAGAAGGCCGTCACGATCAAGAGCCACCACAACGTGGGCGGCCTGCCCGAGCAGCTGGGCCTGAAGCTGCTGGAGCCGCTGCGCGACCTGTTCAAGGACGAGGTGCGCGAGCTGGGCGTGGCGCTGGGCCTGCCGCACGACATGGTCTACCGCCATCCGTTCCCCGGGCCGGGCCTGGGCGTGCGCATCCTCGGCGAAGTGAAGCGCGAGTACGCTGATCTGCTGCGCCGCGCCGATGCGATCTTCATCGAGGAGCTGCGCGCCGCCATCGATCCGGCGTCCGGCAAGAGCTGGTACGAGCTGACCAGCCAGGCCTTCACCGTGTTCCTGCCGGTCAAGAGCGTCGGCGTGATGGGCGACGGCCGCACCTACGACTACGTGGTGGCGCTGCGCGCGGTGCAGACCAGCGACTTCATGACCGCGGACTGGGCCGAGCTGCCCTACAGCCTGCTGAAGAAGGTGTCGGGACGCATCATCAACGAAGTGCGTGGCATCAACCGCGTCACCTACGACGTGTCTTCCAAGCCGCCGGCGACCATCGAGTGGGAGTGACCCCCTGCGGGGCGAGCGGACAGGTGGATCACCGGGCCGACGATGACGGAGCGCCTCTTCTTCGCCGCGCACCCGGACGCTGCCTGCGCGGAACGGATCTCGGCGCTGGTGCACTCCCTGCGCGAGCCGCTGGGCTTGCGCTCGCGCGCGATCGACGGCGGGCGCAGCCACGTCACGCTGCTCTTCGTCGGCAGCTGGCCGCGTGCACCGGAGGGGCTGCTGCCGATGCTGCTGCAGGCCGGCGCGGCGGTCGCGCAGGCGGCGCAGGTGGCGCCGTTCGAGCTGCGCTTCGGCCAGGTCGCCAGCTTCAACCGGCGCCCGCGCAATCGGCCCATCGTGCTGTTGAGCGATCCGGCCGGCCCGGTGGCGCGCCTGCATGCCGGGCTTGCCGAGGAACTGGCGTCGCGGTCGGTCCCGTTCGATGCCTCCGCCGGCTACACGCCGCACCTGACGCTGATGTACGACGACGCGAAGGTCGATCCGCGGCCGGTCGAGCCCATCGGCTGGACGGTGCGCGAGTTCTCGTTGATGCACAGCCTGGTGGGACGGTCGACGCACCGTGTGCTCGGCCGCTGGCCGCTGGTCGGCCGCTGAACGGAAGGAGTCGATGATGGTGCGCATGGTGGTGGGCGTCGTGGTGCTGGTGGCAGCCGCCTTCGTCCTGCTGAACCTGGCCAAGCAACAGGCCGAGGCCCTGCGGCCTTCCGGCAACCCGGCTGCTGCATCGGCGCCGGGTTCGGCGGCGAACCTGCCCCAGAAGATCCAGCAGGACGTGCAGAAGGCGCTGCAGCAGGGCGCGGCCCAGCGCGCGTCCGACGCCAATCCATGACCACGTTCACTCCCGCCGACGAGCAGGCGATGCGCATCGCGCTCGACCAGGCGCTGAACGCGCAGCTGGCGGGCGAGGTGCCGGTGGGCGCGGTCATCATGCGCGCCGGCCAGGTCATCGCCACCGGCTACAACCGCCCCATCACCACCCACGATCCGACGGCGCATGCCGAGATCGTCGCCCTGCGCCACGCCGCGCAGCTGCTCGAGAACTACCGGCTGCCGGAGTGCGAGCTGTTCGTGACGCTGGAGCCTTGCGCGATGTGCGCGATGGCGTTGATGCATGCGCGCTTCAGGCGCGTGGTGTTCGCGGCACACGACCCCAAGACCGGCGCGGCCGGTTCGGTGGTCGACCTGTTCGCGCAGGGCAGCCTGAACCACCAGACCGAGGTGCAGGGCGGCCTGCTGGCCGAGCCCGCGTCACGCCTGCTGCGCGCCTTCTTCGTCGAGCGGCGCGCCCAGCAACGCGCCGAGCGCCTGCAGCGCAACCCGCTTTCCGCGGCGCCGATGGGCGAGGCGGGCGACGCGGTGGAGGGTGGCGACGGCGACCGCAGCGCCCCCATCCCGACGGGCGATGCCACCGAGCTGCCGCATCCCCAGGAACCCTGACCGGATGATCCCGATGACCTTGATGACCATCTTCGCGCCGGCAGGCGTCGAGCTGCGCAGCGCCGCGCTCAAGCTGGCCCGGCAGCGCCTGGGCGAACTGGGCTTCCAGGTGGCGCTGGACCCGGGCGTGCGGGGAAGGCACCAGCGTTTCGCCGGCGACGACGATGCCCGGCTGGATGCCGTGCACCGCGTCGCGAAGGCGGCACCGTCGGTCGCCATGGCCTGCCGCGGCGGCTACGGCATGACCCGGCTGCTGGACCGCATCGACTGGAAGCTGCTGGCACGCAGCGTCGAGCAGGGCACGCGCTGGGTCGGCTACAGCGACCTGACGGCCTTGCAGTGCGCCTTGCTGGCCCACACGGGCGCGGGCAGCTGGCATGGCCCGATGGCCTGCGACGATTTCGGCCGCGCCGACGACGCGGGCGGCGTCGACGAGGTGACGCGCGACTGCTTCAGCGAAGCGATGTCGGGCGAACTCGAGGCGATCGGTTTCCGCACCGAGGCCGGTTTCGACGGCCTGGCCGCCCGCGGCACGCTGTGGGGCGGCAACCTGGCGGTGCTGCAGTCCCTGCTGGGCACGCCGCACTGGCCGCGGGTGAAGGGCGGCATCCTCTTCGTCGAGGAGGTCAACGAGCATCCCTACCGCATCGAGCGCACCCTGCTGCAACTGCACCAGGCCGGCGTGCTGGGGGCGCAGAAGGCGGTGCTGCTGGGCGCCTGCACGGACTACCGCAAGTCGCCACTGGACCGTGGCTACGGCCTGAAGCAGGCCATCGCCTACCTGCGTGGCGTGACGAAGACGCCGATCCTCACCGGACTGCCGTTCGGGCACGTGCCCACCAAGGTCTGCCTGCCGGTCGGCCGGCGGGTGCAACTGCTGGTGGACGGGCGCGATGTGCTGATCGGTTGGTGACATCCGCGTTACAGCAAATCCGGCCCACGTGCCTGGGTGCACCTGTCTAGGCAAGCTGGTTCAAACCCCGAGGTGACGCGGGACCCCAGCGCCTAGAATCGCGCACCGCCTCGAAATGGGCTGGCCAAGAGCCGGCCCGGTCGAGGCGCCCTTTTTTGGCGCAGGCGCGGCCCATCGGTGGTCGGGTGCCTGGCGCCTGCACCAGGAGTGCCCCGCATGCGCGGATCCGCTGTCGCCCGCCGTCTCTGCCTCGCCGTCTCGACCGTGCTGGCCGTCGTGGCCACCGGCTGCAACAACAGCCCCTACTGGAGCGGCGCCGAGCGCGAGAACACCATGTTCTATTCGTTCGACGAGCGCTCCCCGCGCTCGCTGGACCCTACGCAGTCCTACTCGAACCCGGAGTCCGCCTACACCTTCCAGGTCTACGAGCCGCCCTACGGCTACCACTACCTGAAGCGCCCGTACCAGCTGATTCCGAAGGCCGCGACCGAGGTGGCGCATCCTCGCTACGTGGACAAGGACGGCAAGCCGCTGCCGGATGACGCTCCGGCCGAGGCCATTGCCGAGAGCATCTACGACATCCGCATCAAGCCCGGCATCCTCTTTGCGCCGCACCCTGCCTTCGCGAAGGACGGTCAGGGCAGGTACCGCTACCTGAGCCTGACGCGCGAACAGCTCGGCAGCAAGCGTTCGCCGTGGGACTTCGAACACCAGGGCACGCGCGAGCTGGTGGCCGACGACTTCGTGTACGCGCTCAAGCGCCACGCCTCGCCGCGCATCCAGACGCCGGTGCAGGCGGTCTTCGCCGACTACGTGATCGGGCTGAAGGAATACGTCGCGCTGATCCGCGCCGAGGATGCGAAGCTGCTGGCGGGCCTGCCGGAGGACATCCGCGACAAGCCTTTCCTGGACTTCCGCAAGTATTCGCTCGCCGGCACCAGCGTGGTCGACAAGTACACCTGGCGCATTCGGCTCAAGGGCAAGTACCCGCAATGGAGCTACTGGATGGCCATGCCGTTCCTGGCTCCCGTGCCGTGGGAAGCCGATGCCTTCTATGCCCAGAACGGCATGAACGAGAACGGCCTGTCGCTGCACCAGTGGCCGGTGGGCACGGGGCCGTACATGATGCAGGAGTTCGTGCGCGACCGCCGCCACGTGCTGGTGCGCAATCCGAACTACCGCGGCACGCCTTATCCCTGCGAAGGCCAGCCCGAGGACAAGGCCGCCGGCCTGCTGGAGGACTGCGGGAAGACCATGCCCTTCATCGACAAGCTCTACGTGACGATCGAGAAGGAAAAGGTGCCGAAGAAGGAGAAGTTCAAGCAGGGCTTCTTCGACGTGCCGGAGATCGAGCGGCCCGAGTGGGGCGTGGACTTCCGCAACGACGCGGACGATTCCGACGAGGTGAAGCGCTTGTTCGAGGAGCGCGGCTTCAAGTTCCCGCTGATGACCGACATCAGCAACTGGTACCTCGGCTTCAACATGCTCGATCCGGTGATCGGCCGCGGCGACACGCCCGAGCAGCAGGTGAAGAACCGCAAGCTGCGCCAGGCGATCGCCATCGCCATCGACTGGGAAGAGGGCTACGGCCGCATCTTCAAGCACAAGGGCGGCGTGGCCGCGCACGGTCCCGTGCCGCCGGGCCTGTTCGGCTCGCGCGAGGGGCAGGGCCAGTTCCACAACCCGGTCACCCACGTCTGGAAGGACGGCAGGGCGGTGCGCCGGCCGATCGAGGATGCACAGAAGCTGCTGGCCGAGGCCGGCTACCCCGGCGGCCGGGACGCCGCCACCGGCCGGCCCCTGGTGCTGAACTACGACTTCCAGCGCGCCATCACGCCCGAGTTCAAGAGCGAGAACGACTGGATGATCAAGCAGTTCGCCAAGCTCGGCATCCAGCTGGAAATCCGCGCCACCGATTTCAACCAGTACCAGGACAAGACGCTCAAAGGCAAGCACCAGATCTTCTGGGGCGGCTGGCTGGCGGACTACCCCGACGCCGAGAACTTCCTGTTCCTGCTCTACGGCCCGCTGGCGCGTTCGAAGAGCGAGGGCGACAACTTCGCCAACTACGAGAACCGCGAGTACGACAAGCTCTACCGCCAGCTGCAGTCGCTGGACGACGGGCCGCAGAAGCAGGCCGTCATCGACAAGATGGTCCGCATCCTGCAGGACGATTCGCCCTGGTGCTTCGGCTACTTTCCGTGGGGCGGCATGGCCTTCCAGCAGTGGGTGCACAACGGCAAGCCCAGCATCATGATCAGAGACATGGCTCAGTACTACCGGCTCGACCCCGAGCTGCGCGCGCGCAAACAGGCTGAATGGAACCGCCCGGTGCGCTGGCCGCTCGTTTTGCTGGCTATCGCGGTGCTCGCCGCAATGTGGGCAGCGCGGCGCAGCTACAAGCTGCGCGAGACGGCGACTGCCCGCGGCCCCGCCGTGGCGACGCTCTGACCATGGGCAGCTTCATCCTCCGCCGTCTCGGCTACGGCGTGCTGATCCTGATCGGCGTCAACCTGCTCACCTTCTTCCTGTTCTTCACCGTCAACACGCCGGACGACATGGCGCGCCTGAACATCGGCGGCAAGCGCGTCACGCCCGACCAGATCCAGCAGTGGAAAGCCGAGCGTGGCTACGACCGGCCGCTGTACTGGAACGCGAAGGAAGAGGGCACCGCCAAGCTGACCCGCACCGTGCTGTGGGAGCGTTCGATCTCGCTGATGGTGCTGGACTTCGGCCGCAGCGATTCCGCGCGCTCGGTGGACATCGGCCACGAGGTGGCGACCCGGATGGGCGTGAGCCTGCAGCTGGCGGTGCCGCTGTTCGTGCTGCAGCTGATCGTCAGCGTCGCCTTCTCGCTGCTGCTGGTGTTCTTCAGGCACTCGCGCATCGATTTCTGGGGCGTCGTGCTGTGCGTGCTGATGCTGTCGATCTCGAGCCTGTTCTACATCATCGTCGGCCAGTTCCTGTTCTCGCGCGTGCTGCGGCTGGTTCCCATCTCGGGCTACGCACCGGGGCTGGATGCGGTGCGCTTCCTTGCCTTGCCGATCATCCTGTCGCTGCTCGCCCGCCTGGGCGGCGAGGCGCGGCTCTACCGCGCGATGTTCCTCGAGGAGATCGGGAAGGACTACGTGCGCACGGCCCGTGCCAAGGGCTTGTCGGAGCAGGTGGTGCTGTTCCGGCACGTGCTGCGCAACGCGATGATCCCCATCATCACCAGCGCCGGGGGCTACCTGCCCTTCGTGTTCCTCGGCAGCCTGGTGTTCGAGAGCTTCTTCGGCATTCCCGGGCTTGGCGCCTTCGTGATCGAGGCGATCGCCGGCCAGGACTTCGCCATCGTGCGGACCATGGTGTTCCTGGGATCGCTGCTCTACATCGCGACCAACGTGCTGCTGGACGTTGCCTACACCTGGGTCGACCCCCGCGTGCGGCTCGCCTGAGTACCAACGGACGACAACGGAACCGCCCATGCAATTCAAGTTCGTCCTGCTGTGGACCGATGCGGCGCTGTGGCTGCTCTTCATCGCGCTGGTGGGCTACGGCATCCGCGTCGCGCGGGCGCCGCACCTGCGCGCCACCTGGGCCAAGGCGCTGCGCGATCCGGCGGCGATGTGTTCGGCGCTGGTGCTGCTGGCCTTCCTGGTGGTCGCGGCGCTGGACAGCGTGCACTTCCGCCGTGCGCTTCCGCCGAGCGCGGGCCAGGCGGCCGGCACGGTGTTCTACGACACGCGTGCCGAGTCGCTGCTGGATGCGGTGCTGTCGCGCCAGATCCAGATGCGCGAGTCCAGCTATTCCGCGCCGCTGGCCTACGTGGCGCACAACAAGCAGACCACCACCGTCAACGGCCAGCCGGTGCGCGACTACCCGCGCCTGCAGTTCGGCGGCGCGCACCTGAAGGACGCCGCGGCCGAATGGGAGGCCGACGTGACCCTGCGCGCCGTGGGCGGCGCGTTCGCCGGCCTGGTGCTGGCCTTGGCCTGCAGCGGGCTGGCGGCCTGGGCCCTGCGGCGGCAGCACGGCGGCACGGCGGCCGCCTGGCGTGACATCGCCGCCGACCGCACCCACTTGCCGTGGCGCGCGGTGCTGCTCACTTTGGCCGTCATGTGCATGCTGGGCGGCGCCATCGCCGCGCTGATGGGCCATTACCACGTCTTCGGCACCGACCGCACGGGCAACGACGTGCTGGTGCAGACGCTGAAGAGCGTGCGCACGGCCTTCGTCATCGGCACCTTGTCGACGCTGGCCACGCTGCCGGTCGCGGTCACGCTTGGCATCCTGGCCGGCTACTTCCGGGGTTGGGTGGACGAGGTCGTGCAGTACCTCTACACCACCCTGTCCTCGGTGCCGAACGTGCTGTTGATCGCTGCCTGCGTGTTGATGGTGCAGGTCGCCATCGACAAGCACCCGGAGTGGTTCGAGACCGGCGTCGAGCGCTCCGACCTGAAGGTCTTCATGCTCTGCGCGATCCTCGGACTCACCAGTTGGTCCACCTTGTGCCGGCTGGTCCGCGCGGAAACGCTGAAGCTGCGCGAGCTCGATTTCGTGCAGGCAGCCACCGCCTTCGGCGTCAGCCCGGCTCGCATCATGGCCCGGCACATCCTGCCGAACGTGGTGCACCTGGTGCTGATCACCACGGTGCTGAGCTTCAGCGAGCTGATCCTGTACGAGGCGGTGCTCACCTACGTGGGCGTGGGCGTCGACCCGTCCACCAGCAGCTTCGGCGGCATGATCAACCTGGCCCGCAGCGAGATGAGCCGCGACCCAGTGGTGTGGTGGTCCTTCGCTGCCGCCTTCGCCTTCATGGTCGCGCTGGTGCTGGCAGCCAACCTCTTCGCCGACGGCGTGCGCGACGCCTTCGATCCCCGAGCCCGCGCACTGCGCCCGCGCCTGGGCCTGCGCAAGCCCGCCTGAGCGCCGAGCGACGACGAGATCACCATGCTGACCATCGACAACCTCAAGGTCGAGCTCGATGCCGAATCAGGCATCGTGCGCGCCATCGACGGCCTGGCCCTGTCCATCAAGCGCGGCGAAACCTTCGCGCTGGTCGGCGAATCCGGCTGCGGCAAGAGCATGACGGCGCTGGCGCTGATGCGCCTGCTGCCCGACAACGGCGTCGTCACGCAGGGCCGGGTGATGATCGACCAGACCGAGGTGCTGGACCTGCCCGAGGCGCAGATGCGCGGCGTGCGCGGCGGCCGCATCGGCATGATCTTCCAGGAGCCCTCGACCAGCCTGAACCCGGTGATGAAGGTGGGCGACCAGATCGTCGAGGCGATCGAGGCCCACACCGCGCTGCGCGGCGAGATGGCGCGCAACAAGGCAGTGGAATGGCTGCGCCGCGTCGGCATTCCCGAGCCGGAACGGCGGATCGACGACTACCCGTTCCGCATGAGCGGCGGCCAGAAGCAGCGCGTGATGATCGCGATGACCCTGGCCTCGGAGCCTGACTACCTGGTGGCCGACGAGCCCACCACCGCGCTGGACGTGACGATCCAGAAGCAGATCCTCGACCTGCTGAAGGATCTTCAGCGCGAGCAGGGCATGGGCCTGCTGCTGATCACGCACGACCTGGCGGTCGTCAAGGGCATGGCGCACCGCGTGGCGCTGATGTATGCCGGCCAGATCATCGAGGTGGCCGAGGCCGGCCGCTTCTTCGCCGCGCCGCAGCACCCGTACGCACGCGCGCTGCTGCAGGCGCTGCCCGATGCGGCACGCCGCGGCGAGGCCCTGGCTGCCATCCCCGGCACGGTGCCGCCGCTGACGATGCAGTTCACCGGCTGCCGCTTCGCGCCGCGATGCACGCACGCGGAGCCGCGCTGCCAGGACACGCTGCCTGAATTGGCCCGCGTGGGCGACCGCCTGGTGCGCTGCATTCCGCTGCAGGACGGCAGCGGGCTGCGCGCGGTGTCCGCGGTGGAGGAGGGCGCCCGGGCCGCCGCCACGGTGGCGCCGGCGGGGGACGCTCAGCCGCTCCTGCAGGTGGAAGACCTGCGGGTGCGGTTTCCCATCCGCGGCGGGCTGCTGCAACGCGTGCGTGCGCACTTCGATGCGGTGGGCGGGGTGTCCTTCCAGGTGCGCCCGGGCAGCACGCTGGCCCTGGTGGGCGAATCCGGTTGCGGCAAGACGACCACCGGCAAGGCCATCGTCCAGCTGCTGCGCGGCATCGCCTCGGTCAGCGGCCGCGCGCTGCTGTCCGGGCAAAACCTGTTCGAGCTGCAGGGCGAGGCCTTGCGCCGCGCCCGGCGCGAAGTGCAAATCATCTTCCAGGATCCGTTCGCGTCGCTCAATCCTCGCATGCGCGTCGCCGACATCCTCGACGAAGGCCTCGCGGCGCTGCAACCTGGTACCTCCGCAGGTGAGCGGCTGGCGCGCATCCGCTGCATTGCCGACCAGGTCGGCCTGCGCCAGGACGCGCTGGAACGCTTTCCGCACGAGTTTTCCGGCGGCCAGCGCCAGCGAATCGCCATTGCCCGCGCGCTCGCGGTGCAGCCCAAGCTGATCGTCTGCGACGAGCCGACCTCGGCGCTGGATGTATCGGTTCAAGCGCAAATACTGAATCTGCTGCGCGAGCTGCAGCGGGATCTCGGCATCTCCTACCTCTTCATTACCCACAACATCGGCGTGGTCGAGTACATCGCCGACGAAGTGGCGGTGATGCAGGCGGGCCGCATCGTCGAGCACGGCAGCGCCGCCGACGTGCTGGCGCGGCCGCAAAACGCGTATACGCGCACACTGCTGGCCGCGGTGCCGCGGCTGTGAGATGGCGGCCCGCCGGGAGGCTGGCCGCCACTTGCCTAGACATGCAGTCGATCAGCCGTCCGCGCCCTCGCGGGCGCCGTGGCGTGCAACCAACGAATTGAAACCGCACGCCTAGGGTTTTTTCCCTAAGGGGGAGTGCCTAGTCATGGCCGCGGACGCCCCATTCCCGAGGCAGTCCGCGAGGTTCGCACCGCCTTGGACAGGTCTTGAAACACGCCACAGAACGGACCTAGAGGCAATCCCTAGGCCGGAGCGCGCGCACCCTCCCGTGACAATTCAGAAACACGCATCCACAGGCGAGTCACGGCGGTTTTACACGACCGGCACGTGGCTTGCGAACGCCAGTGGATCCATCAATCAACTGTTCCTTTCCGATCCAAGGAGTGAGATCCATGCTCAAGAGAACGAGGCTCAGCAGGGCATTGCTGATGGCTTTCGGCGGCAGCACGCTGCTGCTGGCTCAAGCAGAGGTCATGGCCCAGGCCGCGCAGCGCGTCGAAGTCACCGGCTCGCTGATTCGTCGCATCGATGGCGAGACTGCATTGCCCACCGTCACCTTGAACCTGGACACGCTGGAAAAGGCGGGCGTGACCAATGCTGAGCAAGTGGTCAACTTCATCACGCAGGCCCAGGGCGGCAGCGTGAGCTCCGGCTCGGTGAGCGGCACGAACGGCGCGGCGGCCTATGCCGACCTGCGCAGCCTGGGCTCCAACCGCACGCTGGTGCTGTTGAACGGCAAGCGCATCGTCAACAACCCGTTCGCGACGTCCGCAGTCGACCTGAACACGATTCCACTGTCGGCCATCGAACGCATCGAAACGCTGCCGGACGGTGCTTCCGCCACCTACGGCACCGACGCCATCGCGGGCGTCATCAACTTCATCACCAAGCGCAGCTACAAGGGCCTGTCGGTGTCCGGCAGTGCCCAGGTCACGCAGCACGGCGGCGGCGACGTCTACACCGGCAACCTGCTCGCGGGCATCGGTGACCTCAATGCGCAAGGGTGGAACGTCTACGGCGGCCTCAATTACCGTGAAGGCCGGCCGATGCGCGGCACGGAGCGCGAGTACTCGAAGACGTCGTACCAGCCTGAACGCGGCTTCAACGGCCTGAGCCCGACCACCTTCCCGGCCAACTACTCCCAGACGGTGTCGGGCACCACCGTCATTTCCAACACCAACCCGTCGCTACCAGGCTGCCAGCCCCCTGCTTCGATCATCGCAACGGCCGTGGCCACCAACCGCTGCAATGCCGACACACAGACCTTCACCAACACCATTCCGGAGCAGTGGCAATACTCCGGCTACCTGAAGGGTGCGCTGAGCCTCGGCCCGGACCACACGGCCACGCTCGAGTACTTCAATGCCTTCAACCGGCTGCGCACGACGATCGCGCCGTCGCCCGAAGGCGGCCTGACGATGACCCCGAGCAGTCCGTACTACCCGGGCAACGGGATCACGCCGATCACCAATCCGGCGCTGAACACCACGCAGCCGATCTCCATTTCCTGGCGCACCACGGTCCTGGGTTCGCGTTCCAGCGAGCAGGAGAACACCACCCAGCGCGTCGTCGCCGGCCTGGAAGGCGTGCTGGCAGGCTTCGACTACCAGGTCTCGGCGCTGTGGGCGAACGCGCACGTCGAGAACTTCTTCCTCAACGGCTACCCGATGACGCAGCCGCTGCGCGACGGCGTGCGCGGCGTCAACGGCGCGCCCTACCTCAATCCTTTCGGCGACCAGTCGCCCGCCGGCCTGGAATACATGCGCCGCAACCAGGTGCTGGGCAAGGTGCAGGACGGGGAGGCGACGATGAAGAGCGTCTCCGCGAACCTCAGCCGCAGCTTCGGCAGCCTGCCGGGCGGCGCCATGTCCGCCGCGCTGGGCGCAGAGTTCCGGCAGGAAGAGATGGCCTACCTCACCGACATCCCCAAGGTGAGCCAGGCTGCAAGCTCCGGTCTCGCCGGCTCGGGTGCCGTGCGCCAGGGTGACCGCGATGTTTCGGCATTGGCCCTGGAACTGAACCTTCCGGTGCTGAAGGGGCTGGAGATCGGCGCAGCGGTGCGCTATGACAAATACAGCGATTTCGGCAACACCACCAATCCGAAGGTGTCGCTGCGCTATTCGCCGACGAAGGAAGTGCTGCTGCGCAGTTCGTACAACAAGGGCTTCAGCGCGCCTTCGCTGTACAGCCTGTACCTGCCGCAGTCGACCACCTTCACCGGCAACCGCTACAACGACCCGGTGCTGTGCCCGGGGGGCGTGCCGGCGGCTGGTGCGGTTCCGTCGCGGGACTGCGGCATCCAGTTCCAGCGCCTGCAGGGTGGCAATCCCAATGCGAAGGCCGAGACTTCCAAGGCCTGGTCGCTGGGCTTCGTCGTGCAGCCGTCGCCGCAGGTGTCGTTCAGCCTCGACTACTGGGACACGTACATCAGCGACTCGATCAGCACGCTGGGTGATGCGACCGTGTTCGGCGACCCGAGCAAGTATGCGAGCCTGTTCGTGCGCTGCAGCCAGGCTCCGGCGGACCGGCGCAACGCCATCGGTGCCTGCCAGATTCCCGGTGGGGACCCGATTGCGTACGTGATCGACACCTTCCAAAACCTGGGTGATGTCGACGCGAATGGCTTCGACTTCCAGTTGTCGTGGAACAGCGGTGCCACTTCGGCGGGCCGATTCAATGCCAACTGGCGCGGCACCTACATCAACAAGTACCTGTTCCAGGTCGAGGCGGGTGGCGCCTGGCACGACCCGCTGGGCAACTGGAACAACCTCTTCAGTTCGACCGGCACGAGCGGCGGTCCGGTCATCCGGCTGCAGCACATCGTCACGCTGGGCTGGGACAAGGGGCCGTTTTCCTCGCTGCTGACCTACCGCTTCAAGTCCGGCTACCGCGACCAGAACACGCAGGGCGCACCGTTCACCTCTTTCAACAACAACGTCGTCGGCGACTACAACATCTTCGACCTGAGCGTCACCTACACCGGCGTGAAGGGCCTGACCCTGACGGCCGGCGTGCTGAACCTGCTGGACAAGGATCCGCCGTACTCCAACCAGACGGCCCGCTTCCAGGCGCGAGCCTACGACGACCGCTTCCACAGCCCGCTGGGCCGCACTTACCAGCTGTCGGCGAAATACGAGTTCTAAGCTCAATTGATGATGATCGGCGCGGCCTCAATCGCAGGCCGCGGGTTCTTTCGGGCCGGACGGCGAAGGCTGTCCGGCCCTTTTCGCTGCTGGACGCCAATCCACTGCCGCGCCGATGTGGCGCTAGCGGAGGGATCGACGCGGCGGGGCGCGGCGTCAACCGGTGAACTCGAGTGGGCGTGGCGCGGCGGTGACGAGCACGGAATGCGCGCCGCAGTTGCGCGGAGGCTACAAAGTTGCAGTCCGGTCCTAGGTGTTGTCCTCTAGCCGAGGCGCGGCCCTCGACCCGTGCCGAGCCTCCTGGCGCCACGGCGCGGCACCAATGCGGCATGACTGCCCGTGTGCAGTGCACTGGGCACCACGATGCATCGTCGTTCGTGCACCACTCAAGACATTCCCTAGGCTGGTCTAGACGACATGCTCGGTGACAATTTCGCTACTCGATACCGAGGCTGGGAAACGTGTGCTTACGAGGCGCGCCGAGCCCGGCAACGTGGCTGGGTCTATCGATCAACTTTCTTCTGAAAGAGGAGTGAGCATGTTCAGGAAAACGAATGTCAGCATGGCGGTGATGCTGGTGCTGGGTGCTGCGTTTGCCGCGCCGGCAGGGGCGCAGGACGCGCCGCAACGGGTGGAGATCACGGGTTCGTCGATCAAGCGCGTGGCGGCGGAGGGCGCGTTGCCCGTGCAGGTCATCAAGCGCGAGGAGATCGAGCGCAGCGGCATCACGTCGGTGACCGAACTCCTCCAGAACCTGGCGGTCGTGCAGGGCGGACCGGACGGCATCGTCGAAGGCGACACCATCGGCGGCGGGGGCGGCGGTCAGGCGACCGTTTCCATTCACGGCCTGGGCGGCGATCGCACGCTGGTTCTGTTGAACGGCCGACGGCTGATCGGTGAAGCCGGTGGCGCCGTTGACATCAACATGATTCCCTTGGCGATCATCGATCGAGTCGAGGTGCTGACCGATGGCGCGTCCGCGCTTTATGGCTCGGATGCGGTCGCTGGCGTGGTCAACTTCATCACGAAGCGGAACTCGCAGACAGGCAACGTCATGCTGTCCGCCAGCAAGCCCGAGAAGGCGGGTGGCGAAGAGTACAACGCCAGCATCTCGAAGGGATTCGGCGATATCGATGCCGACGGCTTCAATGTGACCGTCGGCCTGTCGATGGACAAGCGCAAGGCGCTGCGTGCCGACCAGCGTGAGTTCTCCAAGAGCGGCATCATCAACTTCCAGTACGAAGGCAAGAACTACGAGTGGTTCAATGGTTCGCCCAGCGGCATTCCCGGCAACGTCAACGTCGGTGGCGTACCCCGCAGCGCGTACCTGGCGGAGTTCGGCAAGTGTCCGCCGATGCACATTCAGGATGGCCCCACGTGCTACTTTGATTACGCCAGCACGGTGGAAGCTTTTCCCGATCGTGAACGCACCAACCTATTTGGGTCGTTTTCCAAGAAGCTCGGGGCTGACCATCGCCTGAATGTCGATCTTCTCCTCGGCAAGACGATGTCCAGCGGCAAGATCGCACCGCCACCCGGAGGGGTACTGGTCGATCCGGCCGGGCCGTTTGGCGACTATCTGCGGATGGTCGGCTATACGGGCACCGGACCGGCCACTGTCTTCTATCGGGCGTTCGATCTGGGTAATCGCGATTCGGAATTCGACCGCGACAACAAGGCGGTGTGGGGATCGCTCGAGGGGCGGTTTGGCAATTGGGACTACAACGCCACCATCGGCTACCAGAAGGCGATCGTTGAAGAGAGCAACAGCGGGTATCCGCTGGGCCGTGCATTCGGCCAGTTGCTGCGCAGTGGGATGTGGAATCCCTTCGTGCTGCCGGGCAACCAGTCCGCAGCCGCGCTCGAGGCGGCCAAGGGCATCATGGTTTCCGGTGTGTACGACACCGAGACCAGCACCTTGACGACCCTGGACTTCCGCGCATCGCGGGACCTCATGAAGCTCGGCGGCGGCAACCTCGCGCTTGCGCTGGGCGGCAGCTACGCGCAGGACAAGGTGTCCACCGATCCAAGCTTGGTGGCGCAGGGCAAGGGAGGGCCGAACGGCGATGACACCCGCTTCGGTGATGCAGCCGCGGCCATTCCCTATTCGGCGACGCGCAAGGCGATTGGCTTGTTCGCCGAAGTGGTGGCCCCGATCACCAAGCAGTTCGAACTGGCCGCCGGCGTGCGCTACGACGACTACAAGGACATCGCCAGCGCCACGAACGGCAAGGTCACCTTCCGCTACCAGCCCACCAGCAGTGTGCTGGTTCGGGGCTCGGTGGGCACCGGTTTCCGCGCCCCGACGTTGCGGCAGCTCTACCGCCCGCTGCAGGAGTTCGGCGTGACGGCGGAGAACTATGGGTGCTCTGCCGAGATGGCGCAGATGGCGGCCAATCTGGGCGCCACCTGCATGCCGGGCGACCTGCAGTACAACATCTACACCGGCGGTAATGCCAAGGTTCAGCCTGAAGAGTCCAAGCAAGCGACCCTGGGATTCCGCTTCGAGCCGACGCCTGCGTTCTCGTTCGGCGCGGACCTGTGGTGGGTCGGAGTCAAGAAGACTTTCGGCTCGGTCGATGAGAACGAGGCGTTCAACAATGTCTTCAAGTACCCCGATCTTTGGCTGACCTACAAGGATCCGGTTACCGGGGATACCTACCTGGCGTACAACGCCAGCACGACCAACCTCGGAAACTCGTACCACAGTGGCGTGGACGTCGACGTCAGCAGCCGGGTCAACACGGGGATTGGTCGCTTGACTTCCAATCTGCGCGCGACCTACATGATCCGCAGTGTCGAACAGCTGGTGGCGGGCCAGGAGTACTTCTCCACCGTGGGGGACAACAATCCGTCCATCGGCTCGGTCATGTTCCGCTGGCGCGGGACGTGGGGCAATACGCTGCAGATGGGACGCTGGGCCCACACACTCAACGTGAACTTCCAATCGGGCTATAAGGATTACCCGGGCGATGTCTACGGCAAGGATTCCGATGGCAGCTACAACGGCGACGATCGCACGATTCGCCTTGACATCAAGAAGTACTACACGCTCGACTGGCAGACCGAGTTCCAGATGAACAAGGCCTTGAAGATGTCCGTCGGGGTGAAGAACCTGCTGAATGAGAAGCCGCCGCTTTCCCTGCGCAACAATGGTGGCCACATGCTCGGGTTCGACTACCGCTACTTCAATCCGCTCGGTCGCACTTTCCAGGCTCGCGCGAGCTACGACTTCTGAGCATGAGTTGGCATCCACCCTGAGGGTGGATGCCCGCTGCGGCTGGCATTAGCGGCCGTCTTGTCGACCCGGTGACCGCAAGGTCACCGGGTCGCTGTATTTGGGGCTGCGGCTGATTGTCCCGGCTGCTTTCGATTTCCATCCGGCAATCCCGTCATCCGATTCTGACTTCCCCCGGGCACATGCCGAATTGGAGATTGGAGAGACTGGGCTCCACAGATGAGAATGGCCTTCCATTTTTGTGACACGGGAGATGGGTAACTCAATAGTCACCAATAAGTAGCGAACATGGAACTTGGGGTGGGGCTGCAACACTGCGGCATTCCCTATGAATACCAGTTGCGCCGGAACGCCAACAATTCCAGCCACATTCCGGCAAGGGTGTGCCGCCCGACAAGCATTCCGGCGCAAGTGGCGATCGATCACGCGTCCGAGCCGGCTCATCAACCATCTCCCGAGCGGAGGACCCATGTTCAAGCCAACCCCCATTTGTGCGAGTGCGCTGATGGCCCTGAGCATTCATGCACCAGGCGCATCGGCCCAGGAACCCCAGCGCGTCGAGATCACCGGCTCGTCGATCAAGCGCATCGATGCCGAGACGGCCTTGCCGGTGCAGGTGATCACCCGAGACGAGATCAGCCGCACCGGTGTGGCCAACACCGAGCAATTGCTGCAGCAGGTTTCGGCCATGTCGGGGCAGGGCGGCATCAACAATGCCACCGGTGCCGGCAATTCAACGTATGGCCAGGCCTCCATTTCATTGCGGGGGCTGGGGGAGGATCGAACCCTGGTGCTGGTCAATGGCCGCCGGCTGGCGGCCTTCGCGGGCGGCAACGGCGCGTCGGTGAACATCAATGCGATCCCGCTCGCGGCGATCGAGCGGGTGGAGGTGCTGAAGGATGGTGCCTCGGGCGTCTACGGCTCCGATGCCGTGGCGGGCGTCGTCAACTTCATCCTCACGAAGAACCTGAGCGGCTTCGAGATCGGCGCCACCGTGGGCCAGCCGACGCGCGACGGCGGCGGCAAGAGCCAGAAGGCGCACGTCGTCGCCGGCTTCGGTGACTTGGCGAAGGACCGCTTCAACGTCACGCTGTCGGCCTCGGTGGAGAAGGAGACCGCGCTGTTCGCGAAGGACCGCAGTTTCGCCAGGACCGGCAACGTGCCGCCCTTCATCACTGCCGCGGCCACTGGCCAAGGCAACATCGAAGGCGCCTACAACCCCGGCAATGGCCAACCCTACGACCCGAATGCGGAGAACACGGTGGGCAACACGCCCGGGCGGCGGCCAGGCTTCGGCAACAGCCCGGGCACCGGCTACGGCAACCCGCTGGCGGCCAGCGACCAGTGCGAGCAGCTCAGCATGTACCGCGACGCGACACTGACCACCCGCGACGCGCCCTTCTGCACCTATGACAGCAACACCGCCGTCGGCCTGGTCCCGAAGCGCGAACTGGGCACCTTCAGCGGCAACTTCACGTTCCGGCTGGGCGACAACGTCGAGGCCTTCGGCGACGCGCTGTACTCCAGGAGCGTGGTCACCCAGACCTTCCAGCCCAGCCCGCTGCGGCGCAGCTTCATGGTCACCGATGCGCTCTTCGCGGAACAGGGCGTGGAACCGGCGCTGCTCATCAGGCCGTCGAACCCCAACTACGGCGTTGCGCGCAACTACCTGGAGGCGATGGAGGCGGCGCACCCGGGTCAGGGCTTCGGCGCGCTGATCGGCCAGCCGCTGGCCGTCACCGCGCGCGTCTTCGATTTCGGGCCGCGCGTGCAGAAGGACACCGAGAAGCAGCATCGCCTCACCGGCGGGCTGCGCGGCAACTTCGGCGCGCACGACTGGGAGGTGGCGGCGACGCAGGTCGAGAGCAAGGTGGCCGGCACGGTGCCCGACGGCTACTTCTCGCAGGCGGCGTTCGCCCGGGTGGTGAACCGGCCCGAGAGCGACTACAACCCCTGGTCGCTGACGCAGTCGGCCGCGTTCAATTCCGCGCTGGAGGCCTCCGGCGCCAAGTACACCGGCAGCACGCTGAACGCGAAGTCGAAGAGCACCACCTTCGATGGCATCTTGCGCGGCGAGCTGGCCAGCCTGCCGGCGGGCCCGCTGCAGTACGCCACCGGCCTGCAGCACCGCAAGGAAGAGTTCGTCACGCGGCCCAGCCCCGCACTGGAGACCGGGGACATCGCAGGCCTGGGCGGCGCGCTGCCGCCGGTGAACCGGGACCGCAAGATCACCTCTGTCTTCGGCGAGTTGAATGCGCCGATCCTGAAGGGGCTGGACGGCAACGTGGCAGTGCGCCGCGACGATTACAACGACGTCGGCGCCTCGACCAACTACAAGGCCTCCGTGCGCTACCAGCCGGTGCGTGAACTGCTGGTGCGCGGCTCGGTCGGCACGGGTTTCCGCGCGCCGACGCTGGTGGACCTGTGGCAGCCGCAGACCCTGGGATCGTCCGAGCA
This sequence comes from uncultured Burkholderiales bacterium, assembly GCA_946480465.1. The sequence continues at coordinate 49,304 of CAMLJY010000020.1, forward strand.
GTTCAACGACCCGGCCACCGGCCAGAACGACCTGCAAGTCAACTCGCTGACCGGCGGCAACCCGCGGCTGAAACCGGAGGAGTCGCGCCAGCGCAGCATCGGCCTGGTGCTGCAGCCGACGCAGGCCTTGTCGCTGGCGGTGGACTACTTCGACATCCGCGTCGAGGACATCATCTCGCTGCCTTCCGCCCAGGAGGTCGTCTCGCGCTACCGCGCCGGCGACCCGGTGTTTGCCGGGCTGGTGACGCTGACACCCGGCTCCAACGACATCGAGTCGATCATCCAGACGCTGCAGAACGTGGGACGCGCCAAGGTGCGCGGCATCGACCTGGAGGCCAACTTCAGGCAGAAGGTCGGCGCGGGCCGGCTGGACCTGAGCATGTCGGGCACGTACATGATCCAGTTCGACCAGACCAGCCCCGGCGGCGCCATCTCGCGCAAGGTCGGCACGATGGTGGAGCAAGACGGCACGCCGGTGCTCAGCACCAACGCCAACAACGACGGCGTGGTGCTGCGCTGGAAGCACCACCTGAGCGCCACCTGGACCCAGGGACCCTGGGCCTTCACGCTGGCGCAGAACTTCTACAAGGGCTACCGCGACGGCGACGACCTGAACGGCAACCCGCACCGCGTGCCCGATCAAGCGCTGTACGACCTTCAAGTGGGCTACACCGGCATCCGCAACCTGAAGCTGGCACTGGGCGTACGCAACCTGTTCGACAAGGACCCGCCGCTGTACATCCCGACCAGCAACCAGTTCCAGGCGGGCTACGACATCTCGTTGTACGACCCGCGGGCGCGCTTCGTCTACCTGAGCGCCGCCTACAAGTTCTGACGGGCTGAAACGAACGATGCGCCGGTCCCTGGAAGGGGAGCCGGCGCATCATGGGGTGCGGGTGCGGGTGCGGGTGCGGGTGCGGGTGCGGGTGCGGGTGCGGGTGCGGGTGCCGCGGCGCAGTGCGGGTGCCGCGTCTTTATCGTGTTACTTCGGGGCCATGCGGATCGCACCATCCAGCCTGATCACCTCGCCGTTGAGCATGTCGTTGGTGACGATCTGGTGCACCAGCTTCGCGTAGTCCTCGGGCCGGCCAAGGCGGCTGGGGAAGGGTACGCTGGCAGCCAGCGCGTCCTGCACCTCCTGCGGCATCGAGAACAGCATCGGCGTGCCGAAGATGCCGGGCGCGATCGTCATCACGCGGATGCCGTTGCGTGCCAGGTCTCGCGCGATCGGGAGCGTCATGCCCACCACGCCGCCCTTCGAGGCCGCATAGGCCGCTTGGCCGATCTGGCCGTCGAAGGCGGCCACGCTGGCGGTGTTGATCAGCACGCCGCGTTCGCCGGTGGCTTCCGGCTCGTTGCGGCACATGGCCTCCGCCGCCAGGCGGATCATGTTGAAGCTGCCGATCAGGTTGACGGTGATGACCTTGGTGAAGGTGTCCAGCGGATGCGCGCCGTCCTTGCCGACGGTCTTGACCGCCGGCGCGATGCCTGCGCAATTCACCAGCCCCATCAGCTTGCCCAGGCCCTGGGCGGCGGCCACCGCGGCGCGGCCGTCGGCTTCCTGGCTGACGTCGCAGCGCACGAAGGCGGTGGCGGCGCCCAGTTCGGCCGCCAGCGCCTGGCCCTTGTCCACCTGCAGGTCGGCGATGACGACCTTGCCGCCTTCGCGCACCAGCATGCGCACCGTGCCTTCGCCCAGTCCCGACGCGCCGCCGGTGACGATGAATGACTTGTCCGCGATCTGCATCGCTCAGCCTTCCAGGGCCTTCAGTGCGCGAGCGGTGATGTCTTCGACAGAACCGATGCCGGCGATGCGTGCATAACGGGGTGCCTGAGCGTCCCCGGTGGCCGCCCATTTCGAGTAGTAGTCGACGAGCGGCCGGGTCTGGCTCTGGTAGACGGCCAGGCGCTTGCGCACGGTTTCTTCCTTGTCGTCGTCGCGCTGCACCAGCGGTTCGCCGGTCACGTCGTCCACGCCCGGCACCTTCGGCGGGTTGAACTTGACGTGGTAGCTGCGGCCGGACGGGGGATGGGACAGCCGCCCGCTCATGCGCTCGATGATGGCTTCGTCGGGCACGTCGATCTCGAGCACGACGTCGAGTTTGACGCCGGCGTTCTTCATCGCATCGGCCTGCGGGATGGTGCGTGGGAAGCCGTCGAACAGGAAGCCATTGGCGCAGTCGGGCTGCGAGATGCGTTCCTTGACGAGGCCGATGATGATGTCGTCGCTGACGAGGCCGCCCGCATCCATCACCTTCTTGGCCGCCACGCCCAGCTCGGTGCCCGCCTTCACCGCGGCGCGCAGCATGTCGCCGGTGGAGATCTGCGGAATGCCGTACTTCTTGCAGATGTAGGCGGCTTGGGTGCCTTTGCCGGCGCCGGGCGCCCCCAACAGGATCAGTCTCATCCGTTCCTCGGTTGTCTCGTGATGTGGCTGCCCCGGCGGTCTAGCGTGGCAGGGTGTCTGGTCGGCGCGGATTATCGCCCGCGCTACCTGCGCCAAACTGACGCGGCGCAGGCCGTGGAGTCAGCGCTTGGCATCGGCGAAGATCCGGCGCACTCGGGCCAGGTCCTCCGGCGTGTCGACGCCGGGGCCGGGACGCTCGGAGCTGACGTACACCGCGATGTGTTCCCCGTGCCACAGCACGCGCAGCTGTTCGAGTGCTTCGATCTGCTCCAGCGGCGACACCGGCAGCGCCGGGAAGCGCCGCAGGAAGCCGGCGCGGTAGCCGTAAAGCCCCACGTGGCGCAGCGGCGCCGGCTTCGGGAGGGTGGTGACGGCGCCCGCGGCAAACCCGTCGCGCCACCAGGCGATCGGCGCCCGGGAAAAATAGAGTGCGCGCGACTGCGCATCCAGCACCACCTTCACGACGTTCGGGTTGATGAATTCGGCCGGGTCGGCGATCTCGTGGGCGACGGTGGACATCACGCAATCGGGCCGGTCGTCCAGCAGGCGAGCGCAGGCGTCGATCATCGCCGCAGCGATCAGCGGCTCGTCACCCTGCACGTTGACCACGCGGGCTTCGCCATGCAGGCCCAGGCGCTCGCAGGCCTCGGCCAGGCGGTCGCTGCCGCTGGGATGGTCGGAGCGGGTCGGCACGCACTCCACGCCATGCCGTTCGCAAGCCGCGACGATGGCTTGCGAGTCCGCCGCGACGACCACCCGCGCCGCGCTGCTGGCGCGCGCGGCCTGGGCCACGCGCACCACCATTGGCAGGCCGTCGATGTCGGCGAGCGGTTTGTCCGGCAGGCGCGTGCTGGCCAGCCGCGCAGGGATGACGACGGTGAACGACATGGCGCCGGCCCGGTCGCGGTTCAGGACGCGGAATCCGGGGCGGACGCGGCGGGCGTGCCCTCCGGGGATTCCAGTACGCGCGCCTCGGATTCGAGCATCACGGGAATGCCGTCGCGGATCGGAAAGGCAAGGTGGTCAGCGGGGCAGATCAGCTCGGCCGGTTGGGCGCTCTCGTGGCGCCCCATCGTCAGCGGTCCCTTGCACAGCGGGCAGACAAGCAGGTCGATCAGGCGGTGGTCCAGGCTCATGGCGCGGGCGCTTGCAGCTGCTGCAGCAGCTGGCGGGCGAAGTCGGTGGGAACGTCGAAGTCTAGCGTTGCGACCCATACGCGCGTGGCGCCACAGGCCCGAGGCCGCAGTTTGACGGCGTCCTTCTCGGTCACCACCACGTCCCGTGCATCGGCCGGCCAAGGTACTGGATCGAAGGCGGCATGGTCCGGCAGCGGCAGGCGCCGGATGCGCAGGCCTCGTGCTTCCAGCATCGCGAAGAAGGGCTCCGGGCGGGCCAGGCCGGCGGCAGCCCACACCACGCCGCCGGCCAGCCGTGCCCAGGCGCCCGGGTCCGCCGCTTCGCCAGCCCACCAGTCGGCCAGTGGGGTCAGGCCACGCAGGCGGCGCTGGCCTACCGCGCCGGGCAAGGGCGTGGACGGTCGGCCGTGCGTGTACAGCACCTGCGTTCTAGGCGGCAAACGGCGCGGCAGCGGTTCGCGCAGCGGCCCGGCCGGCAGCAGGCGTCCATTGCCGGCCCCCCGGTCGTCGAAGACCAGCACCTGGAGATCGCGGGCCAGGGCATGGTGCTGCAGGCCGTCGTCGGCGATCAACAGGTCCACGTCGGGATGGGCTTCGCACAGCGCGGCGGCAGCGGCCAGCCGGTCGCGCCCGACGGCAACCGGCACCCCCGTGCGCAGATGGATGAGCAGTGGCTCGTCGCCGACGTCCGCCGCGGTGCTGTCTCGGGCCACGAGGCACACCTGCGTCGAAGCGCGCCCATGCCCGCGGGAGATCACGCCGGGATGACGGCCCAGCGCCTGCAGTTGCCGGATGACCGCCAGCACCGTCGGCGTTTTGCCGCCACCGCCCGCGACCAGATTTCCGACCACGATGACCGGCCGCGGCGCGCACCGCGCACGTCGCAGCCCCAGGGTGTAGGGCAGCCGGTGCAGCCCGGCGAGCAGCGCGTACAGACGGGCCAGCGGCCACAGCAGCAGTGAAGCCGCCGTGGTCGGCGCCAGCCATTGCCGCTGCAGCCACGCTTCCAGCCGCGACGCGCGCGAGGCCGGCTGCATCGCCGAGGCTGGCGCGGCCATCGGCGCCCGGTCAGCGGTTGCCGCCGTTGAGCTGCGTCGCGAAGGTCAGCCGCGCCAGCGCCGCGCGGCGTGCCGCGTCCAGCACGTTGATCACGGCCTGGTGCGCCGCCAGTGCGTCGGCGGAGACGATGACCACGCTCTGATCGCCGGCGCCGCTGGCAGTCGCGGCGGCGCGCAGTTCAGCGGCCAGCAGGTCGACGCTGCGCCCCTCGATCGGCTTGTGGTTCACCAGGTAGCGTCCGTCCGCGGTCACCGACACCAGGATTTCGCCGGGCCGCTCCTTCAGCCGTTCCGCATCCGCCACCGGCAGCGTGATCTGCAGCTCCGAGTACTTGCTGTACGTGGTCGACAGCATCAGGAAGATCAGGATCACCAACAGCACGTCGATGAACGGGATCAGGTTGATTTCCGGCTCGTCGGGCCGCCGATGCTTGAAGTCCATGGCCGGGTGCCGCTCGTCAGGCCGCCGGGGTGGCCGCGGTGGGTGCTGCGGTGGGTGCCGGCCGGATCGAGAAGCGCATCAGGTGCGGCAGCAGGCGTTCGGCCGACAGCTCGAGCTGCAGGGTGTACTCGTCGACCTTGCCGCGGAAGTAGCGGTAGAACATCAGCGCCGGGATCGCGATGATCAAGCCGAAGGCGGTGTTGTACAGCGCCACGGAGATGCCGTGCGCCAGCATCGCCGGGTTCGATCCGCCCGTGGGCGCTTGCGAGCCGAAGATCTCGATCATGCCGACGACGGTGCCGAAAAGGCCCAGCAGCGGCGCGGCCGCGGCGATCGTGCCCAGCGTGTTGAGGTAGCGCTCGAGCTGGTGCACGCTGATGCGGCCGGCGTTCTCGAACACCTGCCGCAGGCCTGCTTCGTTCAGCCGGGGATCGCCGGCCACCGCGCGCAGCCCCGCCGCCAGCACCTCGCCGAGGACCGAGTTGTCGTGCAGCTTGGCCACCACGTCGGGCGACGGCAATCCCTGCCGCGTGACCGCGATGACCTCGTCGAGCAATCGGGGGGGCGCAATGCGCTGTGTGCGCAGCGACATGAAGCGTTCGACCACCAGGGCGAGCCCCACCACGGAGCACAGGATCAGTGGCCAGATCGGCCATCCGGCCGCTTGTATGATCGACAGCAAGAGGGTTCCTCGCGGAAGAAGTCAGAGGGCAGAGGGCTACGGCGGCCGGCACGTCTCCGGCGCGCCGCGATTATGGCGTCCCGGCCCGGGCGGTCCCCGCGCGCAGCTTGCGCGATGGCGCCATGGGACATCCCACCAATCCACCGTTGCTGTGGATAAGTTTGTGGGCAACCTGTCCGCGATGGCGCGCGAATGGCGCCAAATCGTGGCCCGCAACGGAATGCCACATTTTTAGGCGCAGTTTTCTTGTTTGAAATCAACAACTTGCACCATTGCGACAAATCGATGACGGTGCCGGCCGCTCGCACGTCGGCGCTGGCCACACTGTGGAATTCGGCCCGCGGATGCATGATTTGCGGCCCGGCGGGATGCTGAAAGAGGACCCAGCACCGCGCAGCTGGAGCGTCGCCGCCTTGCTGCTCGCGGCCAGCGATGCGCTGCAGGCGCGGCTGGGCGCCGTGGCCGTGCGCGGCGAGCTGTCCGGCTTCACGCGCGCCGCCAGCGGGCACTGCTACTTCACGCTGAAGGATGGCGACGGCCAAGCCGCGGTGCTGCGCTGCGCGATGTTCCGCCGCGCGGCCGTGCTGCTCGACTTTCGTCCGGTTGACGGCCAGCAGGTCGAACTGCGCGGCCGGATCGGCGTGTACGAAGCGCGCGGCGAATTGCAGTGCATCGTCGAATCGATGCAGCGCCTGGGCACCGGCTCCCTGTACGAACTGTTTCTGCGCACCCGGGCGCGTCTCGAGGCCGCGGGCCTTTTCGACCCCGGCCGCAAGCGGCCCATCGACGCGCATCCGCGGTGCATCGGCGTCGTCACCTCGCTTGCCGCGGCCGCGCTGCATGACGTGCTGACGGCGATCGCCCGGCGTGCGCCGCACGTTCGTGTCGTCGTCTACCCGACCCCGGTGCAGGGGGCCGAGGCGCCCGCGCTGCTGGCCGACGCGATCCGCCGCGCTGGCGAACGGGGCGAGGTCGATACCCTCATCGTCTGCCGTGGTGGTGGTTCGCTGGAGGACCTGTGGGCGTTCAACGACGAGCAGGTCGTGCGGGCGGTGGCCACCAGCCTGATCCCGGTGGTGTGCGGCGTCGGGCACGAGACGGACGTGTGCCTGGCCGAGCTGGCGGCGGACTTGCGTGCGCCGACGCCGACTGCTGCCGCCGAGCTGGCGACGCCTCGCCGAGGCGACGAGCTTCAGCGCCTGGACCGGCTGCAGGCACTGCTGAGCAGCGCGGTCCAGCGCCGGCTCGATGGACAGGCGCAGCGACTCGATCGGCTGGCCTTGCGGCTGGGCCGGCCGGCGCGCCTGGTGGATCGCGAACGGGCGCGCCTGCTGTCACTGGCGCAGCGTGCCGATGCGGCCGCCCAGCGGGCGCTGCACTCACAGCGCTGGCGACTCGAGCCGCTTCGTGCCCGGCTGTGCGCTGCTGCCGCGCGGCGGCTGGCGACCGACCGCGAGCGCCTCGACCATCTCGCGATCCGCCTCGATGCGGCCGACCCGGGGCGCGTGCTGGCCCGCGGCTATGCCTGGCTCGCGGACGTCGACGGCCACGCGGTGACGTCGGCCCGCGCGCTGCGGCCCGGGCAGCGCCTGTCCGCCCGTTGGGTCGACGGGCTGGCGGAAGTCGACGTGGTTCGGATCGACGCCGGACAGGCACCCCACGACGGTTCGGCGGGCTGAAGGGCGCGCCGGCCCCGCTGGCGTGTCGCGCCGGACGCGCTGCCTACAATGCCGGCCGCATCCCGCAACCCGGCGCCCACCCGGGCGCCGATCACGACAAGGACACCCCCATGTCTACGTTCACCCTGCCGCCCCTCCCGTACGCTCCCGACGCGCTCGCTCCGCACATGTCGAAGGAGACCTTCGAGTACCACCACGGCAAGCACCATCAGGCTTACGTCACCAACCTGAACAACCTGGTGCCGGGCACCGAGTTCGCCGGCCTGACGCTCGAAGAGATCGTCCGCAAGTCCAGCGGGCCGATCTTCAACAACGCCGCCCAGGTCTGGAACCACACCTTCTTCTGGAGCTGCATGAAGCCGGGCGGCGGCGGCGAGCCGCAAGGCGCGCTGGCCGCGGCCATCGACACCAAGTGGGGCAGCTACGCCGCGTTCAAGGAAGCCTTCACGAAGAGCGCGGTCGGCAACTTCGGCTCGGGCTGGACCTGGCTGGTCAAGAAAGCGGACGGCTCGGTCGACATCGTGAACACCAGCAATGCCGGCACCCCGCTGACGACGCCCGACAAGCCGCTGCTCACGATCGACGTGTGGGAGCACGCTTACTACGTCGACTACCGCAATGCGCGCCCCAAGTTCGTGGAGACCTTCCTCAGCTCCCTCGTCAACTGGTCGTTCGCCGAAGCGAATTTCGGCTGAGGCAGCAGTCAAGCAGTGCTGTGAAGCCGGTGAATTCACCGGCTTTCGTTTTTGCGGTTGCGGCTTAAGCTCGCAACCATGCGTATCTTGTTGGTGGAAGACGACAGTGCCCTCTGCCTGGGCGTGAGCCGGGCCTTCGAGCGCGAGGGCTGGCGCGTCGACATGCTGGGCGACGGGCAGCAGGCGATGACCGAGGGCCTCGCCGTGCCCTACGACTTGGCCGTGCTTGACCTCGGCCTGCCCCGCCGCGACGGCATGGAGGTGCTGCGCCACTGGCGCAGCCGCGGTGCCCGCCTGCCGGTGCTCTTGCTCACGGCCCGGGATGATTTGAGCGATCGCGTGCAGGGCCTCGATGCGGGTGCGGACGACTACCTGGTCAAGCCGTTCGACGTGCCCGAACTCGTGGCGCGCGTGCGTGCACTGAAACGGCGGGCCGACGGTCGTGTCGACGAGGTGCTGACCGTGGGCGACCTCACGCTGGACGTGGCCCACCGCGAGTTGACCCACCGCGGCGAGCGCGTGCGCATGAGCCCGCGCGAAATCGCCCTGACGCAGTTGCTGATGCAGCGTGCCGGCCGCGTCGTGCCGAAGGAAAGCATCATCAGCACACTGTCGAGCTGGGAGTCCGATTTCAGCGAGAACTCGGTCGAGGTCTACGTGCATCGCCTGCGCAAGCGTTTTGCGGAACTGGGCGTGGTCATCAAGACCGTGCGCGGTTTCGGCTACGTGATGGAGCCCGCGGCCGCCAGCGACGGCGCGGGTTGACCGCGGTGGCACCGCAGCCGCCCGGTTCTTCCAGTCGGGCCGCCGGGCCGGAGCGGGAGCACGGCCCGAGCCTGCGGCGGCAACTGCTGCAGCCGCTGTTCTGGGTATGGCTGCTCGGCATGGCCGTCGCCGTCGCGGGGGCGCTGATTCTGGCGCGCGCGGCCGCCAACGCCGCCTTCGATCGCGGCCTGCAGGATGAGGCGACCGCGCTCGCGGCCAAGGTGGTCTGGACCGACCGCGGCCCGCTGCTGGACCTGAGCCGGCAGGCGATGGAACTGATCACCTGGGACCGCGCCGATCGCAACACGTTCGCGATGGTCGACGCCGATGGCAACGTGCTGGCCGGTGACGGCCAGGTGCCGGTGCCCTCGTGGCACCGCCGCAGCACCCAGCAGCCGACCGTCTTCGACGACGTCTACGCCGGGGAGCCGGTGCGGGGGGCGGTGTTTTCGGTGATGTCGCCGATGCTCGACCGCGTGGTGTCGATCATCGTCGTGGAGAGCACGCGCAAGCGCGCCGCGGCGACGCGCGACATCCAGATCGGCATCGTGCTGCCCTCCCTGGCGCTGGGTGCCGTCACCTTCGCCCTGCTGGCATGGGGCATCCGCCGCGGTCTCCAACCACTGCGCGACGTCGCCGCCGAGGTGGCCGCCCGCGACGCGCAGGACTGGCGGCCGCTGCCGCTGCAGCAGGTGCCGGCGGAAGCCGTGCCGCTGATCGAACGCATCAACACCCTGCTGGCCAACGTCCAGCACAGCATGTCGGTGCAGCGGCGCTTCATCGCCGATGCCGCCCACCAGTTGCGCACGCCGGTGGCCGGCATCCGTGTGCTCGTGCAGGACTTGCAGCAGGAACTGGCCCAGATCGCTCCCGCGGACACCGGGCGGCCGTGGGAGCCCGTGCTTGCGCAACTGCTCGGCTCGAGCGACCGCATGTCACGGCTGATCAGCCAGTTGCTGAGCCTGGCGCGATCGGAGACGGCCTTGTCGGTCGACGCGGAGTACCAGTCGCAGGAACTGGTGCCCTTGCTGCGCGAGGCCACCGAACCCCTGGTGCTGCGTGGCCTGCGCGAGGGCCGGTCCGTCGTGCTGGACGAGCCGGCCGGGCCGGTGGCGGCGCGGGTTCATCCGCTGTGGCTGGGCGAGGTGGTGGTCAACCTGCTGGACAACGCCTTGCGCTACGGTGGCACGCACATCGTGATGCGTGTGCAGCCGGGCGCTGGCCGGCACGGGGCCACGATCGAGGTCGAGGATGATGGGGCGGGGGTCGCGCCCGACCTGCTGCCCAGGTTGTTCGAGCCGTTCTGGCGCGGCGAGCGCGCGGACACGCGCAACGACGGAGGCACCGGCCTGGGCCTGGCGATAGCGCGCGAGATCGTCGAGCGCATGGGCGGGCGACTGGACGCCAGCACGCGGCCGGCCGTGCCCGGCATGCGATTCACGATCCACCTGACGGGGTGAAACGCGGCCCTGGGACCGAGAACCGCCGGGTCGCTCGTTCGCTCAGGAGCTGCGCTTGGCGAACGGAGGCCCGCCAAGCTTGAAGCCTGGTCCGATGCCGCGCTTGGCAAACCAGCCAGCATTCATTTCCAACGCGTAGCGCACCGGCTTGTTGGAACAGTGCGAGTCTTCGGACATGGGCTTCATGTCCGCCAGGTTCACGATGGTGCCGTCGTCGGCAATGAAGGCGATGGTCAGCGGCAGGAGCGTGTTGCGCATCCAGAAGCACTGGACCGACCGGTCTTCGAAGACGAACAGCATGCCCTCGTTGGCCGGCATCTCGCGTCGGTACATCAGGCCGACCTGGCGTTGGTCCGGCGTCGCCGCCACCTGCGCATGGACGTTGTGCATGCCGGCGGACAAGGTGAGCATCTGCAACTGCTGAGGCTGCTGTGCGCTGACGGGCGCGGCGGCGAGTGCGAAGAGCAGGCTGGCCAGCGTGGCAGACCGGGCAGGATGGGGCAACGGCATCTACGTGCGTGTGAACGGGAGACGTTTCGGATTATCAGCGCCGGACTTGCGCATTGGGGCGCCGAGCAGAAACAACGACGCCCGGCCATGCCGGGCGTCTGGACAAGGCAACCGCTGCAGCGGTCACCAGGAGAAAGCCGAGATTACTTCTTGGCTTCTTCCTTCTTGGCTTCCTTCTTCTCTTCCTTCTTGGCGGCTTCCTTCTTCGCGCCGGAAGCGGCGGCGGCCGGGGCCTCGGCCTTCTTCTCTTCCTTCTTGGCGTCGGCGGCGAAAGCGCCAGTGGTGGCGAAAGCGGCGGCGATCAGGGCGGCCAGGAGCTTGTTCATTTCAGATTGCCTTTCGAAAGTTTGAAATCACCTTCCTTCATTGGGAAGGCTCATCCGAAACGGGCCGCCTGAACGGATGGTTGACAGCGCCGCTGACATAAAATTTGCGGGTTTCCCTCAACACATCAGCGCAGCGCGCGGAGCCAAACCACATGTACCAGCACATCAAGGTGCCCGAGGGCGGGCAGAAGATCACTGTCAATCCCGACTTCTCCCTCAACGTGCCCGACCAGCCCATCATTCCGTACATCGAGGGCGACGGCACCGGCTTCGACATCACGCCGGTGATGATCAAGGTGGTGGATGCGGCGGTGCAAAAGGCCTATGGCGGCAAGAAGCGCATCCACTGGATGGAAATCTACGCCGGCGAAAAGTCGACCAAGGTCTACGGCCCGGATGTCTGGCTCCCGGAGGAGACCCTGGCTGCGCTGCGCGAGTACGTGGTGTCGATCAAGGGCCCCTTGACCACGCCGGTCGGCGGCGGCATCCGGTCGCTGAACGTGGCGCTGCGCCAGGAGCTGGACCTGTACGTCTGCCTGCGTCCGGTGCGCTACTTCAAGGGCGTGCCCAGCCCGCTGAAAGAGCCGGAGAAGACCGACATGGTCATCTTCCGCGAGAACTCGGAAGACATCTACGCCGGCATCGAGTACGAAGCTGAGAGCGACAAGGCCAAGAAGCTGATCAAGTTCCTGACCGAGGAGATGGGCGTCAAGAAGATCCGCTTTCCCGAGACGTCCGGTATCGGCATCAAGCCGGTCTCGCGCGAGGGAACCGAGCGGCTGGTCCGCAAGGCGATCCAGTACGCCATCGACAACGACAAGCCCAACGTCACGCTGGTGCACAAGGGCAACATCATGAAGTACACCGAAGGCGGCTTCCGCGACTGGGGCTATGCACTGGCGCAGCGCGAGTTCGGCGCCCAGCCGATCGACGGCGGGCCGTGGTGCAAGTTCAAGAACCCGAAGACCGGCAAGGACATCGTCATCAAGGACTCCATCGCAGATGCGTTCCTGCAGCAGATCCTGCTGCGGCCGGCGGAGTACTCGGTGATCGCGACCCTGAACCTCAACGGCGACTACGTGTCCGATGCACTTGCCGCACAGGTTGGCGGCATCGGTATCGCTCCGGGAGCGAACCTGTCCGACTCCGTGGCCTGCTTCGAGGCCACGCACGGCACCGCACCGAAGTACGCCGGCAAGGACTACGTCAATCCCGGCTCCGAGATCCTGTCGGCCGAGATGATGCTGCGCCACATGGGCTGGACCGAAGCGGCGGATCAGATCATCGCCGCGATGGAGCGCGCCATCCAGAGCAAGAAGGTCACCTACGACTTCGCCCGCCTGATGGACGGCGCCACCCAGGTGTCGTGCTCCGGGTTCGGTCAGGTGATGATCGACGCGATGAACGCCTGACGTGCTGCAGCGGCGCCTGGGGCGCCGCTGAGCAGGCAGCTATCAGCGGCGCCTCGGCGCCGCGTTTTGTTTCAGCCGCGCCGGTAGGTGGTCTCCGACGTGCAAATTCGCCACAGGCTGCTGCCGAAGCAGCGGCCCGCCGCCGATCCTTGGGCCAGAGGGTTGGCCCCACCGGGGCCGCCAAGCGGACGAAGGAGCCCGTGATGATGGACGACCGTGACGTCGTGGCCGTGCTGAACGACCTGATCGAGACCTGCAAGGATGGCGAATACGGTTTTGCCAGGTGCGCCGAACGGGTGAACGCGGCCGGCCTCAAGGACCTGCTGCTGAAACGCGCCGGGGGCTGCCGGGCCGCCGCCCGCGAGCTTCAGTCGCTCGTGGTGCGGCATGGCGGGGAGCCGATCGAGCACGGCACCATGCTCGGGGTGCTGCACCGCGGCTGGGTTTCAGTGATGGATGTGCTCAGCGCCAACGCCGATCACGCAGTGCTTGCGGAATGCGAGCGCGGCGAGCATGCCGCCATCGTGCGCTACCGCAAGGCCATGGCGGCCGAAGGTCTGCCGCTGGCCGTGCGGGAAGTGATCGAGCGCCAGTTCACCGGCGTGCAGGCGAATCATGAGCGGATTCGCCAGCTGCGCGACAGCGTCATCACCTGAGGGGACGCACCCCTCGCGAGCAGGCCCGGGATGTCAGACAGTGGCGCTGGGAACTGCGGCGACGGGCTGGATGCTTTGGGCCAGCTGTCCCTTCGGCCCCTGCACCATCTCGAAGCTGACCTTGCCGCCTTGCTTCAGCGTCCGGAAACCATCCATCTCGATGGCGGAGAAATGCGCAAAGACGTCCGGCCCGCCCGCATCCGGCTCGATGAAACCAAAGCCCTTCGCATCGTTAAACCACTTCACCGTGCCTGTCTGTTTCACCGTCGGCTCCCTGAGCTCATGTCGTACCGAAAAATTCTTGTCGGCGCGAAACCAGCACGTCAATCGGGCGATCTGGACCAGGTTTCGTCATGCTCTCCCTACATGCCGCGCTGCCACGCGCCGGCGTTCGCATCTGCCCGGTGGACGGGGTGCTTTTCACGGCTTGCATTCGGCAGGCTTGTCGCAACATCCAAGCCTTCATCGCCCGCGAGACCAACTCGATAGAATGAAGCATGCCCGAGGCCGATCCCCCTTCACCGCCTCCGTTGCCGCCGACGACGCCTCGTCGGGACGATGCGGGTGCGGTCGTGGCCGAGCGCAAGACCGCTCGCACGAAACCACCCCAGATGTACCAGGTGGTGCTGCTCAACGATGACTACACCCCGATGGAGTTCGTGGTCATGGTTTTGCAGGAATACTTCAAGCGTGATCTGGAAACGGCCACGCAGATCATGCTCAAGATCCACCACGAAGGACGGGGCGTGTGTGGGGTCTACACCAAGGACGTCGCGGCCACGAAGGTCGAATTGGTGCTTGCTGCCGCACGGCGAGCCGGGCACCCGCTGCAGTGCATTATGGAGGCCGCATGATTGCGCAAGAACTTGAAGTCAGCCTGCACATGGCGTTCGTGGAAGCACGCCAGCAGCGCCATGAGTTCATCACCGTCGAGCACCTGTTGCTGGCGCTGCTGGACAACCCGTCGGCCGCCGAAGTGTTGAAGGCCTGTGCGGCCAACATCGACGATCTTCGCAAGAGCCTCACGACCTTCATCAAGGAAAACACGCCGACCGTCGGCGGTACCGAAGAGGTCGATACGCAGCCGACGCTCGGCTTCCAGCGCGTGATTCAGCGCGCGATCATGCACGTGCAGTCCACCGGCTCGGGCAAGAAGGAAGTGACCGGTGCGAACGTGCTGGTGGCGATCTTCGGCGAGAAAGACTCGCACGCCGTCTACTACCTGCACCAGCAGGGCGTGACGCGGCTGGACGTCGTCAACTACATCGCGCACGGCATCAAGAAGTCGGAGCCGCCGGAGCCGCAGAAGTCCAGCGAGGGCAATGCCGAGGGCGAGAAGGAAGAGGCTGGCGACGCCAAGGGCTCTCCGCTTGACCAGTTCACGCAGAACCTGAACCAGCAGGCGCGCGACGGCAAGATCGATCCACTGATCGGGCGCGAGTCGGAAGTCGAGCGCGTGATCCAGGTCCTTTGCCGCCGCCGCAAGAACAATCCGCTGCTGGTCGGCGAGGCGGGTGTCGGCAAGACCGCGATCGCCGAAGGTCTGGCGTGGCGCATCACGCAGAACGACGTGCCCGAGGTGCTGGCGGAATCCACCGTCTACGCGCTCGACATGGGCGCGCTGCTGGCCGGCACGAAGTACCGCGGCGATTTCGAGCAGCGCCTGAAGGGCGTGCTCAAGCAGCTCAAGGACCAGCCGAACGCGATCCTGTTCGTCGACGAGATCCACACGCTGATCGGCGCGGGCGCGGCGTCGGGCGGTACGCTGGACGCCAGCAACCTGCTGAAGCCGGCGCTGTCGAACGGCACGATGAAGTGCATCGGGGCGACCACCTTCACCGAGTACCGCGGCATCTTCGAGAAGGACGCGGCGCTGTCGCGGCGCTTCCAGAAGGTCGACGTCGTCGAGCCGACTGTCGAACAGACGGTGGAGATCCTGAAGGGCCTGAAGTCGCGCTTCGAGGACCACCACAACGTCAAGTACGCACTGACCGCGCTGCAGGCCGCGGCGGAGCTGTCGGCCAAGTACATCAACGACCGCCACTTGCCGGACAAGGCGATCGACGTGATCGACGAAGCCGGCGCGGCGCAACGCATCCTGCCGAAGAGCAAGCAGAAGAAGACGATCACACGCAATGAGGTGGAAGAGATCGTCGCCAAGATCGCGCGCATTCCTCCGGCCTCGGTGTCCAACGATGACCGTGGCAAGCTGAAGAACCTGGACCGGGACTTGAAGAGCGTGGTGTTCGGGCAGGACCCTGCGATCGACGCGCTCGCGGCAGCCATCAAGATGGCGCGGTCGGGCCTGGGCAAACCGGACAAGCCGATCGGCTCCTTCCTGTTCTCCGGGCCGACAGGTGTCGGCAAGACCGAGGTCGCGCGCCAGCTCGCCTTCATCCTGGGCATCGAGCTGCTCCGCTTCGACATGTCGGAGTACATGGAGCGCCACGCGGTGAGCCGCCTGATCGGTGCGCCGCCCGGCTACGTGGGTTTCGACCAGGGTGGCCTGCTGACCGAGGCCGTGACGAAGAAGCCGCACTGCGTGTTGCTGCTCGACGAGATCGAGAAGGCGCACCCGGACGTCTACAACGTGCTGCTGCAGGTCATGGACCACGGCTCGTTGACGGACAACAACGGGCGCAAGGCCGACTTCCGCAATGTCATCATCATCATGACGACGAATGCGGGCGCCGAGACGATGAACAAGGCGACCATCGGCTTCACGAACTCGCGCGAGCGTGGCGACGAGATGGGCGACATCAAGCGCATGTTCACGCCCGAGTTCCGCAATCGCTTGGATGCCATCGTCAGCTTCCGGGCGCTGGACGAGGACATCATCCTGCGCGTGGTCGACAAGTTCCTGCTGCAGCTGGAAAGCCAGCTTGCCGAGAAGAAGGTGGAAGTGACCTTCACCGACAAGCTGCGCGCGCACCTGGCGAAGAAGGGCTTCGACCCGCTGATGGGCGCGCGCCCGATGCAGCGCCTGATCCAGGACACGATTCGCCGCGCCCTGGCGGACGAACTGCTGTTCGGCCGTTTGGTCGACGGCGGTCGCCTGACGGTCGATGTGGACGATGCAGGCGAGGTCCAACTGGACATCCAGCCGCCTCGCCGCAGCGACAAGCCGAAGACGGAGCCGACGCCCGCCTGAAGCGAAGCGTTCGCTGGGCAGCGTGGGGCGCTCAGGCGCCGTACGCTGCCGGATCCTGCCGGAAATAGCGCGCCAGCATCCCGTACAGCTCGGGGTGCTCGGCGCGCGTTGCTTTCGGGTTCACGAAGAACCCTTCGACCGCGACCGCGAAGTACTCGTCGACGCCTTCAGCGCCGTAGGGATCGAGGACGGTGTGCTCGCCAGCGTCCACGCGCTGGCAGAACCGCTCGAAGTCCGCATCGATCGTCGCGATCCAGGCTTCGCGTTCAGCCGTGCTGGACATCGGTGGCACACCGTCAGCTTCGCCGTCGAGCATGTCCAGCACGTGGGCGAATTCGTGGATGACGACGTTGTAGCTCCTCTCCGCCGACGACCCGGCCAGTTCGACGTCGTGCCACGACAGCATGATCGGGCCGCCTTCCATCGCTTCGCCGACCAAGACCTCGTCATAGGCGTGTACGACCCCATCGTCGTCGGCCACTTCGCGGCGCGCGACGACTTCGTCCGGGTGCACCACGATGCCGACGAAGCCGTCGTATGGTGACAAGCCGAAGCGCAGCACCGGCAGGCAGGCCTGGACTGCGATGCTGAGCGCGATTCGGTCGTTCAGCACCAGCCCGCCCGCGCCCGAGAACTCCTTCTGGTCAAGGAACAGGCTTGCCAGGCGGCGCAGCTCCGCCAACTCGTCCGGCGGGCGGTCGTGAAGGAACGGCAAGCTCGCCAGCGTCAGGTCCCACAGTGGGTCGGGAATGGCCCGCCGATGCAGGGCGCGCGCCTCGCGGTGCGCGCGCCATCGCGTCAGCCACGCCTTCATCGGTCCGCGGCGAGGTCGAGCGTCTGCAGGCCGTCTCGCGTCAGGCGCAGTGCACGCGCCCGCGGTGCCGGGCCCTCGCAGTCCCAGTCGCCCATCACGTGGCGGACGGCGCCGCCGGGCAGGGCATGCGCCGCGGGGCGGTGGGTGTGGCCATGGATCATCAGCGCCGTACCGGCGGTGCGCAGCCAGGCCACCGCAGCTGCTTCGTCGACGTCGGTCGACAGGTCGGGCGACATGCCGGACTGGTGTGCTTCGCTCGCCGCGCGCATGGCCCGGCCCTGGGCCTGGCGTGAGGCCAGGGGCTGCTGCAGGAAGCCGCGCTGCCAGGCGGGATCGCGGACCTGGGCGCGAAAGCGCTGGTAGGCGTGGTCCGCCAGGCACAGGGCATCGCCATGGGTCAGCAGGATGCGCTGGCCCCAGGCGTTCAGCACGGTCGGGTCTTGCAGCCCCTGCATGCCGCAGTCCTGCAGCATGTCCGCCCCGATCAGGAAGTCGCGGTTGCCGGGCATGAAGGCGAGGGTGCGCCGTGCCGAAGCGGCGCGCATCAACTCCATGCATTGGCGCTCGAAGCCTTCGTGCCGCGAATCGTCGCCGACCCAAAGCTCGAAGAGGTCCCCGAGCATGAGTACCGCATCGGCCGGTGTTTCGAGAAGGTGGTTCGCCCATACGTCGAAAGTACGCGGCATGTCGGCACGCAGGTGCACGTCCGACAGCAGGTCGATCACCTGCCAGCGCGGATCAGCCTCGTACTCTGCAATGTGGGCGGGCACCACGGTTCAGACTTCGACGACCTTCTCGATGACGACGTCCTCGTTCGGCACGTCGTCATGGAAGCCCTTGCGCCCGGTGGCGACGCGCTCGATCTTGTCGACGACCTCGGTGCCGGACACGACCTTGCCAAACACTGCGTAGCCCCAGCCTTGCGGCGATTCCGACTTGAAGTTGAGGAACTCGTTGTCGGCGGTGTTGATGAAGAACTGCGCGGTCGCCGAGTGCGGTGCGCTGGTGCGTGCCATCGCCAGGGTGTACTTCTGGTTCTTCAGGCCGTTGTTCGCTTCGTTGGCGATCGCCTCGCGGGTGGGCTTCTGCTGCATGCCCGGCGCAAAGCCGCCGCCCTGGATCATGAAGCCCTTGATGACGCGGTGGAACACGGTGCCGTCATAGTGGCCGGCACGCACGTAGCTCAGGAAGTTTTCGACGCTGGCCGGGGCCTTGGCCTCGTCCAGCTCGATGCGGATGGTGCCCGCGCTGGTGCTCATTTCGACGGTCTTGGTCATGTCAGTTCTCCACGGTGGCCTTGTTGATGACGATGGCTTGAAGCGGCACGTTCTCGTGCCCGCCTTTGCTGCCGGTGGGGGTGGTCTTGATCTTGTCGACGACGGTGTCCATGCCCTCGACGACGCGCCCGAAGACCGCGTAGCCGTGGCCATCAGCCGCGTTGGCTGCGTCCAGGAAGGTGTTGTCGCGCACGTTGATGAAGAACTGCGACGTGGCCGAGTTCGGTGCCGGCGTGCGCGCCATCGCGACGGTGCCGCGCGTGTTGCTCAGGCCGTTGCGCGATTCGAGCGGGATCGGCGGGCGCGTGGCCTTCTCCTTCAAGTCGGCGGTCATGCCGCCGCCCTGGATCATGAAGTCTCTGATGACGCGGTGGAACACCGTGCCGTTGTAGTGTCCGGACTTCACGTACGACAGGAAGTTCTCGACCGTCTTGGGCGCCTTGCCGGGCTCCAGCTGAAGCACGATGTCGCCAGCGGTCGTCGAAAGACGCACCTTTTGGGCGATAGCGGGCGTGCAGAGCGCGATGCCGGCGGCCAGGGCGCAGGCCCAGCGCAGGGCGATGTGTCTCATCGGTGATGGCTCCTCGTGGGGTTGCTCAGGGGCCGGCCAGGTCGCGTGCCAGGCGCAGCTTGCGCTGAAGCGACGGCTCGGCGCGTGGGTTGGCGCTGGCCTTCTCGTACGCCCGCCGCGCAAGGCGGGCGAGGACGTCGCCGAGGTTCTCTTGCGCGGCGAAGTAGCCCGGGTCGTAGCGCAGTGCCAGCTCCAGCAGCTCGCGCGCTCGGTCGAGTTGCCCGCGCGCTGCATGCAGCACCGCCAGGTTGTTGTAGGGTTCGGGCAGGTCAGGATGGTCCTGCGTGAGTCGTTCGAACACCGCCATCGCCTCCGCGTCGCGTCGGTTTTCGGACAGCATCACGCCTTTCAGGAAGCGCAGCCGCGGGCTGCCCGGTTGCGCAGCCAGCGCCTGCTCGAGGCGTTGCGCAGCGAGCGCAACATCGCCGCTGCGGTACAGCCTTTCGATGTCGCGGGCAGGGTCAGCCGGCGGATCGGCCGCGTGAAGCGAGGTCGCTGTCAGCAGGGCAGCCAGCAGTGCCAGGGCGCGTGGGAGCAGGGGTCGTCGGGACATCGGAGGAGGGGTGGCGGCGCCTGCCGCGGCGGCGGTGCGCCGCTATACTGAATCGATTGTAAGACCCTCGTTCGTGCGTCCTTGGCGCTGCCTCGTCCGGAGCACGTCTGCCTTCCCTGAACTGCCGAACTGGCCGGGCGACAAGCCTGTCGAGCCGGCTGGCGTTCCCGCCTGTTTCGCGATGAGCCTTCGCCTGTACAACACGCTGACCCGCCGCGTCGAGCCCTTCGTTCCGATCGACCCTGGCCACGTGCGCATGTACGTGTGCGGCATGACGATCTACGACCTGTGCCACATGGGGCACGCTCGGATGATGATGGCCTTCGACGTCGTGTACCGATGGTTGCGCGCGAGTGGCTACCAAGTCACCTACGTCCGCAACATCACGGATATCGAGGACAAGATCATCAAGCGTGCCGTCGAGCGCGGCATCACCATCCGGGCGCTGACGGACGAAATGATCGCCGCGATGCGGGAAGACATCGGCGCCATCGGCATCGCGCCGCCGACCCACGAGCCACGCGCCACCGAGTACGTGCCGCAGATGCTGTCGCTGATCGGCACCCTCGAATCCAAGGGCCTGGCGTACCGGGCGGGCAATGGCGACGTGAACTACGCGGTGCGCAAGTTCGAGGGCTACGGCAAGCTCTCGGGCAAGTCGATCGACGAATTGCGCTCAGGCGAACGGGTCAGTGTCGACGAGGGCAAGGAAGACCCGCTGGACTTCGTGCTCTGGAAGGCCTCGAAGGCCGACGAGCCGGCGGATGCGAAGTACCCGGGGCCGTTTGGCGAGGGGCGCCCGGGCTGGCACATCGAGTGCTCGGCCATGTCGTGTGCCGTGCTGGGCGAGCACTTCGACATCCATGGCGGGGGCATGGACCTGCAGTTTCCGCACCACGAGAACGAGATCGCCCAGAGCGAAGGCGCTTTCGGCAAGCCATTCGTCAATTACTGGCTGCACAACGGTTTCCTGAACGTGGACAACGAGAAGATGTCGAAGTCGCTCGGCAACTTCTTCACCATCCGCGACGTGTTGAAGAGCTTTGACGGCGAGTCTCTGCGCTTCTTCATGCTGAGGACGCATTACCGCAGTCCGTTCAATTTCAGCGATGCGAGCCTGGAAGATGCGCGCACCGCGCTGCGCCGGCTGTACACCGCGTTGGACGGCGCACCTGCGGTGGACGATGCGACGGTTGCCGCGTCAATCGATTGGCAGCAGCCACAGGGTGCGGCCTTCCGCGCGGCGATGGACGATGACTTCAACACGCCAGGCGCGCTGGCGGTGCTGTTTGAACTGGCCAACGAACTCAACCGCACGAAGTCAGTGGCCACCGCCGCGTTGCTGCGCCAGCTGGGCGGTACGCTGGGCATTCTTCAACAGGCACCGCGCTCCTTCCTGCAGGCGGGCAGCGGACTGGACGAAACCACGATCGCGCAGCTCATCGCCGAACGGCAGGCCGCGAAGCAGGCGCGCAACTTTGCCGAGGCGGATCGCATCCGCGGAGAACTGTCGGCACAGGGCATCGAGCTGAAGGATTCGCCACAGGGCACTACCTGGGTTCGGGCCTGAGCGTGGGCAAGGCCGCTGCCGCCGTGGGCGTGACGCCCGACTACTGGGACGATGCCTGCCGGCATCTGGCACGCCGGGATCGCGTCATGAAGAAGCTGATCCCGCAGTTCGGCGAGGCACGCCTTGAAAGCCGCGGCGATGCCTTCACGACGCTGGCCCGATCGATCGTCGGCCAGCAGATCTCCGTCAAGGCCGCGCAGTCGGTGTGGGAGCGCTTCGCGTCTGCGGTGGGGGGCGTGTCGACGCGCCTGCAGCCTTCGGCGGTGCTGGCCCTGGGCGCGGACACGTTGCGCGCCGCCGGCCTGTCAGCCCGCAAGACCGATTACCTCGCCGATCTGGCGCGCCACTTCGAGTCGGGTGCCGTGCACGTGCGCCAGTGGCAGCAGATGGATGACGAGGCCATCATCGAGGAGCTGGTTGCAATCCGAGGCATCGGCCGCTGGACGGCCGAGATGTTCCTGATCTTCCACTTGATGCGACCGAACGTGCTGCCGGTCGACGATCTCGGGCTCATCAAGGGCATCAGCGTCAACTACTTCAGTGGCGAGCCGGTGTCGCGGGCCGAAGCACGCGAGGTGGGCGAGGCCTGGGCCCCATTTCGGTCTGTTGCCACATGGTACATTTGGCGCAGCCTCGACCCGCTGCCGGTAGAGTACTGAACGCGAAGCCATCGCGCTCCGAGCGCGCTTCGCCCTCCCGGCCTTCGTTCCACCCAACCTGCTGAGGCGGATGAGCAAACGACACTTCCTTGAGTTCGAGCAACCGATCGCCGAACTCGAAACCAAGATCGAAGAGCTGCGCTACGTCCAGAACGAGTCAGCGGTCGACATCTCCGAAGAGATCGACAGGCTCGACAAGAAGAGCCAGCAACTCGCGAAGGACATCTACGCGAACCTGTCGCCTTGGCAGGTCACGCAGATCGCCCGGCACCCGCAGCGGCCCTACACGCTGGACTACGTCAGCGAGATCTTCACCGACTACCAGGAATTGCACGGCGATCGAGCCTTCGCGGACGACGCCTCGATCGTCGGCGGCATGGCCCGCTTCAACGGCCAGGCCTGCATGGTCCTCGGTCACCAGAAGGGCCGGGACACGAAGGAGCGCGCGATGCGCAACTTCGGCATGTCGCGGCCGGAGGGTTATCGCAAGGCGCTGCGCCTGATGAAGCTGGCCGAGAAGTTCGGCCTGCCGGTCTTCACGTTCGTCGACACACCGGGCGCCTACCCCGGCATCGGTGCCGAGGAGCGTGGCCAGTCCGAGGCGATCGGCCGCAACATCTTCGAGATGGCCCAGCTGGAAGTGCCGATCATCTCCACCATCATCGGCGAGGGCGGCTCCGGTGGTGCGCTGGCGATCAGCGTCGCCGACCAGGTGCTGATGTTGCAGTTCTCGGTCTACTCCGTGATCTCCCCCGAGGGCTGTGCTTCCATCCTCTGGAAGACGGCCGAGCGCGCCAGCGACGCGGCCGAGGCCCTGGGCATCACGGCCCATCGGCTGAAGGCGCTGGGCCTGATCGACAAGGTCGTCAGCGAGCCGGTGGGTGGCGCTCACCGTGATCCCCGCCACATGGCTTCGCAGTTGAAGCGTGCCCTGGTGGATGCATTGCGACAGGTCTCCGACCTGAAGCCGAAGGACCTGCTGCAGCGCCGCTACGACCGCCTGCAGGCCTACGGCCGCTACGCCGACACGAAGGAGCGTTGACGCTCCGCTCGCCGTGAGCAGCGGCCGCAACACGGTGGCCGTGGCCTTCAGCGGCGGGCGTGACTCGCTGGCCCTGCTGCACGCCACCGTGCGCGCTGCCGCCGTGCTGGAACTCGACGTGGTGGCGCTGCACGTGCACCACGGCTTGGTGCAAGGGGCCGACGAGTGGGTGCGCTCGGCGCAGCGCTTATGCCGGCGGTGGCGAGGCAGGGGCTGGCCCGTGCGCCTGCGCTGGCTGCGGCTCGATGGCGCGCCCGGGCACGGTGAGAGCGTCGAGGCCTGGGCCCGCCGCGAGCGGTACGCAGCGTTGCGCCGCATGGCCCTGGAAGAGGGCGCCTGGGCCGTTCTGCTGGCGCAGCATCGCCGTGACCAGGCGGAAACCGTGCTGCTCCAGGCCCTGCGCGGTGGCGGCCCTAAGGCGCTTGCGGCGATGCCGCGCAGTGTGGAGCGCCAAGGCATCTGCTGGCTGCGCCCCTGGCTGTCGATGCCGCGGACTGCGATAGACGCGTACATCGCGCGCTATCAACTGCGGCCGGTCGAGGATCCGTCGAACGCCGACACCCGCTGGGCGCGCAATCGACTGCGGGCGCTGGTCTGGCCGCCGCTCGTGTCGGCCTTTCCCGATGCCGAGCAGGCGCTGGCTGCCGCGGCCGATCGGGCGGCCGAAGCAGCCGACGCACTTGCGGAGTGGGTGGCGCGTGACCTGGCGGACGTGCAGTGCGACGGCATGCTCGAACGTGCAGCGTGGTTGGCGCTGTCGCCAGCGCGGCGTGCGCTGGTCCTGCGGGCATGGCTCGCGCAGAGGCTTGTCTCAGGCGTGCCTGAGTCGCTGGTGCAGCGTTTGCTGGCCGAATGGCCCCGGAGCGCGACCGGCCAGTGGCCCGCGGACGCCGTCAACACCTTGCAGGCGTACCGTGGCTGGCTGAGATGGTCCCGACGCACGCTACCCCCAAAGCCTGAACTGGTGATGCGCGTCGACCTGTCGGCCGTCGGCGACCATGGGGTGCCGGAGTGGGGTGGATGCTTCGAGGTTCGGGCGGCGGAGGCCGGTGGCCTTCCGCCCGCCCTGCTGCACGACGTGGAATTGCGCGCACGCGCCGGCGGGGAACAGTTCCAGCGCGCTGCGCGAACGCCACCGCGAAGTCTGAAGAAGCAGTACCAGCAGGCAGGCATCCCGGCGATCGACCGACAAGGGCCGCTGGTGTGGTCCGATGCTCGGCTGCTGTACGTCCCCGGCCTGGGCGTTGATGCGCGGGCGCAGAGCGAGCCAGGCCGGCCCCAAGTGACGCTGCGCTGGGTGCTGCACCGCAGCAGCTAAAATCGCCGGTTCGCGTCCCGGAGCCGCGCGGTTTCAACGTGCTCCGACACCCACTCCTAGGATGAATCCGCCCCCACGCTCACATTGTTCGCGGCCCCTCGTGGGGGCGCGTCAGTGCCTTCGGACGGCCGGGCGGCACTGACCATGGCACTGATCGTTCACAAGTACGGCGGAACGTCGATGGGCTCGCCCGAGCGCATCAAGAGCGTCGCCAAGCGTGTCGCCAAATGGGCGCGCGCGGGCCACCAAATGGTGGTCGTCCCTTCAGCGATGAGCGGGGAGACCAACCGCCTCCTGGGCCTGGCCAAAGAAGTGCAGCCGGCAACGATGAATGCGGCGGTGATGCGCGAACTGGACATGATCGCTTCCACCGGCGAACAAGTGTCGGTGGGCTTGCTGGCCCTGGCGCTGCAGGCCGAGGGCATGCCGGCCGTCAGCTACACCGGCTGGCAGGTGCCGGTGAAGACCGACTCTTCCTACACCAAGGCGCGCATCGAGAGCATCGACGATGCCCGCGTTCGCGCCGAACTGGCCGAAGGCAAGGTGGTCATCATCACGGGTTTCCAGGGCATCGATGACGAAGGTTCGATCACCACGCTGGGCCGCGGTGGTTCCGACACGTCGGCCGTGGCCGTTGCGGCCGCGCTGAAGGCCGATGAGTGCCTGATCTACACCGACGTCGACGGCGTCTACACGACGGACCCGCGTGTGGTTCCTGAAGCAAAGCGGCTGCTGACCATCAGCTTCGAAGAAATGCTGGAGATGGCCAGCCTGGGCTCGAAGGTGCTGCAGATTCGCTCCGTCGAGTTCGCTGGCAAGTACCGCGTGCCGCTGCGCGTGCTGTCGAGTTTCACGCCCTGGGACATCGCGATCGAAGAAGAAGCGAAGTCCGGCACCCTGATCACCTTTGAGGAAGACGAAAAGATGGAACAAGCCGTCGTCTCGGGCATCGCGTTCAACCGCGACGAAGCCAAGTTCACCGTGGTCGGCGTGCCTGACAAGCCGGGCATCGCCTACCAGATCCTGGGCGCCGTGGCCGAGGCCAACATCGACGTCGACGTCATCGTGCAGAACATGTCGCATGATGGCCGCACCGACTTCTCGTTCACCGTGCACCGCAACGACTACCAGCGCACGCTGGACCTGCTGAAGGGCTCGGTCGTGCCGTCCACCGGTGCCACCCAAGTCATGGGCGACCCGAAGATCTGCAAGGTCTCGATCGTCGGCATCGGCATGAAGAGCCACGTCGGCGTGGCCGCCAAGATGTTCCGCACCTTGAGCGAAGAGGGCATCAACATCCAGATGATCACCACCAGCGAGATCAAGACCTCGGTCGTGATCGACGAGAAGTACATGGAGCTCGCCGTGCGCTCGCTGCACAAGTCCTTCGGGCTGGACGCAGTGGACACGTCCGCTGCCTGATTCGCACGGGATGCCGGCCATCGCATTCAAGAAGATCGATGACGATCGCTTTGCTTAGTGCCTGGCGCGTCTGACAGCTGCTAGAATGCGCGCTGGCTCTGGAGTCGTGACCGAGTGGCCGAAGGTGCTCCCCTGCTAAGGGAGTATGTGGGCAAAACCTGCATCGAGGGTTCGAATCCCTCCGACTCCGCCAGAACCTGCCAACGCCATGCCGCCTCGCGCTGCATGGCGTTTTTGTTTGGCTGTGCGATGCTGATCTGGTGAACCTCAAGCAGCTCGAATACTTCGTGCATGTGGCCGAGCTGGGCAGCTTCAGCCGGGCCGCGATGGTGCTGGACATCGCACAACCGGCGCTGAGCCGGCAGGTGAGGGCGCTCGAGACCGACCTGCGAGAGACGCTGCTGCTGCGCAATGGCCGCGGCGTGGTGCTGACGGAAGCAGGCCGCCGCCTGTTCGAGCATGGCGTGGGCATCCTGCAGGCCGTGGCGCAGGCCCGCGAGGACATGGGCGCTTCGCGCGACGCTCCGGTGGGCCGCGTCACGGTGGGGGTGCCGCCGACGATCGGGCGCCAGCTGACCTTGCCGCTGATCGACGCTTTCAAGCGCCGCCTGCCCGGCGCGCGGCTCGCGATCGTGGAAGGCTTGTCGAGCCACATCGTCGAGTGGATCACCACCGGTCGCGTCGACGTCGGCCTGCTCTACAACCCCGAGGCGCAGCCTTCGCTGGAGATCACTCCGGTGCTCGACGAGCCGCTGTGCCTGGTGGCGCCGCTGCCCGGCGATGCGTTGCCGCGCGGTCCCTTGCCGATGCGCGGGCTGGCCGGCCTGTCGCTGGTGATGCCGGAGCGCTCACACGTGATTCGCCGGCTGGTCGAAACGCAGGCGGCGTTGATCGGACTGAAGCTGGACATCGCCTGGGAGGTGTCGAGCATCGCAGCCATCATCGACCTGGTCTGTGCCGGCTACGGTCATGCCGTGCTGACGGCCAGCGCGGTCGCGGCATCCGGCCGGGCGGACCAGTTGGCGGTGCATCCACTGACCCAGCCTGCGCTGATCAGCGTGCTGTGCCTCGCGCTGTCCGCGCACAAGCGGCCGAGTCCGCTGATGCGCCACACCGTCCGTTTGTTGACCGAACTGGCGCGCAGCCTTCCTCAGGGAGCGGCGGCGCAATCGCAGCCGGGGTAGTGCGCTGGGCCATCGCAGCTTGCGATGCCTGCCTCGTGCTTTCCATGCCGAGGCGCGATAGCTGATATCAGCAACGGGTCCTGGGCCTGTCCGGGTCTCGTGGCCAGAATCGCCGTCCATGGAAGCTGCATCCGCCACCGCGGCCCTCACCGGCATTTCTTCGATGGCCACTCGCCAGGTGCTGGTCGAACTGGCGTCCGGCTGGGGGCGGCCGGTGAACATCGAGTCTGTGGGCGGTGTCGATGCGGCCAAACGCGTGCAGGCGGGCGAAGCCTTCGACTTCGTCGTGCTGGCAGCGACCGCCATCGACAAGCTGATCGCCGACGGGCACCTGCTGCCGGGGCGCGTGGACATCGTGCGCTCCGGCGTCGCCGTGGCCGTGCGAGCGGGGGCCGCCCAGCCGGACATCTCCAGCGAGGACGCGCTGCGCCGGGCGGTTGAATCGGCGCGCAGCATCAGCTACTCGACCGGGCCCAGCGGCGTGCACCTGGCGGGGCTGTTCGAGCGCTGGGGTATTGCCGAGCGCATCAAGGACCGCGTCGTCGAAGTGCCGCCGGGCGTGCCCGTGGGCAGCCTGGTGGCGCGCGGCGAGGTCGAACTCGGCTTCCAGCAACTCAGCGAACTGATGCACCTCGATGGCATCGCAGTGCTGGGGCCACTGCCGCCGGCAGTCCAGGTGATGACGACGTTCTCAGGTGGCGTCGGCGCACGCGCCGCGCAGCCGCAGCTGGCCCGCGAGTTCCTGGCCCACCTGGCCTCCCCGGGGGCCGCGGAGGCCAAGCGCCGCCATGGCATGGATGCGGCGTGAGCCGGTTTGCGCGATAACTCAGGAGAAGAGCGGATGATCATCGACGTGCATGGCCACTACACGACCGCGCCCAAGGCGCTGGAGGCCTGGCGCAACCGCCAGATCGCCGGCATCGCCGATCTGGCGCAGAAGCCGGCGGTGAGCGAGCTGAAGATCAGCGACGACGAACTGCGCGAGTCCATCGAGATCAACCAGCTCGCGAAGATGCGCGAGCGCGGCAGCGACCTCACGGTGTTCAGCCCGCGAGCCAGCTTCATGGCCCACCACATCGGCGACTTCGAGGTGTCGTCGACCTGGGCGGCGATCTGCAATGAGCTTTGCTTCCGCGTCAGCCAGCTGTTCCCGGACAACTTCATCGGCGCGGCCATGTTGCCGCAGTCGCCCGGCGTCGATCCGAAGACCTGCATTCCGGAGCTGGAGAAGTGCGTCAAGGACTACGGCTTCGTCGGCATCAACCTGAATCCTGACCCGTCGGGCGGCCACTGGACCGCGCCCCCGCTGTCGGACCGGCATTGGTACCCGATCTACGAAAGGATGGTCGAGTGGGACATCCCCGCGATGATCCACGTGTCGACCAGCTGCAACGCCTGCTTCCACACCACCGGGGCACACTACCTGAATGCCGACACCACGGCCTTCATGCAGTGCCTCACCTCGGACCTGTTCAAGGACTTCCCGACCCTGAAGTTCCTGATCCCGCACGGCGGCGGGGCGGTGCCCTACCACTGGGGGCGCTTCCGCGGCCTGGCGCAGGAGCTGAAGAAGCCGCTGCTGCAGGAGCACTTGCTGAAGAACATCTTCTTCGACACCTGTGTCTACCACCAGCCCGGCATCGACCTGCTGACCAAGGTGATCCCCGTCGACAACATCCTGTTCGCCAGCGAAATGATCGGCGCCGTGCGCGGCATCGACCCGGAGACGGGGCACTACTACGACGACACCAAGCGCTACATCGAGGCGTCGACGCTGCTCAGCGCCGAGGACAAGCGCAAGGTCTACGAAGGCAACGCGCGGCGCGTGTTCCCGCGCCTGGATGCTGCGCTGAAAGCCAAGGGGAAGTGAGATGTACGAACTGGGAGTGGTGAAGCGCAACATCGTGCGCGCGGAGCGCGCGCCGGCCGATGCATTGGCTCGCTTCGGCTCGGCCACGGTGCACGAGGCCATGGGACGCGTCGGCCTGCTGAAGCCGTACATGCGGCCGATCTATCCCGGAGCCCGGATTTCGGGCACCGCCGTGACGGTGCTGCTGCACCCGGGCGACAACTGGATGATGCACGTCGCAGCCGAGCAGATCCGCGCGGGAGACGTCGTGGTGGCTGCCGTCACGGCCGAGTGCAATGACGGTTATTTCGGCGACCTGCTGGCCACGTCATTCCAGGCCCGCGGCGCCCGCGCCCTCGTGATCGATGCCGGCGTGCGCGACGTGCGCGACCTGACCGAGATGGGCTTTCCCGTGTGGAGCAAGGCGATCAGCGCGAAGGGCACGATCAAGGCCACGCTGGGTTCGGTGAACGTGCCCGTGGTGTGTGCCGGCGCGCTGGTGAATCCGGGCGACGTGGTGGTGGCCGATGACGACGGCGTGGTCGTGGTGCCGGCGGCGATGGCCGCCGCGACGGCCGAAGCGGCCGTGAAGCGCGAGGCGATCGAGGCGGAGAAGCGCGCCAAGCTGGCCTCCGGCGTGCTGGGCCTGGACATGTACAAGATGCGCGAGCCGCTGGAGAAGGCCGGCTTGCGCTACATCGATTGAGCAGGATGCCGTTGGAGGCGAAGGCCGTGGACGCATTGCATTGGCACGTTGGACTCATCGGCTACGGCGAGGTCGGCCGCATCCTGTCCGAGGACCTGCGGGCCGCCGGCGTGGCGGTCAGTGCGTATGACGTGAAGCTTGGCACCCCGGCGGGCGCGGTGATGGCGGAGCATGCGGCAGGCATCGGCGTCGCACTGGCCCGGTCGCATGCCGACCTGGCGCGCGACGCGGACCTGGTCGTCAGCGCGGTGACGGCCAGCCAGGCGCTGGCCGTGGCTGAGGCCTGTGCGCCGGCCTTGAAGCGCGGCGCGTACTTCCTCGATTTCAATTCCGCATCCCCCGGCACGAAGATCCGCGCGGCCGGCGCCGTGGACGCTGCAGCCGGCCGTTATGTGGAGGGGGCGGTGATGACCTCGGTGCCGCCGTACCGCATCAAGGTGCCGTTGCTGCTGGGCGGGGCCCATGCCCAGGCGCTGCTGCCGGCGTTGGCGGCGCTGGGCTTTGCGCCCCGCGTCGCCAGCGACAAGCTGGGCGTTGCCTCGGCCACGAAGATGTGCCGAAGCGTGATGATCAAGGGCCTGGAGGCGATGGTCATCGAGAGTTTCACGGCCGCCCGCGCGCATGGCGTCGAAGACCAGGTCCTGGCCTCGCTGGCCGAGACCTTCCCGGGCATCGACTGGGAGAAGCAGGGCGCCTACTTCTTCCAGCGCGTGATCGAACATGGCCGCCGCCGCAGCGAGGAGGTACGCGAAGTGGCCGAGACAGTGCGTGAGGCGGGGCTCGAGCCCTGGTCGGCCAGCGGCACCGCCGAACGCCAGACCTGGGTGGCCGACCTGGCGGACGCGGGCGTCTTCGGCACGCGCGGGGAACCCGGCTTTGCACGCAGCAGCGATTGGCGGACGGAAGCCGACCGCATCCTGGCCCAACGGAACAGGACCCATGGCTGACATCACTTTCGAGAAGTCCGCCGGCTGGCTGGACTGGTACGCCGGCCCCAGCGAGCCGCGCTTCCGGGTGCCGCCCGGCAGTGTCGACGCGCACTGCCACGTGTTCGGCCCCGGCGCCGAATTTCCCTTCGCGCCGGAGCGCAAGTACACCCCCTGCGATGCCTCCAAGCACCAGCTGTTCGCGCTGCGCGACCACCTGGGTTTTGCGCGCAATGTGATCGTCCAGGCCACGTGCCATGGCGCGGACAACAGGGCGATGGCCGATGCCTGCCGTGCTTCCGGAGGCAAGGCGCGCGGGGTGGCGACGGTGAGGCGCAGCGTGTCGGATGCGGAACTGCAGTCGCTGCATGAAGCCGGCGTGCGCGGCGTGCGCTTCAACTTCGTCAAGCGCCTCGTGGACTTCACGCCCAAGGACGAGCTGATGGAGATCGCCGGCCGCATCGCCAAGCTGGGCTGGCACGTGGTGATCTACTTCGAGGCGCAGGACCTGCCCGAGCTGTGGGACTTCTTCACCGCCTTGCCCACGACGGTGGTGGTCGATCACATGGGCCGGCCGGACGTGAGCAAGCCGGTGGACGGGCCGGAGTTCGAGCTGTTCGTGAAGTTCATGCGCCAGCATCCGAACGTGTGGAGCAAGGTCAGCTGCCCCGAGCGCCTGTCGGTGACCGGGCCGCCGGCACTGGCCGGCCAGCAGGCTGCCTACCGGGACGTGGTGCCCTTCGCCCGGCGCATCGTCGAAGGCTTCCCGGAACGTGTGCTCTGGGGCACCGATTGGCCGCATCCCAACCTGAAGGACCACATGCCCGACGACGGCCTGCTGGTCGACTTCATCCCGCACATCGCGGTCACGCCTGAACTGCAGCGCAAGCTGCTGGTGGACAACCCGATGCGGCTGTACTGGCCGGAAGAGGAGGGGCGCTGAATGGCACTCGACAAACCGTACACCAACGTTCCGGGCACGACGATCTTCGACGCCGAGCAGTCGCGCCTGGGCTACCACCTGAACCAGTTCTGCATGTCGCTGATGAAGGCGGCCAACCGCGAGCGCTTCCGCGCTGACGAGCGGGCCTACCTCGACGAGTGGCCGATGAGCGAGGAGCAGAAGCAAGCCGTGCTGGCGCGAGACCTGAACCGCTGCATCGCCCTCGGCGGCAACATCTACTTCCTGGCCAAGATCGGCGCGACCGACGGCAAGAGCTTCCAGTACATGGCCGCCAGCATGACCGGCATGTCGCAGGAGGAATACGCCGCGATGATGCTGGCCGGCGGGCGCTCCATCGAGGGCAACCGCTACATCGGCGAATCCTCCAAGAAAGCGACCGACTGATGGCACGCATCACCGCAAGCGTCTACACCTCGCACGTGCCGGCCATCGGTGCCGCGCTCGACCTGGGCAAGACCGCCGAGCCCTACTGGCAACCGCTGTTCAAGGGCTATGAGCCTTCCAAGCAGTGGATGCGCGACAACAAGCCGGACGTGGTCTTCCTGGTCTACAACGACCACGCCAGTGCCTTCAGCCTGGAACTGATCCCGACCTTCGCGATCGGCTGCGCCGCCGAGTTCAACCCGGCCGATGAAGGCTGGGGGCCGCGCCCAGTGCCCAAAGTGATCGGCCATCCCAAGTTGGCCGCGCACATCGCCCAGTCGGTGATCCAGGACGACTTCGACCTGACCATCGTGAACCGCATGGACGTCGACCATGGCCTCACCGTGCCGCTGTCGTTGATGTGCGGACAGCCGGAAGCCTGGCCCTGCCCGGTGATTCCGTTCGCCGTCAACGTGGTGCAGTACCCGGTGCCATCGGGGCGCCGCTGCTACAGCCTGGGCAAGGCGATCCGCAAGGCCATCGAGTCCTATGACGAGGACCTCAACGTGCAGGTCTGGGGCACGGGCGGCATGAGCCACCAGCTCCAGGGACCGCGTGCCGGCTTGATCAACAGGGAGTTCGACAACGCCTTCCTCGATCGCCTGATCGCCGACCCGGAGGGTCTGTCGCAGGTGCCGCACATCGATTACGTCCGCGAGGCCGGCAGCGAAGGCATCGAGCTGGTGATGTGGCTGATCGCGCGCGGCGCGATGAGCGATCGGCCCCCGAAGGTGGTGCGGCGCTTCTATCACGTGCCTGCGTCGAACACGGCGGTGGGCCACCTCATCCTGGAGAACAACTGATGAAGACGATCAAGGTGGCGCTGGCGGGCGCCGGCGCCTTCGGCATCAAGCACCTGGATGCGATCCGGGCGATCGACGGCGTGGAGGTCGTCTCGCTGGTCAGCCGCGAGCTGGACAAGACCCGTGAGACCGCGGCCAAGTACGGCATCGGCCACTGCACGACGGAGCTGGACGAGAGCTTGGCGCTGAAGGAGGTCGATGCGGTGATCCTGTGCACCCCGACCCAGATGCACGCATCGCAGGCCATCGCCTGCCTGCAGGCGGGCAAGCACGTGCAGGTGGAAATCCCGCTGGCCGACAGCTGCAAAGACGCCCAGGCGGTGGTGGAGCTGCAGAAGGAGACCGGCCTGGTGGCGATGTGCGGCCACACCCGGCGCTTCAACCCGAGCCACCAGTGGGTGCACCGGAAGATCGCCGCGGGCGAATTCAACATCCAGCAGATGGACGTGCAGACCTACTTCTTCCGCCGCACGAACATGAACGCCCTGGGCCAGCCGCGCAGCTGGACCGATCACCTGCTGTGGCACCACGCCGCACACACCGTGGACCTGTTCGCGTACCAGACCGGGTCGCCGATCGTGCAGGCCAACGCGCTGCAGGGACCGATCCACCCGACGCTGGGCATCGCGATGGACATGTCGATCCAGCTGAAGGCCGCGAATGGTGCGATCTGCACGCTGAGCCTGAGCTTCAACAACGATGGTCCGCTGGGCACGTTCTTCCGCTACATCGGCGACACGGGCACGTACATTGCGCGTTATGACGATCTCGTCAGCGGCAAGGACGAGAAGATCGACGTCTCGAAGGTCGACGTGTCGATGAACGGCATCGAGCTGCAGGACCGCGAGTTCTTCGCGGCGATCCGGGAAGGGCGCGAGCCCAACGCCAGCGTCGCGCAGGTGCTGCCTTGCTACCAGGTCTTGCACCGCCTGGAAGAGCAGCTGAACAGCGCCGGCGCCTGAGGAGGGCGGCGACCGCGCTGGCGGCCTGGCCGGCGAGTTAGCATCCGCGTCCCGCCTTCATCCGCGACCCGCGCGTCGCCCCGTCCGATCATGCCGTTCAGCCAAAGCAGCCAGTTGAGCACCATCGTCGGCTGCGTTGAACGATTGCAGCCTGCCTCCATCCTCGACGTGGGTGTCGGCATGGGCCAGTACGGCTTTTTGCTGCGCACGAACCTCGAGAACGTCAACCTGTTCGAGGTGGATGGCGCGCAAGCCCGGCAAGCGCCGCGCGAGCGCTGGCGCCTGCGCATCGATGGCATCGAAGGCTATGCCGGGTACCTGACCCCGGTGCACGCCTACGCCTACAACGAGGTCCGGATCGGCAATGCGCTGGCGTTGCTGCCGACCATCGCCGATGCGTCATACGACCTGGTGATGGCCATCGACATCCTCGAGCACTTCGACAAGGCCGAGGGCGAGGTCTTCCTGCAGCATTGCCGCCGCATCGCGAAGCGCATGGCGCTGGTCAGCACGCCCAAGGCCTTCATCGAGCAGCATGTGGAGGCCAATCCGTTCGAGGATCACCGGTCGTTGTGGGCGCGTGAAGACCTGGCGGCGCACGGTTATGCGCAGCTGCTGGCGAACGAGGAGAGCTGGATCGCCGCCTGGCGCGCGCCCGGCGGCTGATGCGACAAGGCCATCCTGAGGGATGGCCTTGCGGGAGCGGCCCGTGGTGATCAGGCCTTGGTGCCGGCGTCGGCTTCCTTGCAGCTCGGGGAGCACACGAACTGCGCCTTGCCGAGCAGGCGCCGCGACTTCAGTGCGCTGCGCGGACGGTGCTTGCCGCACAGGAAGCAGGACATCGTTGCGGCTCCGAAGGCGCCTGCGGCGGTGAACGGAGAACCTGGGGTCTTGCTGCGGTAGCGCAGACCGTCGGCGTCGATGGAAGTCTTGGTGTCGGCTTTGGCCATGGGGTCCCGGAGATTGCGAGGCGGGGCGGAGATGTCGAAGTGGGGGCCACTTCCGTGCAAGCAATAACCGACCCGGGCCGCATTCTGCCATGGGCCTCAAAATTTGACATAACGCGCACGGCGAAAACCCGCCGGGGGGCGGGTGCAAAGGCCGTGGGATGCTGCTGCGTGCTATTCGCCGAAAGGCGTGTAGTCGAGTCCCGTGCCGGCCAGACCTGCAAGGTCGATGCGGATGGCGTTCGACGGCAAGTCGGCCGCGATCACCGCAATGGCGGGCAGTGAGATTTCGCCCCGTGCCACCTGTCCCGCCAGCAGGTCGACGGTTGCCAGGTCGGGTTCGGTTCCGAAGACGTTGCGCCAGATCTGCGCCAGCGCGTGCTGCGCATCGCCGCCTCCCGCCAAGCCGATGAATGCGTCAGTGGCCAGGCCGCCTTCGGCGAGCGCCGTGGTGCTCATGCCACCATCCAGCAGCGCGATCGCCAGGCCGGCCAAGCCGACGTCCTTCACCGCTGCGGGACCCAGCAGGGCGCCGATCAGCTTGGCGGCCGCGCCGGCGTTGCCGTTCAAGTCCAGCGCGACATGCCGGTCTGAGAAGGCGAGGCGTTCGACCGCGGTGAGGGTGTCGCTTCCTTCGTCTCCGCTGTTCGCGGCGACGCGCCAGCCCGCGCCTTGCGCCGTGAGCTGGTAGGCCGAGCGGGCGAGCGAGTACTGGGCGGTGTCGATGCCGTCGCCGCCCCGCAGGTCGTCGTTGCCGGCCAGGCCGATCAAGGTGTCGTTGCCACCGGCCCCGTCCAGACGGTCGGCCGCCGGGCCGCCTTCCAGCCGGTCCGCAGCTGCTGTACCGGTCAGGTTGCGCGGCGGTGGCGGGGCCTGCGTCGTGAACTGCAGGCTCAGCATCACGTTGTTGGCGTTGCCGGAAAGGTCCTTGATGCTGCCGGAAGACAGTTCGATGCGGTAGGAGCTCCCGCCGCTCAGGTCCGCACTCGGATCGATGCGCAAGGTGTTGCCATCCACCGTGACCCTGGAACTGGCGGCGTCGAAGCGCTCGATCTGGGTACCGGCCGCGGTGCGCAGCGTGATGGCGCCGCTGCCACGCGCGATCGGCTCGTTGAACTGCAGCAGCAGGTCCGCAGTGGTCGAAGCGCCCGTGCTGCCCGGCGCCGGCGTGCCGCCAGTCAACGACGGGGCGGTCTTGTCCGGCGGTGCGGCCGTGGTGAACTCGTGCGTGGTGCCGCCGGCGAAGGCGTTGCCGGCCGAATCCTTGACGCTGCCGGCGGCCAGCTCCAGCCGATAGCTGGTGGAGTACGCCAGCGTCTTGGTCGGGTCGATCGTGAGGACGTTGCCGGAAAACTGCAGTGAGGAGCTGTTGTAGACGTCGAAGGTCTCGAACAGGCTTCCGTCGGCCTTGCGCAGGTCGATGCGCCCGGTGCCGGCGCGCACCGCCTCACTGAAGGTGATCACCAGGTTGGCGCCGACGGCGATGGCGGTGGCACCGGCCGTGGGGCTCACCGACTGCACTGTGGGCGCCACGATGTCCGGCGGTGGAACGGTGGTGAAGTCGTATCCACTGAGTCCGGCGAAGGCATTGCCGGCCGTGTCACGCACCGCGCCCGACGGGAAACTCAACACGTAGCCCGTGCCATAGGCGAGCGCGCTGGTCGGCGTGATGGTCAGGTCGGTGCTGCCGTTGAAACTCACGCGGCTGCTGGAGCCGACGGCGAACTTCTCGACCACCGTGCCGCCGGCGGTGCTCAGGACGATCTCACCCGATCCCGCCTGCACGTTTTCGCTGAAGCGCAGCGAGATCGCGCTGGTGATGGAGACGGCGGCGTCACCATCGGCCGGGCTGATGGTCAGCAGCGTCGGCGGTGTCGAATCGACCGGTGCGGGAGCTGGCGCCGGCGTGGGCGATGGAGAGGGCGAGGGCGAAGGGGAAGGTGACGGTGATGGCGACGGGGATGGGGACGGCGTGGGCGAAGGCGCCGGGGCCGGGGAACTTCCGGGTGTCAGGGTCAAGCCGCCGGTGCTGTTGTAGCCCCAGGTGCCGCCCAGTCCGTCTCCGCCGTAGATCCACGCCAGCGCCAGCAGGTCGTAGGACTGGAATGTGCTCTTGCTGCCGCCGAGGTGGGTGTAGGACATCACGGTGTTGTTCGTGTTGTCCTCGGCATCCGGCAAGGTCGGCGAGCCGCTGAATGGATGGTCCAGGCCCAGCGCGTGGCCGATCTCGTGCAGCAGGTACTCGTACGAGGCTTCGCCCGCATCGGGGTCGACGTTGGTGGCCGAGAACTCGACGTCGTCGAGGTAGATGTACGCCTCGGCACTGTAGGAAGTCAGGTTGCCGCCGCTGGAGCCATAGCTCCAGCTGGTCTGGCACAGGCCGGCGGTCGTGGCGCCGGTCAGATTGGCATTCGCAAAGTGGAAATCGGCTTCCGCCGCGTTGGCCGACTCGACGAAGTTGATGCCGGTGACGGTGGCG
Organism: uncultured Burkholderiales bacterium; assembly: GCA_946480465.1. The sequence continues at coordinate 86,152 of CAMLJY010000020.1, forward strand.
CAGTACGCCATGATGGCCCGCGCCGCAGCCTGCTGGTCGGCGTTGAACGCCATCGGCGACCCGTCCGGCGAGGCCGTCGTGATCGCCGCGCTGATCGTGAACGTGTAGTAGATCGTGTTCGCCGCGGGCGTGATGTCCGGGGTCAGGTAGTTCCAGTTCGCGAAAGTGCCCATCAGCGCGTCGGCGCGATAGTCTCCGGAGTACTGGGGGTTGATGGCTTCTGTGACGGTCGGCATGACGGGCGGTTCCGGTAGGGACGCGATTCTGGTTTCTATCGGATGGGACCGTCAGGACTTAATTTGACATAACAATCATTGTCGCGATTGTTACGCGGTCCGGCGAGGTGGCGTGGTGCACGGCACGACGCTCGGGGTGCCATGCCATGCCATGCTTGCAGTGCCGCGCCGTGCGTACCCGGCATGCCCGCGAAGGCTCCAGATCCGGCGCCTCGGGGTCATCCTCCGCCGAGGCAGCACCCACGGGCGAGATCGGGGGGCCACAGACTCGCAGCCGGGGGGCGGTCGAAGGCCCCCGGCTCGGACGCAGCGGACGAGACGGAGGGACAAGGCGGTGGGCGAAGCCGAGCGGCAGCGAGGCGCTGGGCCGGTGCATTCCGCCGCGAGGGGTCGCGTGCAGGGGCCGGCACCCGCGGGACTGCCGCCCTTGGCAGATCGGCGGCCCGACGCCGCCGCGCCGAGTCCGGCGGCCGCGTCAGCTCAGGTCGTCGTCGCCGGCGTCGCCGTCGGGATCGACCGATTCATCGAAGGACGCCGGCGCGATGGCCCCCGGGCGCTGCTTGCTGGCGTTCTGCGGTGCCGGCTTGTCCAGCGGGCGGCACACGCGGCGATGCAGGCGTTCCAGGCGATCGGAGTGCTCGATGCTCGCGAGCACTTGCTGGGGGTCCAGCAGCAAGGCGAACGGATTGGCGATCGGTTGCAGGGTGGACATGGATCAACTCCTGTGCAGCGTGTGATCGCACTGTAGAAGCTGGCCGCCCGCAGCGTTAGTCGGGCCCGGGCCAAACTCCGTGTCGGAATTCCGCTGACAGCCCCGCCGGTGACAGAAGGTGACTTTCGTTCAGCGCCCTGCCGCGGCGGCCAGCCGCTGCGCGAGTGATTCGCGCCCAGCGACGCGCGCGAAGTCGGCCGCGGTCAGGTTCAGCTGATTGCGCAGCTTCGGGTCGGCGCCCCGGCGCAGCAGGATGTCGACCGACTCCTCGCTGCCATAGCGCGCGGCCATCATCAAGGGCGTGGTGCCGTTGGGCGAGCGCGCATCGGCGCGCGCGCCGCGTTCGAGCAACCAGGCCACGGCGGCGGGCTGAGGGCCAGTGGCCGCGTAATGCAGCGGCGTCCACCCCTCGCGGTCGATGCCGGCGCCTTGCGCCACGAGCTGGGGCAGCCAGTCCTCGTGGCCGCGCAGCGCGGCCATCATCAGCGGCGTTTCGCCCGCGTCGTTGGCCTGGTCGACCTTCAGGCCGGGCGCTTTCAGCAGGGCCGCGGCCACCTTGAAGGATCCTTCGCGCATCGCGAGGAACAGTGCGCCCTGGCCTGCTTCGTCGACGGAGTTCGGGTCGAAGCCGCGGCGCAGCAGTTGTTCGATGGTTGCCGCGTCATCGAAGGTGACGGCCTTGAAGAAGTCCTCGTATGCGCCGGCGCGTGCAGGCAGGGACGCGGCGAGCGCGATGCCCAGCGCGGCCGCCGCGGTGCCGAGCGCACGGATCGTGTTCCAGGATGGGCGAGTCTTCATGGCGCGGTCTCCGGCTGGGGCAGCTTGAACACCCTTTCGAAATTGCGGCTGGTCGCCTCGGCCACGGTCCGCACGTCCAGCCCCTTCACTGCCGCGACCTGTGCCGCCACGTGTGGTACGTAGGCCGGCGAATTGGTCTTGCCGCGGTACGGTACGGGCGCGAGGTAGGGGCTGTCGGTCTCGATCAGGCAGCGATCGAGGGGCACGAAGCGTGCCACCTCGCGCAGCTCCTCGGCGTTGCGGAAGGTCAGGATGCCGGAGAAGGAGATCAGGAAGCCCAGGTCGAGCGCGGCGCGCGCCACCTCGGCCGTTTCTGTGAAGCAATGGAAAACGCCGCCGGGGCCGCCGGCCGCTGCTCCGCCCTGCTCTTCGCGCAGGATGGCCAGCGTGTCGGCGGAGGCGCTGCGGGTGTGGATCACCAGCGGCAGGCCGGTCTCGCGCGCGGCTCGGATGTGCACGCGGAAGCGCTCGCGCTGCCAGGCCATGTCGTCGAGGCTGCGCCCATTCAGGCGGTAGTAGTCGAGGCCAGTTTCGCCGATGGCGACGACGCGCGGCAGCCTTGCCAGCGCCAGCAGGCGATCGAGCGTCGGCTCCTCGATGCCTTCGTTGTCCGGGTGCACGCCCGCGGTGGCCCAGAAGTTGTCGAAACGCTGCGCGAGCGCATGCACTTCCGGGAATTCTTCGAGCGTGGTGCAGATCACCAGCGCGCGGTCGACCTGGGCGGCGGCCATGTCGGCGCGGATGGCGTCGATGCGGTCCCGCAGTTCAGGGAAATTGAGGTGGCAATGGGAGTCGACGAACATGCGCGCGGGACCGCGCAACGCAAAGCGGCTCTAGACCGTCTGCGTCGGCTTCGAGGAGGAAATCGAGGTGCCCAGGATCTCTTCGATCTTGAGCTTCAGTAGGCGGGTCTTCTCGTCGGCTGGAAAGCGCACGCCCACGCCTTGGGTGCGTCCACCGGGTGCGTTGGCCGGCGTGATCCAGGCCACCTTGCCCGCCACCGGGTAGCGCTGCGGATCGTCCGGCAGCGACAGCAGCAGGTAGATGTCCTCGCCGAGGCGGTATTCCCGCGTCGTCGGCACGAAGAGGCCGCCGTCGCTCAGCAGCGGAATGTAGGCCGCGTAGAGCGCGCCCTTTTCCCGGAACACCAGCTGGATGACGCTGGGCCGCGCGCCGGCGGCGGCCGGCGCGGCCGGGGTGGCCAAGGCGCCCGTTGGGGCGGCAGGTCGGGCGGGCGGCTGGTTCATCCGGACGAGTGTAGCGAAGGGGTCCGCCGCCCCGCGGCCGGTGGGGCCGTCGTGGCCCACAGGGCCGCGGCCTGCGTGACGAGCGATTCGAGCAGCAGCGCCGCGTTCCACGGGTGCTCGTCGTGCCGGGCTGCGCGCAACAGCGCCTGCTGCCAGCCCACGAGCGCGGCCATGTCGGCCGCGGGCGGCCAGCGGCTGCCGACGAAGAACCGTGGCGCGCTGCCGGCGGCCTGTGCCTGCAGGTCGTGCGCGAGCTTCAGCAGCAGGTCGATGGCACGCGGCAGCGGCCGGCCCGCCAGCACCGAGGCGTCGCCGGCGGCCACCCGCAGCGGCAGCGCTGCGAGCCAAGCCGCATCGATGCCCTCGCCTGCCAGTTCCAGTGCTTCCAGCGGACTGCCGCCGGCAGCGGCCATCAAGGCCTGCGCATCGGCGGCCGCCAGCTGGCGCGTGGCCAGCCAGGCCAGCGCCGCGTCTGGGTCCGGCAGCGTCATGCGCAGGCGCTGGCAGCGGCTGCGGATGGTCGGCAGCAGGCGTTCGGGATCGGTGCTGGTCAGCAGCAGCCGCAGTCCGGCGGGGGGCTCTTCCAGCGTCTTGAGCAGCGCGTTGGCCGACGGGCCGTTCAGCGCATCCGCCGGGTGGAACAGCAGCACCTTGCCGCGTCCCCGGCCGCTGGTCTGGTGCGACCAGTCGATGGCCTGGCGCACCTGCTCGATGCGGATGT
>CAMLJY010000021.1 GCA_946480465.1 uncultured Burkholderiales bacterium
GGTGCGCCTCTTCCTCGGCGGAAGGAAAGTTGCGGGCGGTCAGGTCCGGCAGCTTCTCGGTGGTCTTGCTTTCCATGCGCGCGAGCTTACGCCAAGGGTGCGCGGCGGGCGGCGGGCAGAGCGTGCGGCCAGCGCCTACGATGCCGACCCATGACGACGATCGTTGCACTGACGCTGGACCTGGACGACACCCTGTGGCCGGTGTGGCCGGCCATCGAGCGCGCCGAGGCCGGCCTGCTGCGCTGGCTGGCCGAACATGCGCCCGCCACCGCCGCGGCCCATGACCGCGCCACGCTGCGCGCGCTGCGCGATGCGGTGGCGCTGGAGCAGCCGGCCTGGCGGCACAACCTGTCACGCATCCGGCTCGAATCGATCCGCCGCGCCTTGGCCGAGCACGGCGACGATCCCGCGCTGGCCGAGGGCGCGTTCGAGCACTTCTTTGCCGAGCGGCAGCGCGTCGAGTTCTTCGCCGACGTGATCCCGGCGCTCGACCGCCTGGCGGCGCGCTGGCCCATCGTCGCGCTCAGCAACGGCAATGCCGACGTCGCGCGCGTGGGGCTCGGCCGCTACTTCCACGGGTCGGTCAGCGCGCAGGTCTTCGGCACCGGCAAGCCGGACGCGGCGATCTTCCATACCGCCTGTGAGCTCGCGGGCGCCGCCCCCGGATCGGTGCTGCACGTCGGTGACGACGGCGAACTCGACGTCGACGGGGCCCTGAACGCTGGCCTGCGTGCCGCCTGGATCGAGCGGCCGGAACTGCCCGCGCCGGCGCGGCCGCGCGGCGTGCCGCACCACCGCGTCACGGACCTGCTGGCGCTGGCCGACGCGCTGGGGGCCTGAAGCGCCCGCGTGTCCTTCGCTCAGGCCCGGCGCTGCGCACACACCGGGCAGTCCGGCTGGCGGCCGATGGCGATCTGCGTCCACTCCATCGTGCGGGCGTCCAGCATCTGCAGCCGGCCGGCCAGCGACCCGCCCACGCCGGCCAGCAGCTTCAGCGCCTCGGCCGCCTGCATGGTGCCGATGATGCCCACCAGCGGCGCGAACACGCCCATGGTCGCGCAGTGCGCATCGGCGGTGGTGGCGTCCGGCGGGAACAGGCAGGCATAGCAGGGCGCGTCGGGCTGGCGGGTGTCGTAGACCGAGACCTGGCCGTCGAAGCCGATCGCCGCGCCCGCGACCAGCGGCTTCGCATGGGCCACGCAGGCAGCATTCACCGCCTGCCGCGTCTTGAAGTTGTCACTGCAGTCGATCACCACGTCCGCGCCGGCGACCGCCTGGTCGAGCCAGTCCGCATCGGCCTTCTGCAGCACCGGCAGCACCTGCACGTCGGGGTTGATCGCGGCGATGGCTTCGCGCGCCGATTCGGCCTTGGGCCGGCCGACGCGGGCCTGCGTGTGCGCGATCTGGCGTTGCAGGTTGGTCAGGTCCACGGTGTCGTGGTCCACCAGCGTGATGCGGCCGACGCCGGCCGTGCCCAGGTACAGCGCCACCGGCGATCCCAGGCCGCCGGCACCGATCACCAGCGCATGCGAGTCCAGCAGCCGGCGCTGCCCTTCGATGCCGATCTCGTCGAGCAGGATGTGGCGCGAGTAGCGCAGCAGTTGGGTGTCGTCCATCAGCGCCCGCCCGGCCGCCCGAAGGGCGCTGAGCGCCCCTCGGGGGCAGCGAACGCAGTGAGCTTGGGGCTGAAAGTCATCCCGCCCGGCCGCCCGAAGGGCGCTGAGGCCTTGCAGGCCGCGCCGGGCCTTTGGGCCCAGCCGCTCGCCAGGCGTGAACGGTCCACCGGACCGTTCACGTCCGGGCTCGCCCCCTCGGGGGCTACGAACGAAGTGAGTTGGGGGTCGTCCATCTCTCAAGGATACGTTCCATGCGGTCCGCGCAGCGGCCTGTCGCATGACCTTGGTCGTGCGCGACCGAGCCTCATAATGCGGCCGCCCCCTGCCGGTGCAGGGTGGTTGCAAGGAGTGGAACCGGATGTCCAAGACGATGCGGGCGTTGATCACGCTGGTGTTGTTGCTCGCGTTCGGAGGCACGTTGTTCTATGCGCTGCAGGGCCAGCGGCAGGACCAGGTTCAGCAGCAGGAGCAGCGGGCCATCGCCTCCGCCACGCCCTTGAACGGCATCATCGCGCTCGACGTCGAGCCCTTCTTCAAGGACCCCCGGGTCGTGAAGGTGCTGGCCGCGAACAAGCTGCCGGTCAACGTGGTGCGCATCGGCAGCCGCGAGATGGCGGGCAAGGTGGTGGCGGGTGCGGCGCCCGACTTCCTCTTCCCCTCCGGCGTCGTGGCCGCCAACCAGATCTCGGACGCGGCGCGCAAGGCCAACATCGCGGTCGCGCAGTCCTCGCCCTTCTTCACGCCGATGGTCATCGCCAGCTGGGAGCCGATCGCGAAGATCCTGGTGGCCAACGGCATCGCGAAGCCGCTGAGTCCCAAGGTCTATGGCGTCGACATGGCCAAGCTGACGCAGCTGATGCTGAAGAAGCAGCGCTGGAAGGACCTCAAGGACGCATCGGGCTATGACGTCAGCCGCAGCGTTCTGGTTTCCACCACAGACGTGCGGCGCAGCAATTCCGCCGCGATGTACCTGGCCCTGACCAGCCATGCGCTGCAGGGCGACCTGGTGACCGACCGTGCCACCGCGCAGGCCACGGCGCTGAAGCTGGCCGAGCTGTTCAAGCGGCAGGGCTACCAGGAGAACTACGTCAACGGCAACTTCGACGACTACGTCGCCATCGGCATCGGCAAGACGCCGCTGGCCTTCATCTACGAGAACCAGCTCGTCAGCTACGCGCTGGCCAAGAAGGGCGTCGCCGCCGACATGGTGCTGCTGTACCCGCAGCCCACCATCGTCAACAAGGTGGTGTTCATCGCCACCAACGAACGCTCCAAGGCGCTGGCCGAGCTGCTGGCCAACAACGCCGAGTTGCAGGGCATCGCGGTGGAATACGGTTTCCGCATCGCGGACACGCAGCGCTTCGTCGACACCGTGCAGGCGACCGGCCTGGCGGTGGAACCGCGGGTCACGCAGGTGGTGGACCCGCCGGCTTTCGAAATCATGGCCGAGATGATCGAGACGGTGGCCAAGGAGATGACGCAATGATGTTCCGGCGTGGCTTCCTCGCGGCCGTGGCCCTGGCGTTGGCGGCCCTGGCCGGCGGCTGCGGCAAGAAGGACGACCCGGCACCGAAGGCGCAGGACGGCTGGGGCGGCAACGCAGCCAACCCGGCAGCGCCCGAATTCAAGGTGCTGGCGACCAGCGACCTGAAGGACCTGGAGCCGCTGGCCGAGATGGTGGCCAAGGCCACCGGCGTGCGGCTGAAGTTCCAGTTCGGCGGCACGATGGAAAGCACCGAGGCCGTGCTGACCGGCGCCACGCAGGCCGACGCCGCCTGGTTCGCCAACGCCAAGTACCTGCTGTCGGACACGCAGGGCCAGTCCCGCGTGAAGCTGCAGGAGAAGATCATGCTGTCGCCGATCGCGGTCGGCGTCAGCGAGTCCGAGGCCCGGCGCATCGGCTGGGCCGACCCCGCGGTGGCGGCCAAGCTCACCTGGAAGGACATTGCCGCGGCCGCCAAGGCCGGCAAGCTGAACTACGCGCTGTCCAACCCGGCCACGTCGAACCAGGGCTTCATGGCGCTGATGGGCGTGGTGGCCGCCACCAGCGGCAAGACCGAGGCGCTGAACGCCGCTGACGTCGACCGCGGCGCCATCGCCGACTTCCTCAAGGGCTACAAGCTGCCGGGCGACAACTCCACCTACCTGTCGGAGCAGTTCATCCTGCAGCAGGGCACGCGGGTCAATGCCTTCATCAACTACGAGAGCTGGCTGCTCAGCCTCAACAACTCGGGCAAGCTGCGCGAGAAGCTGCAGCTGATCTACCCGTACGAAGGCGTCAGCACCGCGGACTACCCGTTCATGCTGCTGAACGACGCGCGCCGGGCCGACTACCAGAAGGTGGCCGAGTACCTGAAGAGCGAGCCCGCCCAGCTGTGGCTGGCGCGGCAGACGCTGCGCCGGCCGATCAAGCCCGAGCTGGCCGCCCGCGTGGAAGACCTGCTGCCCAAGCAAGGCCTGCAGGTCGAGCTGCCCTTCTCGCCCGACCGCGCGCTGGCCGACGGCCTGATCGCCGCCTACCTCAACGAATTCCGCACGCCGATCGCGTCCACCTTCGTGCTGGACACCAGCGGCAGCATGCAAGGCGGCGGCCGCCGCCAGCAGCTGGTGCAGGCGATCCATTACATCGCGGGCGCCGATGCCTCGCTCACCGGCCGCATCGCGCGCCTGACCAACCGCGAGCGCCTGTGGCTGCAGCCCTTCTCGGAACAGCCCTACGGACTCACCCGCTTCGACGTGCCGGCCGGCTCGCCCACCGCCCGCGGCGTGCAGGTGCAGGCCGACAGCGAGGCCAAGCTCGCTGCGCTGGCCAAGGTGCGCGACTTCGCCGACGGCCTGCAGATGACCGGCGGCACCGCGCTGTACGACGCGGTGTTCGTCTCGCTGCAGCACATGCTGGAAGAGAAGCAGAAGAACCCGCGCTACCAGTACTCGGTGGTGGCCTTCACCGACGGCGAGAACAACAAGGGCCGCTCGCTCGAGCAGTTCAAGCAGGACTACGCCGCGCTGCCCGAGGACGTGAAGGGCATCCCGGTGTTCCTGGTGCTGTTCGGAGAGGCCAACGAGAAGGCGCTGAAGGACCTGGTCGCAACCACCGGCGGCCGCGTGTTCGACGCGCGCAAGACGCCGCTGTACGGCGTATTCAAGGACATCCGGGCCTATCAATGAAAGTGCGCGTCAAGAGGCGATGGGCAAGTCGGTGCTGAGGTTGCTGGGCTCGCCCGCCAACTGGCTGGGCCTCGGGCTGGCCACGGTCGCGCTGGTGCTGAAGGCGCTGGGCCTGCTGGGCACGCTGGGGCTGGGTGTCGCGGCGGTCGGCTATGCCGCGGGCTTCATCGCCGGCAGCCTGTGGTTCGGCTTCCCGTGGGGCAAGGAGCCGGAATGGGAAGCGCTGCAGTTCAGCGACGAGGGCGACGCGCGCGAGGCCATGGGCCGCGCGCTGTCCGGCGTGCGCCGGCTCACCGAGCACAACCCCGACAACCGCATTCCCGCCAGCCTGCAGACGCGGGTGCTGGCGCTGTGCAAGTCGCTCGAAGGCCTGCTCGACCAGTGGGAACGCTCGCGCGGCAGCCTGTCGCTGCAGGACAGCTTCCATGCCCGGCACATCGCCATCAGCTACCTGCCCGACGCGCTGAACACCTACCTGTCCATTCCCGCGTCCTACGCCACCAGCAAGGTGCTCGCGAATGGCAAGACCGCGCAGGACACCTTCAAGGACACCATCGTCGAGCTGGAGACCAAGGTCCGCCAGCTCGGCGACGACCTGGCCTCGCAGGATGCGCATGCCTTCCTGGTGCATTCGAAGTTCCTGAGCGAGAAGTTCGGCCCGGCACCCGTGCTGGGCCGCGACGAAGCGCCTTCCCTGCAACCGCCATCCCGGGAGAAGTCTCGATGAGCAGCACCCCTCCGACCACCACGAAGACGGCCGTCCCGGCCTTCCAGCTCGAGCCGCCCGAGGTGATCCAGGCCGTGCCGGCCGAGGCCGCGCGCGAGGCGGTGCCGCTGAAGCCCGAACTGCAGCAGCAGGTCGACGACCAGGTGCTGCGCTTCATCGATGCGCTGGCCAATGAAGACCTGCATTCGGAAGGCTTCCGCTCGCGGCTGGACAGCGCCTTCGCGCTCGGCAAGGAAGAGGTGTCGAATGCCTCGTCGCTGATGCAGGGCCGCTTCATGCAGCGCAACTACGTCGGCATCGAGGACACGCCGGCCTTCAAGGCCATCAACGACATCCGCGCGCAGCTCGACGAGCTGAACCCCGGCAACGACGGCGACCTGATGCAGCCGCGCAAGTTGCTCGGCATCATCCCCTTCGGCAACAAGCTGGAGGCCTACTTCCGCAAGTACCAGAGCGCGTCCGACCAGCTGAAGACCTCGATGACGCAGCTCTACGCCGCGCGCGACGACATGCAGAAGGACGTGGTCGACATCGAGGCCACGCGCGCCAAGCTGTGGGAAGCGATGCAGAAGCTGGCGGCCGCCGCGCGCTTCGCGACCACCCTGGACGCCAAGCTGGAAGAGAAGGTGAAGTCGCTGGAGCACAGCGACCCGCAGCGCGCCCAGGCGCTGCGCCAGGAGGTTCTGTTCTACGCGCGCCAGAACCTGCAGGACATCCAGACCCAGCAGGCGGTGTGCGTGAACGGCTACCTCGCGCTGGACGTGCTGAAGAAGACCGGGCGCGAAATGATGAACGGCTGCACCCGCGTCGCCACCACCGGCATGAGCGCGCTGGCGGTGGCCCAGACCGTGGCCCGCGCCACCGGCAACCAGATCCGCGTGATGGAGATGCTGCAGGGTGTCAACGCCACCATCGGCAACCTGATCAGCGAGACCGGGCGTGCGCTGAACCAGCATGTCGACCAGACCACGCAGTTCGCGCAGAACCCGATGCTGGGCATCGAGAAGATGAAGGAGATGTTCGACCAGACCTTCCAGGCCATGGACGCGATGGACAACTTCCGCGCCAAGGCCATCGACGTGATGGGGCAGAACAACGCGATGATCCGCGAACAGCTCGCGCGGGCCGACAACTACACCGACCGCAAGCGGCAGGAACAGGCGCGTGCGGCCGCGGCGCTGCCGTCCACCGACGGGCCGGTGAAGCTGTGAAGCCGTCACGCACGCAGCCGGCCAGGGCGTGATAAACGAGCGGCCTCGGGACATGCTCGGCGGGGAATGACGATGCGCACCTCCACACACTGGATCCGTTGGCTGGCGGCCGTCACCCTGGTGCTGGGCGCCTGCGGCGGCGGGCGTGATTCAGACGAGGCCGCGCGCAGCAGCCGGCTCGACCTGCCCGCCAGCGCACGCGTGGCGCCGGGCGATTGCGACCGTCCGGCGGCCGAGAGCGGCCTGGTCACCTACCGCCGTGTCGGCGCCGATTGCCTGCGCAGCTTCCGCGGCTTCGACGCGCAGCTCGCCCCCGCCACCGAGCGTCGCGCGGCATTGGCCGCGGCCGCGGTGCAGACCCCGGCGCTCACCGTCACCGAGCTGTTCGACTGGGCCGAGCAGACCTACCCGCAGTTCTTTCCATCGCACCGGGCCAACCTGACGCTGGGGCCTTACACCTACCGTTACTACGCCAGCACCCAGAACCACGTCGCGGTCGCCGGCGAGGACGTGTACATCCAGGGCCCGGTGAGCGGCGGCGGCCTCGTCTACGTCGGCACGGTCTCGTCCTTCGCATGCATCGTGCATGCGGCGCAGTGCGATCCGGAACCGGATCCGGATCCGCAACCCAAGCCCTGTGCCGCCGTGGCGTCCTGGGCGGTGGGTGACCACACCTGCACGCCGAACACCGACCAGGCCGGCGAGGTGGCTTCCGGCAGCACCGTGTCCTACCTCGACTCCACCGGCACCACGCGCGGCAGCGCCAGCTACACCTGCACCGATGGCGTGATGGCGGCGAAAGGCAGCCCGCAGTGCGAGCCGGTCGAACCGCTCGCCTGCAACACCGCCGGCCTGAGCTGGACCGCCGCGGGCAACACCTGCCTCGCCAATGCCGGCGAACCGACGCAGCTGGCCTCGGGCACGAGCCACACCTTCCACGCCTCGGCCGATACGGTCGGCATGGCCGGCTACGCCTGCAACGACGGCGCGCTGACCGCCACGTCCGTGCCGACCTGCGAGCCGCCGCCACCAGTCTTCTGCCGTCCGGCCATCCTCACCTGGACGGTGGGTGGATTCACCTGCATCGCGGACGAGATGCCCGCGCAGGTGGCGCTGGGGGGAGTATTCAGCGTCACGGACACGCAAAGCCTCCCGACCGGCCAGGCGATGTTCCGCTGCACCGAGTCCGGGTCCCAGCTGGAGGAGGGGGCGCAGTGCGTGGACGTGCCGCGCATGCAGGACAGCTTCGGCGGCGACGGCGGATCCTCCGACGGCGGCGCGTCGGGCGATGGCACGGCCGGGGATGGCGCGCCGATCGTCGGAGGCCTGGTGAAGGTGCGCGATCGCTTCGGCCACGAGACGACGGCCACCACCGACAGCATCGGCTACTTCCGCGTCAAGCTCACCGGCTTCACGCCGCCGCTGCTGGTCAGCGTCACCCGGCGCGACGGCGTGGTCCGGCGTTCGGTCAGCATCCAGCCGCTGAAGACCAACGGCTACATCTTCATCGCCGTGACCGGTCTGACCGACAAGATCGCCTCCGACGTGGCGCGCGCGTTGGGCTTCGCCGGCGCCGCCGGGCTCACGCCGCAGATGGTGCAGGACAACCCTGGCGTCCTCTCGGAGATGCTGAACGCCTTGCGCAACGATGCGACCGTGCGGCCGATCCTGGTGGACATGGGCATCACGCCGGACACCTTCAATCCCTTCAGCACCCCGTTCCGCGCCGATGGCACCGGCTACGACGGCGTGCTGGACCGGCTGCAGATCACCACCGACGCCAACGGCGCGACGGTCGTGCGCTCGCTCGACTGCGAAGCACCGCGTTCGTGGACCGTGGGCGGCGTGACCTGCACGCCGGACGAGGGCCAGGCGACCACCGTGCCCAACAACAGGTCGGTGATTCACCGCGACAGCGTCGGCTCGACCACCGGCAGCGTCGGCTGGAGCTGCAAGAGCGGCGAGCTGCAGGCGCCGGTGCTGCCCTCCTGCAAGGCCGGCGGCACGGCCGCCAGCAGCCCCGGGCGGTAGCGGAAAAGCAACGCGGCGGCCGGCGCGCCGCGTTCGTTACGCGATCTCGCGTAGGAGATCACGCGCGCATCCTGTCGGAGTAGGACGCGACCCGCATGCCTTGGCTTGTCTCGCCCCGGTGCGCACCGTAGCCTGAAGCCTCAACTTCCAAGGGGCGCAACCATGGCCAACACTTCGCCAGCGACCGCCAACTCGACGGCGCTGCCTCCGCTGCTCGACGCCGACTACGCACTCGTGCCGCCTTCGGCCACCCCGGGATGGGTGTCGCTGCCCGGCAGCGGCCGGCAGATCTACTGGACCGGCCGTGTCGCGATCGGCCTGCGGCACCAATCGCGCCGCGCGCCGCAGACCACCATCTCGTCCGACTGGATCCAGTCGCTGCTGCTGCGGCGCAAGGGTGGGCAGAAGACGCAGCAGGCCTGAAGCCGGGCCGCCGCAGCCCCGGGCTGGGGCTGCGGATCACCCGGGGAACAGCGTCCAAGGGACGCGTCCCCGCCGCTGGTGCCGGCGTCAGAAGCTCATCTTGAACTGCGCGCCGAAGGTGCGCGGGTCGTTGATGAATCCGGTGAGGTTGTTGAAGTCGATCCCGCCGACCGCCTGCACCTCGTTCGTGATGTTGCGGCCGAAGATGGCGGCCTCGTACCTGCCGTTGCCCCAGATGTAGCCCACGCGCAGGCCTCCCTCGGTCAGCGCCTTGCCGGTGAACTCGGTCGACTCGTAGAGGAAGAAGTTGATCTTCGAACGGTGCGACCAGTCGGTGTACACGTACCACTCGCCGTCCCTGGTCGGGATCGAATAACGCGCATTGACGTTGACCACGGTCTTCGGCGCCTGCGGCAGCGGATTGCCGTTGATCGACACCGTGCCCGCCTTCGGGCCCGCCGGGTCCCGCACCGTGCAGCCGCCCCCGCAGGGCTGTACGAACAGGTTCGGGTCCTTGATGCGCGTGTCGTTGTAGCTGGCGCTCAGGCCCAGCAGCAGGTTCTCGGTCACGTAGGCGCGGAAGTCGACCTCGAAGCCCTTGCCGATCGTCTTCTCGGCATTCACCAGCTGGTTGAAGTTGGCCTGGCCGCCCACCGCGGTGAGCTGCTGGTCCTTGATCTTGTAGTGGAAGACGCCGGCCGAGATGCGCGCGCGCCCGTCCAGCAGGTCACCCTTGACGCCGGCTTCATAGGACGTGACCTTCTCGGAATCCGCCACCGACAGGCTGTCGCCGAACAGCAGCCGGCCCTGGATGGACGGGGCGCGGAAGCCGGTGGCGACACGGCCGTACAGGTTGACGGTCTTGTCCAGCGCGTAGGTGGCGCTGAGGTCGCCGCTCACATTGGACGCTTTCGTCGACACGCCGACGCGGCCGAGGAAGGTGGGGCTGAAGGGCGGCGCCTGCAGGCGGTCGGCGTGGAAGTCTTTCTTGTCGCGCGTGTAGCGCAACCCGCCGCGCAGTTCCAGCTTGTCCGTGGCCTTGAAGTTGACCGAACCGAACACCGCGTAGGCCCGGTTCTCCTGGTGCTGCGTGGCATAGCCGTTCTGCACGCCGCCGCCGATCGACGTGTAGTTGATGCTGTCGATGTCGATCTTCTCGTCGAAGACGTACAGGCCGCCCTGCCACTTCAGCGGGCCGGCGGCGTTGGACTCGACGCGCAACTCCTGCGACAGCTGGCGGTGCTTGGGCAGGCCGTCGGCCGATTCGGCATCGAAGGGGATGACGCCGGGCCCGGAGCTGGGCAGGAAGGCGGCGCCGAAGCCGCCGTCGATGTCGCCGCGGCTGAAGACCTCGACATGCTCGTAGCCGGTGATCGAATGCAGCGTCACCGGGCCCAGGTTGATCTTCAGGCGCAGGCTGGCGCCGTCGCTCGTCAGGTCCTGCTCGTTGCGGCCGTCGTGCGAGACCTTCTTCGGATCGAAGCCGTCGACCAGGTCGTTGGTGCCCTTCTTGATGATGTTGGCGCGGAACACGCGCGCCGTGCCGTCGAGCTTGCGGCCGTGCACGTTGAAGAGCGCGCTGAAGTCGTTCGACGGCTGGTAGAGCAACTGCACGCGCGCGGCGTTGTCGTCGTAGCCCTCCATCTCCTGCGTCGGGCCGGCGGCGTAGGTGTTCTTCACCCAGTCGTCGCGGTGCTGGCTTTGCAGCGAGACGCGCGCGGCCATCGTGTTGCCCATCGGGATGTTGAAGGCGCCCTCGGAATTCACGGTCTTGAAGGTGCCCGCGCCGAACGTGAAGTAGCCCTCGGTCTTCTTCAGCACCGGCTTGACCGATTCGAACTTGACGACGCCGGCCGTGGTGTTGCGGCCGAAGAGCGTGCCCTGCGGGCCACGCAGCACCTCGATCTGCGCGATGTCGAAGATCGGGAAGCCCTTCAGGATCGGGTTCTCCTGCACCACCTCGTCGAACACCAGCGACACCGGCTGCGAGGCGTTGAGGTCGAAGTCGCCGTTGCCGAGGCCGCGGATGTAGAAGCGCGGGAAGGCGCGGCCGAAGGACGACTCGATGTTGAGGCTGGGCACGCGCGCGGCCAGCATGCGGATGTCCTGGCCGCTGGAGTTCAGCACGTCCAGCGTTTCGCCCGACAGCGTGGAGATCGACGACGGCACGTCGCGGATGTTCTCGATGCGGCGCTCGGCGGTCACCGTCACCGTCTGCAGCTTGCCGGCCTCGGGCGCGGGCGCCGCCTGCTGTGCGAAGGCGCCGGGTATCCACAGCGCCAGGGCCGCTGCGGCAGCCAGGGGATGAACGGGAAAGGTGCGCCGCGCTGCGGGCTGGGGCATGGCAGTTCCTCCGGTGATTGAAAGACGCCGGGGAACGCAAGCGGCGTGCCTCGAAGCACGCCGCGCAAAACGCCCCCGTTGATCGGGCCCCAGGCGGCGTCGAACGCGCGCCGCCGCCCCGAAGGGGGTCAAGGAACCTGGGGCTGCGGCCCGCCGGTTCCCTGGGGGCGGTTCATTCTGCGAGTGACGGTCTCGGGAAATGTGTCACGCGGGCGCGCTGTTGCGCGGATCGCACGCGGACTTCACCCAGGCCCGCGGCGAAACGCCGGCCACCTGCGTGAAGGCGCGCGAGAAGGCCGAGGCACTTGCATAGCCAAGTTCATCGCTGATGGCCTTCACCGGCACGCCGCCGCGCAGCCGGCTCTGCGCCAGCGAGATGCGCCAGCGCAGCAGGTAGTCGGCGGGCGTGGTGCCGAGCGTGGCCTTGAACTCGGCCGCGAAAGCGCTGCGCGACATGCCGGCCACCTGCGCCATCGCTTGCAGCGACCAGGCTGCACCGGGCCGCTCATGCAGGTCCGTCAGCACCCGCGCCAGCTTGGGATGCGACAAGCCGGACAGCAGCCCGTCCTGGACGCCGCCTTCGGCCGGATGGTCCAGCAGCCAGCGCAGCATCTGCAGCAGCAGCACCTCGAACAGCCGGTCCGCCAGCAGGCGCTGGCCGCAGCGCACGCGCTCCGTCTCGGCGAACAGCAGGGCCAGGGTCTGCTCGATGCCCTCGACGTCGCGCACCGGCAGCGCCAGCACGGCCGGCAGCGCCTGCACCAGCGGGTGCTTGGCGCCGCCGTCGAAATCGAGGGTGGCGCAGACGAAGTCGCTGCCCTCCGCCGGCGCGTTGTGGAAGTCGTGGTCCAGCGGCCGCGGGTAGAACAGCAGCGTCGGCTGCACCAGCCTGATCCGGCGCGGCGCACCGCTGCGGGCCCGGTGCGTGACCACCATGTCGCCGCGCCGCAGCACGTGCAGGAACGCGCGGCCGGGCTGGGCCGCGAAGTGCGTGACGCCGCACAGCGGACCCGCGTGAAACAGGTGCGCCCGCACGCGGAAGCGTTCGAGCAGGCCCGACAGCCGGTCCACGGTGGCCGGTGGCGCGGAGGCAGAGGCGGGTGTGCTCACATGAAGAGGTGTTCCCCTGCGTTCTCCCCGCCCAGGATCACGTAGTTCACCTTCTTCAGGTCCGCCAGCGCGCGGCCGCCGGCGTAGGAGATGGAGCTTTGCAGGTCTTCGCGCATCTCGCGCAGCGTGTCGGCCAGGCGCCCCTTCACGGGTTCCAGGATGCGCTTGCCTTCGACGTGCTTGTATTCGCCCTTGTTGAAGTCGCTGGCCGAGCCGTAGTACTCCTTGTACAGCTTGCCGTCGACCTCGACCGTCTGGCCGGGCGATTCCTCGTGGCCCGCGAACAGCGAGCCGATCATCACCATCGCGGCGCCGAAGCGCACGCTCTTGGCGATGTCGCCGTGGTGGCGGATGCCGCCGTCGGCAATGATGGGTTTGGTCGCCACGCGCGCGCACCACTTCAGCGCCGAGAGCTGCCAGCCGCCGGTGCCGAAGCCGGTCTTCAGCCGCGTGATGCAGACCTTGCCGGGCCCGATGCCGACCTTGGTGGCGTCGGCGCCCCAGTTCTCCAGGTCGATCACGCCCTCGGGCGTGCCGACGTTGCCGGCGATCACGAAAGTGCTGGGCAGCTTCTGCTTGATGTGCTCGATGGTGCGCTTGACGCTGTCGGCGTGGCCGTGCGCGATGTCGATGGTGATGTAGTCGGCGCCCACGCCTTCGGCCGCCAGGCGGTCGATCACGGTCCAGTCCTGCGGCTTCACGCCCGAGCTGATGGAGACGAAGAGGCCTTGCTCGCGCATGCGCTTGGCGTAGGCGACGTTGTCGAGGTCGAAGCGGTGCATCACGTAGAAGTGGCCGCTCTTGGCCAGCGTTTCGGTGATGGTCTCGTCGACCACCGTCTTCATGTTGGCCGGCACCACCGGCAGCTTGAAGCGGCGGCCGCCGAACTCGACCGAGGTGTCGCATTCGGCGCGGCTGTCGACGCGGCATTTGCGCGGCAGCAGCAGGATGTTGTCGTAGTCGAAGATTTCCATGGCGCTTGGGTTTCGCGGCGCGGTGGCGTTGACGCAGTGCCACCACAAGGCTGCGAGCGCTTGACCTGGATTCCCGGTCCGGTCCACGAAAGCCGCCGGCAGAGGACTGTGCGGACCGCAAAGAAAACCGGGCGCCAGAATTTGGGCCCGGTGGCTGATTCTACGCAACCGAGGGTTCGGGCCGCGCCGGGACGGCCGATGTCCCGCCAGGGTTGAAGGCGGCCGCCGGCGGACCGATGAAGAGCGCGCGCAGGTCGGCACTGCTGCTGCGGCCCAGCTGCCCGCCGTGGCGCGCCAGCCAGGCGGCCGCGCGGGCGCGGCCGGCGTCGCGCAGGTGCTCCAGGAAGGGCTTGTGCGCGATCAACCGGCTGTCGGGCGACAGCGCGGCGAGCGCGTCGTGGCCGTCGATGACGTGCCAGTGCAGCCGCGCCAGCCGCTGGTCGGCCGGTCCGCGCCACCAGCGGGCGCGCGCGGCCTCCCGCGCCTCGGCCCAGGCGCGCATCTCGCGCAGGAAGGCGGCGTTGAAGCCGATGTCCATCGCGCGCTGCTGGATCGCGGCGGGCGTGGTCGGGGTGTCATGGAAGGACCAGGGGCTCAGCGTCACGATCAGCAGGTCGCTGGCGCTGCCGCCGTTCACCAGCGGGAACACGGCCGGGTTGGCGCTGTAGCCGCCGTCCCAGTAGGCACGGCCGTCGATCATCACCGCCGGCTGCAGCATCGGCAGGCAGGCGGACGCGAGCACCGCATCCAGCCGCAACTCGTCCCGCGTGAAGAGCCGCAGGCGCCCCGTGGCGGCCTCGGTCGCGGCGATGTGCAGCTGCGGGCCGCCGGCGGCGCGCAGGCGCTCGAAGTCGACCTGCGCGGCCAGCACGGCCCGCAGGGGATCGGCATCGAGCGAGGCGCGCTGGTAGGGCGACGACACCAGCCGCGACCACTGCATCCACCAGCGCGCGATCGGCGTCAGCGTGGTCTGCGCGCCTTCGCCGACGGTCAGCCATTCGAAGGGCACGCGCGTGCCCACCGCATGCCAGAAGCGCTGCAGCGCGGCGCGCGCGCCGTCGCGGCCGCCCTCCAGCAGGCCGTGCGCCAGCACGACTGCGTTCACCGCGCCGGCGCTGGTGCCGCTGATGGCATCGATCGGGTGCGGGCAGTGCTCGAGCAGCGCATCGAGCACGCCCCAGGTGAAGGCCCCATGCGCCCCGCCGCCCTGCAGCGCGAGCGCGAGTCGCGGTCGTCGGCGCAGCGGCCACCAGCGCATCGGTTCTCCCTGTCGCTACCGCAGCGGGCAGCGGTCCGTGGCGATCGCAAGAAGCGCGCCGTCGGGGCCTTCGATCCAGCCGCGCGCCTGCAGCCGCGTGGGCTCCGCGGTCTCGGGCCAGCGCAAGGCCTGCAGGTGGCTCATCGCGCGCCCGCCGCGCAAGCCATCCAGCGGCAGCGGGCCGGCGACCGACCGCACCAGCTGCCGCTCGGCCACCGAGCCTTCGGCATTCGCCGGGATCATCTCGACCAGCGCGAGCCAGGCGCTGCTGCCGGCGGGCACGCGCCCGCGGGCTTCCAGGCGCAGGCCGAAGTAGCCGCTCCAGGCCGGGCCGGACTGCACGCTCAGGCGCAAGGGCGACGTGCGTGGCAGCGTGCCGCGCACGTTGAGCGTTTGCAGGCCGATGGGGGCGGGGCCGCCGGCGCGTTGCGCACGCTCCTGCGCCTCCACGGTGGCGGCGGCGGCCAGCGCGGCCTCGGTGTCCGCCGGCGTGGCGGCGATCCAGTCGAACAGCCACGCACCCGGCGGCGCCGCGGCCACCGTGGGTGCGGACCAGCAGTCCGGGCAATCGGCGCTGATGAAGCGCTCCAACACCGCGGCCCCCGCGCGCGGACAGGTGGGCGCGGCCGGGGCTTGCGCGCTGGCCATGCCGGCGGCCAGGACGAGGCCGGCTCCTAGAATCGCTCGATGCATGAGACGCATTCTGACCGCGGCCCCGGCGTGCCCGAGGGCACCGGGTCATTGCTGCACAACCTGAACCCCGAGCAACTGGCCGCGGTGACGCTGGGCGCCGAGCCGGCGCTGATCCTCGCCGGTGCCGGCTCCGGCAAGACCCGCGTGCTGACCACGCGCATCGCATGGTTGATGGCGACCGGCCAGGTATCACCCGGCGGGCTGATGGCCGTCACCTTCACGAACAAGGCCGCGAAGGAGATGCTGACGCGGCTGTCGACCATGCTGCCGGTGTCCGTGCGCGGCATGTGGATCGGCACCTTCCACGGCCTGTGCAACCGCTTCCTGCGCGCGCACTGGAAGCTGGCGGACCTGCCGCAGTCCTTCCAGATCCTGGATTCGGGCGACCAGCTGTCGGCGGTGAAACGCATCATCAAGGCGATGGGGCTGGACGAGCAGCGCTTCGTGCCGAAGCAGGTGGCGTGGTTTATCGCGGGGGCGAAGGAAGAGGGCCAACGTCCAAAGGACGTGGATGCGCGTGATCCGCAGGCGCGCAAGATGGTCGAGATCTACCAGCTCTACGAGGACCAGTGCCAGCGCGAGGGCGTGGTGGACTTTGCCGAGCTGATGTTGCGCACGTATGAACTGCTGCGCGACAACGACGCGCTGCGCCAGCACTACCAGCGCCGTTTCCGCCACGTGCTGGTGGACGAGTTCCAGGACACCAACCGCCTGCAGTACCGCTGGCTGAAGATGTTCGCGCCGCCCGAGAACGCGCACGACGGTCCCGGCGGCCAGGCGGTGTTCGCGGTGGGCGACGACGACCAGAGCATCTACGCCTTCCGCGGCGCGCGGGTGGGCAACATGGCCGACTTCGAGCGCGAATACCGCGTGCGCCAGGTGGTGAAGCTGGAGCGCAACTACCGCTCGTTCGGCAACATCCTGGATTCGGCCAATGCGCTGATCTCGCACAACACCCACCGCCTGGGCAAGAACCTGCGCACCGAGGCCGGGCCCGGCGAGCCGGTGCGGGTCAGCGAATCCAACAGCGACTACGCCGAGGCGCAATGGCTGCTGGAAGAAGCGCAGCAGCTGCACCGCGGCGGCGTGGCGCGCAGCGAGATCGCGGTGCTGTACCGCAGTAACGCCCAAAGCCGTGTGATCGAGAGCGCGCTCTTCAACGCCGGTATCCCGTACCGCGTGTACGGCGGCCTGCGCTTCTTCGAGCGCGCGGAAGTGAAGCACGCGCTGGCCTACCTGCGGCTGATCGAGAACCCGGACGACGACACCTCCTACCTGCGCGTCGTCAACTTTCCGGCGCGCGGCATCGGCGCACGCACGGTGGAGTCGCTGCAGGACGTGGCGCGCGCCCAGCAACAAAGCCTGTACCGCAGCGTGGCGGCGGTGGGCGGCAAGGGCGGCGCCAACCTGGCCGCCTTCAACACGCTGATCGACGGCCTGCGCGCCCGCACCCGCGGCCTGACGCTGCGCGAGATCATCGGCGAGGTGCTGGCGGCCAGCGGCTTGGTGGAGTTCTACCGCACCGAGAAGGAAGGCGCGGAGCGCATCGAGAACCTGGAGGAACTGGTCAACGCGGCCGAGGGCTTCGTGACGCAGGAAGGCTTCGGCAAGGACGCGATCGCGCTGCCGGTCGACGAACATGCGCCCGGCACCATCGCGGCCGGCCTGCCGAACGCCGTGGCCTCCGTCGACCTGACGCCCGATGCGGAGACCGGCGAGATCCTGTCGCCGCTGGCCGCCTTCCTGACCCACGCCGCGCTGGAAGCCGGCGACAACCAGGCCCAGGCCGGGCAGGACGCGGTGCAGCTGATGACCATCCACTCCGCCAAGGGGCTGGAGTTCGATTGCGTCTTCATCACCGGCCTGGAGGAAGGTCTCTTCCCGCACGAGAACTCCATGTCCGACAGCGACGGGCTGGAGGAGGAGCGGCGGCTGATGTACGTCGCGATCACGCGGGCGCGGCAGCGCCTGTACCTCAGCTTCAGCCAGACGCGGCTGCTGCATGGCCAGACCCGCTACAACGTCAAGAGCCGCTTCCTCGACGAGTTGCCCGAGGGCGCGCTGAAGTGGCTGACGCCGAAGACCCAGGGCTTCGGCTCGGGCTACGCGCGGGAATACCAGAACGCCTGGTCGCGCGGCGCGGGCCTGGGCTCCATGGTGGGCGCCGGCCGCGTCGAGGGCCGGCCGGCCTACGCCGCGCCGCCGCCGCCGGCGCCGGTGTGGACCAAGCCGAAGGAGGCGCATGGCCTGCGCGTGGGCCAGGCGGTGTTCCACAACAAGTTCGGCGAGGGCGTGGTGCTGACGCTCGAAGGCAGCGGCACCGATGCCCGGGCGCAGGTGAACTTCGGCCGCCACGGCGCGAAGTGGCTGGCGCTGTCGGTGGCCAAGCTCACGCCGGTGGAATAGCTGCTGGCGCCGCCGGCCGGCGTCACAGCCGGTGGCTGCGCTTGAGGGACAGGTAACGCGAAACCAGCTCGGCCGCCATGTGCGCCGGCTCGACGTCGATCAGCAGGTCGTCGCGGCCGGCCAGGCGGCGGAAGGCGTCGCGCCGCTCCTGCTCGAACCAGTGCGCGCCGGCGGTGGCCGCCACCTGCGCGGCGTTCTCCAGCGGCTGCTCCTGCAGCTGGCGCAGCGCGGTTTCGCGCAGGCTGGCCAGCAGCACGAGGTGGCGGGTGCGCAGCAGCTTCAGCGCGGGGGCCAGTTCGGCCGCGTCCTCGCCGCGGAAGTTGGTCAGCACCACGACCAGCGCGCGCTTGGGCTGCGCCCGCATCACCTCGCGTGCGGCGGCCAGGAAGTCGGGCTGCTCGGCGCCGGGCTGCACGTCGTGCAGGCGCGCGGCCAGTGAGTCCAGCGTCGCCAGGCCCTTGCGCGGGGCGAAGCGGCGCGCGCCGTCGCCGCTAACGCCGAAGGTGAGCGCTCCCACTTCATCGCCGGCCTTCAAGGCGACGTAGGCCAGCAGCATCAGCGCGTTCAGCGCCTGGTCGAAGTGGCTGCCGGCGGCATCCGCCTCGCCTTCGTCGGCGCGCATGCGGCGGCCGCAGTCCAGCACGAACAGCACGCACTGGTCGCGTTCGTCCTGGTACTCGCGCACCACGGGCCGGCCGTGGCGCAGCGTGGCCTTCCAGTCGACGCGGCGCACCTCGTCGCCGGGCTGGTAGTCGGCCAGCTGCTTGAAATCCGTGCCCTCGCCGCGGCGGGGCGCGGTCTTGATGCCGATTTCGCGCAGCCGCCGGTCGCCGGCCAGCCAGGCATGGCGCGCGACGGCGGCGAAGTTGGGATAGACCGCCAGCGTCTGGTGCTCGCCGATGCGCTTGCGCAGCTCCAGCAAGCCGGCCAGGCTGCGCAGCCGCAGCTCGGCCGGCGCGAACCGCGCAGCGCCGCGTTGCCGCGGCGTGATGGTCCAGCGCAGCTCGGCGCACTGTCCCGGGGCCAGGGCCAGTGCGCGCGGCCAGCCGGCATGGTCCCAGGCGGGATCGCCGTGTTCATGGATCTGCAGCTGCCAGCGGCGGGTGCCGGGATTGGCCAGTTCCAGCACCGCTTCCTGCGGCGCGCCCTGGGCCAGCGCCTGCGGCAGGCGGCGGCGCAGCGTCAGCGGCGCGGCGCGCCAGGCGCGTTCGCTCAGCGCACCGTCGATCAGCGCCGCGGCCAGCGCGGCGAGCAGCAGCAGGCCGACGCCCGCGCCCACCCGCTCCACCGGCATGCCGAGGGCCAGGAGCGCGAGGCTCAGCAGCAGCAGCGCCGCGGTACCGGCCAGTGCGCGGGTACCGGGCAGCCAGGGCAGCGGGCGGGGCGGCTTCATCAAAGGCGCGGGGCGTCCACGCTGTCGGCCAGCGCGGCGAGCAGGGCATCGACGCGGCGGCCCTCCAGCTGCGCATCGGGCGACAGCCAGACTCGGTGGCGCAGCGTCGGCAGCACCCAGCGCTTGATGTCGTCGGGCGTGACGAAGTCGCGCCCATCGAGCAGCGCGGCGGCGCGCCCGGCGCGCACCAGGGCGATCGCCGCGCGCGTGCCCGCGCCGACGGCCAGCCCCGGCGTGGAGCGCGTGGCCCGCGTGAGCCGGACCGCATAGTCGCCGATGCGCTCGTCCACGCGCACCTGCGCCACGCGCTGCTGCAGTGCCAGCAGGGTGTCGCCGTCGAGCATCGGCTGCACTGCTTCCAGTGGCAGCTGGTCGCCGATGCGCTGCGCGGTGGCGTGCTGCACGATGGCCGCTTCCTGGTCTGCCGACGGGTAGTCGATCGCGATCTTGAACAGGAAGCGGTCGAGCTGCGCCTCGGGCAGGGCGTAGGTGCCCTCGGTGTCGAGCGGGTTCTGCGTGGCCATCACCAGGAAGGGCTGCGGCAGCGCCAGCGTCTGTCCTTCGAGGGTGACCTGGCCTTCCTGCATCACCTCCAGCAGCGCGCTTTGCGTCTTGGCCGGCGCGCGGTTGACCTCGTCCGCCAGCAGCAGGTGGGTGAACACCGGGCCGCGGCGCACGCGCAGGCTGCCGGTGGCGGTGCCGGGCGTGGCGTCGAGCACGACGTGGCCGACGATGTCGCCCGGCATCAGGTCGGGCGTGAACTGGATGCGTGCATGCTGCAGCGATAAGGCCTTGGCCAGCGCCCGTGCCAGCAGGGTCTTGCCGAGGCCGGGCACGCCTTCGATCAGGACGTGGCCGCGCGCCAGCAGGGCCACCAGCAGCTGTTCCAGCACGTCGTGCTGGCCGATCACGGCCTTGCCGACCTCGTCGCGCAAGGCGTGGAACTGCTGGCGCGCGGCGGCCAGGTGCTCAGGGCTGATGTGCATCGGATGCTGCTTTCGTCACGGGGTACGGGGAAGGCGGGGGCTCGTCCGCGGCCAGGCGCCGGCGCGCCGTTTCAAGCAACTGAAGCGCGGCGATGAGGCGCGAGTGGTGCTCGCTGCCGGTGCCTTGCCAGGCGGCGGCCAGGCGGGCGGCCGGCAGGCCGGTGCGAGCGGCCAGCGCGGCCGCCCGCGCGGCCTCGCCGAGCGTGGTGAAGCCGGTGATGCGGCGCTCGGCCGCTTCGGCCAGCGCGCGGCGCTGCGCGGCCAGCAATGCGGCGCCCGCGCCGTGGGCGACGAGGAAGGCGGCGGTGCCGCGCACCTGCTCGGTCACCGCACGCCGTGCCGACGGTGGCGCTGCGCGCAGTGGGCCGAAGCGCGGCATGCGCCGCGCCAGCCACAGCGCGATCAGCAGCGCGGCCAGCAGCACCGCCACCCAGCCGCGTTGCCAGACCCAGGCCAGCAGGGGCGTGCGCGACTCGTCGCCCACCAGCCACAGCACCTGCCCGGGCCGCAGCGGGAGCGCGGCGGCGGCCACCAGGGCATGGTCGCCGTCGAGCAGGCGGCGGTTGTGGAACGGGTCCGGGTGCGGCAGCACGGTCACCCGGCCGCGGCCCACGGCCACGCTGAGCAGCGCTGGGCCCGCCGGGCCGTTCACCGACCACAGCACCGGCGCGCGGGGCACGAGGTAGTCGCCCGAATGGGCGCACACGCGGTACCGGCGCGCCGCCCCGTAGGGCTTGCCCAGGGCCTCGGTGTAGGGCCGGCACGCCGGTGCCCAGGCGTCGCGCGGGCGCTTGCCCACCACCGCCGCGGCGGCCTTGGCATCCGCCGCATCGTGGCGCCGAACGACGGGCACCCAGGCCAGCGTCGATTCGGCATCCGGCCGCGCGCCGTCCTCGGGCTCGCCGGTCGCGCGACCAGCGGCGGGCTCGCTGGCCCGGCTGTCGGCCGGGCCGTCCGGCCTCGTGGCGTCCTCGTCCGGCGGGCCGGCAGGCGCGCCGCGGGGATCGTCCTCGTGCTCGTGTGCGCGCTCCAGGTCGGCCCGCCACTGGTCCGACGGCAGCAGGTGCTGCGTCAGCACCAACTGCCCGCCTTGCTCGACCCAGCGCCGCAGCGCCTGCGCCCGGCCGGGAAACAGGTTCCAGTGGTGCGACAGCAGCACGAGCGTGGCGTCCGTCGGTGGCAGGGGCTCGACCTGGTCGCGCACCACGGTGCGCGACCCGGCCTGCTCGGCGAGGCGCTGCAGCGTGTACCAGCGGTTGCTGGCGGCCTCGCCCTGGGGCCGCAGCGGCTCGGTGGATTCGTGCCACTCGGTGGCCCGCCACAGCCAGGTGCCACCGGCGGCCAGCGCGGCGAGCAGCACGAAGGTAAGGACTGGCCGCAGCCTCATCGCGCCGGCTCCGGCTCCGGTGCCGGCCAAGCGCCGTCAAAGCCCTGGCACAGGGCCAGCACCTGGGCCGGCGGCGGCAAGTCTGCGCCGTACACCGCGCGCTGCCAGACCAGGACCAGCGAGGTGGCGTAGTCCAGCACCGCCGCCGGCACCCGTGGGCGGGCCAGGGCCAGGCATTCCCGTTCGGTGCTGGACGCGCGGATCGGCACGCCGCAGGCATGCACCAGCCGCGACAGCGCGCCGCGGTACAGCAGCGACAGCGCGGCCACCGCGTCGCCCTGTTGCAGCAGTGCCGCCGCCGCGGCGCCGACGTCAGCGGGAAGGCTGTCGGGCCGGATGTCGAGCGAGCGCACGTGGGTCGGCGGCACGGCGGGCAGCGGCGCGAAGGCGCCACCGCGCAGCCGCAGCCAGCGCGGCAGCAGGGCCGCGGCAGCGGCCACCGCCAGCGCGCCCGCCAACCAGACCAGCAGGCGCCCGTTGTCCGCCAGCCAGCCCATCAACCCGTCGAACCAGCCATCGCGGTCGCGCTCGGGGGGGCTGTCCGGCTCGTCGTCCTGCTTCTTCAGGCGCAGCGAGCGCTTGGTCTCGGTGGCGAACAACAAGGGATCGGCGCGCAGGCGCTGGGCCGCGGACTCGATGCGGGCGGCGTCCAGCGCCGCGGCGGACGCGGCGGGCGCGGCCGGCCGCTGCGCCCGGGCGAACGGCCCCGCCAGCAGCAGGGCGAGTCCGAGGCACGACAGCAGCGGCCTAACGCGCAAATGCACCACGCAGCTCCTGTTCCACGTCCCAGGCCTCGAGTTCGACGCGGCGGTTCAGGTACATCGCGAAGCCGGCGGCGACGTAGAAGGGCTCGAGCAGGGCGACGGCCGCGGCATAGGCCAGCGTCGACATCTCGTCGGCTGCAGCACCGTGCTGAATCCACGCCCAGAAGTCGCCCTGGCCCTTGGGCTGCAGCCACAGCAGCAGGGCCAGCGGTACCAGGGCCAGCGCCATCTCGGCCTGCGCGAAGGCGGCATGCACCAGCGCGGCCGGCCAGCGCCGGCCGCGCAGCAGCAGGCGCCGGCGGCGCCGGCGGTCGGCACCCCGCTGGCCTTCGAGCTGGTGGATGGGCTGGGTGAAGGCGCGCCACGGCGACAGGCGGCGCCAGGTCAGCGTGGCGAACCAGTCGCCGTACAGCACCTGGCGCCGGGCGATCCACAGCTCGCGCCAGCCGGTGCGTTCGCCGAACACCGCGCGTGAATGGCAGAACAGCAGGATGCGGTCGAACCAGGGCTTGGACCAGAACAGCAGCAACCACGGCACCCAGCCGTCGTTGCCCGGGTAGCACAGCGCGATGAGGCTCAGGCCGATCCACGGCGGCAGGAACAGGCGCCACGCGCTGCCGTTGGCCTGCGCCAGGCGCAGGCCGAGGTCTGCCGCCTCGTGCATGCCGCGCAGGCGCAGGTTCACCACCAGGGCCTGAACCTTCATGGGTGGAGCCCTTGGCGCGGTCGCCCTGGCAGCAGCAGGACCGCCAGCACCAGCAGCCAGCACAGCGCCCCGGCCACGCCCTTGACCCAGGGCTGGACCCACTGCGCGGACGACCAGAAGGCTTCGATGGCGGCCGCGATGACGAGCATCGCGATAACCCCGTAGATGATCGGCAGCAGCCGTGCGCCGGCCTCGCGCAGGGCCTGGCTGCGGCTGGCACGGCCCGGCATCAGCACCGCGCTGCCCAGCCCGAGGCCGGCGGCGCCGGACAGCACGATGGCCGTCAACTCGAAGGCCGAGTGCGTGACGACGAAGGACCAGAAGGGCTCGCCATGGCCACGCACGGTCAGGAAGCCGGCGACCGCGCCGATGTACACGCCATTGAAGGCCAGGTAGAACAGGCTGCCCACGCCCGCGATCAGGCCGCTGGCGAAGCACTGGAACGAGATGCGGATGTTGTTGAAGATGTAGTAGCCGAACATCGTCCAGTCGCTTTCCGCGCCGCGATCGGGCATGCGGCCGACGGGGCCGGCGTTGCTGTACATCGTTTCGAAATTGCGCACGTCCTCGGCCGACAGCAGCATCAGGATCGCACCCGGATCGACGTAGCTCCACAAACCCAGCGCCACGCCCGGCAGCAGGAAGACCAGCGCCGACAGCAGCACCAGCACGGCATGCGCGCGCACCGCCCGCGGAAACGCCAGCAGCAAGGCCTGGGCGGCGCGCCAGGACCCCAGCGCCTGGTGGCGGTAGATGCGCTGGTGCGCGCGGTGCGCCAGGTCGTCGAGGCGCTCGACCAGGTGCAGCGGGTAGCCGCGGGAACGCGCGAGCGCCAGGTGTTCGCAGCACTGGCGGTACAGGCGCGCGAACTCGGCCGCGTCGAGCCGGTGGGCGGCCGACGCGGCGGACCCGGCCACGTGGAAAGGATGCCGGCGGGGGCCCGACATCGCGTCTTCCAGCGCCTGCCAGGTGGGGGCGTAGCGGGTCTCGAACTGCAGCGGACTCACGCGGCTTCCTTCCGCGCGATGCGCTCCAGGATCCGGGCTGCGGAACGGGCCGGGGGTCTCATGCTGCCGGTGCGTTCGGCGCGGCCCGCCCGCCATCGGCCGGAGCGCGTGCGCCCGACGTTGGCCCGCCGCTTCCCGGGTGCCCCATCAGCCAGGCCGCAATCGCATGCAGCCGCTGCGCCGGCGCGGCATCGGCCGCGCTGCCGCCCCAGGCGCTGCTGGCGAGGGCGGCCAGTTCGTCGGCGCGCTCCGGCGTCAGCCGCGGTGCGCGCGCGGCCCAGGCCAGGATCACGGCATGTTCGCGCAGCGCCAGCGGCCGCGCGGGAGCGGCCGGCGCGGTTTCCGGCGGGTGCGCCGCGGGCGACAGCGCGGGCCGGTGCACGACCAGCGTGCCGGCGGCGACGTCGCCGAGGCGGCGGAAGTCCGAGCGCAGCAGCAGGCTGAGCAGGCCCAGGCCGTAGGCGACCGGCAGGAAATCGGCCGCGCGCAGCAGGTTGCGCAGCAGCGAGGCGCCGGGCGTCACGGGCAGGCCGTCGTCCATCACCACGCGCAGCCCGAGCAGGCGCTTGCCGGGTGTCGCCGCGCCGGGCAGCAGCTCGAACAGCACCGGGTAGAACCATTCGAGCGCGAACACGCCGACCAGCATGATCACCGGCCCCAGGCCGGCGGTCCGGCCGATGGTCGTCACCAGCACGAACAGCAGGGCGAGGCGGATCAGCTGGTCGATCAAGAAGGCGAGCACCCGCGCCGACAGGCCGGCCGGGCGCAATGCCAGGCCGATGCCTTCGGGCGCTTCGGCGGTGATCGTGGTGTCCAGCATCGGCGCGCTGTCCGCAGGCACTTCAGGCGCGAACGACGACGGTGTCCGCGATCAGGTCGTGCAGGCAGCGGCGCTGCGCGCGCAAGATCGGCAGCGCGTCGACCAGAAGGTAGAGCAAGAGCAGGTGCGGTACGGGCACCGTGGCCACGGCGAAGGTCAGGCCATGGCGCAGGCACAGCATGCGCCAGGCATCGACGGGCCTGCCGTCGGGGCGGACCATGCGCATGCCCAGCAGGTATTTGGCGAAGGTCTGGCCGCGCTTGACCATCAGCCAGCCCTGCATCGCCACGAACAGCGCGAAGCTGAGGGCCTCGTTGACCAGCAGGGTCGGGAAGTCTTCCTCCCCGGTGAGCGCAAAAGGTTTCCAGGGCGTGACCAGCGACACCAGCCACATGGCGCCCATCATGATGACGCCGTCGAGCAGCATGCCCAGGAACCGCAGCCCGCGGCCGGCCGGCTGCAGCTCACCGGCGGCGGGCGTGGGGTCGTCGATGCGTGCTGCCGGCGGTGCAAAGCGCCCGCCGGGGTGGTTGTCCTGGTCCATGGCCTCCCTCGTCCCAGCACGCCCAGGGGTGCCGGTGGCGGCGGATGTTAGCAACGCCCTGTCACGCGACAGCGCTTCGGCGCACTACGGTTCTGGGGGGGACTCGGGCGCGAAGCTGTCCTGGAACATGAACCACAGCGACACGTAGAACGTCGCGCTGATGACGACGAAGCTGAGCGCGAAGAAGGCCATGGCCAGGGCCGGGCTGCCCAGCGCGGCGGTGAGCAGGCCGGCCCCGATGCCGGCCATGAGGCTGGCCAGCACCACCATGCCGAGCCAGCCCAGCCCGTAGACGAGGAAGGCGCCCTTGGTCCGCCACAGCGCCAGCGTGCTGGAGAACAGCGCCTGCGCCGCCGTCTGCCTGCCCCAGTGCACCAGCGCCAGCGCGTGCCAGAACGGTACCGAGAGCAGCGCGATGAGGAACGAGATGGTGTTGGTCAAGCGCTTGACGGCGGGGTGCACGAACACGTCCGTCAGCACCTTCGGATCGCCGCGGCCCTTGGCGTCGAACAGCGGCTTGAGGGCCTCGGTCAGTTCGCTGCCGCCCAGGCGCACGCCGATCTCGAAGATCAGCGCCACCGCGACGCCGAAGGCCATGCACAGCAGCAGCGATGTGCGGCGTTGCGGCTTCGGCTGCCGCGCCACCGCAAGCAGGTGGCCCAGCTGCACCGGCCGGCCCTGCGCGGCTTCCTGCGTGGCCAGCATGAAGGCCAGCGACAGCATCGGCAGCGTGGCCAGCGACAGCACCGCCCCGACCACCGGCACCGCGCCGATCGCGCTTGCGATCGGCAGGTAGGACAGGAACAGCAGCGAAAAGCGAAGTGGCTGCCGCAAGTACAGGCGCAACGCCTGGCGCAGCCACTGACTGCCCTGCATCGGGGGCACGTGGCGAAGTCGGAGGCCCATCGTGAGGTGGCGAAGAAGGGCGGCGTGCGGCTCAGCGCGCCGGATGCCAGGGGGTGGCGATGCGCTCGCGCAGCACGCGTTCGAAGTGCGACGGGTCCTTCGGGTTCAGCAGCGAGGCCTCGCGTGGCAGGTGCCAGTCCGACAGGCGCGACAGCCAGAAGCGCAGCGCGGCGGCGCGCAGCAGCGCGGGCAGCAGGCGCAGCTCGGCGGTGGTCAGCGGGCGCTCCTGCTCGTAGGCGTCGATCAGCGCGGCCGCGCGGGCTTCGTCGAGCCGGCCGGTGTCGAGATCGATGCACCAGTCGTTCAGGCACACCGCGAGGTCGTAGCCGAAGGTGTCGGTGCCGGCGAAGTAGAAGTCGAAGCAGCCGGTGAGCTTCTCGTGGCCCGGCAGGCCCTCGAACAGCGCGTTGTCGCGGAACAGGTCCGCATGCACCGCGCCGCGCGGGAGCGAGCGGTAGGCCGGTGCCGCGGCCAGCTGGCGCTGGAAGTCCAGTTCGTCGTTCAGCAGCGCGCATTGCGGCCCTTCCATGTGCGGCAGCACCAGCGGCGTGATGGCTTCGCACCACGGCAGGCCGCGCAGGTTGGGCTGCGACAGCGGGAAGTCGGCCACCGCCAGGTGCATGCGCGCCAGCAGGTGCCCCAGCTGCGCGCAGTGGTGCAGGTCAGGGGCCAGTTGGTGCGCGCCAGGCAGCGCGTTCACCAGTGCCGCGGGCTTGCCGGCCACGTGGTGCAGGATCTCGCCCTGCGCGTCGGCACGGGGCTCGGGCACCGGCAGTCCGCGGCGCGCCAGGTGCTGCATCAGCCGCAGGTAGAAGGGCAGCTGCTCGGCGGTCAGGCGCTCGAACAGCGTCAGCACCCAGCGGCCTTCGCTGCTGTCGACGAAGTAGTTGGTGTTCTCGATGCCGCTGCCGATGCCTTGCAGGTCGTGCAGGGTGCCGGCACCGAGCCGGGTGAGCAATGCCGCCGCTTGATCGCGGCTGACTTCCGTGAAGACCGCCATGACGAGTGAACCTAGAGGCGCGAATGGCGCGCGATGGCGGGCGTGGACATCCGCGGGATTCTAAGCAACGCCCCGGCGCACAATCGGCGGCTTCCCGCGCGCGGCGGCGGTCTTTTCATCCCGCGGCTCCCCAAGGTCATCCCCATGAGCGAATCCCCCGACACCGCCCCGATCCTGCTGCTGGTCGATGGCTCCAGCTACCTGTACCGCGCCTACCACGCGCTGCCCGACCTGCGCGGCCCCGATGGCTTTCCCACCGGCGCGATCCACGGCTTCATCGCGATGATGAGCAAGCTGCGCGGCGACGTCGGCGCGGGGCATGCGGTGTGCGTCTTCGATGCCTCGGGCCCGACCTTCCGCGACGATTGGTACGACCAGTACAAGGCCAACCGCTCGCCCATGCCCGATGACCTGCGGCAGCAGATCGCGCCGATCCACGAGGTGGTGAAGCTGCTGGGCTGGCCGATCCTGGAGGTGCCGGGCATCGAGGCGGACGACGCCATCGGCACGCTGGCCTGCATCGGCGCCACGCATGGCCACCAGGTGCTGATCTCCACCGGCGACAAGGACATGGCCCAGCTCGTGAACGACAAGGTCACGCTGATCAACACCATGAGCAACGAGCGGCTGGACGTGGAGGGCGTGAAGGCCAAGTTCGGCGTCCCGCCGGACCGCATCGTCGACTACCTGACCCTGATCGGCGACGCGGTCGACAACGTGCCGGGCGTGGAGAAGGTGGGCCCGAAGACCGCGGCGAAGTGGATCGCCGAACACGGCTCGCTGGACGGGGTGATCGCCGCGGCCGGCAGCATCAAGGGCGTGGCCGGCGACAACCTGCGCAAGGCGCTGGACTGGCTGCCGATGGGCCGCAAGCTGGTGACCGTGCGCTGCGACTGCGACCTGGCGCAGCACATCCCCGGCTGGCCCGCGATCGAGCAGCTGGCGCTGCGCGAGGTGGACCGCCCGGGGCTGCTGGACTTCTACCAGCGCTTCGGCTTCCGGGCCTGGCGCAAGCAGCTGGAAGAGAGCATGGGTATCGCGTCCGCGGCGGTGTCCGCGCCTGCGCGGCCCGCCGCGCCGGACCTGCCGCCGCCGCCCAGTTTCGACATCAAGCGCTTGTACGAGCCCATCTTCACGATGGAGCGGCTGCAGCACTGGCTGGGCGTGCTGCGCGCCGCGCCGCTGGCGGCGCTGGACACCGAGACCGATTCGCTGGACCCGATGCGCGCGCGCATCGTCGGCCTGTCGTTCGCGGTGACCCCGGGCGAGGCGGCCTACGTGCCGCTGGGCCACAACTACCCGGACGCGCCGGAGCAGCTGCCGATGGACGACGTCCTGGCCGCGCTGAAGCCGTGGCTCGAGGACGCCTCGGCAGCCAAGGTCGGACAGAACATCAAGTACGACACCCACGTGCTGATGAACCATGGCATCAGCGTGCGTGGCTGGCGCTTCGACACGTTGCTGGAGAGCTACGTCGTCGAGGCGCACCTCAACCACGGCCTGGAGCGGCTGGCCGACCGGCACCTCGGCCGCAAGGGCCTGAGCTACGAGGACGTGTGCGGCAAGGGCGCGAACCAGATCCCGTTCGCGCAGGTGGACGTGGCGCGCGCCACCGAGTACAGCGGCGAAGACAGCGAGATGACGCTGCAGGTGCACGAGGTGCTCTACCCCCGGATTGCAGCGTCCGAGGGTTTGAAGCGCGTGTACGAGCAGATCGAGATGCCGGTCTCCGAGATCCTCACCCGCATCGAGCGCCGCGGCGTGCTGATCGACAGCGCCCTGCTGGCGCGCCAGAGCCGCGAGCTGGCCGAGCGCATGCTGGCGCTGGAGCAGCAGGCCTACGACATCGCCGGCCAGCCCTTCAACCTGGGCTCGCCGAAGCAGATCGGCGAGATCCTGTTCAGCCCCGAGCGCCTGGCGCTGCCGGTGAAGAAGCGCACCGCCTCGGGCGCGCCGTCCACCGATGAAGAGGTGCTGGCCGAGCTGGCGGCCGACTACCCGCTGCCGGCCAGGATCCTGGAACACCGCAGCCTGGCGAAGCTGAAGGGCACCTACACCGACAAGCTGCCGCAGATGGTGAACCCCGCCACCGGCCGCGTGCACACCACCTACGGCCAGGCGGTGGCGGTGACCGGGCGCCTGGCCAGCAACGACCCCAACCTGCAGAACATCCCCATCCGCACGCCCGAAGGCCGCCGCGTGCGCGAGGCCTTCATCGCGCCGCCGGGCCACGTGATCATGTCGGCCGACTACTCGCAGATCGAGCTGCGCATCATGGCCCACATCAGCGGCGACCCCGGCCTGACGCGCGCCTTCGCCGAGGGCATGGACGTGCACCGCGCCACCGCGGCCGAGGTCTTCAACCTGTCGCCCGACGCGGTGACCAGCGAGCAGCGCCGCTACGCCAAGACCATCAACTTCGGCCTGATCTACGGCATGGGCGCCTTCGGGCTGGCGCAGTCGCTGGGCATCGAGCAGAAGGCCGCACGCGATTACATCGAGCGTTATTTCTCGCGCTTCGCCGGCGTCAAGCGCTACATGGACGAGACCAAGGCGCGCGCGGCGCAGCTGGGTTATGTCGAGACGCTGTTCGGCCGCCGCATCGAGCTGCCCGACATCCGCGGCGGCAACGGCCCGCGCCGCGCCGGCGCCGAGCGCCAGGCCATCAACGCGCCGATGCAGGGCACCGCGGCCGACCTGATCAAGCTGGCGATGATCGCGGTGCAGAAGGCCATCGATGCCGCCGGCGTGAAGACCGCGATGGTGATGCAGGTGCACGACGAACTGGTGCTCGAGGTGCCGACCGACGAGCTGGAATGGGCGCGCACGGAAGTGCCGCGGCTGATGGCCGGCGTGGCCCCGGAGATGAGCGTGCCCTTGCTGGCCGAGGTGGGCGTCGGCGCCAACTGGGAAGAAGCGCACTGACGCTTCAGCGCGCCCGGTCCGCGAGGTAGCGCCGCAGTTCCTCGAAGCTGACGTGGCCGCTCTTCGTGGCGTCTATGCGCTCGAAATGCGCGGCGACGAAGCCCAGCCCCGCGCGCTCGGCCTGGCTGCGCGACAGCGTGCCGAAGCCGGGCGCGTCGGCGGCTTCGAAGCGGCGGCGCAGCTTGTCCAGCGCCAGCGCCTGCAGCGCGGCGCCGGACGGCGACGGACGGCCGTCCGGCAGGCGCGCCTGCGGGGGCACCCAGGGATCGGCGCGTTGCACGGCGGGGTCGGGCTGCGCCGCGGCGGTCCCGGCCAGCGCGGCCAATAGCATGGCGAGTGAGCGGCCGCCGATCATGGCGAAGTCCTCAGCGTGCGGTAGAAATCGCCCAGCGCCGCGCGCTGCGCCCGGCGCGCGGCATCGTCCAGGTAGGTCATGTGGCCGCCGGCCACGTGGTGCACGGTGACGTTCGGCCGCGGTCCGAGCCGGCGCAGGTCCAGCACGGTCTGGTGGAAGGGCGTGGCCAGGTCATGCCAGCCGTTCAGGGACAGCACGCGCAGCCGCGGGTTCAGCAGCAGCGCGGCGGCCAGGTCCGGAATGCCATCCGGCAGGTTGCGGCCGTCGTGCCGCCACTGCCAATGCTCGATCGCATTGCTGAACGGCACGTAGGCCGCGCTGCTGCGGTAGTTGAGCTGCTGCGCGAGCAGCTCGTTGAGCCCGGTGACGAAGGGCGCGTTCACGACGGTGAGCGAGGGGTCGCCGTCACGCGCCAGCGGGCTGTTGACGGCGCCGGTGATGCGCGCGTCGTAGCGGCCCAGCAACTGGCCGGGCAGCAGCGCCTCGCGGTAGGTGGTCGGCGACAGGTTGAAGCGGTCGCGCCAGGTGCTCGCGCTGGCGCCGGTGAGTGCGCTGAGGTCGGTGATCAGCATCGTGTCGGGCTGGCCCGTGCTGGCGATGAAGGCGGCCACGGCGGGCACATAACGCTGGTCGGTGAAAGCCATGGCGTTCAGCACGAAGGCGTTCACGTCCGCCGGCACGGGTGCGGCCAGGCCCAGGTGCGCGGCGGTGGCCGCGTAACTCGGGACATAGCCCGCACAGCTGATGCCCGGCTGCCCGGTGACGGCGCAGTTGCTGTTGTAGTCCAGCGCCGAGGACAGCAGCACCACGCCGTCCAGTCCGACGCCGGCGGCTTCCAGCTCCTCGGCCAGCACGGCCGCTCGCAATGCGCCGTAGGACTCGCCGAAGACGACCCGCGGCGAGGCCTGGCGGCCGTTGGCCGCCAGGTAGCGCGCGATGAAGTCGCGGAACACCCGCGCGTCGGCATCCACGCCCCAGAAGCTGCGGTTGCTCGCCGGCGCGATGGCCTGCGACTGGCCGGTGCCGACCGCGTCGACGAAGACGAGGTCGCTGACGTCCAGCAGCGTTTCCGCGTTGTCGACCAGCGGAAAGCGGCTGACGAGGGCCGTGCTGGGCATGCCGGCCGCCAGGCGGCGCGGCGCGAACGAGCCCAGGTGCAGCCACATCGAAGCCGAGCCCGGCCCGCCGTTGAAGAAGAAGGTGACCGGCCGCGTCGCGGCCGCCTGGCCGTCCAGCGTGTAGGCCACGTAGAAGAAGGACGCCTGAGGCGTTCCCGTGCCGACCTGCGCCGCGGTCAGGTGGCCGGTGGTGGCGGTGTAGGCCAGCGTGCGGTCGCCCAGCGCCAGCTGGTGGCGGGTGACGGCGGCTGCCTCGCCGGCCGTGGCGAGACTGGCGTCGGGCGCGACGGAATAGGCGGTGGCGTCGGTGAGGTTCGGGCTGGCGGGCGGCGGCGCGGTGCTGCCGCCTTCTCCGCCGCCGCCTTCTCCGCCGCCGCCGCCGCCGCAGGCCGCGCAGAGTGCGAACGCCGCCGCCAGCACCAGCCGGGCGGCAGGCCGCACCGTCGAATCGAAGTGTGGGGAAGGCATCGTGGCGGTCGGCAACGAGCGATCGGGCAGCCTACCGCGGAATACCGCCCCGGACCATCCGGGGCGACGTCATGAAGCTGTCGCACCTGCTGCATAGACTGGGGGGATGACCGACCCCGGCCCCGGGCAGATGGCCGCGATGCCGCCGCTGCTGAACCGCGAACACGCGATCCTCGAATTCAACCGCCGGGTGCTGGCGCAGGCCAGCCGCCCCGACGTGCCGCTGCTCGAGCGGCTGCGCTACCTCACCATCGTCTCGTCCAACCTGGACGAGTTCTTCGAGGTGCGCTTTGCCGATGCGCTGGAAGCCATGCGCAGTGCGCCCGGCGCATCGGCCGAGCGCGATGCGCTGCGGGCGGTCGCGGCCGAGGCCCATGCACTGATCGACGAGCAGTACGGCCTCTTCAACGACGAGCTGATGCCGGCGCTGCAGCGCGAGGGCATCGTCATCATCAACCACGCCGAACGCAGCGCTGCCCAGCGCGAGTGGGTGGACCGCTACTTCGAGCAGCAGGTGCGGCCGCTGCTGGTGCCGGTGGGGCTGGATCCGGCGCACCCGTTCCCGCAGGTGGCCAACAAGTCGCTGAACTTCATCGCGCGCCTGGGCGGGCGAGATGCCTTCGGGCGCGACAACTCGATCGCCATCGTCAAGGTGCCGCGCGCGCTGCCGCGGGTGATCGCGCTGCCGCGCGAGCTGTGCGCGCCGGGCGTGCAGGGTTTCGTGCTGCTGACCAGCGTGATCCGCGCCCACCTGGAGTCGCTGTTCGCGGGCCGGCCGGTGGAGTCGTTCTCGCAGTTCCGAGTCACGCGCGACTCGGACCTGGAAGTCGACGAGGTCGACGTGGCCAACCTGCGCCAGGCCATGCGCAGCGGCCTCACCACGCGGCACTACGGCCAGGCCATTCGCCTGGAGGTGGTGAAGACCTGCCCCGAGGCGCTGTGGCGCTTCCTGCTCGACCAGTTCGGCCTGCCCGAGGCGGCGCTCTACCGCGTGAACGGCCCGGTGAACCTGGTGCGGCTGAACCAGCTGATCGACCAGGCCGAGGCGCCGCACCTGCACTTTCCGCCCTTCGAGCCGGCATGGCCCCAGCAGCAGCTGCCGCGCGGGGAGTCCATCCTCGCGCGCCTGCGCGAGCGCGACGTGCTGCTGCACCACCCGTTCGAAAGCTTCGAGCCGGTGGTGCAGTTCCTGCGCGAGGCGGTCTTCGACCCCGACGTGCTGGCCATCAAGCAGACCATCTACCGCACCGGGAGCGAGTCGGTGCTGATGGAGCTGTTGATCGAGGCGGCGCGCCGCGGCAAGGAAGTGACCGTGGTCGTCGAGCTGAAGGCCCGCTTCGACGAGGAAGCCAACATCAACTGGGCCGAGCGCCTGGAGGCCGTGGGCGCGCAGGTGGTGTACGGCATCGTCGGCTTCAAGACGCATGCCAAGCTGCTGCTGGTGACGCGGCGCGAAGCGGGCGCCCGCGGTGCCGCGCATCTTCGGCGTTACGTGCACCTGTCCACCGGCAACTACAACCCGCGCACCGCACGGCTCTACACCGACCTGGGCCTGCTCACCGCCGACCCGCAGTTGAGCGCCGATGCCGATGCGGTCTTCCACCAGCTCACCAGCCTGACGCGCGTGCGCTCGCAGCGCCACCTGCTGACGGCGCCCTTCGTCCTGCACCGCCGCCTGATGGCGCACCTGGCCACCGTGGCCGAGGCCGCCGCGGCGGGCCGGCCGGCGCGCGTGGTCGTGAAGGTCAATGCGCTGACCGAGCCGGCGCTGATCGGCGCCCTGGTCGCCGTGGCCCAGGCCGGCGCGCAGGTCGACCTGGTCGTGCGCGGCGCCTGCATGCTGCCGCCCGGCATCGCCGGAGTGACCGATCGGATCCGCGTGCGCTCGGTCGTGGGCCGCTTCCTCGAGCACACGCGGGTGCTGTATTTCCGCTGGGGCGCGTCGGAAGAGGACGAGGTGCTGTACCTGTCGAGCGCCGACTGGATGGGGCGCAACATGTTCCGCCGCATCGAGGTGGCCTGGGCCGTGCGCGATCCCGCGCTGCGCCAGCGGGTGATCGACGAATGCCTGGTGCCTTACCTGCACGACGGCCGCGACGCCTGGCTGCAGTCGTCCGACGGCGGCTACCACCGCGTCGGGCAGGACGGCCCCAGCGCCCAGGCCGCGCTGATGGTGCGTTATTCGCCTGGTGCCGACGGCATGCTTCCTGCGCCAGCCCCTGCGCCAGCCCCTGCGCCAGCCCCTGCGCCGGCGCGCCGCCGCGTGCGATGAAGGTGGCGACCATGGACCTGATCCTGTGGCGACATGCCGAGGCGCGCGAGGCCGCGGACGGCGAATCCGACCTCGAGCGGCCGCTCACGCCGCGCGGCAACAAGCAGGCGCAGCGCATGGCCGAATGGCTGAACCGCTTCCTGCCGCAGAGCACCCGCATCCTCGTCAGCCCGGCGCTGCGCACGCGCCAGACCGCGGATGCGCTGGACCGCAAGTACCGCGTCAGCGATGCGCTGGCGCCCGGCGCCGGCGTCAGCCAGCTGCTGACCGCGGCACGCTGGCCCGACGCCCGCGAACCGGTGCTCGTGGTCGGGCATCAGCCGACGCTGGGCCAGGTCGCGGCCTGCCTGATGTCCGGTGCCGAGACGGTGCAGGACCCGGCCTGGGCGGTGCGCAAGGGCTCGGCCTGGTGGTTGCGCCACCGGGTCCGCCACGGCGTGCCCGAGGTGGTGCTGGTCTCGGTGCGATCGCCCGAGAAGCTGTAGGGCGGGGCGCGCTTCGTGCATGCGGTGCGGCGGGGGGGCTGCGCCTGTCGGGGGTTAGGCGCAGGCGTCCCGCCGGCTCAGGGCTGTGGCTGCAGCAGCAGCCGGGGCGCGTCCACGCGCGACCAGGCTTCGGCTTCCTCGTGCAGCTGGTGCAGCGTGCGCGGGTGCGTGGCGGCCCAGTCGCTGCCGAAGCGCAGCGCCGCATGGCGGCCGCTGCGCACCAGCGCCAGCGCGTCCGGTTCGACGTCCACCCGCGCATGGCAGGCGATCACGGCCAGCCGCAGTGCCATCACCTGCCACGCAAAGCGCTCGGCCGCGAGTTGCGCATCGAGCTTGCGCAGGCCCCCGCGCTGGCCAAGCACCAGCTCGCCGATGCGGCGCTGCTGGCTTTGCGAGAAGCCGGGCGCGTCCACGTGCGCCATCAGGTAGGCGCTGTGGCGGTGGTGGTCGTGGTGGGACACCATCTGGCCGATCTCGTGCACGTCGCAGGCCCAGCCCAGCTCGCGCAGCGCTTCCTCGTCGGCATCGCTGGGGTCCGCGGGCAGCGCGCCGCGGAACAGGCTGGTGGCGACCGCGCGCACGCGGGCCGCCTGGGCGCGGTCGACGCCGAAGCGCCCTTGCAGCTCCGCAACGCTGGTGTCGCGCACGTCGGCGCCACTGGCATGGCGCAGCGCGGTGTGGCGCTCGTGCAGGTCCACGATCACCCCCTGGCGCAGCGCCCCCTTGGCCGGCAGCAGCTCGGTGATGCCGAAGTGCGTCAGCAGCGTGTACAGCAGCGACAGTCCGCCGCCGATGATGGGGCGGCGGTCCTCGCTGAGCGAAGGCAGGTCGAGCCGATCGGCGCTGCCCGCGGCCAGGCACTGCGCGATGCACCAGCGCAGCCCTTCCGCGGTGATGCGGCCATCGGTCTGGCCGGTGGCCTCCAGCACCTGCGACACCGCGCCGGCGGTGCCGGAAGAGCCCAGCGCCTGGCGCCAGTGGCGCGGCGCGAAAGGCTCCAGCGCTTCTTCCAGCTCGGCTCCGGCGGCGATCTGCGCGTTGCGGAAGGCCTGCTCGGTGAAGCGCCCGTCCGGGAACCAGCGCATCGACAGGCTGACGCTGCCCACCTTGAAGGATTCCGCCACCCGCGGCACGCTGCCGGTGCCCAGGATCATCTCGGTGCTGCGGCCGCCGATGTCGACGACCAGCCGCGGTTCGTCCGAGGGCTGCAGGCGCGCGACGCCGGCATAGATCAGGCGCGCTTCCTCGCGGCCGGAGATCACCTCGATCGGAAAGCCGAGCACGCCCTCGGCCCGGGCCAGGAAGGCGTCGCGGTTGCGGGCCTCGCGCAGTGTCTGTGTCGCGACCGCACGCACCTGCGCGGTCTCGAAGCCCTGCAGCCGCGCGGCGAAGCGCGACAGGCAGTCCAGGCCGCGGCGTGCCGCGTCTTCCGTGAGGTAGCCGCCCTCGTCGAGCCCGGCGCCCAGGCGCACCGTTTCCTTCAGGTACGCGATGCGGCGGTAGCGGCCGTGCTGGAGCTGGCCGATCTCGAGCCGGAAGCTGTTGGACCCGATGTCGATCGAGGCCAGCGGGGCGCTCGCGCGCGGCAGACGTGAAGGCATGGGGCGGGATGCTAGCCGAGCGGGATGAACGGCCTCTCTAGAATCACGTGTTTTGCTTCGGAGAGCGCCGACCATGTGGCAGCAGGACCTCGACAGCCTCGTCCCGTCGCGTGATTTCAGCCGGCGAGAGTTCGTGCGCGGCGGCCTCGGCACCGGCTTCGCCGCGGCGGTGCTCCCGGTCGCGGCGCAGACCGTGGTCAAGACCGATGCGCAGGGCCTGGAAGTCGGCGAGGTCACGATCCCCGTCGGCGACTTCAAGATGCCGGCCTACCGGGCCGCGCCGGCCGGCGTGCGCAACGCCCCGGTGGTGCTGGTGGTCAGCGAGATCTTCGGCGTGCACGAGCACATCGCCGACGTGGCCCGACGCTTCGCCAGGCTGGGCTGTTTCGCGGTGGCCCCCGAGCTCTTCGTTCGCCAGGGCGATGCCGGTGCCTATGGCGAGATCGCCAAGCTGCTCGCCGAAGTCATCAACAAGGTGCCGGATGCGCAGGTGATGGGCGACCTCGACGCCACCGTTGCATGGGCACGGGGGCAGGGTGCCGATGCGACGAAGCTGGGTGTCACAGGCTTCTGCTGGGGCGGCCGCATCACCTGGCTGTACAGCGCGCACAACCCGGCGGTGAAGGCAGGCGTGGCCTGGTATGGACGCCTGGCCGGCGCGCCGTCGCCGCTGACCCCGTCTCACCCGGTCGACGTCGCCGGCCGGCTGCACGGGCCGGTGCTGGGCCTCTACGGCGGGCAGGACGCCGGCATACCGCTTGACACGGTCGATAAGATGAAAGCGGCCCTCGCCGCCGGCAGTCCGGCTGCCCGGCGCAGCGAGTTCGTCGTCTACCCGGAGGCACCGCACGCGTTCCATGCGGACTACAGGCCCAGCTACCGCCAGGCCGCCGCGGAAGACGGCTGGAAACGCTGCGTGGCCTGGTTCAAGGCCCACGGCGTGGCTTGAAGAGACCGGCTGTGAAAGGCCGCTGCGCAACCGCGCCCAGGGCGCGGTTTGTTTTTGCCTGACCCACGCATGACGCTGACCTACATCGTGCTCGTGACCACCGCCGGCGGCCTGCTGTCGGTGCTGATCGCGGCCTCCGTCACCCTGACCCTCCTGGGCCGCCTGGTGCGCCATCTGGTCAGCCTGTCGGTCGGCGTGTTGCTCGGCACCGCGCTGCTGCACGTGCTGCCGGAAGCCTTCGAAAGCGGCGTGGAGCCGCACAGCCTGTTCGTCACGCTGCTGGCCGGCCTGCTGTTCTTCTTCCTGCTCGAAAAGGCGGAGTTGTACCGCCATGGCCACCATCACGAAGGCGACGGCCACGAGCACCACCACCACTTCGACGCGGAACAGGCGGGGCGGGGCGGCTGGAGCGTGCTGCTGGGCGACAGCATCCACAACTTCTGCGACGGCATCATCATCGCCGCCGCCTTCCTGGCCGACACGCGCTTGGGCCTGGTGACCGCCGTGGCCGTCATCGCGCACGAGATCCCCCAGGAGGTCGGCGACTTCATCGTGCTGCTCAACGCCGGGTTCGGGCGGGCGAAGGCGCTGCTGTACAACGCCTTGTCCGGCCTGGCTTCGGTCGTCGGCGGCGTGCTGGGCTACTTCGTCGTCGGCCCGTGGGAAAGCCTGTTCCCCTATCTGCTGGTGGCTGCCAGCAGCAGCTTCATCTACGTCGCCGTGGCCGACCTGCTGCCGCAGCTGCAGCGCCGCCTGTCCTGGCGGGCGACACTGGGGCAGATCACCTTGATCGCGGCCGGCCTGGGCGTGGTGCTGCTCGCACGCAGTTTGTTGCACAGTCACTGAGCGTCGACCTCAAGCCGCATCGGCGCAGGGCCGAAACACGGGACAGGATCTTTCCGCCCCGCGTTCCTCGCCGATGAAGCTTCTGCCCCTGTCCGACCTGCGAGACCGCCTGGCGCCCGGACAGCCCTTGCCCTGGGGCGTGCGCGACGCCGCGGGGCGACTGCTGCTCGGCAAGGGGCATCCGGTCGCCAGCGAAGAGACGCTGGCCGCGCTGCTGGACCGCGGCGTGTTCGTGGATGCGGAGGAAGCCGCCGCCGAGCGCGCTGCCGCGGCACCCGCCCCCGCCCCGCCCGAGGCCGGCCCACCCCTGGCTGAGCCAGCCACGCCCTTCGAGCGCTGGGACCGGCTGTGCGCCAACCTGGGCCCGCTGCTGATGAACCCGGCGGAGAAGCGCTTTCTCCTGCGGCTGCGAGAGGCAGCCGCCCACGTCCACGCGTTGAGCGAAGCCAACACCGACCTGCTGCTGTTCCTGATCCTCCGCCAGGACCACGGCCGCTTCGAGACCTATGGCGTCACGCACGCCCTGCATGTGGCCTGTGTCTGCAGCCTGCTCGCCCAGCGGCTGGGCTGGGACCGCGCGGACCAGGAGCGGGTCATCGGCGCGGCGCTGACGATGAACCTCTCGATGCTCGAGCTGCAAGGCACGCTGGCCGCGCAGGCCGGCCCGCCGACGCGCCGGCAGCGGGAGGCGATCCACGAGCACCCGCGGCAGGCCGTGCGCCTGCTGCGCGCCGCCGGGCTGGACGACGAGCCGTGGCTGGTGGCCGTGGAGGATCACCATGAGCGTTCCGGCGGTGGCGGCTACCCCCGCAACCGGGTCGAGCCCGGCACCATGTCGCAGCTGCTGCGGCTGACCGATCAGTTCACCGCCAAGCACAGCGCCCGCGCGACGCGCCCGGCGCTGCCGGCCCACGTGGCTGCGCGCCAGTTCTTCATCGAGAACCCCGGTGATCCGCTGGCGGCGCTGCTGATCAAGGAGTTCGGCATCTACCCGCCGGGCTGCCTGGTGCGCCTGGTGTCGGGCGAGCTGGGCATCGTCGTCCGCCGTGGCCGCACCGCCATCGCGCCGGTCGTCGCGACCTTGACCACGTCACAGGGCCGCGCCCTGGCCGCGCCCCTGCTGCGCGACACGGCGCGCAGCAACTTCGCGATTGCCAGCAGCGTGCCGGAGCCCGCTGCGCGTGTGCGCCTGGCAGCGCAGACCTTCTTCCCCGAGGCCTTGGCGCTGTAGCCAGCGGCGGAGCGGCGCTGGCGCGCCGCCGACGTTCACTTCACGACGAGCACCGGCAGGTGGCTGTGCGTCAGCACCCGGTTCGTCTCGCTGCCCAGCAGCATTGCCGCGACGCCGCGCCGGCCGTGCGAGGCCATCACGATCAGGTCGCAGCCCAGCTGCTTCGCCTGGTCGAGGATCGCTTCCCAGGGATGCAGCGCCTCGACCGTGTAGGCGTCGCAGGGCACGCCGGCGGCGCGCGCCGCCTCGACCACCGATTTCACGCGCGAGGCGGCGATGCGCTCCTGGGCGTCATAGAACTCCTGCGGCGGCACCGGCTGCATCTCGGAGATGGCGCTGTAGGGGAAAGGCTCCTTGACGCTGACCGCCGCCAATGAGGCCCCGACCGTCTTGGCCAGCGTCAGCGCCGTCTGCACGGCCTTGGCGGTGATGTCCGAGCCATCGGTGGGAACGAGGATGCGCG
Source organism: uncultured Burkholderiales bacterium (assembly GCA_946480465.1). The sequence goes on from CAMLJY010000021.1 coordinate 40,187, forward strand.
TGTACATGGTCACCTCCTGCGGTTGCCGGCACGTCCTCGCCGGCGAGGCGGCGATCGAGGCCAGTCTGCCCACCGCTGAGCGCAGTCCCTTGCGCTGGCGCAAGGTGGGCGGGCACGCGGTGGGCGTTCAGGACTCGCTCGTCGGTGTATTGGACTGCGGCGCGGCCTCGCTGCGCAAGCGGCTCGCCACCACCCCCGCCAGCACGATGAGAACCATGCCCGCCAACGCCAGCGCAGTCACCGCATCGTCGAACAGCCACACGCCGTAGCCGAACGAGAACACGATGCCCAGGTACTGCAGGCTGGCGTTCACCAGGGGGCGGCCGATCGCATAGGCCCGGGTCATCAGCAGCTGTGCGATCGTGGCGAGCAGGCCCGTCGCCAGCAACAGCCCGGCGCCGACGGCCGTGTGGCCATGCCAGCCCTCGACACTCGCGACCAACGCACCTGCTGCCATGCCCCCGAACGAGAAATAGAAGACGACGCGCAGTTCCGGCTCTCCGGCACGCCCCAGTGCCGTCACCTGCAGATAGGCCATCGCGGACAGCAGACCCGACAACAGCCCGGCCAGGCCATGCCAGAGCTGGTTGTGCGCGATCGTCGGCCGCAGGATCAAGCCCACGCCGACGAAGCCGACCAGCACCGCCAGCACGAGCCGTCCATCGACCCGCGCCGCTCCCAGCAGCACCGCGCCGCCCAGCAGGAACAGCGCCATCCAGACCGAGGACATGTAGTTCAGCGTCACCGCGGTGGCCAGCGGGAGATTGCCGAGGGCATAGAACCAAAGCATCAGGGCCGCGACCCCCGTGATGCTGCGGCTGAAGTGCATGCCCGGCACGGTGGTGCCCAGGCCCACGCCCTGCCAGCGCGCCAGCAGCGCCATGGCGGCCGCGCCGACCAGACCGCGGTAGAACACGATCTCCCCGGTGCTGTAGAGCGCCGACGCCAGCTTCACGGTCACGCCCATGGTGGCGAAGAGCAGGGCGGACAGGACCATCAGAACGGCGGCAGGCATGACGGGGATTGTCGTCGCCCCCTAATTTTTTCTGCGGGGTGTTGCATCCCGCTTGAAGGCCATGCTATAGTGCAAGACTTGCTTGAGCCGCCGCGGAGTGGTAGTTCAGTTGGTTAGAATACCGGCCTGTCACGCCGGGGGTCGCGGGTTCGAGTCCCGTCCACTCCGCCAATAACTCAAGCGAAATCAAAGACTTAGGCACCTCCGGGTGCCTATTTTTTTGCCGCATTTTTGGAATGTGCCGCTTGTCGTGCAGCACGCCTCGTCAGAGGTGATCCACGGGTCCCGTGGCTCGCGAGCCGGCACGTCTTGGTGCGGCCAGAAGGCGGTATTGCGGGGGCCGCGTGGGGGCGTTATGCGGCTGCCGGGCCGTGCAGCACGAAGGGACGATCAGCCGCCGGGGAAACGATGCGCTGGCGGGGCGACACTGTCCCCACAATGTCTCACTCGCCCACAACGCGACTTCATCGATGAAGCGCCTGCTTCGCATGCTCACTGGCGGCGCGGTCGTGCTGACCGTGCTGCCGCTCGCCGCACAGCCGGTCGTCCCCCAGCAGGGTGCCGCCAATGCCCCCCAGGTGTGGGACCTCACGCGCTTGTTCCCTTCCGATGCCGCATGGGATGCAGAGCGCCAAGTCCTGGCCGAGGAGCTGCAGGGGCTGCTGGCGCTGAAGGGCACGCTAGGCCGCGACGCCTCGGCGCTGCGCGTGACGCTGGACCGCATCTCCGCGGCCAGCCAGCGCCTGCGCCGCTTGACGGTGTATGCCAGCACGCAAACTTCCACGCAGTACGGCGACCGGCGCAATCAGGAACGCAGTGCGCTGGCTTCCGCATTGCAGGGGCAGTTCGCCAGCGCGGTGTCCTGGGTCGACTCCGAACTGCAGTCCATTGGGGCGCAGAAGCTGGCGCTGTTCCAGGCCATGGAACCGGGCCTCGCGAAGCATGCGGTGCGCATCCGGCAGGCGCTTCGCCAGGCGCCGCACACGCTGGCGGCCGAGGCCGAGGCCGCGCTGGGGGCGATGACGCCGGTGCTCGGCTCCTTCGGCGACCTGCGCGAGCTGCTCGTGAATGCCGACATCGCCTGGCCCACCATCACCGCGGACGGCCAGCCGGTGCGGCTGAACGGTCCCGGCTACGTCAGGTTGCGCGCTCATGCCGACCGGGGCGTGCGCCAGCAGGCATTCGCCGGCTTCTACAAGACCTACGGCCAGTTCGAGAACACGTTCGGTGCGTTGCTGGCGCAGCGCGTGCAGCTGGGTGTGACGCAAGCCAGGCTGCGCGGGCACGCCAGCGCAGCGGCCGCCTCGCTCTTTGCGAGCGAAGTTCCCGAGGCCGTGCTGCGCACCCTGGTGGCCGAGGCGAACCGGTCCCTGCCCAGCCTGCACCGCTACTTCCGCCTGCGCCAGAAACTGCTGAACCTGCCCGACCTGCACTACCACGATGTCTACCCGAACCTCGTGCGTTCGGAGAAGCGCTATCCCGTCGAAGACGCGGCCGCGCTGACGCTGGCAGCCATGAAGCCGCTGGGCGAGGAGTACCAGTCCCAGCTGGCGCTCGCCCTCCAGGGGCGCACCATGCACGTGCGGCCGCAGCCTGGCAAGCGCGGCGGTGCCTACGCCGCCAGCGTGTATGGCATGACGCCGTACATCTTCCTCAACCACGCCGACACCTACGAGAGCCTGGTGACCTTCGCGCACGAGTGGGGCCACGGCATGCACGCGGTGCTGTCGCAGCGGGCGCAGCCTCCCGAATCGGCGCAATACCCGTTGTTCCTGGCGGAGATCGCCTCGATGACCAACGAGGTGCTGCTGGCCGAGCAGCTCCTGAGGCAGGCCGCCAGCCGTGACGAGCGGCTCTTCGTGCTGAGCGAGTTGCTGGAACGCATCCGCGGCGGCTTCTTCCGCCAGACCATGTTTGCCGAGTTCGAGTTGGCGGTGCACGACGCGTCGCAGCGCGGCGAGGCCCTGTCCGGCAAGCGCTTCACCGAGATGTACTGCGGGTTGCTGCGCAAGTACCACGGCAGCGACGCGGGCGTGATGGCGATCGACCCGGCCTACTGCGTCGAGTGGGCCTACATCTCGCATTTCCATCGGCCGTTCTACGTCTATGCCTACGCCACCAGTGCGGCGGCAGCGCAGTTCTTCGGTGAGCGCCTCGCGCGGGGCGAGCCGGGCGTGCGCGAGGCGTACCTGGGCGTGCTGAAGGCCGGAGGTTCGGTGCCGCCGCACGAGCTGCTGGTGAAGGCCGGGCTGGACCTCACGGCGCCGGGGCCCTATCGCGCCCTGCTCGCACGCATGAACGAGGTGATGGACGAGATGGAAGCCCTGCTGCGCTGATTGCAGCGGCTTCTGCGCGAGGCCGGTCCGCTGCGGTCGCGACTGTCACGCGGCGCCGTCGAACGCTGGCCGCTTCGGGCTGCCCGAAACCGTTCAATTCACGCTGCCCGCGGATCAGGACGATCCCGGAGTCGATTGACGCGGCGAATCTCGTCCCTGCCTTGAAGCAAGGCATTTGAGAAATCAACAGCCATGAATTGGAATCAGCTATTCAATGCTGATTCAGGCAATGCCATGGCGTTCCTCAACGTGCCATTGGTGAGCGTGATGTGACGAATGGCGTGACGAATGGCGTGACGATGCCGGTGCCAATGCGGGCCACCGTATGCGCCCTTGGATTCGATGGCCGATTGGACGGCATGGGGGGCGCCGGCGCCAGCTGGGGTGGACCCTAGCTGGTGCAGTGTTCGACGCTGGATGACACCCATGGAACCGGGACTTTGCCCTCTGGTGTCATTGCGTACCTTGCAGGCGCGAACGGCCATTTGCTGTGGTTCGCGCCTGGCCGCAGGGGCAGATTCGCCGCCCCATCAGCGCCGCTTGGCGGCGAATACTTCCACTGCGTGGATCGCCGCGAATGCGGCAATCCGGTCAAGACTGAATCGCGCTTCTTTGCGTCGAGAACAAGTTTGCTAATGCACCTCATTTGATGTGTATTGAAGAGTCGGCCGCGAATCAGAATTGACTGCAATCCCGCGGGGCATGTGCTTCGATGCACGGCCGCCGAACGGCAGCGAGGATCCGACCAGCACGAATGGAGTTCACCGATGGGACGCCCCATGTCCATGCCTCCGGCCTGCCCGGAGCCCTGCGAAGCGCAGGCGGCCACACGCGCACATGCACACGCCCAGGCCCAGGCGAGCGATGCCGCCAGCGTGCTGCGCCTGCAGGGCCTGCTGCTGCGCCACGGCAGCCTGGCCGATGCGGCGTTGGCCATGGCAAGTGAACTGGCGGCCACGCTGCAGGGCGATGTGGTGGCACTGGGCGCCGTGGCCGGCGGCGGCGCGGCGGTGGAGATCCTGGCCCTGTCGGGCCGGGCAGGCCTGGCGGCGGACCAGATGCAGCAGCGGCGATTGGCGGCGGCCATGCAGGAGAGCATCGACCAGGGCTGTGCGGTCGTGTACCCGCCCGTGGCGGGCACGCCGATGCGCATCGTGCTGGCGCATGCCGACCTGCATGCCGCCGGCGGCCAGGTCACGGCCACCACGGTGCTGGTGCATGAGGGCCGTGTGATCGGCGCGTTGTTGGCGCAGTGGCCGGGCGCGGCGCCGCCCGATGCGATCCGGCTGGCGCTGCTGGACAGCCTGGCGCACGCCGCCGGGCCGGCGCTGGCGCTGCGGCGTTGCGCCGAGCGCGGCTGGCGCACGCGCCTGGCCGACACACTGCGCGCCGGCTGGCGCCGCGCCATGCGGCGCGGCGATCCGTTGCCGATGCTGGTCGCGGGTGCGGTGCTGGCCGGCCTGGTCTTGTTGACGGCGTTGCCGGTGCAGCACCGCGTCGGTGCACCGGCGCGGGTGGAAGGCGCGGTGCAGCGCGTGGTGCCGTCGCCGCTGGACGGGTTCCTGCACAAGAGCCATGTGCGTCCCGGCGACCAGGTGCGGGCGGGCGACCTGCTGGCTGAGCTGACCGACCAGGACCTGGCGCTGGAGCGGCGCAAGCTGGAAGCCGCGGTGAACCAGCATGAAAACGCCTACGCGGCCGCCTTGGCGCGCGCCGACCGTGCGCAGTTCGTGATCACGCAGGGCAAGGCGGTGGAAGCCCGGGCGCAGCTGGACCTGGTGCGGCAGCAGATTGCGCGCACCCGGCTGTTGGCGCCCATCGACGGTGTGGTGATCAAGGGCGACCTGGGACAGGCCCTGGGTGCTCCGGTGCAGCGCGGTGAGGCTTTGCTGACCATCGCGCCGGCCGATCGGTACCGCGTCATCGTCGAGGTGGACGAGCGCGACGTGGCCTGGGTGCGGCCCGGTGTCGCGGGCCAGCTGGCGCTGTCGGCCTGGCCGGGCGAACGCTTGGCCATCGTCGTCGGGCACGTCACGCCCGTGGCGGCGGTGCGCGACGGGCGCAATGCCTTCGAGGTGGAGGCCCGCCTCGCCGGCCCGGCGCCGATGCTGCGGCCGGGCCTGCAGGGCGTGGCGAAGATCGAGGCCGGCGAACGCTCGCTGGCCTGGATCTGGGGCCACCACGCCGCCGACTGGCTGCGCCTGGCCTGGTGGTCGTGGGGCGCGTGACGTGAACGCCGCGCTCTTCAGCAGCCGCTGGTTCCGGGTGGCCGACTTGAAGCCACGCCTGCGTGCGCAGGTGCGGGTCCAGCGCCAGGCCTGGCGCGGCCAGCGCTGGTACTTGCTGACGGATATGGTGAGCGGTCACCACCACCGGCTCAATGAATCGGCGCACCAGTTCATCGGCCGCTGCGACGGGCGGCGCAGCGTGCGCGAGGTGTGGCATGCGCTGCTAGAACAGCAGCCAGACGCTGCGCCCACGCAGGACGAGGTGGTGGTGCTGCTGGGCCACCTGGATGAATTGGAGCTGCTGCAGGCCGGCCGGGCGGCCGATGCGCGCACGCTGATGCAGCGGCGCGAGGTGCACCAGCGCCGCCGGCGCCGCAGCCTGCTAAACCCCTTCTCGCTGCGCCTGCCGCTGGCCGACCCCATGCGCTGGCTGCAGCGCCTGGACCCCTGGGCGCAGCGGCTGTTCCAGCCCGGCGTGTTGGCCGCATGGGCGGTGCTGGTGATGCTGGCGCTGCTGCTGGCCGGGCTGGAATGGCCGGCGTTGCGCCAGCACGGCGCGCAGCTGCTGGGCAGCAGCGGCAGCCTTGCGCTGGCCTGGCTGATCTATCCCGTGATGAAGGCGCTGCACGAGCTGGGGCACGCGTTGGCAGTGCGGCGCTGGGGTGGCGAAGTGCGCGAGTGCGGCATCGGCCTGATGTTCCTGGTGCCGGCGCCCTACGTGGATGCGTCCGCGGCCACGGCTTTCCCGCGGCGGCACCAACGCATGGCCGTGGGTGCCGCGGGCGTGATGGTGGAGCTGGGCCTGGCCGCGCTGGGGCTGGTGCTGTGGGTGCTGACGCAGCCGGGCCTGGTGCATGACGCGGCTTTCGTCGTGATGGCCATCGGCGCCGGCTCCACGCTCTTCTTCAACGGCAACCCGCTGCTGAAGTTTGACGCGTACCACGTGGTGTGCGATCTGTTCGCGCTGCCGAACCTGGCCGCCCGCAGCCATGCCTGGTGGAGCCATGCCCTGGCCCGGCTGCTGCTGGGCGGGCGGGCGGAATGGCCCGCGCATGCTCCCGGCGAACGGCGCTGGCTGTGGGCCTACGCGCCGCTGTCGTGGGTCTACCGGCTGGTCCTGTCGGTGGCGGTGGTGACCTGGCTGGGGGGGCAGTGGGTGCTGCTGGGGCTGGCGGCGGCGGCCTACGTCGGCTTCACCGTGCTGCTGCAGCCGCTGCAGCGCTGGGCCACCCAGGCCATGGCCGGGGCACAGCCCGGGCGTGAACTGGCACGCCTGCGCCTGCGGCTGGGCCTGGTCGCGGCCACCGCGGCCCTGGCCGTGTTCGTGCTGCCGCTGCCGCTGCCGCTCACCACGGTGGCCCCGGCCATCGTATGGCTGCCGGATGAGGCGCAGCTGCGCGCCGAGGTGGACGGCTTCGTGCAGGAACTGCCCGTGCCTGACGGAGCGATGGTGCAGCCTGGCGACCTGGTCATGCGGCTTTCCAACCCCGAGCTGGAATCGCAGCGCGGGCAACAGGCCCAGCGGCTGGAAGGGCTGCGCGTGCAGCAGGCGCAGCGCTGGCTGGGCGACCCGGCCGCGGCGCAGAACCTGGCGCTCGACATCCAGCGCGCGCAGGCCGAACTGGCGCGCCTGGACGAGCGCATTGCGCATTTGCAGGTGCGCAGCGCGGTGGCCGGCCGCTTGACCATGCCGCGCCAGGCCGACCTGCTCGGCAGCCACCGGCGCCGGGGCGACACTCTGGGCCACGTGCTGGCCCCCGGTTCGCTGCGCGTTCGGGCGGCCGTGGCCGAGGCGGACGCTCATCTGGTGCGTCAGCACACGCGCAGCGCGCAGGTGCGGCTGTACGAAGCGCCGGGCCGGCCGCTGCGTGCGCTGCCGCATCTCCACGCCGCCGCGGCCACGCACCAGTTGCCCAGCGCCGCCCTGGCCGACCGCGGCGGCGGCCCGCACCGCAGTGATCCGGCGCAGCCCGACGGCACGCGCAGCCTGCTGCCGGTGGTGCTGGTCGACCTGGCCCCGCAGGATGAACTGCCGCTGCGCGTGGGCGGGCGCGCCTGGGTGCGTTTCGAGCATGGCCACGAACCACTGGCGCTGCAGGCCCAGCGCCGGGCGGCGCAGCTCTTCCTTCGGCATTTCACCCCGGGAGCAACACGATGACGCGTGCGGACCTGCCCATTCCCGGCCCCGTGTGGGGCGACTACCCGCAACGCCACGCGTCGCCGCCCGGCCTGGCGGTGCGCTGGAGCCGCGCCATGCTGGCCACGGGCGGCGGCCTGGTCGATGCGCTGGACGCCTGGCTGCCGCTGCGGGACGCGCGCTGGCTGGCCCGCGTCAACGCCGAGGCGGAATCGATGGCGCAGCTGGATCCGGGCATCGCGCTGCACCTGGTGCGCAGCGCGCTGCTGCGCCAGGGGCTCACGCCGGCCACCAGCGCGCAGGCGCTGGCCCTGGCCGGCCGTGCCGCGCACGCCGCACTGGGCGTGCGGCCTTTCGGCACCCAGTTGATGGCGGCGCGCGCGATGCTGGACCAGCAACTGGCCGAGATGGCCACCGGCGAGGGCAAGACCCTGGCCGTGGCGTTGGCGGCGGCGGCCGGCGCGCTGGCCGGCATGCCGGTGCACGTGCTCACCGCCAACGACTACCTGGTGTCGCATGACGCGCACAGGATGCGGCCGCTGTATGCCGCCCTGGGGTTGAGCGTGGGCCAGGTGCGGCAGGCCGACGGTGAGGCGGCGCGCCGGCGTGCGTATGCCTGCGACGTCACTTACGTCACCGCACGCGAGCTGGTGTTCGACTACCTGCGCGATGGCCTGCTGGAACAGCGGGCCAGCGCAGCGACCGCCGTGGCCACCGGGTGCGGCAGCGGCACCGGCAGCGGCACCGCTGCCGCGAGGCCGCACACGCTGCTGCGCGGGCTGTGCATGGCCATCGTCGACGAGGCGGACGCGATCCTGATCGACGAGGCCGGCATGCCGCTCATCCTGTCGCAGCCGGACGCTGATCCGCTGGCGCGCCGGCATGCGCAGCAGGTGCTGCGCTTTGCACGCACGTTGCGCGAGGAGGCCGACTATCAGCTGGACGACTCGGCCATGGTGGCGGCCCTGACCGCGCGCGGCCGCGAACGGCTGGAGCAGGCCGCGGCCGCCGTGGCGGCGGCCTGCGACATGCCGGCCTGGCGCCACCGCGCTCACCGCGAGCACAGCGTGTGCGTGGCGCTGGCCGCGCAGTACCTCTACCAGCGCGACCGGCACTACCTGGTGCGTGACGGGCAGGTGCAAGGCATCGACCAGAACACCGGCCGCGTGGCCGAGGGGCGAGTGTGGGGCCAGGGCCTGCAGCAGCTGATCGAGGTGAAGGAGGGCTGCGAACCCAGCCCGGCCATGGCGACGCTGGCGCAGATCACCTATCAGCGCTTCTTCACCCGCTACGTGCGCCTGAGCGGTTGCAGCGGCACGCTGCGCGAGGCGGCGGTGGAACTGCGCGCCGCGTACGGCCTGGCCGTGCGCCGGGTGCCGCTGCGCTGCCGCGCGCGCCGCCGCTGGGAAGGCACGCGCCTGTACCCCGACCATGCCGCGCTGTGGAGCGCGGTGGCCGATCGCGTGGCGCAGATGCGTGCGCGCGACCGGCCGGTGCTCGTGGCCACCGAATCGGTGGCCGAAGCGCAGGACCTGGCCCGCATGCTGATGAAGCGCGGCTTCCCGGCAGCGGTGCTGCATGCCCGCAACGACGAGGAAGAGGCCCGCGTCATCGCCCAGGCCGGGCAGCACGGCGCCATCACGGTGACCACCAGCATCTCCGGCCGCGGCACCGACATCCTGCTGGGCCGCGGCGTGGCGGCGCTGGGCGGCCTGCACGTGGTGAGCTGCCAGCTCAACGTGGCGCGCCGCATCGACCGCCAGTTGGCCGGCCGCGCTGCGCGCCAGGGCGACCCCGGCTCGGTGGAGACCATGCTGTCGCTGGACAACGCGCTGCTGGCGCGGGCCTGGTCCGGGCCGATGCGCGCGGCCCTGCGCCCGGTGGTCCGCCTGCTGCCCGGCCCGCTGCTGCGCCTGCTGCTGCGCGGGCCGCAGCGCGGCGAGGAGCGCAGCCACCGCGAAGCCCGGCGCCGGCTGCTGGCGCAGGACGAACGCTGCGCCGGGCAACTGCCCTATGGCGGTCGGGCCGCTTGAACGCCTGATCGCCTGATCGTGATCGAACCTGGCCCACCGACCCACTCCGCGTGTGAACCATGAACACCACTGACTTTCAAACTACGCGTCCTTGCACAGGCCGCCGCCGCGGCATGGTCCGTCCCGGCCGCGGCGCGGCGGCGCTGTGGCCCGCCGTGGGCCTGTGGCTGTGCTGTGCGGGCGCCGTGCAGGCTGCGACGCCACTCCCCGCGGCACCGCTGCAGGCGCTGGGCTGCCTGATCGAGGCGGACCGGGTGGCCGACATCGGCAGCCCGGTGATCGGCGTGGTCGAGCGGGTGGACGTCGAGCGCGGCGACCCGGTGCGAAAGGGCCAGGTGCTGGCGGTGCTGCGGGCCGATGTCGAACGCGCCGCGCTGGACGTGGCGCGGCTGCGTGCCGAGTCGGGCACCGAGCTGCAGGCGGCCACCGCCAACGCACAGTTCCTGCGCGACCGGCGGCAGCGGGCCGAGGACCTGTTCAAGCAGCAGTTCATCTCGCAGCAGGCGCTGGACCAGGCGCGCAACGAGAGCGAGGTGGCCGAGCGAAAGCTGGCGCTGGCCCACGAGCAGCGCCGCGTCTCCAGCCAGGAGCGCGACGTGGCGGCCGCCCAACTGGCGCAACGCCTCATCCGCAGCCCGTTCGACGGCGTGGTGGCCGAGCGCCACGTGGGCGTCGGCGAACGGGTGGACGAACGCCCGTTGTTGCGCGTGGCCAAGGTGAACCCGTTGCGCGTGCAACTGGTGCTGCCGGTGGCGCACTACCGGCGCGTTCGGCTGGGGGACGTGGTGTCCGTGCTGCCCGAGCTGCCCGGCGCGGCCGCCGTGGCTGCGCGCGTGACCATGGTCGACAAGGTATTGGACGCCGCCAGCAACACCTTTCGCATGCACCTGGAGCTGCCCAACGCCGACGGTGCCTTGCCCGCCGGGTTGCGCTGCCGCGCCGACTTCGGCATGGCCGCCACGCCGGCCGTGCCGCCGGCCCCCACGCCGCCGGGCGACCGCGGCGCCCTCAACTGACGGTGGCCGTGTCGTTCACGCGTCATCCATCCATCCGTACGTCCATGATGCTTTCGCGACACCCACTGCCCGAGCGCGCCCGACCGCTGTGCGAGACGCTGGAGCCCCGCATCCTCTACTCGGCCGATGCCGGGGCGCTGATGGGCCTGGGCGCCGTGGCGGGTGCGGACCTGGCGCAGGTGCGCACGCTGGAAGCGGCGTCGTCCGTGCAGCTTCAGTCGCAGCTGCAGTCACAAGCCCGGTCACAGGCCCAGGCTGCGCACGAGATCGTCTTCATCGACAGCCGCGTGCCGGAGCCGCTGCGGCTGCTGGAAGAACTGTCGGCGGCGCGCGGCGCGGGTGCGGCCTTGGAGCTGGTCATGATCGACGCCGGCGAGAGCGGGCTGGCGCAGATCGGCCGTGTGCTGGCCGGTGAACGCGGCGTGTCGGCGGTGCACATCGTCTCTCACGGCAGTGCCGGCCTGCTGCAGATCGGCGACACCCGGCTCGACACGGCCGAGCTGGCCCGCCATCCCGATGCACTGCTGCCGTGGCGCGAAGCCCTGGCGCCGGACGCTGACTTGCTGCTTTATGGATGCGACGTGGCGCGGGGCGAGGAGGGCGTGCACTTCGTTGCCGCGCTGGCCGCGGTCACGGGGGCCGACGTGGCGGCCAGCACCAACCGCACCGGCAGCACGGCCCTGGGGGGCGATTGGGTGCTGGAACACCACAGCGGCCGCATCGAGGCCATGGGGCTGGCGGTGCGGGCCGATGGCGCCTGGACCGGCATGCTGGAGATCAAGGCGGGCGCCGGCTCCACCTCGGTGGCGACCACCGGTGCCGCCATCCTCAGCGTGGACCATGTGGTGCCCGGCACAGGTGCCGACCTGCTGCTGATCGTCGGCGTGGCAATCGACGATCCATCCGTCACGGTGACCAGCGCCACCTATGGCGGCGTGGCGCTGACCCCGGTCGGGCGCGTGGCCGGCGCGCAGGCGGTGGAGTTGTGGCAGCTGGTGGCGCCGGCGCCGGGCACGGGCAGCGTGGTCGTCAACTTCAGTGCCAGCACGGCCGCTGCCATCGGGGCCAGCAGCTTTTCAGGCGTGGACCAGGCGCAGCCCACGGCGGGCTTCGCCGGCGCCAGCGGCACGGGCACCGTGTCGTCCGTCGATGTCGCCAGCGAGGTGGGCGGGCTGGTGGTGGACCTCAGCATCCTTCAGGACAACCCTTCCGCGTCGGCGGGATCGGGGCAGATCACCCTGTGGCTGCGCAGCAACGCAGAACTGCGCGCCCGGTCCACGGCGGAGCCGGGCGCGGCGACCGTCACGATGAGCACCAACCTCAGCACCGCCGCGGCCTGGAGCCACGCCGCGGTGTCCCTGCGCCCCGCGGGCGCGGGTGGCGGTGGCGGTGGCGGTGGCGGGAACGCGGCGCCGGTGGTCACCACCACCGCGACCCCGCTCGCCTACGCCGAGAACGCGGGTGCCTTGGTGGTCGACGGCGCGGTGCAGGTCAGCGATGCCGACGGCGGCAACCTGGCGGGCGCCACGCTCAGCCTTGCGGGTTACGTGCCGGGGGAGGACGTGCTGGGCTTCACCCCGCAATCCGGCATCACCGGCCTGTGGGACTCCGGCGCCGGCGTGCTCACGCTCAGCGGCAGTGCCAGCGTGGCGCAGTACCAGGCGGCACTGCGGTCGGTGACCTACAGCAACGCTTCAGAGTCGCCCGGCACTGCCGCCCGCAGCGTGTCCATCAGCGTCAGCGACGGCCAGGCCAGCAGCGCGGCCAGTGCGCGTGCCATCACCGTGTCGTCCGACAACGATGCACCGGTGATCACCGGCCTGCCGACCCATGTGAGCGTCAACGAGGCCAGCACCGGCGTGCTCACCGTCACCGCGTCCGACCCCGACCATCCCGCCGGCAGCCTGAGCTACAGCCTGTCCAGTTCGCCGGACCAGGCGCGCTTCACGATCGACCCGGTCACCGGCGCGCTGAGCTTCTCGGGTCCGCCTGACTTCGAGTCGCCCGCGGATGCGGATGCCGACAACGAGTACGTCGTCGGCGTCCAGGTGTCCGACGGCAGCCTGAGCGGCCAGGCGCTCCTGCGCGTGTCCGTGCTGCCGGTCAACGAACACTCGCCGGCCATCACCAGCGACGGCGGCGGCGCAGCGGGCGCCATCACGGTCACCGAGGGCAGCACCGCCGTCACCAGCGTGCAGGCCAGCGATGCCGACCTGCCTGCGCCGGCACTGAGCTACAGCATCGCCGGCGGTGCCGACGCGGGACGCTTCAGCATCCATGGCGTGAGCGGCGCCTTGACCTTCATCGCCGCGCCCAGTTTCGCCGCGCCGACCGATGCGAACGCGGACAACGTCTACGAAGTGACCGTGCGTGCATCCGACGGCAGTCTCAGCGCGCACCAGGCGCTGAGCATCACGGTGGCCGACCCGAACCAGGTCGCGCCCGTCATCACCAGCGACGGCGGCGGGGCCGGCGCCACCCTGAACCGGCCCGAAAACACATTGAGCGTGACGACGGTCCATGCCACCGACGCCGATGGCACGCTGCCCACCTACGCCATTGCCGGCGGCGCGGATGCCGCCCGCTTCAGCATCGACCCGGTGAGCGGCGCGCTCTCCTTCGTGCTGGCGCCCAACGTCGAGGCGCCCACCGACGCCGGCTCGGACAACGTGTATGACGTGGTCGTGCGTGCCGGCGACGGTGAGCACGAAGACCTGCAGGCGCTGGCGATCCAGGTCACGCCGCTGAACGAAGCGGCGCCCGTCATCACCAGCCTCGGCGGCGGCGCCGTCGCGACCATCAGCCAGCCGGAGGGGCAGTCGGGGGTGCTCGTCGTCACGGCGGCGGACGCCGACCTGCCCGCTGCGGCCTTGAGTTACTCGATCGTCGGCGGCGCGGACGCGGCGCTGTTCAGCATCGATGCCGCGACCGGCGCGCTGGCCTTCATCAGTCCGCCGGTGCATGCCCAGCCCGGCGATGCAGACCGGCACAACAGCTACGAGGTGATGCTGCGGGTCAGCGACGGCCAGCTGAGCGACACCCAGCAGGTCACGGTCATCGTGACACCCAGCAGCAACGCCGCGCCCGTGATCGGCAGCGGCGGGGGCGGGGCCACCGCCCTCATCGCCATCGCCGAAGGCACCAGCGCCGTCACGGTGGTGACTGCCACGGATGGCGACCTGCCGGCGCAGACCCTGAGCTACAGCCTGGCCGGCGGCGCCGATGCGGCGCGTTTCGCGATCGATGCGGTGTCCGGTGCGCTCGTCTTCATCCAGGCGCCCGATGCGGAGGCGCCGGCCGATGCCGATGCGGACAACCTCTACGAGCTGGTGGTCCGCGTCAGCGACGGCTCGGCGACCGACACGCAGGTGCTGCAGGTGCGGGTGCTGGGCGTGAACGAGCACGCGCCGGTCATCAGCAGTCCGGGTGGCGGTGCCGGCGCCGCGCTGGACGTGGTGGAGGGCAGCGCCTTCGTGGCCACCATCGTCGCCAGCGATGCCGACCTGCCGGCCGAGGCCCTGGCTTATGCCATCAGCGGAGGCGCCGATGCGGCGCGCTTCCTCATCGACCCGGCCACCGGCGCGCTGAGCTTCGTGGCCGCGCCCGATTTCGAAAGTCCTCAGGACACGAACGCCGACAACCGGTACCTGCTGACGGTTGAAGTGAGCGACGGCAGCCGCAGCACCGAGCGGGCGCTCGAGGTGAACGTCACGCCGCTGAACGAAGCGGCGCCGCGCATCACGAGCGACGGTGCCGGGGCCTCGGCCACCCTGGTGGTGGTGGAGAACACCACCACCGTGACCACGGTGCGGGCGATTGATGCCGACCTGCCGGCGCCATCCATCACCTACGGCATCGCCGGCGGCGCGGACGCGGCGCTGTTCGTCATCGACAGCGGCACCGGCGCGCTGCGCTTTGCGCAGGCCCCCGTGCACGGCAGCCCGCGTGACGCCGATGCGGACAACGTGTATGCCGTCTCGGTGCGGGCCAGCGACGGCAGCCTGCAGGACACGCAGCAGCTGCTGGTCACGGTGGCGCGGTTCAACGAACGCACGCCGGTCATCACATCCAACGGCGGCGGTGCCACGGCGGCCGTCAGCGTGGCCGAGAACAGTCGGTTGGTCACGGTGGTGACTGCCACGGATGGCGACCTGCCGGCGCAGACCCTGAGCTACAGCCTGGCCGGCGGCGCCGATGCGGCGCGTTTCGCGATCGATGCGGTGTCCGGTGCGCTCGTCTTCATCCAGGCGCCCGATGCGGAGGCGCCGGCCGATGCCGATGCGGACAACCTCTACGAGCTGGTGGTCCGCGTCAGCGACGGCTCGGCGACCGACACGCAGGTGCTGCAGGTGCGGGTGCTGGGCGTGAACGAGCACGCGCCGGTCATCAGCAGTCCGGGTGGCGGTGCCGGCGCCGCGCTGGACGTGGTGGAGGGCAGCGCCTTCGTGGCCACCATCGTCGCCAGCGATGCCGACCTGCCGGCCGAGGCCCTGGCTTATGCCATCAGCGGAGGCGCCGATGCGGCGCGCTTCCTCATCGACCCGGCCACCGGCGCGCTGAGCTTCGTGGCCGCGCCCGATTTCGAAAGTCCTCAGGACACGAACGCCGACAACCGGTACCTGCTGACGGTTGAAGTGAGCGACGGCAGCCGCAGCACCGCGCGGGCGCTCGAGGTGAACGTCACGCCGCTGAACGAAGCGGCGCCGCGCATCACCAGCGACGGTGCCGGGGCCTCGGCCACCCTGGTGGTGGTGGAGAACACCGCCGCGGTGACCACGGTGCGGGCGATCGATGCCGACCTGCCGGCGCCAGCCATCACCTACGGCATCGCCGGCGGCGCGGACGGCGCGCGCTTCACCATCGATCCCGCCAGCGGCGTGCTGTCTCTCGTGCAGGTGCCCGACTTCGAGCTGCCGGCCGACGCCGATGGCGACAACCGTTATGAGGTGGTCGTGCGCGCCAGCGACGGCAGCCTGTGGGCCACCCAGTCGCTCACGGTGCGGGTGGACCCGGTCAACGAACATGCGCCGCGCTTCGACGGACCTGCCGGCGTGCTGCACCTGCCTGAGAACCAGGCGCATGTTGCGACCCTCGCCGCGCACGACGCCGACCTGCCGCCGGCGCAGCTGGTCTACACCCTGGCCGGAGGCGCCGATGTGCAGCGCTTCAGCATCGACCCGGCCAGTGGCGCCCTGCGCTTCGTGCAGGCACCCGATGCCGAGCGCCCCGCCGATGCCGGTGCCGACAACACCTACCAGGTGGTGGTGCAGGTTTCGGACGGCTTGTACGGCAGCCGCCGCGCGATCGACGTGCACGTCATCGACGTGGACGAAACGCCGCGTGCGGCGGACCACGCCGCCACGGTGGCCGAGGGTGGGGCGGTGACCGTGAACCTGCCGGCCGGCGCGGCGTCCTACACGCCGCCCGCAGGCCCGGCGGCGCAGGTGGTGTCCGGCCCGGCGCACGGCAGCCTGGCGCTGCGGCCCGACGGCCGCATCGTCTACACGCACGACGGCAGTGAGACGGCCGCCGACATCTTCACCTACCGCCTGAATGACACGTCAGGCGCCGTGTCGGCCACGGCTACGGTGCGCATCCGGGTCACACCCGTGAACGACGCGCCGGTCGTCACCGCGGCCACGCTGGCCGTGCAGGGCGGGCAGGGCGTGCTGCCGGGCCCGGCGAACCTGGCCGCCACCGACGCCGACCATGCCGCGCCCGGCCTGTTGTTCCAGGTGTCTGCGCTGGTCCATGGCCGCTTCGAATGGCTGGCGGCACCCGGCATGGCCATCGCCGAGTTCACGCAGGCGGATCTCGCCGCCGGGCGTGTGCGCTTCGTCGCCACCAGCGCCACCGAAGCCAGTGCGTTCAACATCGCGGCCTTCGACGGGGCCGCGCTTAGCACCGTGGTGGAGGCAGACATCCGCTTCACACCAGCGCCGCGGCCGCCGGTGGCCGACCCGCTGGCGGAAGTGCCCACGACGGCTCCTGCGCCGAAACCGCCGGACCCCGTGGCGCCGGTCTCCGCACCGGCGCCGGCGGCCACCGCTGCGGCCCCCACGCCGGTGCCCGGGCCAGCGCCGGCCGGGCCATCCAACGGCGACGACAGCGAGCCCGCGACGCCCGCTGCCACCGAGCCCGCCGGTCCCGTGGTGCGCGCGCCGGCCCCCGCCTTGACCATGCCGGCCGATGCCAGCCTCCGTCGCACGGTGATGGACGCGCCGGCCGTCATGCGCAGCCGGGCGGCAAACGTCGAACCCGCGCCGGGCGTGGTGCTGGCCAGCTTCGCGGCCCAGGTCGAATCGGGCGTGCCGGACCCCTGGGGCCGTGTTGCCGAGCCCGGGCTGACGCTGGCGGCCGCACCTTTTGCGAGGCAGGACTCCGGCCTGTTCCGGCGCGCCGGAACGGACGACGGGCCGCCCGCCACCATGGCGCCGGAGGGCCAGGCGGCCGCGGCAGCCGCGCCCCAGGCCCTGACGCTGGCCGAGGTTTCGCAGATCACCGGTCTGGCGCTCACGGCGGGCACCGTGTGGTGGGCGCTGCGCGCCGGCGGCCTGCTCGCCGGCCTGCTGGTGACCCTGCCCGTGTGGCGCCACGCCGACCTGTTGGCCGTGCTGCCCGACGACGCGGCCGATGACGCCTGGGACCTGGCCGACGACGAGGCTGTGCGCGACGAGCAAGCCGTCGGCCACCTGCTCGAGCCGGGCGCCGGCAGCGGGGAGCGCGAATGATCGGCGGCCTGCAGCTGCGCGTCGGCCCGATCGCGCGCCTGAGCCTGGGCCTGGTGGCGCTGATCGTCAGCCTGGCGCTGGTGGCGGACATGCTGCTGGGCGTGGTGCCGGCCCGCGGCGACGCCGAGCGGCGCATGCGCCAGCGCGTGGCCGAGACGCTGGCGCTGCAGATCACGGCGCTGGTCGAGGCCGGCGACACGGCGCTGCTGGGGCGCACGCTGCAGCAGGTGCTGGCGCGGGACGCCCGCATCCGCTCCATTGCGGTGACGCGCAGCGACGGCACCGAGATCCTGCGGCGCGGCGTCCAGCCCCAGGCCGATGGTGCGGCCGATGGCGCCGCGGTCAGCGCAGCCGGCCCCCTGTTGAGCCTGCCGGTCACCGCCGGCCGCGAACGCTGGGGCGACATCGAGATCGGCTTCGCCGCGGACGAAGCCGCCGGGCCGTGGTGGGCCAGCGGCTTGCTGGCGCAGCCCGCGGTGCAGATGCTGCTCGTGCTGGCCCTGGGCGGCTTCGCGCTGTGCTACGCCTACCTGTGGCGCGCGATGCACTTCCTGAACCCCTCGGCCAGCGTGCCCGACCGCGTTCGCCGCGCCTTCGACGCGCTGGCCGAGGGCCTGCTCATCGTCGACCAGCAGCAGCGCATCGTGCTGGCCAACCGCGCGTTCCGGCAGCTGCATCCGCAATCGGACGCCGAGCTGAACGGGCAGCCCATCGACTCGCTGCCGTGGCTGCAGCAAGGCTTCGCTGCCGCAGCACCGGCTGCGGCAGCGGCTGAGCTGCAGCCCGCGGCCGAGCCGCTGCCCTGGGTGCACACGCTGCAGACGGGCGACACCGTCAGCGCGCGCCCACTGCAGCTGCCGCATCCCGGCGAGGGCAACCGGCAGCTGCTGGTGAGCACCGCCGCCATCACCGACAACAGCGGCCGCGCGCGCGGCTGCCTGATCACCTTCGACGACGTCACCGCCGTGCACCGCGCCAACGGCGAGCTGCGCAGCGCACTGGACGCGCTGGAGCAGTCGCGCCGGCGCATCGAAGAGCAGAACGTCGAACTGCGCCAGCTGGCCTCCCGCGACGGGCTGACCGGCTGCTACAACCGGCGTGCCTTCTTCGAGTTGGCGATCGGGCTGTTCAACGCCGCACGCGAGCACCACACCGGGCTGTGCTGCCTGATGGTGGACATCGATCACTTCAAGCGCTTCAACGACACCTATGGCCACGCCGTGGGCGACCAGGTGATCCAGGTCGTGTCACGGACGCTGGCCGCGGGACTGCGGCAGCCGGACCTGCTGGGTCGCTATGGCGGCGAGGAGTTCTGCATCGTCCTGCCCGGTGCCGACGCGCAGGCGGCCTGCGTGGTGGCCGAGCGCATGCGCGCCGGCATCGAGTCCACCGCCCGCAGCGCCATCCGCGGCATCCAGGTGATCCCCATCACCGCCAGCTTCGGCGTGGCGGTCCTCGAACCCGGCGTGGCCTCGATCGAAAGTGCTGATCGAGCGGGCCGACCAGTCGCTCTACCAGGCAAAGCAAGCGGGGCGCAACCGCGTCGTGCTGCATCGGGACGCGCCGTGAACGGCGAATGGCCCGCCGTCAGCGCCGCCGGAACGCCGCGCTCCGGTCAGGTGACCTGCGGCGGTTGGCAGGGGGAGGCCTGCAATCCGCCCTGGCCTGCCCCAGGCACCTCGACATCGATGGCGAAGGCGAAGCACGCGCCCCCGCCAAGCAGGCTCGATACCTCGATGTCCGAACCCATGGCACGCACCAGCTCCCGGCTGATCGCGAGGCCCAGGCCCGTGCCGGCCGCGCCTGACGTGGCAGGTAGTCGTACGTAGGGCATGAAGAGTCGATCCAGGTCCTCGGCGGCGATGCCGACGCCCGTGTCGCCCACCTCGAAGCGCAGCAGCCAGCGCGTGTCATGCAGTGCGCGGCCGCGCACGTCGAGCGTTATGCATCCTTGGCGCGTGAACTTCACCGCATTGGTCAGCAGGTTCAGCAGCACCTGGCGCAGGCGCGATTCGTCACCGATCACGCACGGTGGCAGGGCCGTGGCCGTGGCGCAGTGGAACGACAGGCCCTTGCTCCGGACCTCGACGCGGACCATGTCGGCCACGTCGTCCAGCAGTCGCGGCAGCGGAAAGGCCTGCTGGTGCAGGACGAAACGCCCGGCCTGCAGGCTGCTGTGGTCGATCAGGTCCGTGGCCAGTCCCAGCAGGTGCTGGCCGGCCGAGCGGATCATCTGCGCGGCCTGGGCCTGGGGTGTGTCGGGTGGACTGTCGATCTGCAGCAGCTGTGCATAGCCCAGGATGGCGTTGAGGGGGGTGCGCATTTCGTGCGCCACGCGGGCGAGCCAGGCGTCGGCAATGGCACGACGGCCCGCGGGTGTGCCGTCGGGCGGTGTCGCGCAGCAGGAGCCCTGGCCATTGCACGAGTTCATGGAAGTCCCCTTGCCAGCTCGCCGCGGGCGTCACGACACCGTGTCGTTCAGGATGTTTCCGGCCCAGGCCATGGCGTAGATCGCCTCGGTCAGGTTGGGCCGCTCGGACAGCCCGCCCGCTTCCTTGACCGCCTTCATCGCGCGGGACTCGGCGTCGTAGCGGTAGACCGCCGCCACGTGGATCACCTCGGACTGCGAGACGAAGCTGTAGCAGGTGTTGGCGATGATGGGCTGCGCCACCGGCTCCTTGCCGGCGAGCAGCGCGGCCACGGCGGCGGCGCACACCTTGGCCTCCTGGTTGGCCATGTGGCCCGATTTCGGCATGCCGGGCGAGCCGGCAATGGCGTCGCCGACCACGTGGACGCCCGCCGCGACCGTGGATTCGTAGCTGAGGAAGTCGACGCCGCACCAGCTGTCGGACCCCACGTTGGCCAGGCCGCTGCGCAGCGCGATGGCGCCGGCACGCTGCGGCGGGATGATGTTCCACACCTGGGCGTCGACCTTGCCCTGGATTGCGAACTCGACACGCTGCGCCGTGGCGTCGATGGACTGGATCTCGGCGCTGGGGTGGTACTCCACCCGGCCGGCATGGCGCTCGCGCCACAGGCGCTCGAACAGGCCCTTCTTGGCCTGGATCTCGGGGTTGGCGTCGAAGACCAGCAGCTTGGCACGCGGCTTGGTGATCGACAGGTAGTGGGCGACCAGGCTGGCACGCTCGTAGGGCCCGGGCGGGCAGCGGTACGGCACCTTGGGGATGTGCATCGCGAACACGCCGTCATCTGGCATCTCGACCAGGCGGCGCCGCAGTTCCAGCGTCTGCTCGCCGGCCTTCCAGGCGTGCGGGATGCGGCGCTGCGCCGAGGCGCGCTCCAGGCCGGGCAGCGAGGACGACAGGATGTCCACGCCGGGCGCGACGATCAGGCGGTCGTAGGTAATGCGCTGGCGGCCGACGAAGACGATGCGCTTGACCGGGTCGATGAAGTCGGCGCTGGCGCGTACCCAGTCGATGCCGTGTCGGGCGGTGAAGGGCTCGTAGTGGCGCGTCAGTTCGCGCAGCTTGATGCCGCCGTGGATCACGCGGTTGCTCAGCGGGCACATCACGAAGGCGACGTTCGGCTCGATCAGCGTGATCTTCATGTCGCGATTGGCGCTGCGCAGGTACTTCGCGGCCGTGGCGCCGCCGAAGCCGCCGCCGATGACCACCACGTGGGCCCGCGACAGCGCGGGTTCGTGTGCTGGCCGCGCAGGCGCGCCTTGGGCGGCTACCAGCCCAGGTGCGCCGGCTGCGGACAGGGCTGCGAGCAGTTCGCGTCGATTCAACATGGTCATTCCCGTGTTCAGCGAATTCCGCCGAAGTGCTCGGCCAGGCGGCGCAGTTCCTGGTCCGAATAGCCGCGCGCGTGCTGGTGCATCACCGTCGCCGCGCGCGTGCCGGTCTTGAAGGCGATCAGGTTGTCATACAGGTAGTCCGAAGACTTTCCGGCCAGGCGCAGGGAAGCGCCTTCGGACCGGCCATCGGTGCCGTGGCACGCGGCGCAACTGGCAGCCCACAGGCGCACTTCGCGCTGGCGCAGCTCGGCATCCGGTGCCTGTGCCTGTGCCTGCAGGCTCGCAGCGAGCAGCGCGGCAAGCGCCGCGGCGCGCGTGGTGCGGAAGGACTGGTGTTTCACGCAAGACTCCACGGAAGGGTGATTCACGATGAGGGAAGCAGCACGCCGCCCGGTGCAGCGCCCTGTGCGCCGGGGCCGGCCGCGGCTGGCGATTCGTCGGGTGCCAGCCGGAAGCCGCGCACCGAGCCGGACAGCCGGGTCGCCAGCTGCCGCAGGCCGTCCGCGGCGCGCGCGGTCTCGTGCACCAGCGCCGCGTTCTGCCGCGTGCTCTCGTCGAGCTGGCCGACCACGCCGCCCAGCTCCTCCAGGCGATCGTGCAACTGGCGGCTGGTGGCCGACATGCCGACGACCAGCCCGGTGAGCTCGCGCGCCTGGTCGACCACGCGCTCCATGGTGGCGCCGGCCACCTGCACCAGGCGGTGGCCGTCTTCCACCTGGTCGACGCTGTCCTCGATCAGGGTCTTGATCTCGCGTGCGGCCTGCGCGCTGCGCTGGGCCAGGCCGCGCACTTCAGCCGCTACGACGGAGAAGCCGCGGCCGTCCTCGCCGGCGCGGGCGGCCTCCACGGCGGCGTTCAGCGCCAGCAGGTTGGTCTGGAACGCGATGTCGTCGATGACGCCGATGATGTCGGCGATGCGGCGGCTGGACTGGCGGATGGTGCTCATCGAGTCGACCACGCTGCGCACGACCGAGCCGGCCTCGCTGGCCACGCTGCAGGCGCGCCCGGCCAGCGTTTCGGCGCTGGTGGCGCTGGCGGATGTCTGCTGCACGAAGTCGGCCATGTGGCCCATCGTCACCGTGGTGCGCTGCAGGCTCGCGGCCTGGCGCTCGGTGCGCGTGCTCAGGTCTTCGTTGCCGTGGGCGATCTGGGTCGATGCGACCGCGATCTGCTCGATGCCGGAGCGCACGTCGCCCACCGTGCCGGCCAGCTGCTGCGTCATGCTGCCCAGGGCCTGGTGCAGGCGCCCGAACTCGTCGCTGCGGTGCTCGGCCCGCGGGCTGCTCAGGTCGCCTTCGGCCACGCGCGCGGCCAGGTCGATGCAGTGTTCCAGCGCGCCCAGGATCTGCCGCCGCGCCCAGTAATAGCACGCCAGGCACGCGGCCATCAGCAGGACGCAGACGGCCGGCATCAGCCACTGGCCGCGCTGCTTGGTCTGCGCGAAGCTGGCCGATGCCGCGTTCACCGCCGCGTAGCCGGCTTCCACCGTGCGGTCCACGCCGGCGCGGTGGGCCAGGTACAACGCATGCGCGGCGGTCAGCGCCTGGCGGGCGCCGGCCTCGTCGTGGCGGTCCAGGCGAGCCAGCACCTCGTTGCGTGCCGCGGCCATGAAGGCCTGCGCGGTCGTGTGCTGCTCGCCCAGCAGCAGCTGGTCCAGGCCGGCCGGGGGTTCGGCCTGCCAGCGGGCCACGCGGGCGTCGTATTCGCGGGCCAGGCGCTCGACCTGCTCGCGCGCCTCGGCTGGCCGCAGGCTGTTCTCGACCGCCTGCGACAGGACCAGCCGCAGCTCGACCAGGTACATCGGCGGCGGCAGGATGTCGGCCACGACCTCGTTGGCGACCAGCGCATCCTTGGCGCGGCGGTCCAGTTCCTGGAAGCTCCACAGCGAGATGGCCAGGACCGTCAGCGCGGCAAGAAAGCCGGTGAGGCCGATGGACAGCAGGGTGAAACGCACTGTTCTGGTGTTCGTCATCGGGGACTCCGATGCCGGTCCGCGCACGGCCGGCGACTACGACGGGAGATGGGGGCCAGCGCCTGCACCGAATGCAGGCGCCCGGCGACCCCGCTTGACCGCACCACCCTGATGACTGTTGTTGGAATCGGGAACCGATGCTTCAACCATAGCGACCGGTGGGCGGAGCGGCATGACTCTTTCTTTGGGCCGGGAAGCTTTTCGTTATGGCGCTGGCGGCTGCGGGGGGTTGACGCGTCTTTTATGACCTAGCAATGCGTCAACGCAGCGACCGCACGTAGCGGCGCGCCGCGCCGCCGTCGTCCCGGCCGGCATCGGCTGCGGCTGCGGCAGGCGGGGACGGCGCCGGTGCAGCGGCGGCCGCCGCCGCGGGGGCCTGCGTCGGCAGCGTGGGCTCCGGTGCGGCCGCCATGGGCAAGGACCGCGCGGCGCCCGCCGGCCCCGCGGTGAGGCGCAGCAGGCGGATGCGCAGGCATTCCGCAATGCCGCGCAGGCGTTCGCTGGCGCCGTCATCGGCGGCCAGGCCGATCACGGTGTCGGCGTACTGCCGATCGGCGAAGAACAGCTCCGGGTCCAGCCGGATCCGGAACTCGCGCATCAGCAACGGCATCATCTGGATCAACAGCGCCGTGGCCTGGTGGTCGGTGCTCATGGCTGCGTCCTTTCATTGCTATGTGACTGCTAGGCCGCCAGCGACTCGCCGTGCTCGCGCAGGTCCAGTCCACCCACTTCATGCTCCTTGCGCACGCGCAGGCCCATGGTGTGGCGCAGCAGCCAGGCGATCAGCGCGGTGGCCACGGCCACGTAGGCCACCACCATCAGTCCGCCGCCGAGCTGGATCAGCACCTGCTGGGTCACGTCCGGCTTCACCGTCTGGAACACGCCGGTGAGCACCGTGCCCAGGAAGCCGGCCACCCCGTGCAGGCCGAAGACGTCCAGCGAGTCGTCGTAGCCCAGGCGCGACTTCAACGACGTGGCGCAGAAGAAGCAGGTGACCGAGGCCAGCACGCCGATCAGCGCGCCGGCGCCGACGCTGACGTAACCCGAGGCCGGCGTGATGCAGATCAGGCCCGACAGCAGGCCGCTGGACAGGCCCAGCAGCGAGACGCGGCCACGTACCAGCCACTCGCAACCGACCCAGCCGACGACACCCGCGGCCGCCGCCACCTGGGTGACCAGCACCGCAAGCGACGCCGCGGGCGAGGCGCCCATGGCCGAGCCGCCGTTGAAGCCGAACCAGCCCACCCACATCATCCCGGCGCCGGTCAGCGTCAGCATCAGGTTGTGAGGCGTCATCGGTTCGCGGCCGTAGCCGATGCGGTTGCCGGTCATCATCGCCAGCACCAGGGCCGCGACGCCGCTGGCCAGGTGCACCACGGTGCCGCCGGCGAAGTCCATGTGGCCCACGGCGTGCAGCCAGCCGGTGGGGTGCCAGATCCAGTGCGCCACGGGCACGTACACCAGCAGCAGCCACAACACACCAAAGACCATGGCCGCGCCGAAGCGCATGCGCTCGACCACCGCGCCGTAGATCAGGCCCACGGTGACCATCGCGAAGCCGAGCTGGAATAGCACGAACACCGCTTCCGGCACCGTGGGGGCCAGCACGTGGCCGGTGCGCGCCAGGGGGGACAGGTGCTGCAGCAGCGCGCTGTTCAGGCCGCCGATCCAGCCGTTGCCTGCGGTGAAGGCCAGGCTGTAGCCCCCGGCAATCCACGCCAGCGTGACGAAGCCGGCGCTGCCCAGCACCATGGCCGCGGTGGCCAGCGCGTTCTTGCGCCGCACCATGCCGGCATAGAACAGCGTCAGGCCGGGCACGACCATCAGCATCACCAGCACGCAGGAAATCAGCATCCAGGCGGTGTCGCCGCCGTCGATGGTGTAGAGGGACTCGCTCGGACTGCTCATGGGTTTCTCTCCGCTCGGAAGTGGGTCGAGGGTTCGAACGCCCATGCAGCGGCCGACGCGGCCGCGGGCCGGGTCCGGCAAGTAACAGTTCAAAGACGCGGCCGTGGCACCTGTTCCGGCGCCGCGGCGCTTCGCGATGCGTCCACGGCCGGATCGCGGCGGCGTGGGGCTTCGCTGCAGCAGTCCTGGCGCGGCCTGCCGCTGTGCGAGCGTTTCAAGCAGTAACGTTATGCCCTGGCTCGAACCGCTTGATGAATGTTTGTTTGGGGCCGTGCGATGCCCGGTTATGCAGCAGGCTGCAGGGTGTGCGGCAATGCTCAATCGCCGGTGAAGAGGCCGGTCCGCGTGAGGCAGTTCACGAGCTCGTGCTGCGGCGCCGGCTGCGCCAGGCAGGCCGCGGCCGGGGCCAGTTCCTGCTGCTGCCTGAAGTGGCGCAGCGCGCCGCCGCTGGCCTGTTCGGCCAGCGTGCGCAGCGCCGGCGGCAGCGTCTTGTTGGCGACCAGGCCGCTCAGGTAGGCCTTGCGCAGCAGCTCGCCCGCTTGGGCGCCGCTGCCGGCTTGTGGCAGCACCCGGCCCTTGAGCACGCCGAACTCCCCGCCCATCACCCCGGCCGCACCGCTGAACTTGCCGCGCGAGGCGTTGCTGGCGATGAAGGCGCCGGCCCACAGCGCCGAGCGCGCGGGCTGTGCGATGGAGCCGAGCGTGAGGCCGATCTCCAGCATGTTCAGGGCCCGCTGGCTGGCGTGGGTGCCGGGCAGGCGCTCGTGCGTCCACGCCGAGAGCTCGCGCAGCGGGTGGGTGCCGGTCGCCTGCTCGGTGATGCGCGAGGCCGCGTTGGCCGTCACGACGGCGGTGAACCCCTGCGCGAAGCGCTGGCTCACCGCGGCACTGGGCGTGCGGCCAAGCAGCGCGGCGGCCTGCGCCGGAATGGCGCGGCCGAAGGCCGCGGCACCACCGCCGAGGAAGCTGACCGACAGCGCCAGGTCGTTGAAGGCCTCGGCGTAGCGGCCGCGCACGGCGTCGTGCGCGGCGCTGCCGGCGAACCAGGCCGAGGCGCCCAGGCCCAGGCGGCCCAGCGTGTGGGTGGCCTGCTGGGCCACCACGGCCGCGCCGCGGCTGGCGGCCTGGCCGAGCACTTCACGCGTCAGCAGGTGGCGTGCGCCGGCCAGCAGCAGGCCGCCGCCGGCGGCCGTGGCGGCCAGGCCGATGGCGGCATCGACGGTCGCTTCGGCCACCGCGCGTTCCTGCTCGGCCGCGGCGGCCTCTTCCAGGCGCGCGGCGCGCAGCGTCTGCCACTGCTGCAGCGCCTCGAAGCCGCTGAGCGGCCGGCCCAGCAGCTCGCCCAGCACGGCGGCCACGGCGCCCACTTCCACGCCGGCCGTGGCCGCGGCCAGCTGCGCGCGGTAGCCGGGCTCGTCCAGGCGGGCCGCGTCCACGTCGCCCTGGGGCAGCAGCGCGCCCAGGTCGGGGCGCTGGCCCAGGGCCGCCACGGTCATCAGCCAGCGGGCGGAGACGGCGTCGCGGAACACCGGGTCGCGCGCGGCGCGCTCGCGCTCCTGCCGGGCGGTGTCGGCCAAGCCCAGCAGCAGCTCGACCACCGCGCGGTGCGCCTGCTCCGGCGACATGCCCAGCCGCTGGGCATCGGCCACCAGGCTGGCGCGGTCCAGCGCGGGAGCGCGCAGCAGCGGCGGCGCCTGCGTGGCGGGCGCGGTGATGGCGGGCGGCGTTGCGCCCGTGATGCTGCGGATCGAGGCGTTCATGCGAGGCTCCCGCGGCGGCAGGGTGGGTGGATGAGGATCAGGCCAGCTTGTCCCGGATGGCCTGGGCCAGCACGTTCTGCACCTCCTGCGAGCCGAGTTCGGGCAGCGCCTTGGTCAAGGCGTCGTGCCACGGCAGTCCGCTGTTGCGCGCGGCCGCCACCGCATCCTCGAAGGCCTTCGACATGCGCTCGGTCAGCGCCTCGTCCGCCTGGGCAACGACATCCTTCAGGGCGTCCTGCGGCACCAGTTTCTGCATGGCCTGGTTCAGGCCCGCCTGCATCGCCTGCTGCATCAGCGCCGGCAGGCCGCCCTTCTTCAGGGCATTGACGGCCTTGCGCGCGGCGTCCACCGCCTGAAAGGCCTGTACCGCCTGCCCCACCCCGGGCACGCACGCGGCAGCGATTTGCCCGAGCGGCGAGTTGACGACATTGGAAACCGAGTTGCAGATCTTGCCGAGGAGTCCCATGGATGCACCTGTCGAGAGTGGTTGGCGATGGCCCGCATTGAAGCGACCCCATTGCCGCCTCGAAAGCTGGTGCCGGCCTTAGCTAGGGTGCACCGCAGCCCGGCGGCTGCGGCCTGCGGCTCAAGCCGGCCCCCTGGACTGCCGATAGTCCGGACAGCCTGCATGGCCCGCGCCGCGCGGTCCTGCGGCCGCACCCACGGCCTGATGGCGGGCCGGATCGATCACGATGGAACCCCTTGGTGAGCGTCATTCACAGGATTCATGGACTGCACACCCTGGCCGTATTGATCGGCGTCTTCGCGCTGGCCTGCGGCGGCGGCTACCTCGTCGTCAGCCATGCGGTGAACAGCACCATCGAACACCAGGCGCTGACCGTGGCCGAGATCGTGGCCAGCCAGGCGACCACCGCGCGCTCGGTGTACGCCAGCGAAATCGCCGGCAAGCTGGCGCGCGACGGCTTCGGGCCGAACGTCGATTCGCAGCGGATGCCCGGCCACGTGCCGATTCCCGCGCAGTTCCTGAAGATGGTGGGCCAGGCGTCTTCGCTGAAATCGGACCGCCTCTACGAATACCGGCCCGTCAGCCGCTGGAACCTGGACCCGGCGCAGGGCCTGACCGACGACTTCCTGCGCTGGGCCTGGCCGCAGCTGGAAGCGCAGGACCGCGCGGCACCGGCCAAGCCCATCGAGTGGAAGGCCGTGTCGCGCATCGAGAGCGTCAACGGGCAGCGCGTGCTGCGCTACCTGTCGGCCGATGCGGCCTCGCAGCAGTCCTGCGCCGCCTGCCATAACGCGTACGAGAAGCGGCCGGAGGTGTTGGCCCGGCGCCTGGCCGACGGCGTGCCGGTGGGCAAGCAGTGGCAGCAGCACCAGCTGCTCGGCGCGCTGGCGGTCACCATCCCGCTGGACAAGGCGCAGCAGCTCGCGGGCAGCCAGATCAACGAGACGGCGGTGTTCATCTTCGGCATCCTGCTGGCCAGCTTCTCGGCGCTGTTCTGGTTCAACTGGCGCCTGTCGCGCCAGGAACGCACGCTGCGCGACACCGAGAGCCAGCTGAAGAATTCCGAGCTGGAAACCCGCGCCGCGAACGCGATGCTGCAGGCCAGGCAGGGCGTGGAGCGGGCCTTCGGCGAGCTGTCCACCTACATGCGGGCCATCGACCAGCATGCGATCGTGCTGGTGGCCGATCGCAGCGGCCGCATCGTGCAGGCCAACGACAAGCTGCTGGAGATCAGCGGCTTCAGCCGCGAGGAGCTGATCGGCCAGCACCACCGCGTGCTCGGCGCCAACACCCAGGGGCGCGCCTTCTTCGTCCACATGCGGCACACGCTGGAGCGCGGCGAGATCTGGCGCGGCACCATCTGCAACCGCACCAAGGCGGGCGAGCTGTACTGGATGGATTCGGCCATCGTGCCCCTGAAGGACGCGGCCGGCGGGGTCGAGCGCTACCTGTCGATCTGCATCGACGTCACCGAGCGCAAGCGCGCCGAGCAGGACATGCTGCGCATGGCCACCCACGACAGCCTGACCGGCCTGGTCAACCGCGCGCTGCTGCACGACCGCATCCACAAGGCGCTGGAGGCCGGCAAGCGCACGCAGGCGCTGGCGGCCGTGCTGTTCATCGACCTGGACCAGTTCAAGGCCATCAACGATTCGCTGGGCCACCGGACCGGCGACGCGGTGCTGGTGGAAGTGGCGCGGCGGCTGCAGGCCTGCGTGCGCGCCGAGGACACGGTGGCGCGGCAAGGCGGCGACGAGTTCATCGTGTTCCTGCCGCACCTGCAGGACGCCCATGCCGCGGGCGTGATGGCCGGGCGCCTGCAGGGCCGCCTGGCCTTGCCCTTCGTGATCGACGGCCGCGAGATGTACGTCGGCTCGAGCATCGGCATCGCGCTGTTCCCCGAAGACGGGCAGGACGCGGAGACGCTGCTGAAGAACAGCGACTCGGCGATGTACCAGGTGAAGGAGTCCGGGCGCAACCACTACACCTACTTCGCGCCTCACATGAACCAGCAGGCCGTGGAGCGCTATGCGATGGTCTCGGAGCTGCGCGGCGCCGCGGAGCGCGGCGAGCTGAGGCTCCACTACCAGCCCATCATCGGCATGGCCAGCGGCCGCACCGAGGCGATGGAGGTGCTGCTGCGCTGGCAGCACCCGCAGCGGGGGCTGGTGCCGCCGATGCAGTTCATCCCCCTGGCCGAGGCCTCGGGGTTGATCGTGCCGATCGGCGACTGGGTGATCCGCAGCGCCTGCACCCAGGTCCGCGCATGGCGGGCGGCCGGCCTGCGCGTGCCCAAGCTGGCGATCAACCTGTCGGCCATCCAGGTCCACCACCAGGCGGTGGTCGAACGCATCGAGTCGATTCTTCGAGAGACGGACGTGGAGGCCCGAGCGCTGGAATTCGAGATCACCGAAGGCAGCCTGATGAACCGGACCGACGAGGTGATCTCCACGCTGCGAGGGCTCTGCGCGCTGGGGCTGCGCCTGGCGATCGACGACTTCGGCACCGGCTATTCGAGCCTGAGCTACCTGAAGCGCCTGCCCGTCGACACGCTGAAGGTCGACCGCACCTTCGTGATGGACATCCGCAGCGATGCCGACGACGCCGCCATCGTCAGCGCCGTGATCTCGATGGCGCGCAGCCTGCAGCTGAAGGTGATCGCCGAGGGCGTGGAAACGCCCTACCAGCTGGAACTGCTGCGTGCGCTGGGCTGCGACCAGTACCAGGGCTTCCTGGCGAGCGAGCCCTTGTCGGCGGCCGATGCGGCGCGGTGGCTGGTGCAGCAGGTGGCTGAAGACACGCTGGTCCGTTCGTGACCCTGCGGTGATTCGGCTTGATGTCGCGGGTTCGCATTCGGCCCCTGCCTCGTCCGGCGACACCGCCCCGCACTCTGCTGGTGCGCAACCCCTCAGGGTTTGTTCCTCGTCCTGCCCCCTGCGGCCGAGCGGAAAATCCGGCTCGATGCGCGCGCGAGCCCGGCCGCGCGGACCAGGGAGCATCGAGCAAAGGGCGCGGGTGCCGCGGCCATGGCCGCCTTCGCACCCCGGGCCCCATGGCATTGTTGTACTGGACCGGCCATGGCCGAGCTTGAAGCCCGCGACCTGACGAAGCTGCTGCTGATCGACAACCTGGACGAACTGCAGCGCGAGTCCGCGCGGCTGATCCACGGTGCCGGCTTCAGCGGCTTCGTCTACGCCTTCGTCAACCCGGGCGAGTGGCACCGCACCGGCTTCACCGCGGTGATGAACGGCTATCCGATCGACTGGCTGGTCGACTACTTCAACGCCAGCTACACGGCGATCGATCCCATCCCCCGGCACTGCTTCGCCGGCGCCGACCTGAACCCCATCGTCTGGACGCCCTCGATCTACCGCAGTGCGCCGGAGCGCGCCTTCGCCGAGGACGCGCTGGGCCACGGCGTGGGCACCGGCGTGACCTTCCCCATCCGCGACCGCAACGGCCGTTGGGGCGGCTTCTCGTTCTCGGTGGACGTCAGCTCGCGCTCGGCGCAGTCCTTCGTCGCGCACGAGATGGGCTGGGCCCGGCTGCTGGCCGTGTGCGTGCACGACGCCTACCAGCGCCTGGCGCTGCCGTATGCGGCGCCGGCGGAACTGGCGGCCTGGAACCCGGCGGCACCCGCGGCGAAACCCGCAAGCGACGGCACGCAGCCGCCCGCTGCCGGCGAGCAGCTGCCGGCCGAACCGCTGAGCCCGCGCGAGCTGCAGTGCCTGGCCTGGTGTGCCGCTGGCAAGTCCACCTGGGAGATCGGGCGCATCCTGGCGATCTCGGAATGGACGGTGGCCTTCCACCTCAAGAACGTGCGCCGCAAGTTCGGCGTGTCCACGCGCGAGCAGGTCGTCGCGCGCGCAATCGCCAGCGGGCTGATCCAGCCCTGAGAGCGGCGCTGAAGTTGCGGCGCGCAGCCTGCGCGCCTTCCCGCCAACTGTTCCCACCTACTCGACCGAGCAGGTAGGCGGGCGGGAGATGGCCGCGTAAGGTTGAGCCATGTCAGACGCTGCCGTGCTCACCCTCTCGGACGCCCCGCTGGGTGGCCTGTGCCCCCGCCGCGCCGCAGCCGATGCGCCCACGCGGCCCGAGCCGATGGCACCGGAGCAGTTCGTGGCCCGGCGCATGACGCTGCGCCACGCTCGCGTGCTGCTGGCGGTGCTGGAGGCCGGCGGCGTCAGCGCCGCGGCCGACCGGCTCAACGTCACGCAGCCCGCGGTCAGCAAGGCGCTGGCCGAGATCGAGGATGGCATCGGCGCGCCGCTCTTCGTGGGCGGCAAGCGCAACCCGCGGCCGACGCTGATGTGCTCGCGCCTGGCCACGCTGGCGCGCAAGCTGGAGGCCAACCTGCAGCGCGCGGCCGACGAGATGGGCAGCTTCTTCCGCGGTGGTTCGGGCGAACTGCTGATCGGCACCACCGGCGCCGCGCTGCAGCGGGTGATGCCCGAGGTGGTGGGGGCGATGAAGGCGGAGTTCCCCAGCCTGACGCTCACCATCACCACGCCGCCCGCGGCGCGCCTGTTCGATGAACTGCGCGCCGGCCGCATCGACCTGGTGATCGCCCGCGTGCCGCGCGACGAACACCCGGCCGACCTGCGGTCCCTGCCGCTGGGACCGATGCCCGACGTGCTGGTGGTCAGCCGCCGGCATCCCGCGGCGGCCCTGCCTGAGCGGATCGACTGGGCGGGTGCCTGCGAATCGGGCTGGCTGTGGCCGCTGAAGGGCACGCGCAAGCGCGAGCACCAGGAACGCTTCTGGCGCCGCCAGGGCCTGCCGCGGCCGCACAGCATGGTGGAACTGGGCGATGCGGCGCTGGCCATGGCGCTGCTGCACACGCAGCCGCTGTTCGCGGTGGTTCCGCTGCACACCGCCGAGCAGGCGGTGTGCCAGGGCGCGGCTGTGATCGTGCCGCTGCCGGTGGACCTGCGCCTGGGCGAGCTGGCGCTGTGGCACCTGGACGAGCCGCAGAGCGCCGTGGTCCAGCGGCTGAAGGACGTGGCGTCCCGGGCGATCACAGCGGGCGCACCGTTTGTGAGTTAGCGAAGCCTGCACTGGGGTTGGCCCGCACTGGCGCCGGCCCCATCTGTCGGGCCGGGGCGCGTCCTGCTGCAATGGCTCCACCCACCCGACCTTGGAGCCTTCGCGATGAACAGCACCGCCCAGACAGTACGCCGCAGCAGCCCTCCGGTTCGCCACCGGGTGGTGTGGCCGGCCAGCCTGCCCGCCGACACCCCCGTGCTCGACGCCCTGGACCGCGCCAACCTGCGCCTGGCCATCGACACGCGGCTGCGGCGCGAACTGGTCGAGTACCTGCGCGTGCTGCGCCACGACGCCCGCCTGGCGCCGGCTGCTCCGGCGGCGCAGGGGCCGGGCAGCGTGGAGCGCGCGGCGCTGCGCGGCCACCTGGGCGATTGGTGCTACGGCCAGTTGGTGGCGCTGGTGCGCGACCACGCGGCCGACGTGCCGCTGTCGATGGCGCACGTGCGCATCGACGAGTTGACGCTGGACAGCGCCGTCGAGCTGGCGATCCTGCGCTTCGACCTCGAAGCCTACCGGCGGGAGCTGGCGCCGCGGCTGTACGCCGCGCAGGTGGAGCGCGCCGGCGCCCAGGCCCACCCAGGGAGCGCCGGTGGTCCGGCGCGCGTGGCGATGGCGGCCTACTGGGCCGAGCAGCCCAGCAACTTCGCAATGCAGCTGCTGCGCAGCTTCCTGGACCCGCAGCGCGGCGAGCTGCGCCTGCGCGACCTGCTGCCGGCGCTGAACTGATCCGGCCTCGTCAGCCTCCGCGCGGCCCGTGTGGCATGCCTGGGGCGCCCGGCGGCGGCCGGCGCATCCAGTCCGGCGTGCGGCCGGTGGGGGCAGGGGGGCGATAACGCGTCAAGTCCTCGCCCGGCGGCCGGCGTCCCTTGCGGCCGGACTGGCCGCCCTGGCGATCCTGCTGGCCCTGATGGTCGGGGCCGGGCGAAGCGGCCGGCGTGCCGGCGGCGCCTTCCTCGGCCAGCGCCGCCTTCACCTCGCGCGCCCACAGGATCACCTCGGCCACGATGTCGAACAGGTCCGCGGGGATCACGTCGCCTTCCTCGACGCGGGCCAGCATGTCGCGCGCCAGGTCCACGTTGCGCAGGATGGGCACGCCGGCCTCTTCGGCGGCCGCGCGCATCGCGCGGGCCACCTCGTCGCAGCCCTTGGCGGTGACGGTGGGCACCGGGGTGCTGCCGCGCTCGTAGTGCACCGCAATGGCCACGTGCGTCGGGTTCACCACCAGCACGCTGGCGTCGCGCGCGGACTGTGCCGGCCCCTGCTGCGCCCACTGCTGCGCCAGCTGCCGGCGCTGGCCCTTGACGTGCGGGTCGCCTTCGCTTTCCTTGTGTTCCTTCTGGATGTCGCGCAGGCTCATGCGCATCTTCTTGCGGAAGCTGAAGCGCTGGTGCACCAGGTCCAGCACCGACAGCAGCGCGAACACCGCCACGCACCACCACAGCAGCGGCCGCGCCGCATGCCACAGCGCCGCGCCCACCGCGCGCGGCTGGCCCGACCAGGGCAGCGCCACCAGCTGCGGCAGCAGCGCGCTGACCGAGATCCAGCCCAGCGCCAGCAGCGCCACCGTCTTCACCACGGCCTTCAGCAGCTCGACCAGGTTGTCCAGGCCGAACATGCGCTTCAAGCCGGCCACCGGGTCCAGGTTCTCGGCCTTGGGCACCAGCTTGTCGGTGGCGAACAGCGAGCCCACCTGCAGGTACTCCACCAGCACGCCCACCGCGCAGGCCGGCAGCAGCAGCCCGGCCGTCAGCGCCAGCAGGGTGCGCCAGGCATGGCTTCCAATGTGAGCGGCCGCATAAGCGAAGGGCTGCCCCAGGCCGTCCAGCACCGCGTTCAGCAGCGCCAGCAGCTCGCTGCCGGCCCAGCCGGCGGCCAGCGTGGCCAGCAGCAGCCAAGCCAGCAGCTCCAGCGTGCTGGTCAGGTCCTTGCTCTTGGACACCTGCCCCTTGCGTCGCGCGTCCTGCAGCTTCTTCGGGGTCGGCTCCTCGGTCTTGTCGCCGCTGTCGTCCTGGCCGGACATCGTGCCGCTCCTGCTCCCGATCTCAGCGCAGCCGGGCGGGGCTGGCGGCCAAGGAGCGCAGCGCGTGCAGGCCGGTGCCCTGCGTGGCACCGACGAAGGCGGCCACCGCCCGGTCCAGGTCGGCGCCGCAGTGCTGCCAGGTGTCGGCCAGCTGGCGCAGGCCGGCGCGCGTGCCGCGCGCCAGGGCAGCGTCCAGCGGATCGTCGGCGGCGCTGCGCAGGCGTTCGCAGTACAGGCGGCGCGCGGGGTCCACCTCGGACACCAGGCGCAGCAGCGCCGCCAGCGCGGGCGTGAACTCGGCCGCCTGCAGGGCCTGCGGGCCGCCGGGCTGCGCGTACCAGGCGCACAGGTATTCGATGGGCCCCAGCGATCGCATGGCGCCGCCGGCCGCGGTGGCCGTGGGGGTGCCCCAGGCCGCCAGCCGGCCGCTGGGCACGCGGCCGCTGCACAGGCCGTCCATCAGCGTGCGCGCCACCGCGGCGCGGGCCGCGGGCGTGCCGCGGTCACCCACGTGCGCGAGCACGCCGATCAGCGTCGGGTACAGCGCGGTGCCCAGCGCTTCGCACAGCCGTTCCAGCAGGCGCACGCGGTCCTGGGCTTGCGGCAGCCAGGCGCAGCCGTCCACCAGCAATTGCGCCGCGGCCGCCCAGTCGGCGCCGGGGGCGTCGAAGGGGTGGGGCGCGGCGCGGGGCGGCACGTCGAAGGGGAAGGGAAAGGGCGCGGGCCGCCTTCAGCCGGCCGGGGCCAGGGTGGCGACGAAGCGGTTCGTGATCTCGTCGATGTCGAGGCGGGGGTCTTTCGCGCTAACGCCGATGGTCCCCGTGTACAGCGTGGCCGCGGCACGTGCCTCGGCCAGGCGAAAGTCCGCGCCGGACACGGCATCGGCTGCGCCGGTGGCGCCAGGGCGCGAGAACACCGGCACACCGGACACGGGGCGGAAGGTGGGCAGGGTGGACATGGCGGACAGTGGGTTGGCAAGAGACTAAACACGGCGCGGCCGCGGCGACAGCTGGGGCGCACCCCAGCGACCGGCGACCGCGCTTCACCCGGGCGGCGCGGGCGCGCCCGGGTGGCCGCCATCAGCTCAGCAGGTTGCGGTCGGTCTCTTCGATGGCCTTCTTGACCATCGCCACCACCTGGCCCAGCATCGACACGTCCGACTGCAGCGCCTGCAGCTTCGCCTGGTCCTCGGGGTTCACGTTCTTCGGATCCTTGCCCATCTTCTTGGCCAGCTCGGTGGCCTCGTCCTGCTTCTCCTTCATGATGGCCGCGAGCATGATGCCGATCTCGCGGTAGCTCATGTTCTCCAGGTTCGGGATGTGCGACGAGCGCACGCCGCCGGCCGCGTCGAGCGCTCCGGGGTTGGGCACCATTCCCGCCGCCGAGCCTGCGGGCGCGTTGCGCAGCGCCTGTGCCGTTTGCTGCGCCTGGGCCACGTTGGAAGCGATGTTCGACAGCGCCCGGTCCACCGCCGGAATGCCGGTGCCGGTTGCAGCCGCGGCCTTGGCCTTGGCCGCCGCGTCGGCCTTCTCGGCCGCGTCGATCGCCTTCTGGTCGGCATAGACAAGCGCCTTGGCCTTCCCGTCCATCACCAGGAAGCCCAGGCCGTTGTTGATGGCCGTCTTGCTGCCGTCGCGCTCGGTGTTGTTCTCCACGTAGCGCACGCCGTCGTCGGTCGCACGGTCCAGCGCGCCGCCGCTGCCGCGGTACTCGCTGACGGTGAAGTCCTTGGTATTGGCCTTGTCCGGCGCCACGCCGGTGACCACCGCGCCGTAGTCGCCGGCGGTGATGGTGAACTTGTCGACGTAGTTGACGCCGTTCTTCAGGTCGGTCATGCCCAGCGTGATCTTCACGCCGCCGAACTCGAAGGTGCTGTCGCGCTTCAAGTCGCCGAAGTGGATTTCCTTGGATTCGCCGGTCTTCGCGTCCTTGATCCAGTAGCGGCCGTGCGGGTCACCCCAGATCTCGTATTGCTCGCCGGTGGCCTTGTTGTCGATCTTGACCGAGCCGCTGGTGGTGACGGCGACCTTGATGCCGTCGTTCACGCCGCCGGTCTCGAAGTTGACCGCGCTCTTCGACGCGCTGGTGATGCGGGCATTGAACTGGTCGAGTTCGCCCGGCTGGCGCATGCCGCCGAGCTTCACGGCGCCCTCCATCTGGTCGAGGTTGAGGAAGGCGGTCCGCTTCAGCGATTCGCTGGTGTTCACGATGCTCATGGTCCTGCTCCGGTGGTGGGTGGGGGTGCCTGCTTGGCGTGGCGGCGATCACTTGATCTCGCCTGGGCCGCAGTACACCAGCGGCCGCCGCGGAAATCACGATCGGCCGTGCCCTAGCTCGGGTGCGCCCGAGCCGCCGCTCTTCAGCCCGGGCGCAGCGGTGCCAAGTCGCCGAAAGCAGCGGCGCCGTGCGATTGCGCACACGCTGATCCATGACGCTAGGGCCGGCCCCAGCCTGCGCACGCGGGGGCCTTGCTGCTGTACTGGCCGGGCTGTCCAACCGGCACCGAAGGCTGCAGTCCGCCCACGCCGGAGCGGGCCCTCGGTACCTCTTCCGGAGACCCCTGCCATGAACCGTCGCCAGGCCTTGCATTCCCTGGGCGCAGCCTCGTCCGCGCTGGCCTTTCCAGCCGTGCATGCGGCGCCCGCGCCACGCGTATTGATCGGCCAGTCCGCCGCGCTGAGCGGCCCGGCCGCGCAGCTGGGCATCCAGTTCCGCGCCGGCGCGCAGCTGTACTTCGAGCGCCTGAACGCCCAGGGTGGCGTGCACGGCCGCCGGGTGGAACTGCGCACGCTGGACGACGGCTACGAGCCCGAGCGCTGCGCCGCCAACACGCGCCGGCTGATCGACGAGGAGGCGTTTGCGCTCTTCGGCTACATCGGCACGCCCACCTCGATGGCCGCGCTGCCGCTGGTGACGAAGCATGCGGTGCCCTTCGTCGCACCGTTCACCGGCGCGCAGGGCCTGCGCGAGCCTTTCAACCCCAACGTCTTTCATGTGCGGGCCTCGTACTTCGACGAGACGGCGCGCATCGTCAACCAGCTGTATGCGGTGGGCATGCGCCGCATCGCCGTGTTCCACCAGAACGACAGCTACGGCCAGGCCGGCCTGGCCGGCGTGGTGCGCGCGCTGGCCACCCGCCAGGCCGTGCCGGTGGCCACCGGCACGGTGGAGCGCAACACCGTCGAGGTGGCCGAGGCGGTCAAGCGCATCGTCGCCGCGTCGCCCGACGGCATCGTGCAGGTCAGCGCCTACCGCAGCTGCGCGGCCTTCATCCGCGAGGCGCGGCGCGCCGGCACCGGCGCGCAGTTCTGCAACGTCTCCTTCGTCGGCACCGCGGCGCTGGCGAAGGAGCTGGGGCCCGACGCGCGCGGCGTGGTGGTGAGCCAGGTGATGCCCTATCCCTTCGCGCCCAAGATCCCGCTGGCGGCGGACTTCCTGAAGGCCGCGGCCCAGGCCGGCGTGGACGTGAACTACAGCAGCATGGAAGGCTTCGTCGCCGCCAAGCTGCTGGCCGAAGGCCTGCGGCGTGCCGGACCCAACGCCACGCGCGCGGCCCTGGTCGCGGCGCTGGAGGGCCTGCGCGACCACGACCTGGGCGGCTACTTCGTCGACTTCGGGCCGGCCAAGCGCGGCGGCTCGTCCTACGTCGACCTGACCATCCTGACGAACGAAGGACGCGTGCGCCAGTGAGCAGGGTCTCGCGGCCGGCGCGCCGTCAGAACCGGCACTTCGTCTCCAGCTTGATTTCGTCCGGCAGCGGGTGCTGCAGCGTCATGCCCTGCAGCCTCAGCTTGAACCTGCAGGGCCCGGCGCTGGTGCCGGGGCTGAAGCGGGGACGTCCGTTCTCGGTGGTGAAGCCCAGCCGGGACAGCGTGGACCCCAGTCCGTCCTGCCCCGCCGCTGCGGCCGCCATCGGCGCGTGGCGCGCCGACGCGCCGGCCGGATCCTGGTCGTGCGGCAGACGCGTGCCAGGGAATGCCTGGGCCAGCGGATCAGCGAATGCGCCGTGGCCGCTGCCGTGCGTGGGACCGGCGGGCGCCTGGTCGAAGAAGCCATCCGGCTCCTGCGGCGCGCGCGGCATGTTCAGGCTGACGGAGGACGTGATGCGTGTCATGGGGGCTCCTGGGCTGGGGCCGTCCGCGGGGGGAAGGCCGGTGCCGCATTGGGCCTGGGCCTGCCACGGGGTGCCAGGTGGGGCGTGCCCCAGCGCGTGGGGCGCCGCGCCGCGGCGGCTCACTCCTCCTCGCGGCGGCTGGGCAGGGCGTGGCGGGTGGGGTGGGGGCGGTGCATGGGAAGGCGATGCATTTGGGAATGGATGGAATGCAGGGTTGGCATCGCTGCAGTCTATTCAGAATCGATTGTGTTTCAATCGGCCGCGCCGGAAATGAAACCTGTCATTCCATCGCAATTCCGTCAAACGGAATCGTTGGCGCAAATGGAGGAGATTGATTCCGGAAGAAGGAAACGATGATGAATGAGGCATTGCGCGCCGGCAGCCTGCCGCGGGCCTTCATGATCCTGCGGCACTTGGCGCGGCAAGCTCCGCGGGGTGCCCGCGTGACGCAGATCGCCAAGGACCTGGGCCTGACGCAGACCACCGCCCATCGCGTGCTGCAGGCCCTGGTGGCCGAAGGCGTGGTGCAGCAGGACGAACGCACGCGCCACTATGGACTGAGCCTGGAATTCTTCGCGCTGGCGGCCCGTGCCGGCGACATGATGGGCCTGCGCAGCCTGTGCCGGCCCGTGCTGCTGCGCCTGTTGGCCAGCCTGGGCGACACCGTGTACCTGCTGGTGCGCAGCGGCTTCGATGCCATCTGCCTCGACTGCGGCGAAGGACCGTGGCCCGTGCGTTCGCTCACAGGCGGCGTCGGCGGTCGCGTGGCGCTGGGCCTGGGGCAGGGGGCGATGGCGATCCTGGCCTTCCTGCCCGAGGACGAGCGCGAGGTGGTGATGCAGTACAACCTGCCACGCTTGCGTGCACAGGGCGATTTCGACGAGGTCTCGTTGCGCACCGAGATCGAGCAGACGCGCCGGCTCGGCTACAGCGCCTGCGACACCGGCCTGATCGAAGGCGTGGCGGGGCTGGCGGTGCCAGTGCTCGACGCGCAGGGACGCGGCATCGCGGCCATCAGCGTGGGCGCGCCCAGCGCGCGCCTCGGCCCCGATCGCCTGCCGACCGTGGCCGCCCTGGTGCAGCGCGAAGCCCGCGCGCTGGCGGCGCGCGTCAATCCATTCGATCCCACCCTGCGCCCGCCCGCGCACGGCCTGGATGCCGGCGGTGCATTGGGTGCTGAATTTGAATTGGCACGGCTTTGACGCAATCGACGGGAGACGATTCCAGCGCTCATCCATTTGGGTGGCTTTCATTACCATTGGTTTGAAATGGCGTACCGGCAGTTATGGAACGCGTTGAATCATCGGATCGGGACGGGCCTGAACATTTCGTGGCGCGGCGCATGACGCTGCGCCATGCCCGGGTGCTGCTGGCGGTGCTGGAGGCCGGTGACCTGCAGGGGGCCGCCGAGCGGCTGAACGTCACGCAGCCGGCCGTCAGCAAGGCGCTGACGGAAATGGAAGAAGGGCTGGGTGCCCCGCTCTTTGCCGGCAACCGGCGCCACCAGCGCCCCACCGCGCTGTGCGTGCGCCTGGCCGCCGCCGCGCGCGCGCTGGAAGCCAACGTGCGGCGCGCTGCCGAAGAAATCGGCGCGGTGGCGCGCGGCGCGGCGGGCGAGCTGCTGATCGGCGCCAGCAATGTGGCGCTGATCCGCCTGGTTCCGCAGGCCATCGCGCTGATGCAGCGCGAGTTTCCGCGCCTGAACCTGAACGTCATCTCCCACCCCGTGCCGCGGATGTTCGACGAACTGCGCGCCGGCCGCATCGACGTGCTGGTGGCGCGCGCGCCCTTTCACGTGCCGCCCGGCGACCTGTGCACCACCGGGCTCGGCGACATCCCGGAGGTGGTGGTGGCCAGCGTCTCGCATCCGCTGTCGTCGGCCCGGCGCCTGACCTGGGAAGCCGCCTGCGGATCGGCCTGGCTGTGGCCGCTGAAAGGCACGCGCAAGCGCGACCTGCAGGACCGCTTCTGGCGCCGCCAGGGCCTGCCGAGGCCGGACAGCGTGATCGAGGTCGGGGACACCGCACTGTCGCTGTCGCTGCTGCAGGGCAACCCGATGTTCGCGGTGCTGCCGCTGCACAGCGCCCAGATGGCCGAGCGCTTCGGCATTGCGCGCATCGTGTCGCTGAAGGTCGACCTGCCGCTGGGCGACCTGTCGATGTGGCACGTGCTGGAGCCGCAGGGCGAGGTGGTGCAGCGGTTCAAGGCCATCGTGCTGGGCGTGGTGAGCGCCTGATGCGCCGGCCGGGGCGGCCCCAGCTGGGGCCTGCCCCAAGGTGGCAAGGCGGAGGATCGATGCTCCACTGGCGGCATCGTCCATGAACCCGGGCCCTTCCGATGACGCTGCGCCTGTCCGCCGTCCCTTCCCGTTCTGCCGCCGCACTTGATACTGCACAAGATAAGCGGCCTCCG
This sequence comes from uncultured Burkholderiales bacterium, assembly GCA_946480465.1. The sequence continues at coordinate 81,141 of CAMLJY010000021.1, forward strand.
CAGCCCAACGACGAGATCCTGCTGGTCGGCATGAACCCGACCGGCCATGCCACCGAGCTGCAGGCGCTGCGCCGCCTCGGCGTGCCGGTGGTGGTCGTCGGCGATGCCGGCGACGGTGCGCAGGACAGCATCGAGGTGGGCGGCCGGCGGCTCGACCTGCGCACCAACGCCGGCCTGGGCGCCTTCCGGACCAGCCTGATGCAGCATCAGCGCCTGCCGGCCGACCAGGCGGGCCGCGTGGCCGATGCCGTCGCCCGCACCCCTGACGGTGCGAAGGACGAGATGGCCCGCATTGCGCAGGTGTGGGCGGGCGCTGAACGCGGCGGCAGCCTGCCTTCGCGGCTGCTGCTGTCGGGCCACCACGGCGACAGAGGCGTCTACGGCGACGGCAACGGCACGCTGCAGTGGGACGCGCTGGAGCGCCTGGCCGCCGCGCTGCCGGCCGCGGCCGCGCGCGTCGAGGACGTGCACCTCAGCGCCTGCTACAGCGCCGGCGACGAACAGCGCCAGCGCCTGCAGCGCATGTTCCCGAACCTGGCGACGGTGTGGGGCTACCGCCAGCAGGCCCCGTCGGCCGCCGGCGGCGCACCGGCGCACCACCGCGTGTGGGAAAAGGCCACGCGCGGCACCGGAGGCGACCTGGCCGGAACCGGCGCCGCGCTGGGTGCAGCCAGCGCCGTGGAAGCCTACCGGATAAAAGACGCGTCCGCCACACGTGGCCGGCCGCTGGCCGAGGTCCTCCGCAGCGTGGAGCGCGGGCAGGGCGTGTTCGACGCTCACCACAGCGGCCGCTCGGTCGCGGGCAACCCGCATGCCGGCCCGCTGCGCGCGCACTACGACCAGGTGCAGGCCGCGCTGCAGCACCCGGACCTGGGCGCGGCGGAGCGCACCGCGCTGCAGCAGCGCCGCGACGCCACCATCCGGCTGCTGTACTACCCGAATGCCGCGCAGCGCTTTGCCGAGGCGAATGCCGCGCGCATCGAGCGTGGATTCACCGCCGTCGGCCTGCCGCCGCCGGACTTCGGCCGGCTGAACCGCCGCGAAGCGCTGGACGCCATCGAGCGTTTCGAGGCGGCTGCGGCGACCAACCGGCCGTCCGCCGCGCGCGATCTGTGGCCGGCGCTGCAGGGCCTGCGCGACCTGGCCCCCGAACACCTGCCCAACGGCTGGCTGTAGCGCCTGCCGCTTCCTCCCCCAAGGAGCCCCCTCATGAAAGTCTCGCTGAACACCTGGTCCCCGCCCACGGCGCCCGCACCCGAGCCGGCGCCTGCGTCCACGCCGCCGGCCGCGTCACTGACGGGTTATGGATCCGTCAACGTCGGCATCGGCGCCGACAGTGCCGCCCCCGGCCGGAAGTGGCAGACGAGCAATGCCGCGTTCCCCAACACGCTGGGGCTGAAGGGCGAGCTGCCGCTCGGCGGCAAGGCGACCGCCTTCTTCCAGGTCGAGCACCGCGCCGGCCCGGACCTGGCCTTCAAGCCCTACACGCAGGTGGTGGGCCTGCGCCACCCGGACGCCGGCGAATTGAAGTTCGGCCGCCAGGACGGCCCGCTGCGCGCGGTGACGCCCGACGCCTTCGGCGGCGACACGGTGGGCGGGCGCGGCGAACGGCGCGCCGGCGCGGGCGACCGCTACAGCAGCGGCGTGGTCTACACCGCGCCCAAGCACCGCGGCGTCACCGCCAGCGTGGGCGTGGCGCTGCCGGATGCCGAGACGCCGCGCACCGGCGTGGCCGCGACGGTGAAGTACGAGCGCGATGCGGTGACGCTGGCTGCCGGCGTGGCGCAGCGCTCCAACGGCGACCGGGCCATCGCCGCGGGCGCCACGTGGAAGCTGGACGGCGGCGCACAGGTGATGGCGGCCGTGGCCCACAACGACGGCCACCGCAGCGGCCTGCAGCGCAGCACGCTGGACGTGGGCGCCGTGCTGCCGGTGAGCGAGGACGCGAGCGTGCGCGTGAAATACAACGTGGACCGCCACGACGGCGGCACCACGCAGCACGCCGGCGTGGGCTACTGGCACAAGCTCGGCGAGGACACCCTGCTGTACGCCAACGCCGGCGCGCAGTTCGGCGGCGGGTCCGACCCCGGCGTGGCAGTGGACGCGGGCTTGCGCATCACCTTCTGACGGGCCTCGCCGGGCCATGGGACCCCGGCGAACACCGACTGGCCTGACGAGAAACACCGTTGCGACCGACCGTTGAAAATCATCAGGCTCAATCCACGCGAGATTCAGGACGCTGCCCCGCAGCCAGCGCTTCGATGACAAGGACATCGCCGCCCTGGGCCAGCACGGGGGTCGGCCGGCCGATGCCGCGTCCAACCCAATCCCCCCGCAGCTGAGCGACTTCAAGCGCAGCGCACCCACGCGAAGGCCCGTGCAGCTGAACACGACCACCTTCGCTCCCCCGATCGGCTCGCTCCCCCTGCAGTCCGGCGGCAGCCGCAACCCGGTCGCCGGCGCCCACCCACCGATCGACCCCCGCGTTCCACCGGAGTCCCTGGGCGAGCCGCCGTCGCGGTCCGGGCGCTTCTCCGTGCAGTGGCACCAAGACGTGCTGCCCCAGTTGCCGATGCGTGCGCGGCTCAGCGGTCCGGCCGGGATTCCGCCCGCGCCAGGCGCTGAAGACCTGGACAAGCTGGCGCGCAGCCGGGGGCTGGACCCCCAGTACCACCTGCCGCTGGTGCGCGCCTTGGTGGCCCGCCAGTTGCGCCAGGGCCTGGCAGCCGACCTGAAGATGCTGTACACGGACGATGCCATCCCGCTCGTCCGCCGCCCCAACTGGGCCCCCGGGCGGCTGCGCGTGGACGCGGGCCAGTGGTCGCAGTTCCAGGCACGCCGGCCGACGGAGATGCTGCGCGAAGCGATGTTCAATACCCTGGGCCTGCCCGTCTACCAGGCCCTGGTGCAGCGCCTGGCCCGGCTGGACGGCTACATCGGCGACCCGAACCGCGTCAGCCTGCCCGCGGGCTGGCTCGATAGCTTCGTGGGGATCGCGCTGCAGCGCTTCGACGCCTCCGCCTTCAAGCAGGAACTGAACCTGCGTGCGAACTGGCTGCGCGACCCGCAGCACGGCAGCCGCGACGACGCGCTGGCCGCCATCCACGAAGCGGCGCTCAGCGCCTATTTCGACGCGCACCCGCATGACCACATCGGGAGCGTCTGGCTTGCCATGGCCGCGCCGGGTGGCGAGCTCGTCCTGCCGCAGGTGTTCGACGTGCGCCAGGCAGCGCCCAGCTGGGAGGAGGTCATCGACGGCGAGAGGCCGCAGGCAGTGGACGAGGAGATTGCCAGGTAGCGGTGCGAGGCTGCGGCCGCTGGCCGCGGAGGAACCCGGGGCCGATGGCCCATCCGGATGGAGCCAGGGCCGGTGCCCCTGCCGGATGGGTTCAGGGCCGATGGCCCTGTCAGCTTGAATCAGGGCCGATGGCCCTGGGGCGAGAAATGCACGTCGAAGTGGTCCATCGGCCCGTCGAAAGACAGGTCGGCGTTCTTGATGCGCAGCGCGAGCCTGGTGACGGTGGAGGGGGTTACCGGCACCGCGCCATCGCCGGCGTCGATGCCGCCGAAGCCGCCGCCGTCTTCGTTGTCCAGGCGGACGTGCTGCCGCACGAAATCCCGGCCCACGTCGGCCCGCTCGTTCGTGAAGCTGGCGAACAGGCTGCGCACGTCGGCGTGCACACCGCGCGTGGCGGCCCGGATGGCATCGTCCAGGCTGGCCTGCGGGTGCTCGCGCAGGTGCTGCAGCACGTCGCGCACGCCGGCGCCGCCCTGGCGCTTGACCTCGTGGTGCAGGTAGCGCACGGCCACGTAGGCGGACGCGTAGTCGCCGTTCCAGTGCTCCGCGATGTCGCCGGCGCGGTCGATGATGCGCTCAGGGTGTGCGTGGCCGGTGGCATCGTCCGCCAGCATCTTGTCGCCCTGGGCCGCCATCGCCACGGCCATGCCTTCGTGGAACCAGACCGGAAGGCGGCCAACACCGCCCAGCGCGTCGATCATCACCGCGTGCGTCACCTCATGCTGGATGTCGGATGCCGACTTTGCTGTCTCCGCATGGAAGTCCCTCCAGTCCATGGCCAGCGCCAGCACCGGCGGCCGTGCCGCGCCAGCGGGCGCGCCGTGCCACCACGCGGCCAGCGCCGTGGCCGCCTGGTTCACCCAGTTGCCGGTGCCGTCCGGTGGCGAGAACACGTTGCCACGGGAAGCACGTTCGCCGTCGGTCCATTCCAGGTCGATGTTCAGGCGCTGCCCCGATCCCGCCAGGCCCAGCTCGTCGCGGATGCGCTTTTCGGATGCGCGCAGCAGGTGCAGGTCGGTCATCACGATGTGCAT
>CAMLJY010000022.1 GCA_946480465.1 uncultured Burkholderiales bacterium
GGTTGATGACCTGGGCCTGGATCGACACGTCCAGCGCCGCCACCGCCTCGTCGCACACCACCAGCTCCGATTGCAGGGCCAGCGCGCGCGCAATGCCCACGCGGGCCCGCTGGCCGCCTGAGAACTGGTGCGGGAAGCGCGACATCACCGCGGGGTCCAGGCCGACGCGCTGCAGCCACTCGGCCACGTACTCGCGGCGCCGGGCCGCCGGCACCAGGCCGTGGAACACGGGTGCCTCGCCGACGATGTCTTCGACCCGGCGGCGCGGGTTCAGCGAGGCGTACGGGTCCTGGAACACCATTTGCAGCTTCAGCGCCACCTGGCGCCGCTCGGCCGGCGGCAGGCTGGCAATGTCCTGGCCGCGCCACAGGCGCCGGCCGGCGCTGGGTGCCAGCAGGCCCACCGCGAGCCGGCCCAGCGTGGACTTGCCGCAGCCCGACTCACCGGCGATGCCGATCACCTCGCCCTGGTTCACCGCCAGGCTCACGCGGTCGACCGCATGCACCACCGGCGCGGGTGGCGCCATCCTCGCGCGCACGGCCAGCTTCTGGATCCAGTCCGCCGGCGGGCTGAAGCGTTTCTCGATGTCGCGCAGGTCCAGCAGCGGGCCGGACGAGGCGTCGGCCGTGTGGGCCACCTGGGCCCGTTCGAGGGTGGCGGTGCCGTTCATGCCATCTCCTTGGTGGTGGTCGACGCGGCGCTGAACGGCGACCAGCAGCGCACCGTGCTGCGGTGAATGACTTGCGGTGGCGGCGAGCGGTCGCACAACGTCGTCGCCGAGCGGCAGCGGCCGCTGAAGGCGCAGCCCGCGGGCAGGGACAGCAGCGATGGCGTGGCGCCGTCGATCTGGCGCAGCGGCCGGCCGCGTTCGTTGCGTGCGGGCAGCGAATCGAGCAGGCCGCGGGTGTAGGGATGCAGCGGCCGCAGCAGCACGTCGGCCGTGGGGCCGCTTTCCACCAGGCGGCCGGCGTACATCACCGCCACCTGGTCGGCGATGGAGGCCACCACCGACAGGTCGTGCGTGATCCAGATCAGCGACGTGCCGGCCTCGCGGCAGAGCCTCTGCACCTCGTGCAGGATCTGCGCCTGGATGGTCACGTCGAGCGCGGTCGTGGGCTCGTCGGCGATCACCAGGTCGGGCCGGTTCAACAGCGCAATGGCGATGGCCACGCGCTGGCGCATGCCACCGGAGAACTGGTGCGGATAACTCTCCAGGCGCTCGTCCGGCGACGGGATGCCGACCCGGGCCAGCGCTTCACGGGCGCGCTCGCGCGCGGCCTGGCGGCTGATGCGCTCGTGCGCGCGCAGCGCCTCGATCATCTGCGTGTCCACGCGCAGCACCGGGTTCAGCGTCATCATCGGATCCTGGAAGATCATCGAGATGCGGTTGCCGCGCAGCGAGCGCAGTTCCTCCTGGGAGGCATGGCGCAGGTCGCGGCCCTTGAACAGGATGCGGCCGTCCACCACCTCGCCCGGCGGATCGACCAGGCCGACGATGGAATAGCCGGTCATCGACTTGCCGGAACCCGATTCGCCGACCAGGCCCAGCACCTCGCCGGGCTGCAGCGTGAAGCTCACGCCGTCCACCGCCTTGGCCATGCCGCGGCTCGTGTTGAACCAGGTGCGCAGACCGTCCACTTCGAGTGTTGGGGTGTTCATCGAATGGTCCTCACTGTTTCTGCAGCTTGGGATTGAAGGCGTCGCGCAGCTGGTCGGCGACGAGGTTGATGCACACGATCAGGAGCAGCAGCACCAGGCCGGGAAAGAAGCTGATCCAGTAGCGCCCCGACAAGAGGTGCTGGAAGCCATTGGCGATCAGGAGGCCCAGCGAGGGCTCGGTGATCGGCAGGCCCAGGCCGAGGAAGGACAGCGTGGCCTCCAGCGAAATGGCGCCCGCCACCTGCAGCGCGGCCACCACGAGGACCGGCGGCACGCAGTTGGGCAGCAGGTGGCCCAGCACGATGCGCGTGGGCGACAGGCCCTGCATGCGCGCGGCTTCGATGTATTCCTTGCGCCGCTCCACCAGCGCCGCGCTGCGCGTGGTGCGGGCGTAGTAGGCCCATTGCACCGCCACCAGCGCGGTGATGATCTTGCCCAGGCCCTGGCCCAGCGCGGCCAGCAGCACCAGCGCGACCAGGATGGCGGGGAAGGAGAGCTGGATGTCGACGATGCGCATCACCAGGCTGTCCACCCGCCCGCCGGCATAGCCCGCCAGCAGGCCCGCCACCACGCCGATGACCAGCGCCAGCGCGGTGCTGGCCAGGCCGACGACGATGCTGGTGCGCAAGCCATAGAGGATCGCCGAGCCGACGTCGCGGCCCTGCTCGTCGGTGCCCAGCCAGTAGCGCTGTTGCCGGTCTGCGGAGGATTCGGTGGCCGGCGGCAGGCGCGCATCCAGGATGTCCAGCTGCGCCAGGTCGTAGGGGTTCTGTGGTGCCAGCCAGGGCGCGAAGGCGGCGCCGAAGGCCAGCAGCAGCAACAGCAGCAGCGCGGCGGTGGCCACGCGATCGCGCGTGAAGGCGCGCAGCGCGGCGAAGGAGGGGGTGTCGGTCATGGCGGGGATCGAAGGTCAGGCGGCTGGGGGCATGCGCGGCGGTGAGGGGGCGTGGTCACGCGGCGTGGTCACGCGGCGTCCTGGGCCAGGCGCACGCGCGGGTCCAGCAGCGAGTACGCAAGGTCGACCAGCAGGTTGATGGCGACGAACACCGTCACGATCACCAGCAGGTAGGCGACGACGACGGGGCGGTCGAGCAGGTTGATCGAATCGATCAGCAGCTTGCCCATGCCGGGCCAGGCGTAGATGGTCTCGGTGACGACGGCAAACGCGATCACCGAGCCGAACTCCAGCCCGACCACGGTGACGATGGGCACGAGGATGTTCTTCAGCACGTGCACGCCGACGATGCGCGAAGGCCTCAAGCCCTTGGCGCGGGCGAACTTGACGTAGTCCTGCAGCATGGCCTCGCGCGTGCCGGCCGCGGTGAGGCGGATGACCAGCGAGATCTTGAACAGCGCCAGGTTCAGCGCGGGCAGGGCCAGGTGGGCCCATCCATCGGCGGTGAGCACCGACAGCGGCACGCCCAGCACGTCCACGGTTTGGCCGCGTCCATTGGACGGTAGCCAGCCGAGCTGCACGGAGAACAGCAGGATCAGCATCAGCCCGACCCAGAAGGTGGGCAGCGAGAAGCCGATGATCGATCCGGCCATCACGCCGCGGCCGGCGGCCGAATCCGGCTTCAGGCCCGCCAGCAGGCCGAGCGGGATGCCGATGAGCACCGCCAGGCCCATCGCCACCACGGCCAGCTCCAGCGTGGCGGGCAGGCGTTCCAGGATCAGGCCCAGCGCGCTGGTGCTGTGCACGAAGGACTGGCCCAGGTCGCCCCGGAGCGCCTGCGACAGGAAGCGGCCGTACTGTTCCCACAGCGGCCGGTCCAGGCCCAGCTGGCGGGTGATGCGGTCGATCTCGGCCTGGTCGGCTTCCGGGCTCACCAGCACGTCCACCGGGTTGCCGACCGCGAAGATGCCGGTGAAGACCAGCACCGACATGGCGAGCAGGACCAGCGCGCTCTGCAGCAGCCGGCGCAGCAGGACGGTCTTCATGCACACCTCCGGGTCTTCACGCGCTGACACGGCCGTGCGCCGCGCCGTACAGTGCACCTTGCTTCAGGGCGGCTTTCTGCAGTTCTCATCTCGTTCATCGCATGCATCCTTTGATTCCTTCGACGACGGCCCTGCGTGTGTTCGAAGCCGCCGCCCGCCACGGCAGCTTCACCGAGGCCGCCGAGGAACTGTTCCTGACGCAGAGCGCGGTCTCCAAGCAGATCAAGTCTCTGGAAGATGCGCTGGGCGTCGCCTTGTTCGTGCGCATCAACCGCGGCCTGGTGCTGACCGAGCTGGGCCGCTGGTACCTCGATGACGTGCGCCCCGCGCTGCAGCAGCTGGAAGCGGCCACGGTGAAGCTGGCCACGCGCCGCGCCGAGCGCAGCACGCTCACGCTTCGCATCGTCGCGATCGTGGGCGACCGCTGGCTGCTGCCGCGCTTCAGCCGCTTCGCTCAGGCGCACCCGGAGCTGGACGTGCAGTTCACCAGCCTGCTGTCGCGCGATGGCCAGGACCAGGCCCAGGCCGACGGCGAGTTCCGCTTCGGCGAAGGCAGCTGGCCGGGCTGTGATGCCGATTACCTGTTCGGCCGCGAGCTGCTGCTGGTGGCCGCGCCAGCGCTGCTGGCCAAGCTGGGCAACCTGCAGCATGCGTGGGAGGTGCTGCGCTTTCCGCTGCTGCAGCACTTCCAGGTGCCGCATGCGTGGCAGGAGTTCTTCGATGCGCACGGCGTGGTGCAGGAGACCGCGCCGCAGATCGTTCGCTACGAGTTCTATTCCACGATCATCGGCGCCGCGGTGAACGGCATGGGCCTGGCGCTGGTGCCGCGCGTCTTCCTGCTGGACGAGTTGCAGCGCGGCACGCTGGTGAACCCGATGGCCGCGGGCGTCATCGGCCGCAGCGGCTACTACTTCGTGTTCCCGCAGCACAAGCAGGCCGACCCCGCGCTGGCGGCGCTGCGTGCGTGGCTGATCGATGAAGCGCGCGCCGACGCGCAGGAGGACGAGGGCCGTGTTCATTGGGCGAAGGTCCCGTCCGAGCGCAGCATCGTCAGCTCGACGTAGCGCGATCCGGTGCGGCGGCCGCCGCTGAAGTCCAGCACGTGGCCGCCCAGGTCGATGCGGCCCAGGGCCGAGACCGCCTGCGCCAGCGTGCGGCGCGTCGGTGCCTCGGCACCCATTCCTTCCAGTGTCTTCAGCATCACCCGGGCGTTGAAGAAGCCTTCCAGCTCCACGAAGTCCGGCTCGGCCGTGGCCCGCCGCTGGCGCAGCAGGCGCCGGTACTCGGCGACGGCGGGCAGGCCCGCACGCGCCGGCGAGGGCACCAGCTGGCTCACGACGATGCCTTGCGCCTCGCGCCCCAGCGCCTGGTGCAGCTGGCGGCTGCCGACCAGGCTGCGCGCGAAGTACACCGGCCGCGCGCCGGCGGCGCGCTGGGCCTGGATCAGCGCCACCGCATCGGTGCCGGAGACACCCAGCACCACCGCGTCGGGTGATTGCGCGTTCAGTGCCTTCGCCGCCGCCCGCACTGCCTGCGTGCCGCCGATCGGCATCGCGGCGGATACCGCCAGCCGCTTGCCTCCGCGCTGCATGAGACCGGCCTCCACCTCCCGCATCAGCTCCAGCCCGACTGCGTTGTCGTAGTGGGCCAGCCCGACGCGCCGGTAGCCCACCGTCGACACGTAGTCGAGGATGCGTGCCAGCTCGTCGTCGAAGCTGGCCCGCGTCAGCACCAGCAGCGGGTGGCGCGTGCGGTACAGGTCGACGTGGCCGGTGTAAGGACCGAGGTAGCACACACCCGCGTCGCGGGCGATGGGCCAGCTGGCGCGCACGGTGTTCGTGAACATGTGGTTCAGGAAGCCGATGGCGCCGTGCTCGTCCAGCAGCGCGCGGGCATTGGCAGTGGCGCGGCCGGCGTCGTAGGCGTCGTCCAGCGTCACCAGCCGCAGCGGGCGGCCGTGCACGCCTCCCGAGCGGTTGGCGTCGTCGATGGCCAGCAGCGCACCATTGCGGTAGTGCGCGCCCAGCGCCGCGAAGGGCCCGGACAGCGGGGCCGACTGGCCCAGCACGATCTCGCCCGCCGCGGGGGGCGGTGCGGAGCGGGCCGCCCAGGGGGCAGCCGCCAGCGCGGCCAGTGCGCCGCGGCGGGTGAGCGTCGTCATGGTGGTTGCTCCGCGTCAGGTGAGCGTAGGGGCGAGTGTGGCCGCGCTGATGACGCGTTATGGCTGCTGCAACACGAAGTCGAAGCCGTAGAGGCGCTCGTCGGTGCGGCCGCCGTAGCGGATGCTCTTGCGCACCGCGTTGACGTTCACCTGGTGGTGGATGGGGATCACCGCCACGTCGGCCATCGCCGCTTCGACCGCCTGCTGCAGCAGCTTGTCGCGCTCGCCGTCGTTGATGGTGACCAGGGCGCGTTCCAGCAGCTGGTCGATCTTGGCGTTGCTGTAGTTGCCGGCGTTGAAGGTGCCGAAGCCCTTGTCCTTGTTGCGGGTGGCGATGAAGGCGCGCAGCGGCGACGAGGCCTCGCCCGAATCGGGCGCCCAGCCGCTCATGGAGACTGAGTATTCGCTGCGGTTGTTGCGCGGGAAGAAGACAGCCGCGGGCTGGGCTTCCACCTTCACCGCGATGCCGATGCGGCTCCACATCTGCGCGATGGTCTGGAGGATCTGCTCGTCCTGCACGTAGCGGTTGTTGGTGCCATGCAGGGTCAGGGCGAAGCCGTTGGGGTAGCCGGCCTCGGCCAGCAGCTTCTTCGCGCCTTCCACGTCGACGGCCTCGCGCTTCAAGGAGTCGCTGTAGCCGGGCAGCCCCGAAATCACCAACTGGTTGGCGGGGCGCGAGGCACCTTCCATCACCCGGGTGCGGATCAGCTCGCGGTCGATCGCCTTCGACAGCGCCTGGCGCACGCGCAGGTCCTTCAGCGGGTTGGCGGGCAGTGGCTTGCCGTCCTTGTCGGTGACGAAGGGCGAGACCTCGCGCGCCAGGTCCAGGTACAGGTAGATCAGGCGCGTGCCGGCACGCTGCAGCACGGCCAGGTCGGGACTGGCACTGAGCTTCTTGATGTCGGACACCGGCACCGCATCGATCGCCGCCACGTCGCCCGACAGCAGCGCCGCGACGCGCGCGGCATCGTTCGTGATCAGCTTGAACGTGAGTTTCTCGACCGCGGGCTTGCGGCCCCAGTAGGCGTCGTTGCGCACCAGCTCGATGCGGTCGCCGCGGGTGAAGCGCGCCAGCTTGTAGGGGCCGGTGCCGATGGCGGCCTTGCCGCTGTTGAAGTCGGCGGTCGTCGCGCCCGTGGCTGCCTTCCTGGAGACGATGCTGATCACCGACAGGTCGTTCGGCAGCAGCGGGTGCGGCTTGGTGGTCTTGATGCGCAAAGTGAGCGGGTCCACCACCTGCATGCCGGCGATCTCCTTCGTGTAGGGCACGAAGGGGCCGGGGCTGTCCTTCAGCGCCGGCACGCGTTCGATCGAGAACACCACGTCCTCCGCGGTGAAGGGGGAGCCGTCATGGAACGTGACGTTCGGACGGAGCCTGAATTCCCAGGTCAGCTCGTCCACCGCGCGCCACGACAGCGCCAGCGCCGGCACCATGCGCAGGTTGTCGGCGCGCTCGATCAGCCGGTTGAACACATGGTCGGCGATGTTCTGGTTGGGCGAGTAGAGGTGGTAGTGTGGGTCGGTCGACGTGACGTCGGCACCCACGCCGACCGTGATGGATTGCGCCTGCGCGGCCAGCGTGCCGAGAAGCAGGGCCGCGGCCAGCACGGTCTTGCGCAAGGGGGTGGTGAACATCGTCGGCTCCATGTTGCGTGTTGAGACATCTGCAGTCTCGGCAACACCGGCGCGGCGCTCAAACGATCAATATTCCAGGGCGCATTCCGTTCTGGAATGCGCGCCGGGGCATGGACTTTGTCGCGCCGCATGGTTTCCAGGCGGCCTTGCCACTGGATCTTTCCCCTCAGCCGCCTGATCTCGTTGGTTCGCACATGCATGCCCGGTGCTTGGAATGCACATTCAGGTGCCGGCGGGTGGACGACACGAACCACACCGGAGGAAGCGCTTGACCTAGAGCGCACTCGAATTCCTAGCATTCGCGGGTGGGGTCGGCAGGGGCCGGTCCCGAGGAGACCGACATGGACGATGCCCACTTGGGCGGCTGCGTCACGCTGTGCGTGAACGGCCGCCGCCATGAACTGCAGGCCGTCGGCGCGGCTACGCTGCTGGACCTGTTGCGCGGGCCGGCGCTGAACCTGCGCGGCACCAAGCGCGGCTGCGACGCCGGCGCCTGCGGTGCGTGCACGGTGCTGGTGGACGGGCTGCGGGTGAACGCCTGTCTGACGCTGGCGGCGTTGGTCGATGGCGCCACGGTGACCACCATCGAAGGCCTGCCGGCGCTGGGTGGTTGCGGAGCGGATGGCCTCCATCCGCTGCAGCAGGCCTTCATCGCCTGCGACGCATTGCAGTGCGGCTACTGCACGCCGGGGCAGCTGATGTCCGCCGCGGGCCTGCTGGCCGAAGGCGGTGCCACGTCGTCCGTGGCGATCGCCGAAGGCATGAGCGGCAACCTGTGTCGCTGCGGCGCCTACCCTATGATAGGAGCGGCCATTGCGCAAGTGGCCGGCCCTGGTGGCGCGGAGCAGCCATGACCAGTGCCGTGCAGGTGCACCGGCCCGGCAGCACGGCAGAGGCCGTGCGCCTGCTCGCGAAGCTGCCGCAGGCCGGCGTGATCGGCGGTGGCACCGATCTCGTGCCGTTGGCGCGCGATGGGCGCATCCCGCTGGGGCCACTGGTCTCGCTGCGCTCACTTGGACTCGGCCGCATCGAGCAGCGCGGCGACCGGCTGCTGATAGGCGCCGGCGCCACGCTGGCCGAGGTGGCGGCGTCGCCCCCGGTGCAGCGCGAGGCGCCGGCGGTGGTGCAGGCGCTGCGCGCCAGTGCTTCGCCCCAGGTGCGCAACGCGGCCACTGTCGGCGGCAACCTGCTGCAGCGCAGCCGCTGCCCGTACTTTCGCGGTGGCGCACCGGCGTGTAACCGGCGCGCGGCCGGCTCCGGCTGCGCAGCACGTGACGCCGAGCGCGGGGGGGAGCAGCGCCAGGCCGCGCTTTTTGGAACGAGCGCGCAGTGCATCGCGGCCCATGCATCGGACCTGGCCGTGGTGCTGCTGGCCCTGGATGCGCAGGTGATGGTCAGCGGGCCGCAGGGTGAACGCCAGGTGGCGCTGGAGGCGCTGTACCCGGCCGCTGCGTCGGCCGAGCGCGAGCACACGCTGGCTTCGGATGAACTGGTCACGGCGGTGCAGATCAGCACCGGCGCGGCCGTGCGTGCGTCCGGTTACCGGAAGGTGCGCGACCGCGCTTCCTTTCAGTTCGCGCTGGTCTCGCTGGCCTGGGCCCTGGACCGCGGCGACGGACGGCTGCGGCAGGTGCGCCTGGCGGCCGGCGGCGTCGGCACGCGGCCGTGGCGATTGCGTGATAGTGAAACCGCGCTGGAAGGCGGTGCCGACGAAGCAGCCACCTGGCACCGCGCGGCCGAGGCGGCGGGGCAGGGTGCGCAAGCCTTGCCGGGCAATGCCTTCAAGCTGCCGCTGCTGCGGCGCTGCGTGCTGCAGGCCGGTGGAATCGGAGAACCGGAATGAACCACTCCACCCGCTGGGAAGCCGCCGCCAAAGTGCGCGGTGAAGCGCTGTACACCGCCGATGAACCGGTGCCGGGTACGCTGCACGCGGCCATCGTGCCCGCGCCGCAGGCCTGCGGCTGCGTCACCGCCATCGACAGCAGCGCGGCGCGCCGCATGCCGGGCGTGCTGGCGGTCTTCGGGATCGGCGACCTGCCGCCGCTGCGCCCCGCCGGCTACGCGAACTGGCTGGAGGATGAGCGCGTGCACTGGGCCGGCCAGCCGGTGGCGATGGTGGTGGCCGAACTCGAGCCGCAGGCCCGCGCCGCTGCCGCTGCCGTGGCCGTCACGATGCAGGCCGAGCCGCACGTGGCCGGCCTGGACCAGGCCACCGACGCGCTCTTCGCCCCCGCCACCGCCGGCCGACTGCCCACCGATTCGCAGCGCGGCGACCCCGATGGCGCGCTGGCCGCCAGCGACGTCCGCCTCCACTTCGAATTCGAGACCGCGGCCAACCACCACCAGGTGCTGGAGCCGCACGCCAGCCTGGCGGTGTGGCTGGGCGACGCGCTGACGCTGTACACCAGCACGCAGGCCGTGTTCGCCACGCGCCGCGTGGTGGCGCACAGCCTGGGCCTGCCGCGCGAGCAGGTCCGCGTGATTGCGCGCCACCTGGGCGGCGGCCTGGGCTCGAAGGGGCCGCTGTGGTGGGCGCTGAGCCTGCGCGTGGCGCAGGCGGCGCGCCTACTCGATCGCCCGGTGCTGCTGGAGCTGACGCGGGCCGAGACCTTCACGCAGGTGGGGCGCCGGTCACCCACACGACAGCGGCTGTGCCTGGGCGCCGACCGCGAAGGGCGGCTGCAGGCGCTGGTGCACGACACGCTGGCCGAGACCTCGCCGGTGGCCGAGTACGCCGACCCGGTCGGCAACGCCACGCGCTGGCTGTACGCCTGCGCCAACGTGCGCACGACGCACCGGCTGAAGCGCGTGAATGCGCCGCAGCCCATTCCGATGCGCGCACCGGGCGAGGGGCCTGGACTCTTCGCGCTGGAGACCGCGATGGACGAACTGGCCCAGTCCTGCGGGCTCGATCCCATCGAGCTGCGGCGCCGCAACTTCGCCGAATTCGACCGCCACAGCGGCCTGCCCTGGTCCAGCAATGGCCTGCGCCGCTGCTGGGAAGCCGCGGCCGCGTCGTTTGGGTGGCAGCAGCGGCCGCGCCAGCCGGGGCGGATGCGCGACGGTGAATGGTTCGTGGGACAGGGCATGGCGACCGCGGCCTACCCGGTGCAGCGCATGGCCTGCGCGGCCGAGCTGGTGGATGCCGGCGACGGCCGCATCGCGGTGCGCTGCGGCGTGCAGGACATGGGCAGCGGCACCTTCACCGTGCTGGCCGACACGGCGGCCGAGGCGCTGGGGGTGCCGGCGGCGGACATCCGCGTCGAGATCGGCGACAGCGCGCTGCCGGAGGGGCCGTACTCCGGCGGCACGGTGGTCACGGCCAGCCTGGTGCCCGCGGTGCAGGCCGCTGCACGTGCCCTGCGGGAACGCCGGGCAGCGGGGGAACGGGCCACGCCGGGCCAGCCGCTGGTGGCGGCGGCGAACACCGAGCCCGAGGCCCGGCCCACCCACAGCGCCTGTGCCTTCGGCGCGGTGTTCGCGGAGGTGGGCGTGCACGCGATGACCCGTGAAATACGCGTCCGCCGCCTCCATGCCGCCTATGCCGCCGGCCGCATCGTCAGCCCGCTGGTGGCGCGCGGCCAGTACGTGGGCGGGCTGGTCGGCGGCGTCGGCATGGCGCTGCACGAGGCCACGCTGACCGACGTGGCCAGCGGCCGCATCGTCAACGGCAACCTGGGCGACTACCTGTTGCCCACGCACGCCGACATGCCGGCCTTCGAGGTCCACCTGCTCGAGGAGCACGACCCGTACCTGCCCGGCGGCGTCAAGGGCATCGGTATGCTGGGCACCACCGGCACGGCCGCCGCCATCGCCAACGCGGTATGGCATGGCACCGGGCGGCGGGTGCGCCGGCTGCCGATCAGGCTGGAAGACCTGCTGTGATCAGCGTGGCAGGCGAAAGCCGAAGGCCGGGTGCTCACCCGGCAGGGGCCCCCGGCTCGCCTGCCGCGTTTTGGCAGCGGAGCCTGGCGTGAAGGTGGGGGGCAGGCTGCGCCGGACGGGAAGGGTTGCGGCGCCATGCCTGGCGCGCCCTACCGGGCCGCTGCCCGCTGCATGGCCGCGGGCCTGTCCTTGGCCTTGGCCCTGGGCGTGCCGGCCGTCGGCCACTCAGGCCGCGTGCCATCCTTCAACCAATTGCCGTAGAAGCCGATCTTGTCGTCCAGCAGTTCCAGCGCCTGCTGCCAATCGTCGATGCGGGCCAGCACCTCTTCGCGGTGGGCCTGCAGCAGCGCGCGGCGCTCGGCCAGCGTGGCCTTGCCCTGGCGCACCAGCGCGGCGTAGCGCCGCATCTTCGCGATGGACATGCCGGTCAGGCGCAGGCGGGCTATCAGGTCCAGCCAGCTGACGTGCTGCGGGGTGTAGCGGCGGCGGCCGGCGGCGTCGCGCACCACGCCAGGCATCAGGCCCTGGGCCTCGTACCAGCGGATGGTGTGCACCGAACGTCCGGTGCTCCGGGCGAGCACGCCGATCGACAGCGACGGGCCGGGGCGGGTGGATTGGGGGGCGGTGGCGGGCATGGTCCTCCCATTCAAGCGGTTCGAGTGCACTCGAAGTCAAGGGCCGCGGCATTCGGGTGGGTCGCCAGAATACCCGCTCCCTTCCGACCGCAGGCACGAGGCTGGCATGCCGCACTTCATCGAATCCGCCGGACCCACCACCGACACGACCGCCGCGCCAGGCCCTGGCGACAGCGGCGCGCTGGAGAGTCTGCTCCAGCGGCGCTTCAGTTGCCGCGGCTTCCTGCCGCAGCCTGTCGCGCCGGAACTGATCGAGCGCGTGCTGGCGCTGGCACAGCGGACGGCGTCCTGGTGCAATGCGCAGCCCTGGCAGATGGTGATCACGCGCGGCGAGGCGACCGAGCGCTTGCGCAGCGCCCTGATGGACGAGATGCAGCGCCCCAGCGAGGAAGCGCCCGATTTCCCCTGGCCCACCGCCTACCGCGACGTCTACCAGCAGCGCCGCCGCGAATGCGGCTTCGGCCTCTACGACGCGGTCGGCATCGCACGCGGCGACCGCGCGGCGTCGGCACGCCAGGCGATGGAGAACTTCCGCCTCTTCGGCGCGCCGCACGTGGCCATCGTGACCACGCCGGCGGACCTGGGCGTCTACGGCGCGGTGGACTGCGGCGCCTACGTGCAGAACTTCATGCTGGCCGCCACCAGCCTGGGCCTGGCCACCATCGCGCAGGCGTCGCTGGCGACGCGGCCGGGCTTCATTCGCCGCCATTTCGGGCTGCCGGACGAGCGCCGCATCGTCTGCGGCATTTCCTTCGGCTACGAAGACCCTGCGCACCCGGCCAACCGCTTCCGCACCACGCGGGCCGACTGGCGGGGCGAGGCGACGGTGCTGGATCGGTAGCGCCCGAAAGGCGCGGCACGCCGGATGCATTCCGATACGCTGCGCCGCAGCCCCGTCGGGCGGCGGGCGCGGCGATTGCCCAGGGTGGCGATCGCGGCACGCGGCCGCGCTGCTTGCAGCGAAGGAGTCTTCATGAACCGCCTTCCGTTGATCGCCGCGCTGGCGCTGGCGACTGCACTGGGTGGCACGGGGCGGGGCGCGTCCGCCGCCGTCGGCGCACCCACCACCTACAGCAAGCTGGTCTGGTCGGCGTCGTTCAATGCCGCGGGGCTCACCACCTGCACCCAACTGGTGATCGACGCCACCGGCGACCTCGCTCGCAGCGATGCGCTGGTGTTGTACGGTGCGCTGAACTGCAACAACGGCGTCTACGGCGTCACCGGCAGTGTGTTCACCGCTTCGGACAGCACGCTGCACGTGACCTTGTTGGCGGGTGGCTACACGGTGTCCTGCCCACGCATCGCCAGCTATGCCGGCGCCTGCACCGTGTACGACGCGGATTGGGTGTCGCGCGGGACCGGCGTGATCCAGCTGCTGTGAGTCCCGTCCGGCTGCCCGAAGCGGCTCCGCCTTCGCGGGTGGGGTGGCGCGAGGCCGGGAGTCATTCATGAGTTCGCCGGGCGGCGGCCCGTGCGAGGTTTGCGGCGCGAAGCTCGTCGCGCCGATCGTGCTTTCGCTGGCCACGGCGGCCTGCGGCGACGCCCGGCACGAGCCGGTTCGGGTGATCGCGCAGCCGCGCGCCGTGCCGGCGTCGGCGCCGCTCCTGGCGCCGCCGGCGCCGGAGCCGCCACCGGTCCGGGTTTCCGCGGCCAGCGCGGCGGCGTTGCCGGCGCGCGGTCTCGACGCGCCGCGGCCGGCGGCGTCCCCAGCGTCCGCCGTGGAGCAGCGCTGGTGGCAGCCGGGTGAGCCCAACGGCAATGCGGAGTTCCGCGCGGCGCTGGAAGGGCGCGGGCAGCGGTAAAGCTTGCCGATGCTGCCGGGTACGTTGGTTGCTGAATGGTGACGCTCGGAACAGCCGGCAACGCAGGAGGGGAAGCATGGACAGCTTGCGCTGGGGCGGGGATGGCGGCGTGCGTCCTCCCGTTTTCGAACTGCCGAATGGCGATGTGTGGGTGGTGACCGCCGATGCGCCGGAGGGGCGCCGCTTCCGGCGCCACCTGGGCCACGTGGTGGAGGTCCTGCACGGCGGACGCATCCGGCGCGTGGGCCATGGGCTGCGCTATGCCGCGCCGTGGCTGCTGGCCGTCGGTCCGCTGGAGATGGTGATCGAGCGGGCGCTGCTGGACGGCAGCGACGAAGCGGCCCTGCCCCGGCTCGACGACCTGCTCGAGCATCAGGTGGAGGCTGCCTCGCGTGGATTGCTCGGCCGCCTGAGCGCCTTGCTTCGCCGCGGTGACGGGCCGGAGGCACGCGCCGATCCAGCCGCCGCGTGGCACGACACGACGCCCTGGACCCGCCTGGGCTGACCCGCTGCACGCCGGGACCCCGGCGGCGGGGCGCGACAGGGGCGCGACAGGGGCGCGACAGGAGCGCGACAGGAGCGCGACAGGAGCGCGCGGCCTGCTTATGCTTGGCCCATGCCACCACGTCGCCCGGCTGGCCATGCAGACGGGCACCCTGTTTGCTCGCCGCCCGTGATGACCCCGCCGCGATCCGCCGTCGACCCGCTGCCGCGCACCGAGTCGCCGCACCCGTCGCACGAGGACCTGGACGCCTATGCCACCGACGATCTGGTGCGCGCCTTCGTCGACGACCAGGGCGCCGCGTTGGCGGCTGTGCGTGCGGCGGGCCCCGCACTGGCCGCGGCCATCGATGCCGCGCTGCCGGGGCTGCGCGCGGGCGGGCGGCTGGTGCACGTCGGCGCGGGCACCTCGGGGCGGCTGGGCGTGCTGGATGGCGTCGAGCTGCTGCCGACCTTCTCCTGGCCGACGTACCGCAGCGTGGGCCTGCTGGCCGGCGGGCCGCGCGCGATGTTCGTCTCGGTCGAAGGCGCCGAGGACGATGGCGATCAGGGGGCGGTGGACCTGGGCGCGGCCGGGGTGGTGTCGAACGACGTGGTGGTGCTGATCGCCGCCTCGGGCAGCACGCCCTACACGCTGGGGGCGGCGCGCGCCGCGGCCGCCGCCGGGGCGCTGACGGTGGGCATCGCCAACAACCCGGGAACGCCGCTGCTGCAGGCGGTGCGGCACCCGGTGCTGCTGGACACCGGGCCGGAGGTGATCTCCGGCAGCACCCGGCTGAAGGCGGGAACCGCGCAGAAGATCGCGTTGAACACCTTGTCCAGCGCGCTGATGGTGCGGCTGCACAAGGTCTATGGCAACTTGATGGTCGACGTGCAGGCGACCAATGCCAAGCTGCGCCAGCGCGCGCTGGTGCTGACGATGCGCGCCACCGGGGCCGGCGCGGAGCCGGCCGCCGCCGCGCTGGCCGCATGCGGCGGCCAGGTGAAACCCGCCATCGTGATGCTGCACGCCGGTTGCGACGCCGCCCGCGCCCGTGCGCTGCTGGTGGCCCATGACGGATCGATCCGGCTGGCGCTGGCCGCCGCGACGACGCGCTGATAACGAGATATCGGAGCGGCCTGCGCGGCCTGCGCGGTCTGTGCGGTACGTGCGGTACGTGTGGTACGTGTGGTACGTGTGGTACGTGTGGTACGTGTGGTACGTGCCCGGCCGCCTCAGCCATCGCGCCCGCGCCCGCGCCCGCGCAGCCTCTCGTAGCGGTCCATCAGCGGTGTGACCGACACGCCGTGCGCGACGATCGACGCCACGACGATCCCCAGCGTCAGCGCCACCAGCGTCGGCGCCAGGGCCGGATCCAGCCCGTGGTTCAGCGCATGCCCGAGGTAGTACAGCGAGCCGATGCCGCGGATGCCGAACCAGCCGATCAGAAGCCGCTGCGGCCGGCCGGTGGCCGTGCCCGCCAGCCCGATGGCGACACCCAGCGGCCGCACCACCAGGAACAGCACCGGCACCAGCCACCACGGCAGCAGCGACCAGTCGACGTTTGCCAGCAGCATGCCCAGCAGCACCACCGCGGCCACTTCGCCGATGCGCTCGATCTGCTCGCTGGAGCCGAGCAGCGCCTGGGCCAGAAAGGCCGGCGCGTGTGCCGGGTGTGTCGCCACCTTGGCCGGTTGGTCCGGCGAGGCCGGGTGGGTCAGGGCCTGCTCGACCACCGCTTCGACCGCCGCCGGCGGCAGGTCCTGCTCCTGCAGGGCGGGTGCGGCGCCGGCGCGGTCGTGCCGCGCGCGTGTGCTCTGCCGCTCGACCCGGCGCAGTGCGACGCCGGCGGCGAACACCGCGAGGAAGCCGTAGGCCGCCACGAGGAGCGCGAGGCCATAGGACAGGGCGATCAGGCCCAGCGCGAGGAAGTCGTCGTAGCCCAGGGCCTGCTGATAGCGCAGCCGCAGGTGCAGCACCAGCCGGCCCATCAGCGTGCCCAGCGCCGCGCCCAGCGCAAGACCGGCGGCGACGGCCCACAGCAGGTCCACCAGCAGCCAGCGCAGTCCCCAGTCGCCCAGCGGGTGCAGGCCGAGCAGGCCCAGGCCGAGCATCACGAACGGGAAGGCGGTGCCGTCGTTGAGGCCGCCCTCGCCGGTCAGGGCCACCCGCAGGCGGCTGCGGTCCTGCGGGTTCGCCACTTGCACGTCCGAGGCCAGCACCGGATCGGTCGGCGCGAGGATGGCGCCCAGCAGCACCGCGGCGCCCAGCGGCAGGCCCAGGGCCAGCCCGAGCAGCGCCAGCAGCAGCACCGTGACCAGCATCGAGACGCTGGCCAGCCGCAGCGGCAGCAGCCAGGTGCGGTCGTCCAGCGCGACGCTGAGCTTCAAGCCGGCCGAGAACAGCGAGACCACGACCACGGCCTCGGCCAGGTGTTCCAGCAGGCGCGCATCGGCGATCGGATCGATGTGCGCCAGGCCGAGCCCCGCCGGCCCGATCGCGTAGCCGACGGGCAGGTAGAACATCGCCGTGCTGAGCGGCAGGTGGCGCAGCGCCGAGCCGCTCAAGGCCATCGTCATCAGGAGCGCGCCGACGATCAGCGCCCACACGGCCACGTTCGTCATCGTCGGATTCGTCGGGGGCGGTTTGGAAGCCGCCTCAGCAAGCGGCGGGCCTGCCTTGGTGCCGTGGTGCGGTCGCGGTGCGGCCGAAGACGCGCGCTTCGCGTCCCCTGTCACCACGGCAATTCCGGCGCGTGATTCCAACCATCCCGCGGTTCGCGCTGATGTCCCGCAATTGCGGCTGGTGCCGTTGCAGTCCGCCGCAGTGGGACTGGCTGTGGCCGCCGTTGCCTCAGGTGCAGGGCACACAGGCGCTTTCGGTCGCGGCAGGGGGCATGGCGATGCATCCGCCCGGCAATGGCGAGTGCGCCCGAGTGCGCCCGAGAGCGTCTATGCCGCGTCATTTGAGCGTTTGCTGAATGCGCGCATCGCAAGCTCGGCCGCCGCGGTCCGGCCGACACGATGCCCTTTGCGGGCGCGGCGGCGCGCCCGCTTGGTTCGATGCGCCGTAGGCGCCTTGCCCTGGTGTGGAATCGCGCGAGTTTCGATCAATGAGGAATGGCGGCGATACTCAATTTCGCGGCGTCGACGGAATCCGGCAGTTATTGAGGCAGAATGATTGGCGCCGCGGGATTCGAGTTGGCCAATCAATGCGGCATGCGCATCGACCATCGCACGAAGGAAACAGCATGAAAACATACAGCGACGTGAAGGCAGCGATTGACAAACTGCAGGCCCGCGCAGAGGAATTGCGCCGTTCGGAGAAGGCGGGGGTGATTTCCCGTATTCGCGAAGCCATTTCCGTCTATGGCATCACCGCCGCCGAGCTGGGCCTGGCCGCCGGCGGCTCGCGTGGCGCGGCCCGTTCGGGCGCAGGCGCCGCGGCGCCGAAGGCGGACAAGGTGCAGGTCGGCGTGCCCAAGTACCGCGATCCCGCCACGGGCAAGACCTGGACCGGCCGCGGCAAGCCGCCGCTGTGGATCGTCGGCGCGAAGGACCGCGATGCCTTCCTCATCAACGGCGCGGGCCGCGCCGGCTCGGAAGCCGCGGCGCCCAAGCGTGGCCGCGGTGGCAAGCGCAAGGCGGCGGCACCGGTCTCGAACGTCGGTGTCCCGAAGTACCGCGACCCCGCTTCCGGCAAGACCTGGACCGGCCGCGGCAAGCCGCCGCTGTGGATCGTGGGTGCCAAGGACCGCCAGGCCTTCCTGATCGAGGGTGCCCCCTCCGCCGCACCGGCTGCCGCTGAAGGGCGCCGGGGCCGCAAGGCCGCGGCGGGCCGCCCGTCCTGATCGGCCGCGGGTCGCCGCGGCAGCGCACGGTTGATCGTCCCGCCGATCCGCCGTCCGGCTCCGCCGCCTTGCCGGCCCGCCATTCACTGCCTTGAACGTCGAACGCCCCGCTCGCGCGGGGCGCTTTTCTTTCCGCAGCGCGTCAGCGCAGCGGAGGGTCCGGCACGTAGCCGGGCGTGTTCGACGGGAAGGCGCGCGGCCGCCAGGCCGTGACCGGCTCGGGCGCCGGGATGATGCCGGCGGCGATCAGGCGTTCGCGGCTGTCGTAGGCCAGCTCGGTCAGTTGCTCGGGCGTGGGGGTGGCGCGTTCGAAACGCGTGCGGCGCGAGACGGACCACTCGCGCTGGCCATGGCCGGTGCCCAGCCGCGTGCCGGCAGCCGCTTCGTCGGCCTGCGGGCTGCGCCGTTGCGCCATGGACTCGCCCGCCGCGTCGCCTGGCGTGGCGGGGGCCGCCGCGGGCGCCGGTGCCGTGGCCGAACGTGATTCCTCGCGGGCACCCTGGCGCGACAGCGGCGGCGCGGCCACCGGCGGTGCCACCACCGGGGGCGGCGGCGGCAGGCTTTCGCGGAACACCGCCATGCCGATCACGCCGACGTGGCCGGGCCGTCCGGTCAGCGCCGCGTACGAATCCCGCAGCGGCGCGAATTCGAAGGCGGCCACCTGCGTGCCGCTCTTGCGCCAGCCGGTGATGTCGTAGCTGCGGCCGGGGTCGAGCACGTAGCCGGTCTGGTTCCAGTCGGCCGTCTCGCCGGAGACGACGTTGATGCCGTCGACCGACAGCACCACCAGCAGCCGCCTGCCGCTCAGGTTGCGCACCCGCAGCGCATAGCGCGCACCGGGGTGGCCGGCCACGTAGTGGCGGCCGCCGTGGGGATGGCGCGGCAGCACCAGGCCGCTGTCGCGGTCGACGATCTCCAGCGTCGCGAGTGGCGGGTGCGAGGCCCGCGCGTCGCTGGCGCATCCGGCGGCGAGCAGGCCGCCGCCGAGCCCGCAGCCCAGGGCGGCGAGCAGCCGGCGGCGCAGCAGGCCGAACGGATGGCGGTGGAGCGGAAGCTGGGTGGGGTCGGGGCTCATTCGGTTTCTCCATCAACGAAGTGGTCGATGGCCCTTGCACGTGCCAGCCCGCCCGGCGGGGTTGACGGGGCGTGGGTTGGCGCGCCGGCCGGTGGCCGGCGGCCACCGGCGCTCAGCCGCCGCCCGCGCGCAGCGGCGGCAGCCGGCGCGCGACCGGGGTCGACTTGACCAGCGCGCTGTTGGTCTCCGCGATGTCGGCGAAACCTTCCAGCACCTGGTCCAGGTGCTGGATCGATCGCAGCACGATGCGGGCGACGAAGCAGTCTTCGCCGGTGACCTTGTCGCATTCGATGCACTCGACGGTCTGCTGCAGCAGCGCCTCCACGTCGCGCAGGCGGCCCGGCACCGGCCGCAGGCGCACCAGCGCCGTCAGCGGGTAGCCGACGGCGGCCAGGTCGATGGCGGCGGCGTAGCCGGTCAGCACGCCGTCGGCCTCCAGCCGGCGCACCCGGTCGGTGGTGCTCGGGCTGGACAGGCCCAGGCGGCGGGCCAGTTCGGTGATCGGCAGCCGGCCTTCGGAGGCCAGCAGGCCGAGGATGCGGGCGTCGATGGCGTCGATCGCGGTGCCGGACGTGGTGTTGTAGGCCATGAGGTTGATTTGGTGAGAAGTTGAAGGCCTGGATGGCGAAGGAAGCGAGAGAGTCCTAAGTGGATTCTGCGTGTTGGCCAACACAATGCAGGGCATGACACTCAGCCTCCAGCAGCGCGGCGTGCTGCAGATGACCGCCGCCATGGTGATCTCCGGCACCGTCGGCGCCTTCGTCTTCGAGTCGGGCCAGAGCGCGACCAACGTCGTCTTCTTCCGCTGCCTGTTCGGCGCGCTGGCGCTGGGCGCGTACTGCGCCGCGCAGGGCCTGCTGCAGCGGCGGCACCTGACGCGGCGGGTGCTGCTGCTGGCGGCCACGGGAGGCGCGGCCATCGTTTTCAACTGGGTGTTGCTCTTCGCGTCCTTCCACCATGCGTCGATCTCGATCGCCACCGCCGTCTACAACACGCAGCCATTCATGCTGATCGGCCTGGGCGTGCTGTTCCTCGGGGAGCGGGTGGGCGCCGCGCGGCTGGCGTGGATCGCAGTCGCCTTCGCGGGATTGCTGCTGGTGGTCGGGGTGTTCGGGGGACCGCTGGGCGGACACGGTGGCGGCGGGCCAGCGGGCAACGGCGACGCTTGGCGGGGGTTCGGCCTCGCCATGGGCGCGGCCATGCTCTATGCGGTGGCGGCGCTGGTGATCAAGCGGCTGCACGGCACGCCGCCCCAGCTGGTGGCCTTCCTGCAGGTGGGGCTGGGCGTGCTGCTGCTGGCGCCGCTGGCGGACTTCCAGGCCGTGCCGCGGACGCCGGCGCCCTGGTTGTGGCTGCTGGGCATGGGACTGCTGCACACGGCGCTGATGTACATCCTGTTGTACGCGGCCATCCAGAACCTGCCGACGCCACGGGTCGCGGTGCTGTCCTTCATCTATCCGGCGGTGGCGCTGGCGGTGGACCACGCGTTCTACGGCCAGCAGCTGGGGGCCTGGCAGTGGCTGGGCATCGGCCTGATCGCGCTGGGCAACCTGGGCGTCAACCTGGGCTGGAATCCGCTGCGGCGCGGCGAGGCGGCGCGTGCCTAGCTCGCGAAAAGCGCGGCCATCGTTCCGGAGCGGAGCGGGGCGGGGCGGAGTGGAGCGGGCCGGGGCGGCGCGGCACGGCACGGCACGGCACGGCACGGCACGGCACGGCACGGCACGGCGGATGGCGTCTTGTCCGACGTGGCGCGGCAGGGCTCTCCGACGCCGTGCCGCCGCGGCGGGCATTAGCCTGGGGCATCCCACTCCCGCCCTTTCCCGCCCTTTCCCGCCCTTTCCCGGACGCACCATGAACAGCCCCCGCCAGGCGACCCCGGCCCGCCTCGCCTCCACGCTTCGCTCTTCGATGCCCCGCGCGCCGGCACCGCGGCTGTTGCGCCCGGTGCTGGCGGCGCTGCTGGCCGGCGCCACGGCCGCCACCACGCTGCCGGCGCGGGCCGACGCTGGCGCGGCACTGCGCCAGCGCCACGAGGAACTGCGCCCGGCGCTGTCCGGCAGCCCCTTCGGCCGGCCGCTGGTGTTGTCGTCCGTCGACTCCGCCAGCCGGCCGCAGGGCGAGGTGCACGCGGTCATCCGGCATCCGTTCGGCCGCGTGGCCGAGGCGATGCAGCGCCCTGAAGCCTGGTGCGAAGTGATGATGCTGCAGACCAACATCAAGCGCTGCGGCAGCACCCGGGATGGGCTGCGCGTGGCGATCGCGCGGCGCCACGACCAGCCGGCGGAGTCCGCGTACCAGGTCGATTTCGCGCTGCGCGTGCGCGATGCCGGCAGCACGCACCTGCTGGTCGAGATCGCCGCCGACGCCGGGCCGCTCGGCACCAGCGATTACAGGTTGTCGTTCGAAGCCGTCCCACTGGACGCGGGGCAGAGCTTCGTGCGCATGTCCTACGGCTACTCCGCCGGCGTGGCGGCACGGCTGGCGTCGCAGGCCTACCTGTCGACGTCGGGGCGTGACAAGGTGGGCTTCAGCATCGTCGGGCGCGACGACGGCGGGCGGCCGGTGCTGGTCGGCGGCAGCCGTGGCGTCGCCGAGCGCAACACGATGCGTTACTACCTGGCGCTGGAAGCGGTGCTGGCCTCGCTGGCGCTGCCGCCGGGACAGCGCGCCGAGCGCCGCCTGCGGGACTGGCATGCCGCGGTGGAGCGCCATCCGAGGCAACTGCACGAGATGTCGCGCGAGGACTACCTGGCGATGAAGCGGCGCGAACTGCAGGCCAGCGGCGGCGAACGGCAGGGTTGACCGGCAGGGCTGAACGGCAGGGGCTGAACGGCAGGGGCGAGCGGCCGAGCGCGGCCCGTCGGAACGGCCGGCGTCCGCGGCGCCGCACCCCCGTCCGGCGCGCAGGCCCCCCCACGCGATGCAAACCCCCGGCGGGCCGCGTCCTTTCGGCGCTGGGCCGGCAGCCGCCCGCGCCTCAGCCCGGCAGCTCCAGCACGAACACCATGCCCAGCACGCCAATCGACAGCGTCCGGTCCTTGACCGTGGTGTACGAGGCCACGCCCAGCGAGTGGTAGGTCGAGGCGAAGGCCGCCAGCGCGCCGACGCCCAGGGCGCCGGCCAGGGGGCTGCGTTCGGCCACCGCGGCGCGGATTTTTTCGCGGTGCCGCTCCGGCGAGGGGTTCAGCACCATGGCCGCCGCGACCAGCGCAGCACCGGAGGCGACCGAGATCAACTTTCCTTTTGGCATGGTGAGGCTCCCGTCCCAGGCATGGATCGTAGTGATTTAATGGCCGGACAAGGCTTTTCCCCGTTCAACGCCCCTGAGGGAGGGTCGTGCAACAGACGTGGCGTTTCGGCAAGTTCGAGGTCCGGCCGGACGAACGCTCGCTTCGCGTGCAAGGCGAGCCCGTCGGGCTGGGGGCCCGGGCTTTCGACGTGCTGCTGGCGCTGATCCAGCGGCGCGACCGCGTCGTCACGAAGAACGAATTGCTCGACCTGGTCTGGCCCGGCGTGGTGGTCGAGGAGAACAACCTCACCGTCCAGATCCATTCGCTGCGCAAGGTGTTGGGCACCGGGGCGATCGCCACCATCGCCGGCCGTGGCTACCGTTTCGTGCTGCAGCCGGCCGAGGCGCTGCTGCCGCCGCGGGACGACCTGCCGGAAGCCGGCGACCGCATCGAGCGGCGCCTGGCCACCATCGCCTTCGCGCAGCTCGTCGGCTGGGTCGACGAGCTGGTGCGCGACCCCACCGCCGCCGTGGGCGCGTGGAAATCCGCCCGCAGCACCTTGATCGAGAACACCGTGCCCAACTTCGGCGGCCGCGTGCTCGACCTGTCGCCGCAAGGCGTGGCGCTGGAGTTCCGCAGCGCGGTCGAGGCGGTGCTGTGGGCGCTGGAGCTGCAGGACCGGCTGGCCGAGCGGCGCGCCGCCGGCTCAACGCTGCGGCTGCGCGTGGGGCTGTGCGTCGAGGACGTGGTCGTCGACGAGGGCAAGCTGATCGGCGAAGGCGTGCAATGGGCCGCGCGCATCGCCGAGGTCGGTGCGGCCGACCAGGTGCTGACCGACGACAGCGTCACCCGCTTCGTGCAGCGGCGCGCGCCGGTGCGCTTCAGCGCACTGTCCGTGCCCGACGGCGCGGTGCGCGAGGCGCTGGCGCACGGCTTGCGCGATCGGCCGCTTGCGGTGTATCGCGTCGAACGCGCGAGCGAGCCGGCCTCGGCCGGGGCGATCGCGATCGACCTGGCCTGGGGCGCGCGGCCCAGCGTGGCGGTGCTGCCGTTCTCGACCGAAGGCGACCCGTACTTCGGCGACGGCATGACCGAGGAGATCGTGACCTCGCTGTCGCTGAACCGCGGCCTGCTGGTGATCTCGCGCAATTCAACGCTGCGCTACCGCGGCAGCGCACGGCCGCTGGGCGAGGTCGCGGCCGAGCTGGGCGTGCGTTACCTCATCGTCGGTGCGGTGCGGCGCAACAAGCACCAGCTGCGCATCAGCGCCGAGCTGGTGGACGCGACCACCAACCGCATCATCTGGGCCGAGCGCTTCGACGGCGAGGACAAGGACCTGTTCGGCTTCCAGGCGCAGATCGCCTCGGCCATCGCCGCGGCGATCGACCCGCACGTGCAGCAGGCCGAGATCGCGCGCGCGAGCGCCGCACCGACGGAGAACCTGTCGGCCTACGACCACGTGCTGCGCGGCATGGCGCTGACCAACATCTTCCGGGACGAGGAATTCCAGCGCGCCGGCGAGCATTTCCGCCGCGCGATCGAACTCGACCCGCGTTACGCCCAGGCCCATGCGCACCTGGCCTGGTGGCACAACCTCAGGGTGGGGGAAGGCCGAAGCCCGGAATCGGATGAAGATGGCCGTCTGGCCGAAGAGCATGCGCAGCTGGCGGTGTCGCTGGACCCGCGCGACGCGCTGGTGCTGTCGGTCCAGGGGCACATCCAGTCCTTCATCCGGCGGCGGTTCTCGGTGGCGATGGAATTGTTCGATCAGGCCTTGACGGTCAATCCCAACTGCGCGGTGGCATGGGCGCGCAGCGGCACCACGCTGGCCTACATGGGCCGCGGCGACGAAGCGCTGCAGCGCGTGAACAACGCGCTGCGCCTGAGCCCCTTCGATCCGCTGGACTATGCCTTCTACACGACGAACGGCACGGCCGCGCTGGTGGCCGGCCGGCTCGACGAGGCCGTGGCGTGGCTGGCCAAGGCGCGCCGCCGCAACGACGGCTACCGCGCGGCGCTGCGCCTGCACATCGCCGCGCTGGCGATGGCCGGCGAGCTGGACGAGGCGCGCGCGCTCGCCGCCGAGTTCCGGCAGCTGGAACCGGGTTTCCGCGTGGCGACCTTCGGCAGCTTCTACCCGCTGTGCGAGCCGCACCTGGGCCGGCTGCTCGACGCGCTGCGTCTGGCCGGCCTGCCCGGCTGAGCATCCCATCAACTCGATCGCGACAGGAGCGGAGGCGACACATGGGCTACGGACAGGGCCAAGGGCAGGGTTTGGGGCAAGGGCAAGGGCAAGGGCAGGGTCAAGGACAGGGCCAAGGACAAGGACAAGGGCAGGGGCAGGGCCAGGGCCAGGGCCAGGGCCAGGGCCAGGGCCAGGGCCAGGGCCAGGGCCAGGGCCAGGGGCAAGGCCTGGGTCAAGGGCAGGGTTTCGGGGATTGGCTGGGCGGCCGCACCGGAGCCGGCGGCGCCACGGGAACCGGGTATCTTGGTGGTTATGGCTACGTGCCGCGCAGTGCCTACGCGACGCCGGCCGACCTGGACCTGAAGCCCTGGACGGCCGAATTCACCACAGAGAACGGTGATCCGGCCTACCCGCTGGAATGCTGGCTCAACCCCTACCTGGATCCCGCCGCGCCGCTGGAATGGCGGGTCGAGGACTGGGACCCCGCGCTGCGCTTCTGGGACCTGCCGTTCGATTCCACGCTCACCGAATGGCTGCAGGACCTGGACCTGTCGGCGGCCTCGGTGCAGGCTGCGCGCGAGTTCGCCGGCCAGCATGCACGCTGGGCCTACACCGGGCTGGACCGCGACGCGCTGGCCGGCCAGCTGGTCGCCGCCGGCTGGCTGGACGAGGCCAGCGACCTGCAGTGGCGCCTGTTGGGCGACCAGTCGAACGCCGCGGCGGCCTGGCAGGCGATCCAGCTGGAGCTGGGCACGTTGGGCGACCACATGCAGGACACGCGTGCGCGCTACCTGAACGAGGCGTGGGCCCAGGCCGATGGCATTCCGGGATATTTCCTGCACGTGCTGGGCATCGACCGCGACAGCAAGCCGTGGACGATGCAACTGATCCGCTGCGGCCTGGCGATCGGCAACCTGGCCTACATGCACTACAAGTCGCGCTTCCGCCGCCCGCGGCCGTCCTTCCTGGCCCCGGGGCTGGTACCGCCGTTCGGCCCGCCACGACATCCGGCTTTTCCGAGCGGGCATTCCTTCCTCGGCCACTTCATCGCGCTGCTGCTGTTGGAAATCGACGGCGTGGCCCAGCGTTTCGGCGTGGGCATGGACATGAACGGGAACGTGGGCGTGCAAACCAGCTTCGCGGACATCAGCGGCAACGACCCGCTGGGCGGCGTGCTGTTCTGGCTGGCCGAGCGGCTGGGCGTGTCGCGCGAGCGCATCGGCGTGCACTACCCGAGCGACACCCGCGCCGGCCGCCACCTGGCCGGCGGCATCTGGAACGCCCTGTTCAACGACAACAACGCCGCCACCCGGCTGGTGGTGCCCACGCTGCACCTGGTGCTGAACCGGGCGCGCGCCGAATGGGTTCGCAGCCCCTGATCGCACGCGGCTTGCGGCGCTTCGCACGTGGCGTCCCCGCTTCGACGACATCGGCGCCTCGTGGGCGCCGATGTCGTTGAGGGGGGTCACCGCGCGTCAGCTGGGGATGATGCGCAGCCCCATGTTGTTGTCGTTGGCCACCAGGTCGAGCAGGCGTTCGGCATCGGTCGGTGGCGTCGCGAAGGCACAGGGCAGGGCGGCCAGCGGGTCGCTGTTGGCGCGGTCGCCATCGCAGCTGGCGATGACGAGCACGACTGCCCCCGGCGCCGCGGCCAGCGGCGACGCGAAGCTGACCGGCTGGATCCCGCCCTCGGGCCCGATGTGCGGCACCGCCACCTGGCCGGCCGACACCCAGGCCAGGCCACCCGGCGGCGAGACCCAGGCCGTGACCTCGACGTCCAGCGCCGGCTCGGTACCCCGGTTGCGCACCTGCACGTCGATCGTGTTGCCGACCCAGTGGATGGCGCCGGCGCTGGCATGCCAGGGCTGCACGTTGCCGTCGTCCCAGCCCAGCGGCACCGGCGCGTAGCCGCCCGTCGCGCGATCGCCCTGACCCGGAATGTGAACGTCCACCGCCGGCGGCAGGCCGGGACCTTCGGCCCAGGCAACCGGGGTGGCGGCGTCGTCGACCGCGTACAGCCCCTGCTGCTCGAAGGCCCAGCGGATCACCTTGTGCGCGGTGCCGCCGGTGCGCGCCATCGGCCGCTGCGGGCCGGGGGCCCAGGTGGGCAGCACGTTCCAGCTGGTCGTGCCGACGTCGGCATCGATCAGCGCGGAGACGAACTGGTCCGCGCTGGCGCTGGGCACCGTGGCGGCCGGGCCGAGCAGCGCGGTCGCTCGCATCAGCAGGTAGAGCGTGTAGTCGGACGCACGGCGGCGCTGCTCGCCGCGGCCGGCACTGGCGCCGCCCAGTGCCTCGTAGGCGCGGAACAGCGAGCTGGACAACAGCTGCTCCGCGAAGTAGCCGGTGTAGGCCATCGGCCGGCGCTGCACGCCGGCCAGGCGCCGCGTATTGCGGCGGCCGCACCAGCACCAGCCGAGCATCGGGTTGCGGTCGTGCCGGCGGCCGGTGCGCACCCAGGGAAAGGTGATGTGGCGCGCCGGCGCCTCCTGCAGGCCCGAGTCGGGATCGGCGGCGATGGCCGCCATCGCATCGCCGGCGCTGTGGGCGAAGGGCAGCTCGATGTCGCCGGTGCTGGCGTAGCAGAGCACGTGGCCGAATTCATGCCAGGCCCAGCGCGGGTCGGCCGCCAGGCCCAGCGGCTCGAGCCGTGGGCGGGCCGGGCGTTCGATGGCGCCATGGGTGGTCGATGCGATGCCGAACACCACTTCCAGCAGCGGCAGCCGGTCGCGCCGGTACGGCTCGTCCAGCGGCAGGGCCTCGCCCGCCAGCTGGACCTGGGCGTTGATGGCGCGGCCGTCGTTCGCGCCGCGCAGCGCGTCGTGGTGCCGCATCACCAGCGGCAGGCCGGCCAGGCGGAACAGCTGGAGCGGCTGCAGGCCGTAGGCGGTGATGCGTTCGAACAGGGCGGTGCCGCGCTGCCAGGCATGCAGCGCCCCCAGGTCGTGCGAACGCAGCGCCGGATCGGTGCCGATGGCCACCTGCTGCACCGCCACGTGGGCGGGCCGGCGCAGGCGGCTCTCGCGCACTTCCACCCAGCGCTCGCCGCTGCCCGCGGGATCGTCCAGCGCCAGCGCGAAGGGGTTCGGCGCGGAGACCGGCAGCCACGCCGGCGGGTTGCGCAGTGCATCCAGCGCGGCGGCGCCGCGGGTGGGCGCGCGCTGCTGCAGCGTCTCGGCCGGGCCCATCGAAGCGGGGTCGCGTTCGAAGGTGGAGACCAGGTGGCTGACCAGCTCGAAGCGGTAGTCGGCCTCCACGTGGATGGTGTCGGCCACCAAGCGGCCCGCCTCGTGCCGCAGCGGGATGTGCACGCCCCAGGCGTAGATGCGCCGCAGCTTGTCGGTCAGCGCGGCGGTGCCGCTGAGGTAGAGCGAGGGCAGCGAGCGCAGCACGCTGAGCCCGTCGATGCTGAGGGTGTCGAAGCCCAGCGCCTGCGCGATGGGCTCGATGAAGATGTCGATCGGAATGCCGCCTTCGCGCGGGTGGTAGTCGACCTCACCGATGCGCACCGGCTCGTCCAGGTCGGTCCAGGCCAGGTCCAGCGCCGAGAAGCTGGCGCCCGTGATGCGCACGCGGCGGCGCCCGCCCTGCGGCGGCCCGACGTGGGCCACCACCCGCAGGCCGATGCGGCCGCCGTAGCTGGACTGGCCTTCACCTGTGGCCTGCAGCTGGTTGCCCGCCAGCAGCACGCAGGTGTGATCGGCCGCGTCGCCGGCGCCGCGGCTGAGGCGGAACGACAGCCGGCCGTCCGCCTCGCCGCCTTCGCGCGGGGCCGCGCCCAGCCACGCGAAGCCGCTGCCGCTGCGCGGCTGCAGGTCCTTGGGGATGCGGCGCAGCGGATCGTCGGCGTCGATGGCTTCGGACAGGCGGGCCAGGTAGCGTTCGGCCAGCGCGAACAGCTCGCCCAGCGCGAAGCGCTCGTCATGGCCGCTCACATCGCCGGTAAATGGATGGGTCGGGTGACGCACCATCGACACGTGCGGGCGGCCGCTGGCGTCGACGCCGCGTTCGATGTGCACGGCCGGGGTGTCGGCGGACCAGGCGGGTGCGTCCTTGTCCTTCCGCTTCCTGCTGGGTTCGGTCATGGCGGAGCGCGGCTGGCCGCGCAATTCGGCTGTTTGTAGCAGAGCCCGGCGGCGCGGCACCCACCGGAATGGGGACGCGCGCACCGGGCCATGGTTCAGTGCGGCCACGCCTGCCGCGGCACGTGACGCAAGGCGGCGGCCACCGGCGGGATGCCGGCGGCGCGCAGCAGCAGGCCCTCGATGCTGCGTGCTCCGAGCTTGGCGCGCAAGGACAGGATCTGCGTGCGGATGGTGGACAGCGCGACGCCATGCTCGGCCGCCACCTCGCGCGGCGAGGCGTCGCGCAGCAGGGCGGCCAGCACGCGGCGCTCGGCCAGGGTCAGGCCATGGGCGGTGCCGAACAGCTCCAGGCCGATGGCCGAGCAGGGCTCGCGCCGGCCCAGCAGCAGCAGCACCAGCGGTTCGGCGCCGTCGCCCTGCGGCAGCGGCACCACCGAGGTCAGCAGCCAGTCCTTGGCGTGCTCCAGCAGCACCATCTGGCGCCGTCCCTGCTGCGCCGCCGCGCGCAGCGCGCGGTGCAGCGGCCCGCCTTCGCCGGCGGTGGTGCAGCCCACGGCCGTGCCCTGCCAGCACAGCAGCCGGCCGTCATCCAGTTCGCGTCGCGCGGCCTGGTTGGCCACGCGCACGATGCCTTCGCCGTCGCAGACCAGGATGCCCGAGTCGATCTCGTCGATCAGGCAGCACAGCAAGGCGGTGGCGGCCGAAGCCGCGGAGTGCAGCGGCGCGGATGCAGGCGCCGAAGCAGCAATCGATGCGTGGAACATGACAACTCCCGTTGAAACCGGGCCGACGGCGACCGGTCGACCCCTGGGGATGCACTGTCGCAAACGCCGCATCCGCGGTCCTTTGTCACGCTGAAGCGCTTGCTAAACGTTCCTAAGCGGAATAAAGCGACGGCCGCGCGGCTGGGCCGGGCGGCACGGTCCGGGGGGAGGATGTGTGGGAATGTGTGGGAAGGGCCGTCCGCGGCCGTCAGGTGCCGCCGGGCAGCCACACGCACACCGTGGTGCCGGTGCCGGGCACCGACTCGATCGCCAGCGCGCCGCCCAGGCCGCGCACCAGCCGTTCGCAGCTGGCCAGCCCGAGGCCCGAGCCGGGCACGCCGCGCCGTACCGCGGCACCGCGGCGGTAGGGGCGGAAGAGCTGGCGCAGCTGGGCCGCGCTCATGCCGGGACCGGTGTCGGCGATGCGCAGTTCGACCCCGGCACCTGTCGCCGCGGGATCGCACGGCCCTGCGCTGATCCGGATGTGTCCCTGGGGCCGGTTGTGCAGCAGCGCGTTGGCAAGCAGGTTCAGCACCACGCGGCCCAGCGCGCGCGTTTCGCCGCGCGCCGGCAAGGCCGCCGGCAGCCTGCAGTCCAGCGTGATGCCGGCCACCGCGGCACGCGGTTCGATCAGCGGCAGCGCCGCGCGCACGACCGCGGCCAGGTCCACGGGCCCGGCCGGCGGCCGGCGCCGCAGGTGGCGCTCGCGCGAGGTCTCGAGCACGTCCTCGACGATCGCGAGCATGTCGTCGCCCGCATCACGCAGCACGGCCAGGCGGTGCAGGTGGCGCGGCGGCAGCGGGTCCTGCGCGTCGGCCATCAGCAGCTGCACGATGCCCAGGATGCCGTTCAGCGGCGTGCGCAGGTCGTGCACCAGCTGCGCCACGTCGAGCACCTGCTGCGCCCGCGTGGTCGCCGTGCCATGCAGGCCATCGGCAGGACCGCAGGCCGAAGGGGTGGAACTGCCGTGCATCGAAAGCTCCCGGCGGGTGACGACGCTGCGAGTCTAGGAGCGGCATTCGGCCCCAGCCAATTCGAATTGCGGATCCATGGCATAAGGCTGGGTTATGAATGCGCAGAGGCGAAATGCGCTCGATGGATGGCCGGCCGCCGGAACGGCGCGCAGGCCTGGACCGATGCGCCATCGCCATCACGTACCGCGAGTGCAGCGCAAAGCCGCGTGCCGGTCCAATCAGATTTCGTGATGCGCCGCATCAGGCGCAACAGCACTGGAAATTCACCAATGCGCCGCGGCGCCTGCCCCGCTATGCTGCGCCCCGGCGTGACTGCACGATCCAAGGATGCCGAGTGAAGACGGTGCGCGTTGAATGCCGGGACATCCGGCTGTCCTATGGCCCGGTGGAGGTGTTGAAGGACGTCAACATCGAGATCGAGCCGGGCGAGTTCTTCGCGCTGCTCGGCCCGTCGGGCTGCGGCAAGTCCTCCTTGCTGCGCGCCATCGCCGGCTTTGCGCGGCAAAGCCACGGCCAGGTGCTGATCGACGGGCGCGACGTCAGCGCCATGCCGCCCTGGGAACGTGGCATCGGCCTGGTGTTCCAGAACTTCGCGCTGTGGCCCCACCTGAACGTGTGGGACAACGTGGCCTTCGGCCTGGTCGAGCGCCGCGTGGGACGCGCCGAGATCCGCGAGCGCGTCGGCCGCGCGCTGGAGCTGGTGGGCCTGTCGGCGCTGGCCGCGCGCAAGCCCGGCGAGCTGTCGGGAGGCCAGCAGCAGCGGGTGGCGCTGGCGCGCACCATCGTCACCGAGCCCGCGGTGCTGCTGCTGGACGAGCCGCTGTCCAACCTGGACCGGAGGCTGCGCACGCAGATGCGGCGCGAGCTGCTGGCGTTGCAGCGGCGCGTCGGCATCACGACCATCTTCGTCACCCACGACCAGGAAGAGGCGATGACCACCGCCGATCGCATGGCCGTGCTGGACCAGGGTGTGGTGCAGCAGATCGGCCCGCCGGCCGCGCTGTACGACTACCCGGCCAACACCTTCATCGCCGGCTTCGTGGGCACCGCCAACATGCTGCAGGGCGAGGTGCGCGCGCGCCAGGGCGGCATGCTGACGCTGCACGTGGCGGGCATCGGCGACCTCAGCTTCCCGGCCCATCCGGACCTGCCGCAAAGCAGCGCGATGACGGTGAGCTTCCGCCCACAGACGCTGCGCATGGAGGTGGCCGACGCGGTGCTCGACGGCCGCTACCTGTGGATGCCCGGCCGCGTGGCGTCGAATGAATTCCTCGGGGAGTACTCGCGCTACCACGTCGACGTCGGCGGCCACCTGGTCGCCGTCGACGAGCCGCACCGCACGGGGCTCTCGAAGTTCCCGGTCGGCGCGTCGGTCAGCATCGGCATCGAGCCCTCGCAAGTGCGGTTGTTCGCCGCCTAACGCCTCAAGGGAATGGAGCTTTACCAGGTCCGCGCCTTCGTCACGGTCGCGCGCGTCGGCAACGTCACCAAGGCGGCCGATGCGCTGTGCGTGACGCAGCCCGCGGTGACCGGCCAGCTGAAGAGCCTGGAGCAGAGCCTGGGCGTGACGCTGTTCGACCGCGGCAGCGGCCGGCTGCAGCTGACCAAGGCCGGCGAGATGCTGCTGCCCCATGCCGAGGCGCTGCTGGCCGCCAGCACCGAGCTGCTGGGCGCGGCCAAGCGCATGCAGGGCGACCTGCGAGGCCGCATCGAGATCGGCATTCCGGGCGAATCCCCCGATTTCATGCGGCTGGGGCCGCTGACCACCGAGCTGCGGCGCGCGCTGCCGCTGGTGGAGCTGAGCACGCGCAGCCTGCCTTCGAACGCCTTGCTCGACCACATCAAGGCCGGCACGCTGGCGGCCGTGTTCCACGTCGGCATGCACCCGCCGGCCGAGCTCGAATGGCAGTCGCTGCGCTCGGTCAGCTACCGCGTCGCCATTCCGAATCACCTGCGCGCCGAGATGGAACTGGGCGGCTGGCGCGTGCTGGCCCGCCTGCCCTGGGTGGACGGCACGCCCGACTCGCACGTGCACCATTTCCTGCGGGCCTTGTTCGACCAGCAGGGGTTGACGCCCAACGTCGCGGTGCAGAGCGCGGACACCGGCTCGCTCGACACCTTCGTGCGGGCCGGCACCGGCTGCGCGCTGCTGCGCGAGGAAGTGGCGCTGCCCGGCGTCGAGCGCGGCGAGTGGATGGTGTGGGGCGCGGCGCGCGTCGATGCGCGGCTCTTCCTCGCCACCACGGCGGACCGCGCCAGCGATCCGCTGATCGTCGCGCTGCTGTCGGTGCTGAAGGGCGTGTGGAAGCCTTGAAGACCTGCATGGCAGCGTTCGGCGCAGCGACTTTGCATTGCAGGGCCTGATCCGAGGCCGCGGCGGCTTGATGGCCGCCATCAGAAGCTGTGATTGGACGCGGCGGGCCGGTCCGGACTCCAATCGTTCCACCTGGAACGAGGAGGCTCTCACACCATGCGCAACCGAATCCGGTCCCTGGTCTACATGGCCTGCGGCGCGGGCCTGGTGCCTGCGCTGGCCCGGCCGACGGCGGCGCGCGCGGCAGCGGCGCCGGCGGGGCCGGCACGCGTCACCGTGCTGACCTCGTTCCCTGCCGAGCTGGTGGCCGCGTACAAAAGCGCCTATGAAGCCGCCACTCCCGGCGTGGTGCTCGAGCAGGTGTCGCGCAATGCCAGCGAGCTGCCGGGCTACCTCGCGTCGCTGCCGCCGGGCCAGCGGCCGGACGTGGTGTGGGCGTCCGACCCCGGCGCATTCGTGGCCATGGCGCAGCGCGGGCTGCTGCAGCCGGCGCCGGGCGTGCGCAATGCCGGCATTCCGGAGCGGATCGGCCACTTTCCGATGAACGGACCCGGCGCGCTCTACTTCGGCCAGGCGGTGTCGGGCTATGGCCTGATGTGGAACGAGGCCGCGCTGCGCCAGCGCGGGCTGCGCATTCCCGCGGGCTGGCAGGACGTGGCGGACGGCGCCTACGCTGGCCAGGTGGCGATGTGCTCGCCGCTGCGCTCGGGCACCACGCAGGTGATGGTCGATGCGGTGCTGCAGGCCGAAGGCTGGGACGCGGGCTGGGCGCTGTGGGCCTTCATCGCCGGCCACTGCCGCACCATTTCAGCCCGCAGCGGCGACGTGCCGGCGGACGTGGCTGCCGGCCGGGCCGCCGTTGGCCTGGTGGTGGACTTCCTGGCGCTGGCGGCGCGCGCGGGCGGGGCGCCGGTGGCGTTCGCCTATCCGGCCCGCACCGCGGTGCTGCCGGCCAGCATCGCCGTCGTCGCCGGTGCGCGCATGCCGGCCGAGGGCGAGCGCTTCGTGCGCTACGCGCTGTCGAATGCGGGGCAGGCGCTGCTGTACGACGCGCGCATCCGCCGCATGCCGGCCTCGCCCTTTGCCGCGGCGTCGATGCAAGTGCCGGCCGATTTCCCGAACGTGTATGCGGTGGCGCGCAAGTCGCCTTTGAAATTCGACCTCGGCCTGTATGAATCACGCCGCGCGCTGGTGGCTGCGCTGTTCGAGCGGACGATCACCCGGCCGCATGCCGAGCTGCGGCAGGCGGTGCAGGCCATTCACCGCGCTGAGCGCGAGGCCGCGAAGGCGGCCGATGGCGCCGTGCTGCAGCGGCTCGCCCGTGCCCGCGCGCTGGTGGGGCAAGCCGTCGTCGGCGCCGTGCGCAGCATGGCCGAGAACGCGCGTGCCGACCTGGCGCAGGCCGGCACCGAGCGCAGCCACGCCTGGACCGATGCCGCACGTGCGAACTACCAGGAGGCCATGCGCCTTGCCACTGGCGCTGATGCGCGCCATCAGAAGGTGTGATTGGACCGGATGGCCGGCCATTCGAACAATGAACCCCAGTCGCCGAATCAGCGGCGGCCCTGCCCGAACCGAAGGAGACCCGACGTGACCCGCCATTCCATTCGAATTCCGCACCGCTTCGCCATGGCCGCATTGGCACTGGGCCTGGCCGGTGCCGCCCAGGCCGGCACCGTGACGGTGGTCACGTCCTTCCCGAAGGAGGTGACGCAGGCCTACAAGCAGGCCTTCGAGAAGGCGAATCCGGACATCAAGCTGGAGATCCTGAACCGCAGCACGACCGCCAGCGTGGCCTACGTGCGCGAGACGCCGGCCGGGCAGCGGCCGGACGTGTTCTGGGCTTCCGCGCCGGACGCGTTCGAGGTGCTGGCCAAGGGCAAGCTGCTGGAGAAGGTGGACGACCTGGCCAATCCCGCGGCGCCGAAGATGGTGGGTTCCTATCCGTTGAACGACCCGGACGGCTACTACCTGGGCCAGGCCCTGGCCGGCTACGGGTTCATGTGGAACACGCGCTACCTGGCGGCCAACAAGGTGCAGCCGCCGGCGGAATGGGCCGACCTGGCCAAGCCGGCGTACTTCGGCCACGTGGCCATCAGCTCGCCGTCGCGCTCGGGCACCACCCACCTGACGGTGGAGACCCTGCTGCAAGGCGAAGGATGGGACAAGGGCTGGTCCGACCTGCTGCAGATCTGCGGCAATACCGCTGCCATCACCGAGCGCAGCTTCGGCGTGCCCGATGGCGTCAACAACGGCCAGTACGGCATCGGCATCGTCATCGACTTCTTCGGCTTGTCGCCGAAGTATTCGGGCTTTCCGGTGGAGTTTGCCTACCCCAGCGTGACGGCGATCGTGCCCGCCAACATCGGTCTGGTGGCCGGGGCGAAGAACGCGGAAGAGGGCCGCAAGTTCATCCAGTACACGCTGTCGCGCGCCGGGCAGCAGCTGCTCACCAACCCGCAGCTGTCGCGCCTGCCCATCCTGCCGCCGGGCGAGTACAAGGCGCCCGCGGGCTACCCGAATGCCTACGAGATCGCCAAGAAGGCGAAGGTGAAGTTCGATGCCGATCTGTCCGCCAGCCGCTACAACCTGGTCGCCTCCCTGTTCGACCAGACCATCACCTTTCGCCACAAGGAACTGACGGCCGCCACGAAGGCGATCCATGCCGCCGAAGCCGCGCTGGCCGCCAAGCCCCATCCGCAAGCCGCCACCCTGGTGAAGCAGGCACGCGACCTGGCCTTCAAGCCGCTGGTCAGCGGATCGGCTGCGGCGGACAAGACCTTCCTCGCCACCTTCTCGGCCGACAAGAAGAACGCCGAGGCCAACAAGCAGGTGACCGGCCTGGAAGGCCATTGGAGCGGCAAGGCGCAGGCCAACTACGAGAAGGCTCGCACGCTGGCCGAGCAAGCCCTGGCCCTGGTGAAGTGATGGCCGCCGTCCGACCGTCCGGCGCTGCGCGCCGGACCCGCCAAGGGAGCATTCATGCGTGAGTTTTCGTTCGGGGCGGCCCGCCCCGCATCGGCCGCGGGTGCCGGCCCCGGCCTGGGTGCCGGCGTGTGGGCCGCCGGCGGCCTGGTGCTGGCCTTCCTGCTGCTGTTCCTGGTGCTGCCGGTGGCTTGGGTCTTCTTCACCGCCTTCGTCAATGCCGATGGCTCGTTGACCTTCGGGCACTTCGGCGCCTTCTTCGCGCAGCCGCTGATGCGCGAATCGTTCTTCAACAGCCTCTACGTCGCGGCGATGTCCACGGTCTTCGCGGCGCTGATCGCGGTGCCGCTGGCGTATTTCACGGTGCGCTTCCAGTTCCGCGGCGCCATCCTGATCCAGACGCTGGGCGTGCTGCCGCTGGTGATGCCGCCCTTCGTCGGCGCGGTGGCGCTGCAGCTGATCTTCGGCCGCTCGGGCACGGTGAACCTGCTGCTGAACCAGGCCTTCGGCTTCACCATCCCGGTGATGGACGGCATGAACGGCGTGATTTTCGTCGAGTCCATCCATTACTTCCCGTTCATCCTGATGAACCTGACGCTCGCATTGCGCAATATCGACGGCGCGATGGAAGAGGCGGCGATGAGCCTGGGCTGCCGCGGCTGGCGCCTCTTCTGGCGGGTGATCTTCCCGCTGGGGCTGCCGGGCTTCGTGGCCGGGGCGTCGCTGGTCTTCGTGAAGGTGTTCGACGACCTGGGCACGCCGCTGGTGCTGGGCACCACCAACATGCTGGCGCCGCAGGCCTACCTGCGCATCACGCAGGTGGGGGTGGAGGACCCGCTGGGCTACGTGATCAGCGTGATCATGATCCTGTTCTCGGTGCTGGCGATGGGCCTGTCGGCGCGTGCGCTGCAGGGCAGGGACTTCAGCACGCTGCAAAAGGGCGGCGGCAGCATCCAGCGGCGGCGGCTGACGCCGCTGGGCGCGCTGGGCGCCTACGGCTGGATCGGGCTGGTGTTGCTGCTCACGCTGTCGCCGCACCTGGGCGTGCTGCTGCTGTCGCTGGGCACGGTGTGGAGCTTCTCGCCGCTGCCCGATGGCTTCACGCTCGCCCACTACGCCACGCTGGTGCACGACGCCGGCGGCATGGTGCAGAACACGCTGCTGTACTGCGGCCTGGCGGCGGGCATCGACGTGCTGCTGGGCACCACCATCGCCTACCTGATCCACCGCACCCGGCTGCCCGGCCGGCGCTGGCTGGATTCCATCGCCACCGCGGCGCTGGCCATTCCCGGCCTGGTGCTCGCCATCGGCTACCTGCGCTTCTTCGGCGGCGTCACCGTGCCGGGCACCAACACGCTGCTGACCAGCACCTGGGTGATGATCATGCTGGCCTACGCGGTGCGGCGGCTGCCGTATGCGCTGCGCTCCTGCGTGGCGGCGCTGCAGCAGGTGCACGTGTCACTGGAAGAGGCGGCCGAGAGCGTGGGCGCCACCAAGATGCGCACCATCCGCCGCGTGGTGGTGCCGCTGATGGCCGGCGGCATCCTGGCCGGCTTCGTCACCAGCTTCGTCACCGCGGCGGTCGAGCTGTCGGCCACCATCATGCTGGCCTCCAGCGAGTCGCAGGCGCCGATGAGCTACGGCATCTACCTGTACATGCAGAGCGTGGCCGGCCGCGGGCCGGGCGCGGCGCTGGGCGTGCTGGCCATCGTCGTCGTCGCCGTCGGCACCTACCTGTCGCATGTGGTGGTGGCGCGGGCCGGCGCCGCGGCGAACACGCCGCCGCCGGCGGACGAGCCGCTGGCGCCGCTGCCGCCCGAAGTGAGCGTCAGCAGCGTGGCGACCACCACGCCGCCCGCCGACAACCCGGCCAGCCGTTGAACCCCACCTTGTCGGAGAACATCCCCATGCAGAAAGTCAGCGTCCAGTGCGAGGACATCCGCCTGTCCTACGGCGACACGCCGGTGCTGAAGAACGTCAACATCGAGATCCGCCCGGGCGAATTCTTCGCGCTGCTCGGCCCCTCGGGTTCCGGCAAGTCCACGCTGCTGCGGCTGATCGCCGGTTTCAACCGGCATCAGCACGGCCGGCTGCTGATCGACGGCCGCGACGTCAGCGGCCTGCCGCCCTGGAAGCGCAACATCGGCATGGTGTTCCAGAGCTACGCGCTGTGGCCGCACATGACGGTGTGGGACAACGTCGCCTTCGGCCTGGTGGAGCGGCGGCTGGACAAGCGCGCGATCCAGGCCCGCGTGGGCGCGGCGCTGGAACTGGTGGGCCTTGCGGCGCACGCCGGGCGGCGGCCCAACCAGCTGTCCGGCGGGCAGCAGCAGCGGGTGGCGCTGGCACGCACCGTGGTCATCGAGCCGCAGGTGCTGCTGCTGGACGAGCCGCTGTCCAACCTGGACAAGTCGCTGCGGGTGCAGATGCGGCAGGAGCTGTGGTCGCTGCAGCGGCGCCTGGGCATCACCACCATCTTCGTCACCCACGACCAGGAAGAGGCGATGACCACCGCCGACCGCATGGCCATCCTCGACAAGGGCGTGGTGCAGCAGCTGGGCACGCCGGCGGCGCTGTACGACTACCCGGCGAATGCCTTCGTCGCCTCCTTCGTCGGCACGATGAACCTGCTGCCGGCGCGCGTCAGCCGGCGGCAGGGGCGGTCGCTGATGCTGCAGCTGGACGGCATCGGGGACTTCGAGTGGGCGGCCGATGCCGACCTGCCCGCGGCCGAGCGGCTGATGCTCAGCTTCCGGCCGCACAGCCTCTGCGTCGATGCCGCGGATGCGGCGCGTGATGCGCGCTACCTCTGGCTGCCCGGTGTCGTCGAGGCCAGCGAGTTCCTCGGCGAAGCGATGCGCTACCACGTGCGCGTGGGCAGCC
Organism: uncultured Burkholderiales bacterium; assembly: GCA_946480465.1. The sequence goes on from CAMLJY010000022.1 coordinate 38,485, forward strand.
ACAGCGTCTGCGTCGACGAGCCGCACCGCGCTGGCCTGCCGCGCCACGAGGCGGGCAGCGCCATCGGCCTGGGGCTGGACCGCACGCAGGTGAGGCTGCTGGCGCACTGACCGACCGCAGCCGCACACGGGCCGGCGCGCTGGATCGTCGGCGCCGCTGAGCGATAGTCGGGCACATGCCCTCGACCGTCTCCGGCGCCATCCCCGGCGCCCGCCCGCGCCGCATCGGCGGCGTCGCCTTCATCTTCGTCGCGCTGATGTGCTTCGGCGCGCTGGACACCACGGCCAAGGTGGCGGCCGCGGCCAGCGTGCCGGTGCTGATGGCGCTGTGGGTGCGCTACGTGGTGCAGACGGTCAGCACCGGCGCCGTGCTGTTGCCGCAACAGGGCCTGCGGCTGTTCCATACCGAGCGACCGGGCCTGCAGGCGCTGCGCGCACTGCTCTTGATCACCTGCAACGGCATCGCCTTCCTGAGCCTGGCGCACATGCACGTCGGCGAGTTCACCGCCATCGTGATGCTGACCCCGCTGCTGCTCACCGTGGTGGCGGCCGTGGGCCTGAAGGAGCGTGTGTCCTGGCTGCGCTGGGCCTGCGTGGCCGGCGGCTTCGCCGGCACGCTGGTGGTGCTGCGCCCGGGGCGCGAGATGTTCACGCCCGCGCTGCTGCTGCCCCTGGTGCTGGTGGCGGGCAATGGCGCGTTCCAGATCCTCACCAGCCAGCTGGCCAAGGTGGATCGGCCGGGCACCATCCATTTCTATTCCGGCCTGGGCGGGCTGGCGGTGACCAGCGCCGCGCTGCCTTTGGTGTGGCAGGCCCTGCCGCCGCGGCTGTGGGGGGTGATGGGCCTGATGGGCGTGTTCGGCGCGCTCGGCCACTTCCTGCTGATCATGGCCTATGCCCGCGCACCGGTGGCCATCCTCACGCCCTACCTGTACCTTCAGGTGGGCTTCGGCGCGCTCGGCGGCTGGATCGTGTTCTCGCACGTGCCGGACGACTGGTCGCTGATCGGCATCGCGATGATCGTCGGCTGCGGCGTCTACGGCACCTGGCTGACGGGACGCGAGATCCTGCGTGGCGAGCGCACGCCCGATGCGCAGTCCAGCCTGGCCGCGATGGCCGGGGCCGACGAGCATTGAAGGGGAGCGCCGCGGTACCGCCAACCCGCGGCCCCTCCGGCTGAGTGCTTGCGCGGCCGCGGCCCGCCGTTAGACTCCGCCCCGCATCGACGGCGGCCCTTCGGCCGCCACCGCATCCCCACCGTGCACGCTGCCGCCTGGCCTCCCGCCTTCCTGCGCTGATCCGCCGCCGCCCTTGACGCCACCGGGCTCGAGGGCGTGCCGGCCGCGAATCGCGCCCGCCGACTGATTCCCGAATCGCCGCGCCGCGAGGCTTCGCCGCGGCCGGCCGGGCACCGTGCATTCCTCATTCCGGATATTTCGATGCAATCCATCATCCATCGCTGGATGGCGCAGGCCGTCCCCTTCATTCCCCGTGTGCTGCTGCAGCGCGTGTCGCGCCGCTACGTGGCGGGCGAGACCCTCGCCGATGCCGTCGCCTGCGTGCGCCGCCTGGCCATGGCCGGCTGCACGGCCACCGTCGACGTGCTGGGCGAGGTGACCCAGTCGCTCGGGCAGGCCACGCAGGCGGCCGACGAGTACATCGCGCTGCTGGACGCGCTGCACCACGCCGGCAGGCGTGTCCCCGACCTCGCGGGCCAGCGCGCGCACGTCTCGCTGAAGCCCACGGCGTTCGGCCTGCTGATCGACCCCGCGCACTGCGAGGCGCAGATCGAGCGCGTGCTGCAGGCCGCGGCCCGGCACGGCAGCTTCGTGCGGCTGGACATGGAAGACCTGCGCTGCACGCAGGCCGAGATCGACCTGCTGGCACGACTGCGGCAGCGCCACGCGCACGTGGGCCTGGTGCTGCAGGCGTACCTGAAGCGCACCCACGACGACATCACCGCATTGGCCCGCCCGGGCGAGAACCTGCGCATCTGCAAGGGCATCTACGCCGAGGACCCGGCGCACCTGGTGCCCCGCGCCGCCCGCGACCGCCGCGCCATCAACCCGCACTTCGTGCAGCACGTGCGGCGCTGCTTCGAGGCCGGCTGCTTCGTCGGCATCGCCACGCACGACGAGGCCTTGGTGGACGAGCTGATCGCGCTGGCCGAGGCCATGGCGGTGGAGCGCACGCGCTTCGAGTTCCAGATGCTGCTGGGCGTGTGCGAGCCGCTGCGCGACCGCCTGCTGCGCGCAGGGTTCGCGGTGCGCATCTACGTGCCGTACGGCCGCGACTGGATCGGCTACGGCACGCGCCGCATCAAGGAGAACCCGGCGATGGTGGGGCAGCTGCTGAAGGGCCTGCTGGCCCGCTGACGCCGGCTGAAACAGGCCGCCGGCGCGGACTCGGGTTCTCCCGTTGCCGGCGGCGAGACCGTGCGACGGATCATGCGCCTTTCAGGCGCTAGCACGGGCGGGCGGGCGCCGCTTTGCCGGCCGGGGCGGGGGGGCTGCGGTGTCATGCCGACGACACGCGGCGCCGCTACCGTGCCGGGCTTTCGACCCGTCCTTGGCGCCCCACCGCGAGGAGACACACCGATGAAAGCCCGACACCTGCTGAGCTGCCTGTCCACCGCCCTGGTCACTGCCTTGGTCCTGCAAGGCTGCGGCGGCAGCGACGACGAACCGCGCCGCAACACCCTGTCCGGCGACCCCACGCTGGTGATCGGCCACCGCGGCGCCAGCGGCGAACTGCCCGAGCACACGCTGGAGGCCTACCGCCGCGCGATCGAGCAGGGTGCCGACTTCGTCGAGCCCGACCTGGTGCTGACCAAGGACGGCGTGATGATCGCCCGCCACGAGCCGATGCTCGACGGCACCACCGACGTGGCCGCCAGGTTCCCCGGTCGCCAGACCACGCGCAACGTGGACGGCGTGCCCACCACCGCGTACTTCGCGGGGGATTTCACGCTGGCCGAGATCAAGACGCTGCGCGCGCTGCAATCGAACGCCGCGCGGCCCCAGCAGTTCAATGGCCTCTACCAGATCCCGACGCTGGCCGAGGTCATCGCGATGGTGAAGACCGAGGGTGCCAAGGCCGGCCGCACGGTCGGCATCTACCCGGAGATCAAGCACTCCACCTTCCACGCCGCGCAGTTCGGTGCCAACGTGTTCGAGAACACGCTGGTCGACATGCTGCACCTGGCCTACGGCAACAGCGCCAAGGCGCCGGTCTTCATCCAGTCCTTCGAAGTCTCGAACCTGCAGTACCTGAACACGAAGACGGACATCCGCCTGGTGCAGCTGGTGGACGCCGACGACGTGAAGGACGACGGCAGCCTCTCGCTCGTGGCGCCGTACCGCCAGCCCTACGACTTCGTCGTCAAGGGCGACCCGCGCCTCTTCTCCGACCTGCTGACGCCCACGGGCCTGGACTTCGTGAAGAGCTACGCCGACGCCATCGGCCCCTGGAAGCCCTACCTCGTGAAGACCGTGAATGACAAGGTCGAGCGCACCGGCGACACCACGCTGACGATCAACGACCGCCGGATCGACGGCTCGACCGGCGTGACCGAGGCCGCGCATGCCCGGGGCTTGCTGGTCCACACCTGGACCTTCCGCAACGACGCCTCGGGCTACGGCTTCAAGGACCCGCAAGCCGAGATGGCCTACTACATGAACCTGGGCGTGGACGGCGTGTTCACCGACTTTCCGGCCACCGGCGTGGCAGCGCGCAAGACCCTGCCCTGACCATGCCCTGACCCGTCACCCGCCGCGCCGCGGCCCTGGGCCCGGGCGGCAGGTGCGCGCCAGCGCGTCGATGGCGCGGGCCAGCGCCGGCGGCTCCATGTGCCCGTAGCCGAGCACAAGGGCCGCGCCGCGCGGGTCTTCTGCGGCGGTGGGGCCGAAGTCCTGCACCGTCTGCAGCACGATCCCCTGCTGCCGCAGCCGCTGCGCGAGCGCACGGTCCTGTCGCACGCTGCCCAGCGACAGCACCAGGTGCAGGCCCCCGGCGTGGCCGCTGACTTCGAGCGTTGGGCAACGCTGCCGCAGCCCTGCCAGCAGCGTGGCGCGCTGCTGCGCGTGGTGCCGGCGCACCCGTCGCAGATGGCGTTGCAGCTGGCCTGAACGCAGCATCCACGCCATCGAGACCTGGGCCGGCCAGGCCGCCTGCGAATGCCCGGTCTCGATGGCCTGGGCCAGCAGTTCGGCGATGGCCGCCGGCGCGGCCAGGAAGCCCATGCGCAGCGCCGGGCTCACCGATTTGGCGAAGGTGCCTACCAGCACCGCATGGCCGGGCAGGGCGGCTGCCAGCGGCGGGTGGTTCTGCCCTTCGTGCACGAACTCGTGGTCGTACTCGTTGTCGATCACCAGGCAGCCGTGGCGCTGCACCAGCGCCGCCAGGCTGCGCCGGCGCGCGCCTGAAAGCCGGCCGCCCAGCGGGTACTGGTGCGCGGGCGTCAGGTGCAGCAACGCGGGCGGGCCGTCCACGAAGGCCTGGTCGACGCGCAGGCCCTGCTCGTCCACCGGCACCGGCCGCAGCACGGCCCCCGCGGCCTGCAGTGCCGTGGCCGCGCGCGGGTAGCCCGGGCACTCGACCGCGCACACGTCGCCCGGGCGCAGCAGCACGCGGGCCAGCAGTTCGATGCCGGCCGCGGCGCCCTGCGTGACGATGACCTGCCGCGGCTCGCAGTGCATGCCGCGCTGCTGGCGCAGCCATGCCGCGATGGCCTCACGCAGGCCGGCGTGGCCACGCGGATCGCCGTAGTCCGACGGCGGAAGTTGCCGCCCGGCCTCGCGGCACGCGGTGCGCCACACCGCCAGCGGCAGCAGCTGCGCGCCGCTCTGGCCCAGGCGCCAGTCCTGCAACGTGCCCGAAGGCGCCGCGGGCAGCGCTACACCACCCGGCCGGCGCAGCGCCACGCGCGCCAGGCGGGGCAGGCCGGTGGCGGCCTTGGCGGGCGCCGAGGGCAGGGCGGCCACGAACGTGCCTTGCCTCCCCCGCGTCTCCAGCAGCCCTTCGGCCGCCAGGTCGGCATAGGCGTCGACCACGGTGTTGCGGCCCACGCCCAGCTGCAGGGCGGCATCCCGGCTGGGCGGCAGGCGCGTGCAGGGCGGCATGTGGCCGCCGCGGATCGCTTCGCGCAGCGCCTGCGCCACTTGGGCGTTCAGCGGCGTGGCCGTGTCCGCGCCGAGGGACACGGCGGGCAGCACGCTGCGCAGCGGGCTGTTCGGCATCGCCTTCGCCTTCTTTTTGGTTGCTCGAAATGGTGAGATTCTGGCTCTTATCGGAGAGCCAATCGGCGGCCAGACTGGCGGCATGACAACCCGTCTGGACCGCGGCCCGCTGAGCCGCGTGGCGCTGAGCTTCGGCGATGCCGCCGGCATCGGCCCCGAGATCATCGTGAAGACCTTTGCCGACGCCGCGTTCATGCACCGGCATCCCGCCTTCGTGGTGGGCGACGCCGCCGTGCTGCGCCGCGCCGCGGCGCGCTGGGCACCTTCCCTGCAACTGCAGGTGATCGATGCACCCGAACAGCACCAGAGCGCGGCGGGCACGGTGCAGGTGGTGGACCTGGGCGGCGTGCCGGTCGACCTGCAGCCGGGGCGGGTCAGCGCCGCGGCCGGCCGCGCCGCCTTCGATGCCGTGCGCCAGGCCATCGCCTGGGCGAATGCCGGCCGCGTCGGCGCGCTGTGCACGGCGCCGCTGCACAAGGAAGCGCTGGCGGCGGCCGGCGTGCCCTACCCCGGGCATACCGAGATGCTGGCCGAGCTGTCGGGCACGCCGGACGTGGGGATGATGCTGGTGAACCCGTGGCTGCGCACGATGCTGGTGACGGTGCACTGCGCGCTGGCCGAGGCGGTGCGGCGCCTCTCGGTGCCGCTGGAACTGCGCACCATCCGGCTGGCGCACCGCAGCCTGCAGGCGATGGGCATCGGCCAGCCGCGCATCGCCGTGGCGGGGCTGAACCCGCATGCCGGCGAGGGCGGCCTCTTCGGCAGCGAGGACCGCGACCTCATCGCGCCGGCCGTGGCGCAGGCGCGCAACGAAGGCATAGACGCCACCGGCCCGCTGCCGGGCGACACGGTGTTCATGCACGCTCGCAAGGGGCGTTATGACCTGGTGGTGGCCCAGTACCACGACCAGGGCCTGATTCCCGTGAAGCTGCTGGGCGTGGAGGATGGCGTCAACATCACCGCCGGCCTGCCTTTCGTGCGCACCAGCCCCGACCACGGCACCGCGTTCGACATCGCCGGCCAGGGCCTGGCCGATCCCGCCAGCCTGAAGGCCGCCCTGGCCACGGCCCACCAGCTGCTGCGCGCCCGCGCGGCGGCCGCTGCGAACTGAAGGACCTGTTCCATGCCGCACTTCATCTTCATGCTGACGCGCGAAGACCGCACCGTGGCCGAGGCCCATCGGGTCTATGACGGGCTGGCCGGCAGCGCCTTGCGAACCATCGGCTTCAAGGACGTCGGGCTGCCCTTCGAGGAGCTGGCTTCGCTCACGCGGCGGGCCCGGCGCGAGGGCCGGCGGGTGATGCTGGAGGTCGTGGCCACCAGCCGCGAGGCGGAATTGCACTCGATTGACGCGGCCACGCGCCTGGGCGTGGACTGCGTGCTGGGCGGCCGCCATGCCGAGGAGGCGCTTCGCATCCTGAGCGGCAGCGGCATCCACTACTTCCCCTTCGCCGGCCGCACCGAAGGCCACCCGACGCGGCTGACCGGCACGGTGGACGAGGTCGTCGACGACGCGAAGCGCCTGGCCGCGCTGCCCGGCGTGCACGGCCTGGACCTGCTGGCGTACCGCTTTTGCGGTGGCGACCCGGCCGAGCTCACGCGGCGCGTGGTGCAGGCCGTCCGCCTTCCGGTGATGGCGGCCGGCAGCATCGACAGCCCGGCCCGCGTGCAGGCCATGCGCCAGGCCGGCGCCTGGGCTTTCACGGTGGGCAGTGCGGTCTTCGATGGGCGCTTCGAGGGCGGGTCGCTGCGTGGCCAGGTGGAGGCGATCCTGGGGATGGAGGGGATTCGGGCTTGAGGGGGTGCTGCGGCGCCTGTCGCCCGCATGCGGAGAATGAGGCGGTTATTTGCCGCATTGTTTGCGGTGATTGCTGGAGGGTGCGGAGATTGGGTTGCACAATCTCCGCATGGAAAGCGGAGATTACTCGTACATCTGGCAGGCCAGCGACTGGCCGGAGTGGCGCTTCGACCGTGCGGTCCTGGCGCAGCCCCTGGCCGATGTCAGCCGCGCGCAAGGGATGTTGATGGGCCGGCTGGCCGATGTCGGCATGGCCCTGCGTGACCAGGCGAGTCTCGCTGCGCTCACCGAAGATGTCGTGAAGACCAGCGAGATCGAGGGCGAGCAGCTCAACGTGCAGTCGGTGCGCTCGTCCATCGCGCGCCGGCTGGGTGTGGACATCGGCGCCTTGGCCCCGGTGGACCGGCACGTCGAAGGCGTGGTCGAGATGGTGCTTGACGCGACCGCCAACTGCCACGCCCCCGTCACCCGGGAGCGCTTGTTCGGATGGCACGCGGCCTTGTTCCCCACCGGTTATTCGGGCCTGGTCCAGATCAAGGTCGGGGGCTGGCGTGACGACCGCACTGGCCCGATGCAGGTGGTCTCCGGCCCGATCGGCCGCCAGCGCGTGCATTTCGAAGCCCCGCCGGCCAAGCGGCTGGCCTCGGAAACCAAGCGCTTCCTGGCCTGGGCCAACCGCGCCTCCGGCGAGCCGGCACTGATCAAGGCGGGGCTCGCGCACCTGTGGCTGGTCACCTTGCACCCCTTTGACGACGGCAATGGCCGCATCGCACGCGCGATGGGCGACCTGTTCCTGGCCCGCGCCGACGGCAGCCCGCAGCGCTTCTACAGCCTGTCGGCGCAGATCCAGCGCGAGCGCAAGGCCTACTACGACATCCTGGAGCGCACGCAGAAGCAATCGATGGACGTGACCGAATGGCTCGCGTGGTTCCTGGCCACGCTGCACCACGCCGTCGACCAGGCCCAGCACACGCTGGACGCCGTGCTGGTCAAGACCCGGTTCTGGCAGCGTTGGGCCGCACCAGGTTCGGCGCCGCTGAACGAGCGGCAGGTGAAGCTGCTCAACCGCCTGCTCGATGGCCTCGAGGGCAAGCTCACCAGCAGCAAGTGGGCAGCCATCGCCAAGTGCTCACCGGACACCGCGCTGCGCGACATCACGGACTTGCTCGAACGCGGTGTGCTGCGCAAGTCGGAATCGGGGGGGCGAAGCACCAGCTACGAACTTGACGATGTGCCGAACCAGGACGACCGCGGCGGGCGGCGGTGATCCATCAAGCCGCTACGGCTTCCGTTGCGCGAGCCGCTGTTTCATTTCCTCGACCTGCCGGAAACGCGCGTTCTTCCTGCTCGTACAGAGCGCGCTCGACTCTTTCTGCAGTGCGGCTTGACGTGACCAGCAGCCGCGGCTGTCGTATGGCACGCTGCAGGCGGTGTACTCGGTGCGCGGCGCGCAGGTCCTTCAATTCGTCGGTGCGGCTGGTGGGTTCGCTCGAACCATCGGAAAAGGTGCGCACGATGGTGGCCTGTGCGGATGCTGCCCGGGCGTCGAAGGCGAGGAGGATCGAGCTTGCGAAGTCATCGGGGCAGCGGCCGGCGTTCTGCGGGGGCGGAAAGTCGGTTTCGCACACGGCAAGGTGAGTCTTTGCCAGGAGCAGCCGGCTCTCGACAAGGATCTCCACCGAGCCGAAGCTGAAGGCGCCGTCTTGCCCGCTGGGGTCGTCGTTGAATGCCACCGAACGCAGGCGAATCTCCAGGTCCCCGCATTGCATCCGCACGACTTCGCTGGGCCCTCTCCGCGGGCCCAGGCCTTTCCGCGCGCGGCTCTCGCCATCAATGGGCTCGAAGTCGGGCCGCTGAAGCTTCACCGGTGCCGGGCTGCCGACGAGGGGCCGGCGGCGATCGTCCATCGATGGCAATGTCGATCCGCACGCGGGACCTGGCCTGGTCGCAGTGGTACAGCGTGGGCTCGTCCCCGTATGGGGCGCATGCGTCGAAAGCCAGTAGGGTAAGCAGAAGGGCGAGGACGATGCAGTGCATGGTGGCGTCCCTCATTCAGCCTGCAAGCGCAGCCGCACCGCCTGGATGTGGCTGCGCAGCGCATACAGCTCGTCGGCGTAGCTCAGCGGCACCGTCACCTGGCTGACGCGGCGGTCGATGTCGTCCAGTTCGGCCAGCAGTTCGTCGCGCGGGCGGCGCTCGCGCGCCTGTTCCACTGCGCGCAATTGCCCGTACCAGCGGAACACGCGCGAGCGGATGCGGAATTCATACAGCGGCGGCACGATGCGTGACAGCGGGATCAGCACCGCGCCGATGGCCAGCAGCACCACCCACATGCGGTCGGCCAGGTTGGCCAGCCAGAAGGGCAGGTAGCGCTGCAGCCAGGGCACGCCGTTGCGGTAGATGCGCAGCGCCTCGGGCGCGATCGGGCGTTCGTTGTTCGCGGTGTTCGGGAACTCGCCCTTGCGCTGGAACCAGCCGGCGCCGCCGTGCACCTGCATCGCCGTTTGCACGAAGAGCTGGGCCAGTGCGGGGTGCAGTGAATCGCGCGCCACCAGCGTGGCGGTGGGGGCCACCAGGCGCACGTCGGCCGGCGGCTGGTCGCGCGCCAGGTCGATGACGCCACGCGGCAGCAGCACCGGGCTCATGAAGGGGAAGCGGCGGGCATAGGCCTCGGACTGCGCGAAGTCCAAGAGGCGGATGCCGGGCGTCTGCAAGAGCATCTGCACCATCGGCGATTCGGGGGCCGAAGCGAGCACCAGCGCGTCGATGCGGTCTTCCAGCAGGTCGACCACGGCGGGGGTGGTGGGCTGCTGCGACAGCTGGATCGTCGCCGGGTCGAGCTTGTTGGCCTCCAGCAGCAACTGCATCAGCGGCGGCACGCCGCTGCCAGGGGCGCCGATGTTCAGCTTCCATCCGGTCAGCTGGGTGAGGCTGGTGATGGCGGGTGATTTCGCGAGCCGCAGCGCCGAGGACTCGCGGTAGAACAGCCACACCGGCTCGTGGAACAGGCTGCCCAGCGACACCAGCTCCACGCCGGCCTCGGCGTCGCGCGTGGCCGCATCGCCGCCCGCGGAGTCGGTGCCGCCCTGCACGAAGGCGATGTCCACGCCCGAGCGGGGGTCGCGCAGCAGCGCCAGGTTCTCGGCCGCGCCCTGCGTGGGCCGCAGCTCCACCGTGATGCCATGGCGTGCTAACAGAATTTTGTAGCGGCCGCCGAATTCGGCATACGCACCCTGCGGGATGCCGGTGGCCAGCACCACGCGCTGCGGCGGCTGAGGCTGCAGCACCAGGTAGGCCAGCACCAGCAGCGCCAGGCCGATCAGCACCGACGGCGCGGCGGCCCACAGGAAGGCGCGCAAGGAGGAAGGCTGTGACATGCGCCTCATCCTACGGGGCCGTTGGAAGGGTGCCTACGCACGGGTGCTCGACAGGCGGCGGGCTGGGTGATACTGTTGATTCATACAGTATCTCGCCCAGCCCCTGCTGACTCCCGCGTTCCCACACCCACCCCCATGCATGCCGTCCAGGGCCGGCAGGAGGATCTTTTTTCTCCGCCGGCCGCCTTGCCCGCCCCGCCGCCGCCCGCTCCGGCTGCCGCCCCGGCCCCCGAGCCGGAGGCCGCGGCACGGCCTGGGGCGCCTGCGGGGGATGCGGCACGGCCTGGGGCGCCTGGGGTGGATGCGGCAGGGCCTCGGCCGGCTGCCGTGGATGCGGCCAGATCCGGGCCGGCCGTGGTGGAGGCGGCAAAGCCTTGGCCGGCCGCGGTGGACGCGGCAAAGCCTTGGCCGGCCGCGGTGGACGCGGCCCTGTGGCGCGGCGACGAGCTGGGCCAGGCCGTGGCCGAGGTGCAGCCCACCGGCTTTGCCGCGCTGGACCGCGAGCTGCCCGGCGGCGGCTGGCCCTGCCGCAGCCTGACCGAGCTGCTGCAGCCCCAGCCCGGCGCGCTGGAATGGCGCCTGCTGGGGCCGGCGCTGCGCGCGCAGTCGGCGGCCGGGCGCGGCATCGTGCTGGTGTCGCCGCCCTGGCGGCCGCACCTGCCGGGCCTGCGCCAGGTGGGGCTGGACGAGCGCCAGCTGGTCTGGGTGCAGGCCGAGACGGTGGCCGAGCGCCTGTGGTGCACCGAGCAACTGGTGAAGGCCAATGCCTTCGGCGCGCTCGTGGCCTGGCTGCCGCAGGCCCGGCCCGAGCAAGTGCGCCGGCTGCAGGTGTGCGCGCTGGCGTCCGAGGGGCTGGTGTTCCTGTGCCGGCCGGCCGCCGCGCAGCATGAATCCTCGGCCGCGCCGTTGCGCGTGCTGGCGCGGCCACGGCCGGACTGGATGCTGGAGCTGCGGGTGCTGAAGCGCCGCGGCCCGGCGCTGGACCAAGCGCTGGAACTCCATGCCGTGCCGGGGTGCCTGCAGGCGGTGCTGACGCAGCGGACCGCCCGGCCGAGCCGTTTGCTTCCGACCCCGACCCCGACCCCGACCCCGGCCCCGGCCATGGCCATGGCGCCTGCCCTGGCAGCCGACACCGCCGCGGTCCTGGCCCCGGCATCGGGCATCGCCCCCGGTGCCGTCCCCGTTTCCGAAGGAGCTGCCGATGTTGTGGGCAGCACTGCTCCTGCCGCCCGGCCCCGACGCTACGCCCCCCTCCGATGAGGCGCTGCGTGGCATCGCCGCCTGGAGCCTGCAGTTCAGCCCCCGCGTGGCGATCGCCGACGAAGCCGTCCTCATGGAGGTGGAGGCCAGCGTGCGCCTGTTCGGCGGCAAGCGGCGCCTGCGCGACCGCGTGCTGCAGGAAGCGAAGGAACTGGGCGTGGCCCAGCTGGCCTGGGCCCCGACCAGCCTGGCGGCGCTGGCCTGCGGCCGCGCCGGCTTCGAGAACGGCCTGCGCCGGCCGCTGCCCGAACTGCTCGACGGCCTGCCGCTGGACACGCTCAGTGCCGCGCGGCCGCACCTGACCACGCTGGCGCAGCTGGGCTGCCGCACGCTGGGCGACCTGCGCCGGCTGCCGCGCGGCGGCATCGGCCGGCGCTTCGACCACGCACTGCTCACCGCGCTGGACCGCGCCCATGCCCTGGTGCCCGAGGTGCACGACTGGATCACGCTGCCCGACGGCTTCCGCAGCCGGCTGGAGCTGATGTCGCGCGTGGAAGATGCGCCGGCCCTGCTGTTCGGCGCGCGGCGGCTGCTGTTGCAGCTGTGCGGCTGGCTGGCGGCGCGCCATGCCGGCATCACCGCCTTCACGCTGCGCTGGGCGCACGATGCGATGCGCCCGCGCGAGGTGGGCGAGGGCGGCGCGCTGGTGATCCGCACCGCGCAGCCCACCCGCGACGTCGAGCACCTGTGCCGGCTGCTGGCCGAGCACCTGGCCAAGACCCGGCTGGAGGCCGCGGTGGGCGACCTGGAACTGCTGGCCGACGAGGTGCAGCCGCTGGATGAAAAAAGCGGCTCGCTGCTGCCCGACGTGGTCAACCAGGCCGAATCGCTGAACCTGGTGCTCGAGCGCCTGGCCGCCCGCCTGGGCCCCGGGCGCGTGCTGCGGCCGGTGGTCACCGAGGACCACCGCCCCGAGTGGATGCAGCGCTGGCAGCCCGCGCCGCAGCCGCTGCCGAAGAAGCGCGCCCGCAGCAGCACGCTGCCGCAGCCTGCCTTCCTGCTGCCCGAGCCGCTGCGCCTGGCGGTGCGCGACCACAAGCCGATGTACCAGGGCGTGCTGCAGCTGCTCACCGGGCCGCACCGGGTCGAGGGCGGCTGGTGGCACCGCGCCGGCGAGGGCGAGGCGCAGCACACGCTGAACGTGCAGCGCGACTACTGGGTCGCCTTCAGCGAGCATGCCGGCGTGCTGTGGATCTACCAGGAGCGTCTGGCCGACGACCAGGCCGCCTGGTACCTGCAGGGCACCTTCTCATAGCGCATGAAAGCAGCGGCCATGCGCGACACCGCGATCCCGCCCTATGCCGAGCTGTGGTGCCTGTCGAACTTCTCGTTCCTGCGCGGCGCCAGCCAGCCGGAAGAGCTGGTGCGGCGCGCCCATGCGCTGGGTTATGCCGCGCTGGCGCTGGCCGACGAATGCTCGATGGCCGGCATGGTGCGCGCGCACGTCGCCGCCAAGGAGCTGGGGCTGAAGCTGATCGTCGGCGCGCAGTTCGAGGTGGCGGTGCCGGGCGGCCGCGCGGGGGAGGGCATGGCGCCGTTCACGCTGGTGCTGCTGGCGCAGAGCATGAACGGCTACGGCAACCTGTGCGAGTTCATCACCCGCCTGCGGCGTGCATCGGACAAGAAGGGCAGCTACCGGCTGCCGGTCGCCGAGGTCGACGGCCGCGCGCTGGCCGACTGCCTGGTGCTGGCGGCGCCGCGGCGCGGCAGCACGCCGCCGCAGCTGATCACCCTGGCGCGCTGGCTGCTGCAGCATTTCACCGGCCGCTGCTGGCTGGCCGCCACCCAGCTGCGCCAGCTCGACGACGAGGCCTGGCTGCACCAGCTGCGCGAGGCCAGCGGGCACACCGCCATCCCGCTGGTGGCCGCGGGCGACGTGCACATGCATGCCCGCTCGCGCAAGCCGCTGCAGGACGTGATGACCGCCACCCGCCTGGGCCGCCCGCTGACCGAGTGCGGCCTGGACCTGCAGCCCAATGCCGAGCAGCACCTGCGCACCCGGCTGCGGCTGGCGCAGACCTACCGCCACGCCGCCGGGCTGATGGAAGAGACGCTGCGCGTGGCCGAGCAGTGCCATTTCACGCTGGACGAACTGCGCTACCAGTACCCGAGCGAGGTGGTGCCCGAAGGCGAGACCCCGGCCAGCCACCTGCGCCGGCTGACCTACGAAGGCGCCGGCCGCCGCTGGGCCCGCGGCATGCCGGCCCAGGTCCAGGAGCAGATCGAGCACGAGCTGGCCTTGATCGCCGACCTGAAGTACGAGCACTACTTCCTGACCGTGGCCGACATCGTCGCCTTCGCGCGCTCGCAGGGCATTCTTTGCCAGGGCCGTGGCTCGGCGGCCAACTCGGTGGTCTGCTACTGCCTGGGCGTGACCGAGGTCGATCCCGCGCGCACCGCGGTGCTGTTCGAGCGCTTCATCTCCAAGGAGCGCAACGAGCCGCCGGACATCGACGTCGACTTCGAGCACGAGCGCCGCGAGGAGGTCATCCAGTACCTGTACCGCAAGTACGGCCGCGAGCGTGCCGCGCTGACCGCCACCGTCATCAGCTACCGGCCCAAGAGCGCGATCCGCGACGTCGGCAAGGCGCTGGGCTTCAGCCCCGAGACGATCGACCAGCTGGCCAAGGGCCACCACTGGTGGGACGGCAGCGCGGTGCGGGCCGACCGCCTGGGCGATGCCGGCCTGGTCCCCGGCGACCTGCAGGTGCAGCAGCTGATGCGCATCACGTCCCAGTTGATCGGCTTTCCGCGCCACCTGTCGCAGCACGTGGGCGGCTTCGTGCTGACCAAGGACCGCCTCTCGCGGCTGGTGCCGATCGAGAACGCCGCGATGCCCGAGCGCACCGTGATCGAGTGGGACAAGGACGACCTGGACGCGGTGGGCCTGCTGAAGGTGGACGTGCTGGCGCTGGGCATGCTGACGGCGATCCGCAAGGCGCTGGACTTCATCAGCCAGCGCACGGGCAGCCCGCTGGAGATGCAGGACATCCCGGCCGAGGACGAGACCACCTACGACATGATCTGCCGCGCCGACACCATCGGCGTGTTCCAGATCGAGAGCCGCGCGCAGATGAGCATGCTGCCGCGCCTGAGGCCGCGAAAGTTCTACGACCTGGTGATCGAGGTCGCGATCGTGCGTCCCGGCCCGATCCAGGGCGGCATGGTGCACCCGTACCTGAACCGGCGGCAGGGCAAGGAGCCGGAAACCTATCCGAGCGAAGTGCTGCGGCAGGCACTGGAACGCACCATGGGCGTGCCGATCTTCCAGGAGCAGGTGATGCAGATCGCCATCCTGGCGGCGGGCTTCACGGCCGGCGAGGCGGATCAGCTGCGCCGCTCGATGGCCGCCTGGAAGCGCACCGGCACGCTCGAGAAGTACCACGCCAAGCTCGTCAAGGGCATGACCGACCGCGGCTACGAACCCGCCTTCGCCGAGGCCATCTTCGAGCAGATCAAGGGCTTCAGCGAATACGGCTTCCCGGAAAGCCATGCCGCCAGCTTCGCGCTGCTGGTCTACGCCAGCTGCTGGATCAAGTGCCACCATCCGGCCGAATTCCTGGCCGCGATGCTGAACAGCCAGCCGCTGGGCTTCTACAGCTCCAGCCAGCTGGTGCAGGACGCGCGCCGCCACGACGTGGAGGTGCGCCCGCCGGACGTGATGGACAGCCCGTGGGACTGCACGCTCGAGAACCCGCCGCCGCACCGGCCCGCGGTGCGGCTGGGGCTGCGCCTGATCTCCGGGCTGAGGGAGGAATCGGCCCGGCGCATCGCCGCCGCGCGTGCCGAGGCCCCGTTCGACAGCGCCGAGGACCTGGCCCGCCGTGCCGGGCTGGAACAGCACGAGATGCGCCTGCTCGCCGGCGCGGACGCGCTGCGCAGCCTCTCCGGCCACCGCCGCCAGCAGGTGTGGGACGCCTCGGCGCTGAAGGCCCCGCCCGCGCTGCTGCGCGACGCGCGCTTCGACGAGGCCACGCTGGACCTGCCCGCCGCGCCCGAGGGCGAGGACATCCTGTTCGACTACGCCACCACCGGCCTCACGCTGCGCCGCCACCCGATGGCGCTGCTGCGCCCCTTGCTGGCGAAGAAGCGGCTGGCCCGCGCGGTGGACCTGCAGGATGCGCCGGACGGTCGTTTCGTGCGTTATGCCGGCATCGTCACGCTGCGCCAGCAGCCGGCCACGGCCAATGGGGTGATCTTCGTCTCGCTGGAGGACGAGACCGGCGTGGTGCAGGTCATCTGCTGGAAGAGCGTGCGCGAGGCGCAGCGGCGCGAGCTGCTGCAGTCGCGCCTGCTGGCCGTGCACGGCCGATGGCAGCGCGAAGGCGAGGTGTGCAACCTGATCGCCGGGCGCCTGGTCGACCTCACCCCCCTGCTGGGGCGGCTGGCCACGGTGTCGCGCGACTTCCACTGAACTCCACGCACCAGTGCCGCCGGCGGTGGGCACGGCCGTTGCCTCGCCGGGGCAGGGCACTCGTTGGGAGCGCCCCAGGACTCAGCAAGCCGGGTCCGCGCCCCATGGAGGCCAGAAGCCGCTCGGGAGCGCCCTTCGGTTTCCTGAGGTGCACACCAAAAGCCGCCACAGGCAGCGCAGGAGGCCCCATGCTCCAGTTCGACCTTGCCCGGCCCCCGCCCGTCGACGCGCAGTGGCTCGGCAGTTTCATGCACTACTTCCTGAAGCACGAGCCGCGCGCCTCGCCGGTGATCGCGCTGGAGCACGCGCTGCTCGCCCACAAGACCGCCTGGCTGCTGGAACCCGGCGAGGCGGCGGAGCTGTGGGTGAGCGCCGTGCGCAACCGCGGCTGGCTGCCGCCGCTGTGACGGCGGTGGCCGCTGTCTTCAGCCGCTGGGAACGGGCGCCGTGGATGCCCGGACCAGCCTCCGAGCCCCAGGAACCTCCGCCATGACCGCTTTGAATTCCGAACAGCAGCAGGCGCTGCGCCAGCGCCTGCAAACCCGTGCCCGCATGCTGGGCGGCGAACTGCGCGACCTCTCCGCGGAGCGCCAGGCCACCGGCCCCGCGAAGCGCCCCGCCGAGATGCCGGACGACGCCGGCGACCAGGGCGAACAGGTGCAGCGGGACGAAGTGCGCGAAGCGGAACAGAACCGCGATGCCGTGGAACTGGCCGCCATCGACGCCGCGCTGCGGCGCATGGATGGCGGCCGCTACGGCGCATGCGTCGACTGCGGCATCGACATCCCGCCGGCGCGGCTGCAGGCGCAGCCCGCGGCCGCGCGCTGCGTCGCCTGCCAGCAGAAGCTCGAATCCAGCGGTGCGCCGCGGGTGCGCGGCGCGGCCGGATTCTGAGCGACCTGCCTCAGGCGGAAGCCTGGGGCGGGTTCTTCGGACGGCGGCCGGATCGTTCGTCGCTGGTGGCCGGCTGGGCTTCCGCCTGGCCGTCCTGCCCGTTGCCGGATCCGGTGGCGGACGAAGCGGCCTCGCCGGCGCGCTGCACCGCTTCGCTGCCGCGCTGGACCTCGCGCTGCACCGCTTCGCCGCCGCGCTGGACCTCTTCGCGTGCCTGCTGCCCGCCCTGGCGCAGCATCTCGCCGGCCTGCTCGCCGCTTTGGCGCACCGCGTCGTCGAGCTGGCGGCCGCTTTCGCGGATCACGTTGCGCGCCTGCTGCGAGCCTTCGCGCAGCGTGTCGCGGAACTCCTGGCCGGCCGACTGCGTGACCCGTTCGGCCTGCTCGGCATGCAGGCGCGCGCTGTCGCAGAGCTGGCGCAGGCCTTCGCCGGTCTGCTCGCCGATCTCTTGCATGCTCTGTTGCAGGCTGTCGGCCACGGTGGCGGCCTGGGTCTGCACCACGCGGCCGACGTGCTGCTGGAATTCGATGGCCGCGTCATTGGCGCGTTGGGTGGCTTGCACCAGCTGCTCGGCGCCGGTGACGAAGACGTCGCGTGCGCGGTCGTCGACCTGGTCGAAGACCGACGACCAATCGGGCCAGCCGAAAGCCGAGGCGGCCCGCGCCTGCGCCTGCCACAGCACGCGCGTGGTGGCGACGTTGATGTCGTAGACCTGGCCGAGGCTGCGCAGCGCAAAGGCGGTGGCTTGGGCGGCAGACGGCCGAGAGGCGGATGCCGACTGATTTCCCTGTTGCATGAAGTACTCCTTTGATGGCCCTGATGACAGGCCGGAAAACGATTGGGCTGAGCCCCGCTGAAGAGGCCCGATGCTGCAGGGCAACAAAGATGCCGTAGGCGCCGCGCGGCTTGTCGAAGCCGTCCAAGTCGTTATCGGCCCTGGACATTCCGGTCCGCGGCGCGCCGGTGCAGCGTCCAGCCGGCGGTTCCGGCGCACAACTTGCGGCAAGGATTGCCCGGCGGCGCAGCCACCCTTCACGCCCCGGCCCTCAAGACGGCCGCGATGCGGCCGATACGGCGGGCATGACCCGACGCAAAGGCGTTTATTCCTGGGAGAACGAACCGGCCGGCGAACGCCGATCGGGATTCCGCACCACGACGGCTTCGGACTGGCAGCAAAGCGCCAACTCCACCTTCTCCGAGCCCAGCCGGCTCGAGCGCGAGCGCCTGCGGCGCCGGCGCCGCCGCATCAGCGCGCCGGTGGTCGGTGCCGTCGCCGCGGTGCTGCTGACGCTGCTGGCGCTGTCGGTGATGCTCTCGCGGCTGATGTCCAAGTGACAGTCCGCGAGGCCTCCCCAGCGCAGAATCCGATGACCCGTCCCGCCGGAGTGTTTGCCATGAGCCTGCCGACCCCGCCTGCCCTGCATCCCGCCGCGGCCCGCTCGCTGGCCTTGTGGCACGACGTGGTGGCGCGCCGCGACGTGGGCCCGCTGCGGACGATCCTGCATCCGCAGGCGGTGTTCCACTCGCCGATGGCGCACACGCCGTACCCGGGCGCGGCCGCGGTGATGCTGATCCTGTCGAACGTGGTCCAGGTGTTCGAGGACTTTGCCTACCACCGCCAGCTGGCGAGTGACGATGGCCTGAACCTGGTGCTGGAGTTCAGCGCCCGCGTCGGCGAGCGGGAATTGAAGGGCATCGACCTCATCCGCTTCGATGCCGACGGGCTGATCGTCGACTTCGAGGTCATGGTGCGGCCGATGAGCGGCCTGCAGGCGCTGGGCGACCAGATGGCGCGCCGGCTGGCCGCTGCCGACAAGCGTTAGCGCATATTGAGGCTGCCGGTCGCTCGGCGACGGCGGCGCAGCGCTCGCACGCCGGCGGTCCCGCGGCGGCGCAGCGCTGGCGCGCCGGCTGCCCTCGGAAGCGCCCGGCGCCGGGTGCGCGGCCCCGCGCACCGCGGGGCCGGGTGCCGATCACGACCGCTGCATGGTCGCGCGCAGCGCCTCCGTCAGCAGGCCGAGGCTGTCCGCCAGGTGCGCGCGGGTCTCCACCGACAGGCCGGGCCTGGCCGCGGCACGCTTCAGCTCGGCCTGCAGCTGGGTGGCGTGCAGGCGCGCCAGGCTCAAGGCATCGGCCGGCAGCGCGGGCGAGGGCCGGGTCAGCGTGGCCTGCATGCGTTTCAGGTGTTCGCGCTGCAGCGTGCGGCGCAGGCGGTCGATCTCGGCGCCGGTCTTCAGCTCGCTCCAGATCGACGACTGCAGCGTGCCGTAGACCTCCGACAGGCTGATCAGGCCCTTGCGCTCGGCGGCGGGCACGTAGCCGGGCAGGTCGATCAGGCGCTGCGCGGTCGCCGGCGCCAGCAGCCGGTTCAGCGCCGCCATCTGCACCGCGGCCACGGCGGCCGGCAGGTTCACGGCGGGCCGCTCCCATTCGTTGTAGTCGACCGGCAGGCTGCGCAGGAACTCGGGGCGGAAGCGGAAGCTCTCGGCGCTGAAGAGGCCGCTGGCGAGGAACTGCAGCGCTTCGCGCTGCTTCGCCGGCTCCACCGGCTTCAGGCTGGGCCGTGCGTTCGGGCCGGGCAGGTCGCGCACCGCGTGCATGCCGCCGACGTACTTGCCCACCAGCTCGGCCGCGCGCACCAGCTGGCGGAAGCCGGCCATCATCGTGCGCGGGCGGCGCAGCGGATCCTCGCCGGCCTGCGGCTCGCGGTCCTGCACCCGGCTCCACAGCTCCTGCGACAGCGTGAGCCGCCTGCGGAAGTAGGCCAGCGGATCGTCGCCCAGGTCGAAGCGGTTGGCCAGCGGGTCCATGCCGTCGTAGGGACCGAAGCCGCCGGCGTCGGTGTCGTCGGCGTAGGCCAGCTCCGGCTCCGTGCTGCGAGCGGCGATGCGCCCCAGTTCGGCGCCCTCCTGCGCGGCGTCGATCGGCTTGTAGGCGTACTCGATCGCCCAGTAGTCGTACGGGCCCAGCGTGGACTGGTTGAAGCTGCCCTGCACCTCGCCGCGCACCGCCAGGTTGTAGGCGTTGTAGTCCATCACCGAGCCGGAGATGCCGTTGGCCTCGGTGAAGGCCTTGTCCTTCAGCTGCGCCAGCGTGCGGGTGGTCGAGGCCTTGAAGTTGTGCTTGAGGCCGAGCGTGTGGCCCACCTCGTGCATGATCGTGTCCTTGATCACCTGGTTCACGAAGGCCTCGGCCTCGGGGCTGTCGGGCGCCAGGTTGCCGCGCGCCTCCATCAGGTCGAGCGCGAAGTGCATCTCCTGCGCCGCCTCGTGCGCGTAGCTGCAGTAGGCGGCATGGTTCGCGGCCGCCACGCCGCCCCAGCCCGGCCGCGCCGCGAAGGGCGCCGGGCCGTGCAGGTGGGCCTGGGCCGAGTCGCCGGCGTTCAGCGCGGCTGCCGCCACGTCCTCGACGATGAAGCGGCGCGAGCCGCGCGCGAAGACGTCGCTCATGCCGATGTCCGCATCCAGGATCTCGCCGGTGCGCGGGTCGGTGTGCGAGGGGCCGATCGCGAAGCCGACGTCGGCGCCGACGAACCAGCGGATGGACGCGTGGCTGCTGTCCATGTTGTCCCAGCTGGCGTCGTCGGGCTGCTGCTTCGCGACCAGCGCGTTCTTGAAGCCGATGCGTTCGAAGGCCTTGTTCCATTCCAGGACGCCGGCCTGCACGGCGGCGCGGTAGCGCTCGGGGATGTTCTTGTCGAGCCAGAAGATGATGGGTTTGACCGGCTCGGACTGCTCGGCGGTCGGGTCCTTCTTCTCGAGGCGCCAGCGCTGCACGTAGTGCACCCGCGGGTTGGCCTTCAGGTCGCTGGACAGGTCGGTGAACGACTGCGGGAAGTGGCCGAGCCGCGGGTCGGTCAGGCGCGGGCGCATCGGCGCCTCGGGCAGGGCCTGGAAGTTGTAGACGGCGGTGACGAAGAAGCTGCGTGGATCGGGCACCGTGCGCGGCGGCGGCGGCACCGGCACCGGCGGCGACACCAGCGGCGGCGCCGGGATGCGCGCGGTGGCGAAGTGCAGGCGCGCGCTGAGCGTGCTGGTGCCGGCCTCGGCGCGGGCGCTCTCGAAGTAGGAGTTGGCGCGGTCCAGGCCGTAGGGCAGGCGGAAGGCCCTTTCCGCCAGCGTCGACAGGCCCAGCACGTCGCTGAGCAGGAAGGACGCATCGACCAGGAAGGCCTTGCGGCCCGCATCGTCCGCGCTGGCCGCCGGTGTGGCCCCGATCAGGCTGGGCGAGAACGCCTGCTCCACCGCGCGCTGGCTGCCGCCTTCGGCGCGGAAGGCGGTGTTCAGCAGCACCAGCTGCACCTGGTTGCCGATGCGGCGGAATTCGGCCATGGCATCGGGCCCCATCTGGCTGGCGTAGAAGCCCCGCTCGCCGATGGACTGTGCGACGTTCACGCTGACCAGGAACGGCTTGTTCAGCATCGCCCGCGGGATCTCGAGCCAGACCTTCTCGTCCTTGCGCCAGATCGGGAACAGCCCGTCCTGCCGGGTGGCGCCGCGCGATACGTCGGCAAAGGGCTTCAGCGCGGCCGGATCGGGCGGCCCGGGGCGGGCGCCGTTCGGGCCGGACGCGGCGCCGGACGCGGCGGCAGCGGGGCCGGCGGCCGCTTGCGCCCGCGGGCCGGCGGACGGCGCACCCTGTGCCGCGGCTGCCTTGGCCGTGGGCTTGGGGGCCGGCGCGCCAGAGGGGGGGGCGCCCGCGGCCGGCGGCGTCGGCGTGCTGGCGCAGGCACCGAGCAGCAGGATGGCCGCGGCCAGCGGAGCGAGGCGGGCGGCGGGAGGGCGGAACGAGAGGGCGAAGGCGTGCATGCGGCGGATCGGTGCGGCGGGAGGGCGGGCGCTCGTGGCGCCGTGCCCGCAGCCGGTGAAGGAATGAAACCGAGCACTGTTGCGCCGGCCCCGGCGATCGTCAATTCGGCTTTTCGCGCCCTGGCCTGCGAAAGCGGTCGTTTGTCGCATCGGGTCCCGCCGGGGGATTCCGCCGATGCTGCGGCCCGCCACATGGACGAAGATCGGGCCGTCCGACAGCCCGGCCCATGACCGACCGCCCCCGGCCTTCCAGCGTCGCGGACCCTTCTGCCGCGCCGCCCCGGCCCGCCCGCTCGCGGGCGGAACTGCTGGCGCAGCTGGAATTGCTGGAGCCGGGCGCGGAGCAGGTCTTCGACCAGATCGCCGGCATCGCCGCGCACGTGGCGCAGGCCCCGGCCGGCTTGGTCGGCTTCTTCGGCGCGGACGGCCCCCCCAGCCTGAAAGGCCGCTTCGGCTGGCAAGGCGATGCGTCGCGCCTGCACCCGGCGCTGCACGCGCTGCGGACGCAGTGCGCGCCCGGGCTGCACCTGATCAGCGACACGCGCACCGATGAGCGCCTGGCCGGCCGCGACCTGGTCGACGGCGAGCCCGACTGGTGCTTCCATGCCGCGCAGCCCATCTGCTTCGGCGGCGAACTGCTGGGCGCCGTGTGCGTGCTGGACCGCCGGCCGCGGCGCCTGGTCCAGCCGCCCGTCGCCGCCGAGCCGGGTGACCTGCCGGCGAGCCTGCCGCAGGTGCTGGCCGACCTGGCGGCGCTGGTGACCGAAGTGCTGCATGCGCGCGACGAGCGCGTGCTGCGCCGCGCGCACGAGCGCCGCGCGGCCGACCTGGCGCGCGCCTCCGGCGACTGGGGCTGGGAGACCGATGCCGAGCACCGCTACAGCTGGCTGTCGTCGAACTTCGAGGAACAGACCGGCACCACCGCCACCTTCTGGCTCGGCCAGCGCGTGCGGCCGCGCGTGCTGCTGGACGCCTGCGGCGACCCGCTGCAGCCGGCCGTGACCATCGTCGACCTGCTGGATGCGCGCCAGCGCTTCAGCGGCGCGACCTTCGACACCACGCTGCTGGGCGCGCACCGCGTGATCTCGGTCAGTGCGGTGCCGCAGTTCGATGCGGCGGGGCGCTTCCGCGGCTTTCGGGGCATCACCAAGGACGTGACGCAGCAGGTGACGGCGCAGCGCAAGGTGCGCGAGCAGCAGATGCGGCAGCTGGCCGCCGAGCAGGCCAGCCGCAACAAGAGCGAGCTGCTCAGCCGTGTCAGCCACGAGCTGCGCACGCCGCTGAATGCCGTGCTGGGCTTCTCGCAGCTGGCGATGCTGGACCAGGCGCAGCCGCTGCCGCCGGCGCAGCGGCGGCGGGTGGAGGCCATCCACGCCGGAGGCGAGCGGCTGCTGACGCTGATCAACGACATGCTCGAGGCCGCCCGCGCCGAGCAGAACCAGCGCGCGCTGGTGCCCGCCGTGGTCGACCTGCAGCGCGCCTGCAGCACCGCGGTGGCGCTGCTGCAACCGCTGGCCGGGGCGCACGGGGTGCAGCTGGTCAACCAGCTGCAGGCCCACACCCTGGTGGTGGCCGACGAGGGCGCGCTGGGCCAGGTGCTGCTGAACCTGCTGTCCAACGCCATCAAGTACAACCGCCGCGGCGGCGCGGTGCGCATGGCGACGCTGCGGGGCGCGGACGTCCGGCTGCTGATCGAGGACGAAGGGGCGGGCCTGAGCGCCGAGCAGGTGGCGATGCTGTTCCAGCCCTTCAACCGGCTGGGCGCCGAGCAGACGGGCGTCGCCGGCACCGGCCTGGGCCTGGTGATCACGAAGACGCTGGTCGATGCCATGGGCGGTGCGCTGGCCTTCGAATCACGCCCCGGCGCCGGCACCTGCGTGAACCTGACGCTGCCGGCCGCCCCGGGCGGCGCGCTGGCGGCGGCGCTGCCTGCCGCGCTGCCGACCGCCGCCGGCGAGGCGCTGCGGCGCGCGGCCGGCGCGCCGCAGCGGCACGTGCTCTACGTCGAGGACGACGCGGTCAACGCGATGCTGATGCAGCAGCTGTTCCAGATCGAACCGGCCTGGCGGCTGGACGTCGCGGCCACCGGCGCGGAGGCGCTGGCGCAGTCGGCGGCGATGGCGCCGGACCTGCTGCTGCTGGACATGAACCTGCCGGACATGGGCGGGCTGGACGTGCTGCGCACGCTGCGCGCCCGGGGCCTGCTGCCGCCGCGCGGCTGCATCGCCGTGTCCGCCGATGCGATGCCGCACCAGATCGAGCTGGCGATGAAGGCCGGCTGCAGCGACTACTGGACCAAGCCGCTGGACCTGGCGGCCACCTGGAAGCGGCTGGAGATGCTGCTGGCGGCGGAGCAGCCGCCTCCGCCGCCGTCCCGGCCACCGTTCCAGGCGCCGGCCTAGGCGCTCTCCTCGGCGCTGTCTTCGGCGCTGTGCTAGGCGCCGAAGGGCGTGAAGGCGAGGCCGGTGTCGGCCAGCCCGGCCAGCTCGGCGCTGCCGGCGTTCAGGGCGTGCTGGCTCGCCAGCACCGCGAGCGAGGCCTGTGTGGAGGCGCCGCTGTCGAGCAGGCCGACGAAGGCATCACGGTCGGCCGCGGAGGGCGCCGCGCCGACCACGTTCTGGTAGACCCAGTCGACGAAGCCGCCGTTGGTGCCGCCGATCAGGGCCTGGAAGTCCGGCGTCTCGACGGCCAGGCCGACGACGTCGGCGTAGCTCATGCCGCCGTCGAACAGTGCCAGGCCGATGCCGATCACCGCCTTGTTCCGCAGCGTCGCGCCGCCGAACAGCGCCCGCACGATCTGCGCGGTGCTGCCGGCGTTGCCTTCGAGGTCCAGCGCCAGGCTGGTGTCGGTGAAGGCCAGGCGCTCGATGTTGCGCAGCGTGTCGGCCCCTTCGGTCGTGCTGGTCACGGTCCAGCCGCCGTCCTGGCGCGCGAGCGTCGCGTCGGCACGGGCCAGGCCGAAGCTCGCGGTGTCGATGCCGCCCATGCCGTCGAGTTCGTCGTCGCCGCCCATGCCGACCAGGTTGTTGGCCGAGGCATTGCCGGTCAGCTTGTCCCCGAAGGACTCGGAGCCGCGCAGGTTCTCGATCGAGATCAGCGTGTCCTCGCCGTCCGCGCCGCTGCTGCTGCCGCTGCCGTCGTCGTTGAGGGTGACGGTGACCGCGCCCTGGGCGCTGCGGTAGTCGGCGCGGTCGATGCCGGCACCGCCGTCGATGGTGTCGTTGCCGCCGCGGCCGCGCAACAGGTTGTTCTGGTCGTTGCCCGTCAGCAGGTCGGCATGGGCGCCGCCGAAGGCGTACTCGATGCTCGTGAAGGTGTCGCTGCCGGCATTGGCGCCGCCGCCGGTCTGCGTCGCCAGGTTGACGGTGACGCTGCCGTTGGCGGTGACGTAGTCGACGATGTCGTTGCCGCCGCCGCCGTTGATGACGTCGTTGCCGCCGTTGCCCCGGAACAGGTTCTGGCCGTCGTCGCCGGTCAGCGTGTCGTCGTGGGCGCTGCCGTAGGCGCCTTCGATGCCGGTGTAGGTGTCGTTGCCCTGGTCGCCGCCGCCGCCGCTGCCGGTCGTCAGGTTCACCGCCACCCCGCCGCTGCTGGCACCGTAGTCCGCGTAGTCGAAGCTGGTCTGCGTGCCGCCGATCAGGTTGTCGTCGCCGGCGCCGCCGGTCAGCACGTCGTCGCCCGAGCCGCCGTCCAGCATGTCGTTGCCGCCTTCGCCGCGCAGCGTGTCGTTGCCGCCGTTGCCGTACACGCTGTCGTTGCCGTTGCGTGCTTCGATCGAGTTGGCGCCGTCGTTGCCGGTGAGCGTGTCGTCGAAGCCGGAGCCGCGCACGTCCTCGATGCTGATCAGCGTGTCGGTGCCCTCGGCACCGGAGGTGGTGCCGGTCATCAGGTCGACGCTGACCGAGGCGCTGGCCGTGTCGTACACCGCGCGGTCGTTGCCGGCGCCGCCGTCGATGGTGTCGTTGCCGGCGCGGCCGCGCAGCCAGTCGTTGGCGCTGCCGCCGGTGATCGTGTCGTCGTGGGCGCTGCCGGACAGGCCCTCGATGGAGACCAGCGTGTCGCTGCCGTCGCCACCGGTGGCGCTGCCGGTGGCCAGGCTGAGCACGACCGCGCTGGGGGCGTTGCCGTAGTCGGCGATGTCGAAGCCGCTGCCACCGTCGATGGTGTCGTTGCCGCCGTTGCCGCGGAAGTACTCGTACTCGGCGGCGCCGCCGCCGGTCAGCTGGTCGTCGAAGGCCGAGCCGTAGACCTGCTCGATGCTGGTCAGGGTGTCATTGCCGTCGGCACCGGTCGCGGTGCCCGCGCCCAGGTTGACGGTGACGGCGCCAGTGGCCCCGCTGTAGTCGGCCGTGTCGCCGTTGCCGGTGGTCTGGCTGCCGCCGTCCAGCACGTCGTTCCCGAGTCCACCGATCAGGCGGTCGTTGTCGTCGCCGCCGTTGAGCTGGTCGTCGCCGGCCAGCCCGCGCAGGACGTCGTTGCCGGCCAGGCCGTTCAGGGTGTCGCCGTCCGCCGTACCGTCGAGGGTGTTCGCTGCGCTGTCGCCATCGATCATTGCCAAGTGCTGCTCCTATCGTCCAAAAGCCGCCGATTGTTCAGCGCGCCGCGCGGCCGGCATCGTTCGAACTGAGGATGAGCAGCGGCGGGCCGGTCGGCCAGGCCCCGGGCTTCAGCGGTCCGTCAGCCCGATGAAGTGGTCCAGCATGTGGAAGTGGTCGTCGTGGAACTGGTCTTCCAGCGAGGCCAGCCTCGCGATCGGCACCCATTCGACGCGCGCGGCATCGTCGCCGGCCTGCACCTCGGGCCGCTCGCGGTGGCCCAGGTCGAAGTAGAAGGCGTGGGTGATGGTGCGGCCGCGCTGGCTGCGGTCGGGGTGGTCGAAGACCACGTTGGCCCTCAGCGCGCCGCGCATCGTGCTGTCCAGCAGGCTCAGCCGGGTCTCTTCCTCCAGCTCGCGCAGCGCCGACTGCCAGGCCGTCTCGCGCTGGTCGATGAAGCCGCCGGGCAAGGCATACAGGCCCTGGCCGGGCGCCTCGCCGCGGCGGATCAGCAACACCTCGTCGCCGCAGCGCACCAGCGCGTCGACCGTCACGAACACCGGCGGGTAGGGCGACTTCGACCAGGCCTCGCGGTAGGCCTGGATGAATCGCCACTCGGTCTTCAGCGTGCGGTACTGCGGCAGCGCGGCCCAGGCCCGCAGGAAGGCCAGCGTGCTGGACGGTGCCTGGTCGACCAGCGCGGCCAGCGTCGCATCGAGCTGGCCCTCGCAGCCGAAGTAAGCGTCCCGCACGGCGGTGGCGTCGACCGGACCGCTGCGCTCCACGCTGAGCAGCGACCAGCCGGGAAAACCGCGCAGGTAGTCGCTGGTGGCGTCCTTGAAGTGGCCCACCAGGGTGATCTCGGGCGTCTCGACGCCGGCCTCGGCCAGGATCTGCTGCACCCCGCTCTTCACGCGCTGGTTCCAGCGGTCTTCGTTGTAGTAGTCGCGCACCGGCAGGAAGCGCAGGCGCGCGCGCTGGTCTTCCGGCAGCACCAGCTTGAACATCTCGGCCCGCTCCTGCCAGCTGAAGGGGTTCTTCGGCGTGCGCGCCTGGAAGGCCGAGCCGATCACCACCACGCACAGCGGCGCCGCCGCGAGGGCCTGCGCCAGCAGCGTGGCATGGCCGGCGTGGAAGGGCTGGAAACGGCCGATGAAGACGGCGGCGTCAGGGGCGTCGGCGGGCAGGGGCATGGTCTCTTGCGGGTTGGTCATCGAGGGATTGGGTCGGCCCGGGGGGCGATGTCAGGGCGGAGCCGGGCGGGGTTGGGGCGATCGCCCGCGGGCTGTTCCAATGCGCTGCCGCGGACTCCGAACGATCTCGAATTGCAGCATGACGACAT
The DNA here is from genome assembly GCA_946480465.1 of uncultured Burkholderiales bacterium. The sequence goes on from CAMLJY010000022.1 coordinate 66,149, forward strand.
CCCGCCCCTTGCCCAGCGCCGGTTCGTGGCCCTTCGTGCTGGTGGCCGTGCTGGTGGCCGTGCTGGGCCTGGCCTTCTCGGCCGCGGCTGCCTGGCCCGGCCTGCTGAGCGAGGACTCCCTGGTGCAGTACCAGGCGGCGCTGCGGGGCGCCTACGGCGACTGGCATCCGCCGCTGATGTCCTGGGTCTGGCGCCAGGGGCTGCGGCTGCTGCCGGGGGCGCAGGCCATGCTTCTGCTGCAACTGGCGATGCTGTGGGGCGGGTTGTGGCTGTTCTGCCGGGCGGCACAGCCGCGGCCCCTGGCGCCGCTTTTCCTGCTGCTGGGCCTGGCGCCCTGGGTGTTGAACTTCTCCGGCGTGATCTGGAAAGACTGCGCGATGGCCTTCGCGCTGCTGCTGGCCGCGGGCCTGCTGCTGCGCGGGCCGGGTCCGGGGCCGGCGCGGCAGGTGGCCGTGCTGCTGCTGCTGTTCTACGCGCTGAACCTGCGCCACAACGCCGTGTTCGCGATCGCGCCGCTGCTGTGGTGGCTGCTGCGCAGCACCTGGCCCCAGGCGCACCGCCGCTGGCCGCTGGCCGGCGCCGCGGCCGTCCTGCTGCTGATGGTGGCCCTGGGCCAGCTGCTGCAGTACCAGGTGCTCGGCACGCAGCGGCAGCGGCCCGGCAACGTGGCGCTGGTGGATGACCTGGCGCACCTGTCGCTGGCCGAAGGGCGCAGCCTGATTCCCGGCCTCACGCTGCAGCACATCCAGGCCTGCGCCGGCCGCCAGATCGCCGCCACCAAGCTGCTGAACCGCCATGCCTGCTTCCTGCTGCTGGCGCCGGGGGTCACCGCGCCCGCGGTGCGGCAGGACCTGCTGCCGGCCTGGCGCCAGGCCGTGGCCGCTCATCCATGGCGCTATCTGCGCTATCGGCTCGCGGCCTTCGGCTTCCTGCTGCGCGCACCGGACCTGCCGCCGGCCTATGCGCGCGTCGTCGGTACGGTGACGAACGACCTCGGCTTCGCCTACCAACCGAACCTGGCGGGCCGGTGGACCCAGGCGGCACTGGCCGCGAGCGAGCAGGCCGTGCCGGGTCTCTTCAAGCCCTATGCCTGGCTGTGCGCGGCCATCGGGCTGCTGGCCCTCAGCCTGCTGCGCCCGCGTGGTGCGCGGGCCACGCCGGAGCGCGTGCTGCTGCTGTCGGCCATCGGCTACACGCTGGGCTACCTGCCGGTGACGCCGCTGTCCGACTTCCGCTACGTGTACTGGAGCGTGCTGGCCACCAGCGTGGCCGCGCTGTGGATGGCGCTGCGGCCGCGCGACGAGCCGCCGGCCCCGCTGCGGCCACGCCGGCTGGCGCAGGTGCTGGGCACCGGGGGCTTCGCGATGCTCGCCGTGGTGACGGCCAACCGCTGGGCCGGCCTGAACGCCGACGCGTTGTTGCGCGCGCAGCTGCCCGCCGGCCGCGGCGTGGCCGCCACGCAGCTGCAGGACCTGGCGCCCGCCGCGGACGGGCGGCTGCTGATGCGCGGGCCGGCCCCGCGCTTCCAGGCCTCCGGGCTGGCGCTGGACGTCCGCCGCGTGGGTTACCTCAGCTTCAGCGTCGACTGCGAGGGCAGCGGCAGCCTGCCGCTGCAGGTGCGCACCTGGGGCGATGCGCAGCCGGGCCCGGAGGCCGGCCACACCGTCGACTTCGTCGCCGAACGCGGCGTCAACGTCATCGCCTTCGACACCTACCGGCCCTGGCCGCCGGCGACGGTGCTGCAAGGGCTGCGCATCGACCTGCCGGCCGGGCCGGCGCTGTGCCGCACGCTCAGCATCGGCGATATCAGGCTGCACGGCTGAGGTGCCCGTCAGACGTGCTTCGCCGCGATCGGCATCTGCCGGCCGCTGCCGAAGGCGCGTGAACGCACGCGGATGATGGGCGGCGACTGGCGGCGCTTGTACTCGTTGCGGGCGATCATGCCGCGGATGCGCTCGATCAGCGCCGCGCCTTCGGCCGTCTGCCGCGTGCGGTCGAAGAAGGCGCGGGCCTCCGCCAGCTCCCAGGCCGCCAGGCGCTCGCCTTCGATCAGGATCTTCAGCAACTCGTCCAGCACCTCGTAGGGCGGCAGGCTGTCGGTGTCCAGCTGGCCGGGTGCCAGTTCGGCCGAAGGCGGCTTGTCGATGATGGCGGCGGGGATGAGCTCGCGCCCGGCGGCCTCGTTCAGGTGGCGCGACAGCGCGAACACCTCCGTCTTGTACAGGTCGCCCAGGAGGCCCAGGCCGCCGTTGGTGTCGCCGTACAGCGTGCAGTAGCCCACCGAGATCTCGCTCTTGTTGCCGGTGGTCAGCAGCAGGTGGCCGAAGCGGTTGGAGTAGGCCATCAGCACCGTGCCGCGGATGCGGGCCTGCAGGTTCTCGGCCGACAGGCCCACCAGCGGCGCGCCGAAGCTGCGTTCGAACTGTTCCCCGTAACCCGCGAAAAGCTCGGCGATCGGGTAGGTGTGCAGCGCGATGCCGAGCTTGCGGCACAGCGTGACCGAATCGTCGACCGAGCCGGCGGACGAGTACTTCGACGGCATGGTCACCGCCACCACGTTCTCCGGTCCCAGCGCCTGGGCGGCCAGTGCCAGCGTCAGCGCGCTGTCGATGCCGCCGGACGAGCCGACGACGACCTGGCGGAAGCCGCAGCGGCGGGCGTAGTCCTTCAGCCCCAGCGTGATCTGCGCCTGGTAGAAGGCCATCGTCGGCAGCCCCTGCGGGGACACCGGCGGCAGGGCGCCGCCGCCGGGCGCGGCGAAGCGGCCGCCGTCGAACTGCAGGGTCACCACCTGCTCGGTGAAGCGCCCGGCCTCGAAGACGATGCCGGCGCCGGGCTCGGCGGCGAAGGACGCGCCGTCGTACACCAGCGTGTCGTGCCCGCCGACCTGGTTGACGTAGAGGATGGGCAGGCCATGGCGGCGGGCCGCGTCGCCGAACACCTGGTGGCGCTGCTCGCGCTTGCCGATGTTCGACGGGCTGGCGTTGATCGACACCACCAGGTCCGGCGCCGCATCGGCCAGGCGCTGGAAGGGATTGACGGAGTAGTCCACGCCTTCGTCGTTCCAGCCGTCCTCGCAGATCATCAGCCCGACCTGGGTGTGGCCCACGCGCAGCACGCGCGCGACGTCCGGGCCGGGCTCGAAGTGGCGGCGCTCGTCGAAGATGTTGTAGGTGGGCAGCAACTGCTTGGCGTACTGCAGCAGCACCTCGCCGCCGCGGATCGCCAGCAGCGCGTTGTGCAGCCGCTTGCCGGGCCCCGGGCGGTGGCGCGGCGCGCCGACCACCCAGGTGAGCTGCGGCATCTGGCGCGAGGCCTGGCGCAGCGCCTCGATGCCGGCTTCCACCCGGTCCATGAAGCCGGGCTCGTCGAGCAGGTCACCGGGGTAGTAGGCGGTGATCGACAGCTCCGGGCACACCAGCAGCTCGCTGCCATGGTCGCGCGCGATGCGGGCGGCTTCGATGATGCGCGCGACGTTGCCCTCGACGTCGCCGATGGTGGGGTTGAGTTGGGCGAGGGTGATCTTCATGGCTGGTCAGTGTGACTGACGCGGGCGCGCAAAGCCGATGGCCCGGCACGCGATCGCGGGTTCATGGCGGCGGCTTGGTGACCGGGGCGGCCCCGGCCATGCAGCCGCGACCAAGGCGAGGTCGGGCATTGGCAGGTCACGGTGCAGGCGCGGGCACGTTGAACACCTGCCGCAGGTAGGCCAGGAAGGTCTGGTCTTCGCACAAGGTCTTCCCCGGGCTGTCCGACAACTTGGCCACCGGCTGGCCGTTGCATTCAGTCAGTTTCATCACGATGTTCAGCGGCGTCAGGCCGAGGTCGTTGCTCAGGTTGGTGCCGATGCCGAAGCCCGTCTGCGTGCGGTCGGCGAAATGGCGGTACAGGGACAGGGCGCGCGGCACGTCCAGCCCATCGCTGAACACCAGCCGCTTGGTGTGCGGGTCGATGCGCAACTTGGCATAGTGGGCCAGCGCCTTTTCGCCCCACACCACCGGATCGCCCGAGTCGTGGCGCAGGCCGTCGAAGAGCTTGGCGAAGTAGAGGTCGAAGTCGGCCAGGAACGCGTCCATGCCGACGACGTCGGTCAGCGCCGTGCCCAGGTCGCCGCGGTATTCCTGCACCCAGTCTTCCAATGCCGCCTTCTGGTGGTCGCGCAGCCGCACGCGCTGGGCCTGATAACTCTGAAGATACTCGTGTGCCATCGTGCCGATGGGCACCAGCTGCAGGTCGCGCGCCAGCAGCACGTTGGAGGTGCCCTTGAAGTACTCGGGCACCTCGCGCTTCAGCGTCTGCACCACCTCGCGCTGCCAGGCGCCGGAATAGCGGCGGCGCACGCCGAAATCGAAGAACTCGAACGCATGGCGGCGCGCGGGCTCGGCGCCGAAGGCCTTCAGCTGCGCGATCTTGGCCTGCAGGCGGCGGCGGCCTTCGGCCAGCGCTTCGGCGCCGCCGCCCTGGCGGCGGAAGTACAGCTCGTTGACCAGCGCGAGCACGTAGATCTCGAAGCCCATCACATGCACCTGCGGGCCGGCGGCCTCGATGCGCAGCTGCTCACCGTCAGCCCAGGCGCGGATGAAGGCGCGCTGGAACTGGAAGATGCGCAGGAAGTCGACGAAGTCGCTCTTGATGAAGCGCAGCGAGCCGACGTAGGCCAGTTCGTCGGGCCTGAAGCGCAGCTCGCACAGGGCGTCCAGCGCGGCATCCACTTCGGGCAGCAACTCGGCCAATGGGAAGGCGGGCGTGTTGCGGCAGACGAAGGTGTAGCGGGCCTGCGTCTGCGGGTTCCGGTGCAGCATGGTCTGCCACATCGTGAACTTGTAGAGGTCGGTTTCGAGCAGGCTGTGGATCACGGCGGCGGACATCGCGGGCTTTCGGAAACGAAGGGGCGGGTTCAGGCGTTTCAGGCGTTTCAGGCGCTTCAGGCGACCGAGGCGTTCAGGACGGCGAGGGCTTCGGTGCTGCTCATCAGCCGCACGCCTGTCGCGCGCATGGCGGCCAGGAAGGCTTCGGCCTGCGCCTCGAAACCGGCGACCGGGCTCATGCAGTCGGTCAGCAGCACCAGGCGTTCCGGACGGCCACCGGGCAGGTGCCGGACGATGTGTTCGGTGGTGGCCTTCACGCAGTGGCTGCTGGCTTCGCCGGCGACCAGGATCAGGTCGGCGCGGTCGAGGTCGGCCAGCAGCGCGGTGTTCAGGTCGGTGGCGGGGTCGTCCTCGGCCGGCACCTCGGCCTGCACGGCGCTGTAGTGCTCGGTCCAGGGGTTCGTGCCCTTCACCACCTTCTGCACGGTGGCCTGGCGTGCCTCTTCCCAGCGGTTGTAGGCGGCGCGCACGGCGGCGTGCACGTTGTGGCCCCACGTGCCGATTTCGCAGTGCACCGGCCACACCATCAGCGTGTAGCGGCCGCGGGCCTCCAGTTGGTCCAGGTAGGCCAGCGCGCGGGGCAGGGCGGCGGCGGCGCGCGGCAGGAACTCGCCGGCGCGGACCTGCGCCGCGGTGATCTGGGTGAAGGGGCTGACGGCACCGCCGTCGCCGCGGCGCCAGAAGCCGGGGTGCGCGATGTCGAGGCGGTGGTGGGAGTCGAGCGTGATGGTGATGGCATCGAGCCGGTTGGCGGCGGCGTCGATCAGCGCGGCGGTGCGCCGCATGTCGGCATCGGCACCGGCCACCGGCAGCGCGGGCGTGGCGCCCGGCGCGGCGGGCAGGTCGCAGAAGTCGTTCTGCGGGTCGATGATCAGGAGCTGGGTGCGTCGCGTCATGCGTTTCTCCGTGAGGTGAGCCACTGTAGACGAAGTTAGATCATGTCTGCAACTAACTCTGGGGGATTCCTTGTCGCAGGCGAGCGGTTCTTTGTTTCGTTTGTGTACTAAGTACCGAGGCCGCGCCAGGCCACCCGCTCCCGCGCAACAAGTATGTCCATTTGAAACGCCATGAGCCCGCCGGCCGGCGGCCGGCGCTGATGCCCGGGTGGGTTCTTAACGAGGAGATGGGAACGATGAACTGGTTGAACTTGCCCGCGTGGGGCGCGGCCGGGCTCTTGGCCGGCTCCCTGGCTGCCTGCGGCGGTGGCACGCCGGCCGACGGCCGGACGGATGCGAGCGCGGCCTCCGGTGAGCGCAGGGCGGCCCTGGCGGTGGCCGACGCGGGCGGCCTGGCACCGGGCGCGTCCATCCATCTGCTGTGGATCGGCAACTCGCTGACCAACACGCCGGCCGACTACCCGTACACCGAGGGCCCGATGCCCGAGCGGCTGAAGCCGATGCTGGCGGAACTGGGCATCACGATGACCTACCAGGCGCGCCTGAAGGGGGGTGCAGACTTCTCCGGCCATGCCGCCAATGCCGAGTTCATGGCGGAGATCGCGAACCCGGCCTACGACGCCGTCAACCTGCAGGGCTACTACGAAGGCTTTTCGTCGGCGGCGGCCTACCAGGCGGCGGTGAAGCCCTTGTACGACGCGGCGCGCGCCGCCGGCTCGCAGGTGCTATTCGAGGCGGTGTGGCCGTACAACGACCCCGGCTTCCCGGCCTACCCGGCGGCGCCCAATGCGGTCGAAGGGGCCGCGGCGGTGATGCCCGGCGCGCACCCCGTGCAGGTGGCGCGGGTGTGGGAAGCGGTGCGGCTGGCCAATCCGGGCCTGTACCGCCGGCTGTACCTCGATCCCACCTGGACGAGCGACGGCACGCACCAGGGCAAGGTGGGCGACTACCTCAACGCGCTGGCCTACGCGCGCTTCTTCTCGGGCCGCTCCATCCAGGGCATCAGCTCGATGCCGCAGCCGGTGCGCGAGGCCTTGACGCCCGCGGACCTGCAGACGCTGAAGAACGCCGTCGATGGCGCCGTCACGATCTTCTACCGTGGTCCAGCCGCGCCGGCCACCACGTCGCTGAGCGTTTCCGGCGTCAGCGACGGGCAGGTGCTGCCCGAAGGGACGGGCCTTCGGCTGTCCGCCGTCGCGACCGAGCCCACGGGCGCGGATGCCAGTGCGCGGGTGGAATGGCTGGACGCGAACGGCGTGCTGTTGCACCGCGGTGCCTCGTTCAGCTGGTCGCCGCCGCCGGGGGACCATGCCGTCACGGCGCGCGTCGTCGGCCCGGACGGCAAGGCGGTCGAGGTGTCGCGGCGCTTCAGCGTCACGGCGGCGCCGGTCGCGCTGCCGCCCGTGGCGAAGGACCTGGCGGTGAACGTGGCGCAGCACGCCGACTTCCGCCAGGTCGACCTGATGTCCAGCGTGCAGCCGATGGGGCGCCCGCTCGTCTGGGGTTCGCTGCAGCTCGACCTCTCGCAGTTCAAGGGCCGCACCGCGGCCGCGAGCGCGGCCGACCCCTCGACCGTGAACCTGGACTACGGCAACGGCTATGCCGGCGCCGACCTGATCCGCTGGCGCGTCCAGGACGATGGCGGGCAGTGGAGCAACTGGGCGGCGATGAACATCACCGTCGTGCCGGCACCGGCGCCCGCCGGACTCACGATCAGCGTGACCAAGGCCACCCGTTCCGGCTACCGCGCGGCCTATCGGCTGGCCACCAGCGTCGCGGCGCGCTGCCGGGCGGCCTGGACGCCGGGACATCCCTATGCCGCGCTGTACGACGACATTGCCAGCGACGCCGCAGGGCTGGTGCACGACAAGTCGGTGGTGCTCGGCGCGGCCGTGCCGCAGACCCTGCACGCCGTGTGCCGCGCGCGGGTCTCCGGGGCGGAGCAGGAGATCGCGATCCGGCTGCCCTGAGGGGTTCCGGCCGGCACGGCGGCGCGCCGCATCGGGCCTCGCCCGTATAGTGGTCTTCGTTGCACCGCTGTACGAACCGAGCCCGCGCCATGCGTCCTGCCGAGCATCCCACCATCCTGTGCACCGTCGACGTCGTGCTGCTCACGCTGATCGGCGGTGCGCTGCACGTGCTGCTGCAAAAGCGCGCGGCCGAGCCCTTCGCGGGCGCCCTGGCCCTGCCCGGCGGCTACGTGCATGCGCAGGAAGACAGCGATGCGGCCGATGCCGCGGCGCGCGTGCTGCGCGACAAGGCCGGCATCGCCAGCCCGTACCTCGAACAGCTCGCCACCTTTGCCGGGCCGGCGCGCGATCCGCGCGGCTGGTCGGTGTCGATCGCGCACGTGGCGCTGGTGGCGGAGAGCGCCTTGCGCGCCGTGCCCGCGGTGGCCGGCGCGCAGCCGCACTGGAAGCCGGTGGCGCGACTGCCGGCGCTGCCCTTCGACCACCGCCAGATCGTCGCGCACGCGGTGGAGCGGGTGCGCACCAAGAGCCACTACTCGTCGCTGCCGGTCTACCTGTGCGGCGAACGCTTCACGCTGCCGCAGCTGCAGGCGGTGTACGAGGCGGTGCTGGGCGAGCCGGTCAACAAGGTGAGCTTCCGCCGCAAGATCGACGAGCTGGGTGTCGTCGAACCGATCGAGGGCGAGTTCGAATCCGGCGGCGCGCACCGCCCGGCTCAGCTGTACCGCGTGCGGCGGGCGTACCGGCACGCGCTGTCGGTGAGCGGGCGCGGGCTGGGGGGCTGAACCCGAGCCCCAGGTCGGCGCATGTGGCCGCCGGCCACCGCCCAGGCGCGGCCCACTGAAACAGGGGCCGGGCGCCAGCCGAGAACAATGCCGCTTTCAGCCTTCTTCTGCGCTCTTCAGACTTGGCCGGCCGCTTCGATAGTGCTGGAGCAAGCCGTCTCGCTGGTTCAGGGGCCGGCGTCAAGAGCCCCTGACACTGACGAGCGGAGAGCGCATGACCCCATCCGACGCGAGCGCGCAGCGCGGTGCCGTTGATCCGATCCGGCGCGGGCCGGTGGCCGAGTTCTTTCGCTACCACGGTGCGTGGGCGCCCGGCATCCGGCTGTTCCGGCGCGTCGGCCTGCAAGCCAAGGCGCTGATCATCTCGGCCGTCTTCGCGGTGCCGATTGCCGCGCTGTCCTGGAGTTATTACGGCGACAAGGCGGCGGCCATCGGCTTCTCGGCCAAGGAGCGGCTGGGCATCGACTACGGCAATGCGCTGCGCCCGCTGCAGGACCTGCTGCAGCAGCAGCGCCAGGCGGTGCTGCGCGCCGGGGCCGACGGCAAGCCCGCGGCCGCGCCGGACGCGGCGGGGCTGGAAGCCGCGCTGGCCAGGCTGGCCGCGGCCGAGGCGGCGCACGGCGAGGCGCTGGGCACCGCCAAGGCCTTTGCCGCATTCAAGACGGCGCTGGCGGCGCCGGCCGCCGCGGGCGCGGAGGCGGCCTACGCCGCGCACAGCGCCCGCGCGCAGGCGCTGCTGGACCTGCTGGGCGTGGCCACCGACGGTTCCAACCTGACGCTGGATCCGGACATCGATACCTATTACCTGATGGACGCGGCCTATTTCCGCCTGCCGCCGATGGCCGAGGCCGCCGCGCAGTTGCGCGACCGCGGCAGCGCGCTGTTGGCGGCGGGCTCCGTCACGCCGGCGCAGTTGCGCAGCCTGATCGAGCAGGCCGCGGTGCTGTCCGGGCATGCGGCCGGCATCCAGGCCGGCATCGCCAAGGCCAACGACTACAACGGCGGCGTGCGGGCCGCGGTCCGCGAGGCCGAGGCGCTGGCCGAGGTGCAGGCCTTCCTGAAGCTGGTCGACGGCACGGTGCTCAAGCCCGAGGGCGCCCAGGGCGATCCGGCCGCGCTGTCCGCCGCCGGCCAGCGGTTGCTGGTGGCGCTGCAGGGGCTGAACGAGCGCAGCAATGCCGAGCTGGACCGCCTGATCGCGGTGCGGGTCGAGGGGATGGAAGCCGGCCGGCGCGCCACCACCGCGGTGCTGGTGGGCAGCCTGCTGCTGGTGTGCTACCTCTTCATCGCCTTTGGCCGGGTGCTGTCGGGCGGCCTGCGGGCCCTGACGCGCCACGTCGAAGCGATGCGCGACGGCGACCTGACGACCACGCCGCGCGCGTGGGGCAACGACGAGACGGCGCGGCTGATCGAGAGCGTGGCCGGCATGCAGCAGGCGCTGCGCCGCATCGTCGGCGAGGTGCGCCAGGCCTCCGACCACATCGTGCACGCCAGCGGCGAGATCGCGAGCGGCTCGAACGACCTGTCCGCCCGCACCGGCCAGGCCGCGGCCAGCCTGGAGCAGTCCGCCGCGGCGATGGAGCAGATCGCCGCCACCGTGCGCCAGACCGCCGACACGACGGATGAGGCCACCCGCATCGCGCAGGCCAACGCCAGCGCGGCCGAGCGTGGCAACCGCGTCATCGGCGCCATGGCGTCGACGATGGACGAGATCCAGGGATCGGCGCGCAAGATCGCCGACATCATCGGCACCATCGACGGCATCGCCTTCCAGACCAACATCCTGGCCCTCAATGCGGCGGTGGAATCGGCCCGCGCCGGCGAGGCCGGCCGCGGCTTCGCGGTGGTGGCGGCCGAGGTGCGGCAGCTGGCGCAGCGTGCCGCGGGCGCCGCGCGCGAGGTGCGCACGCTGATCACCGCCAGCGTCGAGCAGGTCAGTTCAGGATCCCGCGTGGCCGAGGAAGCGGCGCAGGCGGTGGGCCAGATCGTCGGCAGCGCGCGCCGCGTGAGCGAGCTGCTGGCCGACATCGCCACCGGCGCCAAGGAGCAGGCCAGCGGCGTGCACCAGACCACGCAGGCGGTTCAGGCCATGGACAGTGCGACGCAGCAGAACGCGGCGCTGGTGGAGCAGACGGCCGCGGCCGCGGCGTCGCTGCGCGAGCAGGCCGGCGCGCTGGCCGCCGGCGTGGCGGTCTTCAAGCTGTAGGCGACATGCCGCCCGGCTGCGGCGGCAGCTGCGGGGGCTGGGCCGGCGGCTGCGAACCGGGCGGCTGCGCGGGCGGCATGCTCTTGCGGATCAGCGCCACCGCCAGGCTCAGCACGCCGGCGATGACCAGCAGCAGCGCGGTGCCGGTGCCCCAGAGCAGCCACACCAGCACGGGCGCGGCGCCGCCCAGCCAGGACAGCAGCGACTGCGTCAGGTCCAGCAGCAGCTTCAGCATGTCCTGCCAGCCGGGGATCCAGCGCTCGACGATGGCGGCGTAGGGGATCTGGTCGATCAGCGGCTTCAGGTCGCCGATCAGTTCGACGCCGCTGTCGACCAGCTGGTACAGGCCCCAGCCGGCCAGGGACCACAGCGCGAGCACGATGGCGGTGACGAGCCAGATGGCGATCTGCATGGTTCGGCCTCCGTGGGGGCGGCGGCGGGCGCCGCGATGGGCGGAAGTATGCCTAGGAGCCAGCGCGGTCAGGCCGCTCAGGCCCCCGCCGCCCCCGGCCCGCGCCGCGGCGGCACCAGCGCGTTCCAGCGGCCGTGCGGAAAGCGCTGCGCCAGCACGCTGATGCCGTGCTCGTAGCCGCGCTGCACGATGCGGTCGAAGCGCCGCCACTGCAGCAGGCCCACGCGGTCCAGCGGCGGGTTGAAGTACAGGTCCGTCAGTCCGCGTGACCGGCGGCTGCGCGAGATGCTGTAGAGCACCATCACCGTCATGAGGTACGCGGCGAGCGATGGCAGCCGGTAGCGGCGCTTGCGCAGCGGGCGGAACTTGTCGACGAAGAGGTCCCAGCCGCCGGGCACCTCGTCCAGTTCCACCTTCAGCGGCTGGCGGTAGTCCAGGTCGATGCCGATCACGCGGCCGATGCCGCGCTGCGCCCGCATCACGTCGACGGGAAAGTTGTTGAAGCTGCCGCCGTCGCACATCAGCTCGCCGTCGTGCAGCACCGGCGGCAGCGCGCCGGGGATGGCGGTGCTGGTCAGGAGCGCCTTGGCCAGCGGGCCGCGGCGCAGCACCTGCTCGCGCGCATGGCTGTAGTTGGTGGCGATGCAGAACCACGGCTTCCACAGGTCCTCGACGTCGGCGTCGAAGCCGAGCAGGTCGCCCACCGCGTCCTGCAGGATGCGGCGCAGCCGCCGGCCGCGGAACAGCGACAGCCAAGGCAGCGGGTTCCAGTCGCCGGTGGGGTTGTTGCTGAAGGCGCGGCGGGCGTTCGCCATCACCTTGGCCCAGGGCTGGTCGGAGGCCACGTAGGCCGCCATCACCGCGCCGATGCTGGTGCCGCCGACCGCGTCGATCTCGATGCCTTGCTCCTGCAGCGCGCGGTACACGCCCAGGTGTGCCAGGCCGCGTGCGCCGCCGCCGGCCATCACGAGCCCCGTGGCGGTGCGGCTCAAGAAGCGCGCCAGGCGTGCCACGTCGCGCGGCTCGGCGGGGCGAAGGTGCCAGTGGTCGGCCACCGGGCGGCGGTCGAGCCAGGCGCGGGTTTGGCGCGGGCAGCGGGCGTCGGCCGGGTGCAGCAGTACCAGCACCTCGGCCGCCTCGGTGCGCGCGGGGCGGTTCAGCAGGCAGGCCTTTTCGTTGGCATGGATCACGGGCGGCTGCGCGGCATCGGCCAGCAGCAGCAGCTCGTCGGCGTCGCGGCAGCAGCGTTCGGTCCAGGCGGTGGGCAGCGGGTCACCCAGCAGCAGCACCATCTCGGCCTGCGCCTCGACACGGTCGAGGAAGAGCGTGATGCGGCGCTGCATGTCCGCCATCGCGCCTGGGCCCAGCGTGGCGTCGGGCGCGTTCAGCTCCTCGTCGATGCGGGCGGCATCGATGACCTCGACGCGGCCATGCACCGCCAGCTCCACCGCCAGTTGCCGCGCCAGTGCCGCGGCATCGACACCGGCGCTGATGGGCAGCAGGCCGACGGTGATCGGCCGCGCGAAGACGCTGGGCGACTGCGCATCCTTGAGCCGGCGGATGATCTGCCGCGTGAGCGCGACCGAGACCTTCGCGCTGCCGGCCAGCAGCTGGTCGAACGCGGCCTTGCCCAGGCGCGCCAGCACCGAATCGCGGATGGCGACCACGGTGGCCATGCGCGGCTCGCCGGTGTAGAGGCTCATCTCGCCGACGATCTGGCCGCGGGTGATCTCGCCCAGCATGCGCAGGCCCGGGCCGGCTCCGTCGTGCTCGCGGCCGGCCGGCGGCATGGCTCGCGGGCCGTGGCCGTTGCCCTCGTCGCGCACATAGGCGCGCAGGCGGCCGCTGACCAGCAGGTACATCGAGTCGCCGGGGTCGCCTTGTGCCAGCAGGGTCTCGCCGCCGGCCACCTCGACCCATTCCAGGTGCTGGCGCAGCAGTGCGAGGGCGCCGGCATCGAGGTCGCCGAAGGCCCCGCGCAACAGCCGGGTCAGCAGTTCGTCCTGGTAGGGCTGGCGCGGTGGGCTCGGGTCCATGCGGTGGCGGCCGGGGCCGTCGTGCGGGGCCGCCGCCCTGGTGCGGCCGGCCTGCGGTGCACTGTAATCCTGCCGGGCCGCGCCGGGCAGGCCGCGGGCCGCGGGCCGCGGCCACGCGAACCGGACACGCCCGGTCAGCGCGCGGTCCGCGTGTCCGCCGCGGCGAGGCCGTCCAGCGCGCCGAGGTTGATGGCCGCGCGCAGCGCCGACAGGAAGGCGCCCGCGGCCACCGACGGGCTGCCGGGGCGCAGCACCATCGCGCGCAGCAGGATGTCGGCTCGTGGCTCGATGCGCAGCACCGTCAGCCGCGGCTGGAAGGTGGCGACGCTGAGGTTGTCGACCACCGCCACGCCCAGGCCCTCGGCCGCCAGCTCCAGCGCGGCCCGGTGGGTCTTGACGGCCACCGGCGCGGGAAAGCGCCAGCCGTGGTGCTCGCCGTAGCGGCTGACGAGGCGGCCGACGGGGTCGGTGTCGTGCAGCTCGATCAGCGACATGGTGGCCAGGTCCGCCGCGTCGATGGCCGAGGCGCGGGCGAACTTGCCCAGCTGCGCCGGCAGCGCCGCGCACACCAGGTGGCAGCTGGCGAGTTCCTCGAAGGCGATGGCCGGGTGCGCGGGCGGGTCGAAGGCGACGGCGACGTCGATCTCGCGCAGCAGCAGCGACTGCGTCAGCTCATGGTGGTGGCCGCTGCCGAATTCGCAGCGCAGGTCCGGGAAGCGCTCGTGCAGGGCCCGGTAGGCGCGCGGCAGCAGGCCGGTCAGCGCCGGCACGGTGCCCACGCGCAGCCGCGGCTGCGGGCGGCTGCGCAGGTTCAGCACGGTGCGGCGCACGTCGTCGATGCCACCGAAGGCCTGGCGGATCACGGGGGCCAGCTGCAGCAGCTCTTCGGTGGGGTGCAGACGCCCCGCATGGCGGTGGAAGAGGGCGAAGCCGACCGTGATCTCCGCATGCTGCAGGTGGCGCGTGGCTGCGGGCTGGGAGATGTTCAGCAGCCGCGCCGCGCTGCTGATGCTGCCGGTCTGCAGCAGGGCATGGATCAGCTCGATGTGGCGCATGCGCATGGCGGCCGATTGTGCGGGCCGCGGCCGGCGCCGGCCCATGCCGGCCAGGCATGGATGACCCGCATCCGCGCATGCCGCGGCAAGGTGCCGCTTCCTAGACTGGCCCCGTCACGACCGCCGGAGCCCGCGCGATGCCGCACCTGTCGCACCGTTCGTTCACGCTTCTGTCCGTGTTGCCGTCCGCGGTGCCGTCCCTGCGCCTGTCCCTGCGCCTGTCCCTGCGCCTGTCCCTGCGCCTGTCCCTGCGTCGGCTCGCGGCGGGGCTCGCCGCGCTGCTGGCGCTGCCGCTGTCCACGCCGGCGCGGGCCGAGCCGGCCGAGGACACGCTGGCGCGCATCCAGCGCACGCAGGTGATCACGATCGGCCACCGCTCGGAGTCGGTGCCGCTGTCCTACGCCGTCGGCGACCAGGTGATGGGCTACAGCGTGGACATCTGCCGCCACCTGGCCGCGGCCATCGCGCAGGAACTCGGGCTGAAGCAGTGGCGCATCGCCTACCGGCAGGTCAGCTCGGCCAATCGCTTCGACGCCGTGGAACGCGGCGAGATCGACCTGGAATGCGGCTCCACCACCAACACCGCCGCCCGGCGCGAGCGGGTGGCGTTCACGATCCCGCACTTCATCGCCTCGTCGCGCCTGCTGGTGCGCAGTGACCGGCCGCACGAGCGGATCGAGGACCTGAACGGCGCCACCGTGGCCTCCACCGCCGGCACCACCAACGTCGGCTCGCTCGCGCGCGAGGCGGTGCTGAAGGGCCTGCAGCTCGAGGTCATCGAAGCGGCCGACCATGCCCAGGGCGTGGCCTGGGTGCTGTCTGGCCGCGCCGAGGCTTTCGCGATGGACGACGTGCTGCTGTATGGCCTGCGTGCCAGCGCGCCGCGGCCCGAGGCGCTGAAGGTGATCGGCAAGCCGATCACGATCGAGCCCTATGCCATCGCCTTCCAGCGCGGCAATGCGCGCCTGAAGCGGGTGGCCGATGCCACGCTGCGCCAGCTGATCGCCAGCCGCGAGCTGCACCGGCTGTACGAGCGCTGGTTCGTCGGGCCGATCCCGCCCAACAACGTGCGGCTGGACATGCGCATGCCGCACCTGCTGCTGGACTCGCTGAAGTACCCCAGTGACTACGTGCCGCGCTGAAGGCGGCGCCGGCGATAAGGCGCAAAGCGAGCGGCAGCGGCCGGCGCCTTCAGCGTGTGCCCTCGGCCCCGTTCCGGGGGCCGTGCGGGGCGCACGGGCTCAGTACAGGCTGCCGGCAACGCGGGCCGGCAGTTCGCGGTCATAGGCGTCGCCGTCGACCGCCGGCTCGCCATCGGCGCGCGCCGCGCTGGCCTGCTGCAGCATGCGGCCGGCGCTGGGCAGCGCGGCACGCTCGGCCCAGGTGGCCGGCTGCCACAGGCGCGAACGCAGCAGCGCGCGCGAGCACTGCAGGAAGACGGTTTCCACCGTGATCACGAGCACGCTGCGCGCCGGCTTGCCGTCGATCGCGAAGCGCCCGCACAGCGCGGGGTCGACGCTGATCGCCGCGCGGCCGTTCACGCGCAGCGTTTCATTGACCGGGGGCACCATGAACAATAGCGCGACGCGCGGATCGGCCAGCACGTTGCGAAGGCTGTCGATGCGGTTGTTGCCGCGGCGGTCGGGCAGCATCAGCGTGCGGTCGTCCTCGACGTGCACGAAGCCGGCCGGGTCGCCGCGCGGCGAGACGTCGAGCCCACCGGGGCCGCTGGTGGCCAGGGCGCAGAAGGGCGAGGCTTCGATGACGGCGCGGTAGGCCGGTGTCAGCGCCGGCACTTCCTTGCGGATGGAGTTGGAGGCCGGCGTGCCGTACAGCGCGGCCAGGGCGGCTTCGTCGCGGATGACGTGGTCAGCCGCCGCGCTCACTGGAAATCGACCTCGGCCGCCGGCACCGCGCGGATCACGGTGCCGAAGCTGGTGAGCTTGGGCAGCGTCGCGTTCTCGTGCGCGCGGATCTGCGCAGCGCTGGCGTGGTCCTTGTCGTGCGTGGTGTGCGCGTCGGACGCCAGCGTCACCCGGTAGCCCAGCGCTGCGGCACGGCGGGTGGTGGTGTCGACGCAGAACTCGCTGGCGTAGCCGCAGATCACCAGGTGCTTGATGTCGTGTTCCTGCAGCAGCGGCTCCAGCCGCGTGTTCAGGAAGGAATCCGGCGTGGTCTTGCTCAGGCGCACGTCGGCGGCATCGGGCCGCAGGCCCGGGGCGAGCTGCCAGCCGGGTGAGTCGGGCGCCAGCGGCGTGCCCGCCCGCTCGTGCTGCACGTAGATCACCGGCACGGACAGTGCCCGCGCCCGTTCGGCCAGCGCATTGATGCGCTGGATCACGCCATCCGCATCGCCCGGCGGCGGCGTGGACCCGAACAACGCGGCCTGGACATCGATCACCAGCAGGGCAGAGTTCATCGCTTGCGAGCAGGCTGAAGGGGGACGGCGGATTGTGCGCCACGCGGGCAGGGGCCGGGCAGATGGCTGCAGTCATGCCAGGCCGGCATTGAGGCAACATGGCCGCTCCGCATCCACGCCAGCGTTGCAGCCATGCCGACCACCACCAGCACGCCGGCCGCCGTGCTCGAGCACTTCGTCCGAGAGGCGGGAGATGACGCAGGGGCAGGCCCCGATCGCGCAGGGGCCGCAGCGCCGCCGTACCTCGCGGTCCGGCGTGCGTCGCCCGCCGACCGCTTGCCGCTGTACCGCATGCTGGAGCTGTACCAGCACGACCTGTCCGACATCTGGGACCAGGACCTCGACCTGCATGGCGAGTTCGGCTATGGGCTCGACCGCTACTGGCAGGACGGGGCCTGCGTGCCGCATGTCTTCACGGTGGCCGGCGCCTATGTCGGATTCGCGCTGGTGGATGCGGCCGTCAAGCTGCCGGGCGGCGATCGCTGGATGGACCAGTTCTTCGTGATGAAGAAGTACCGCCGCCGCGGTGTCGGGCGGCGGGCCGCCTGGGCCGTGTTCGACGCCTGCCCCGGCCGCTGGCAGGTGGGGCAGATGGCCGCCAACCTGCCGGCGCAGGCGTTCTGGCGGCGCACAATCGCGGCTTACACCGGCGGTGCCTTCACCGAACAGGCGCTGGCCGACGGCTGGTGGCAGGGCGTGGTCCAGGCCTTCGGCAGCCCGGCGCCGCCCGCCCCCGACGCCCATCCTTCGTCCCCTCCGATCCCCTCCCCATGACCATCCACACCCAGGAAGAACTCGGAGGCCTGCAGCATGCCGGCCGCACCGTGGCCGAGGTGCTGCGCCGCATGGCAGCGGCGATCGAGCCCGGCATGCGCACCGACGAACTGGACGCGCTCGGCGAACGCTGGCTGGCCGAGGCCGGTGCCGAACCGGCGCCGCGCCTGACCTACGGCTTTCCGGGCGCCACCTGCATCAGCGTGGGCGAGGAAATCGCGCACGGCATTCCCGGCGCGCGGGTGATGCGCGCGGGGGACATGGTCAACATCGACGTCTCGGCGCGTGTCGGCGGCTTTTTTGCCGACACCGGCGCCAGCACCGTGGTGCCGCCGGACAGCCTGCTGAAGCGTCGCGTGCGCCATGCGACGCGCGCGGCGCTGGAGGCCGCCCTGGCGGAGGTGCGCGACGGCGCGCGGCTGAACCGCATCGGCCTGGCCATCGAACGCGTTGCGCGCAGCAGTGGGCTGCGCATCGTGCGCAACCTGTGCAGCCACGGCGTAGGCGCCGCGCTGCACGAGGAGCCCACGGAGATCACCGGTTATCACGAGCCGCGCGACCGGCGCCTGATGCAGGCCGGCCAGGTCTTCACGATCGAGCCCTTCCTGTCGAGCAAGGCGCGCGAGGCGGTGGACACCGGCGACGGCTGGACGCTGGCCGGCCCGGCCGGCAGCGTGACCGCGCAGTACGAGCACACGCTGGTGGTCGGCCGCCACGGCCCGATCGTCGTCACCGACCTGGGTTGGGTGCACTGACGGCTTGACCGGGCGGCGGCTGCGGCCTGCGGGCGCGTCCGCGGGGTGCACCGCAGGCACGGGCCGGGCCCGGGCGCTCAGAGCCTGTGAAGTATTCCGGCGCGTCCGAGCGGGTGTCCCAGACGGTGC